>RDXB01000045.1 GCA_004292515.1 Oscillatoriales cyanobacterium
GGCGTGGCCAAGGCCTACACCACGCGGGTTGGCGAAGGGCCCTTCCCCACGGAAGCCCTCGATGAAGCGGGCGAACACCTGGGTGAGCGGGGTGCAGAATTTGGCACGACCACGGGCCGCAAGCGTCGCTGTGGCTGGTTTGATGCGGTGATTGGTCGCTATGCGGCGCGGATCAATGGCCTCGACTGCCTGGCCATTACCAAGCTGGACGTGCTGGATGAGTTGGCGGAAATCAAAGTCTGTGTGGCCTATGAAATTGATGGCCAACGCTGCGAGCATTTCCCCGCTGGGTCGCACCAATTTGCCAAGTGCCAGCCGATCTATGAAACCCTACCGGGCTGGCAAACCTCCACGAGTAATTGCCGCAATTTAGACGATCTGCCAAAACAGGCGCTGGATTATCTGAAGTTTTTGGCGGAGTTGATGGATGTGCCGATCGCGATCGTTTCCTTGGGAGCCAGCCGCGATCAAACCATCATCATTGAAGACCCCATCCATGGCCCCAAGCGGGCCCTGCTGTACGAAAACGGTCAAGGTTAGTCGTAAAACCCATAGACCCTTTGGGGGCAGGTTTCAAACCTGCCCCTACGACAATTTTTCCCCGGTTTTGATCGGGAACGATCAAAACCATTGTGTGAAAACCGTTCCTCAAGATTGGGGAATTTGGGTTTAATCTCTGTTAGAATTCTTTGGCTTTCAACGCCGACGATAGCTCGATCGCCCGCCGATTCTTGCTTGACTAAGTGCGATCGATTCCACAATAGGAGCTAATTCCATGAGCCTTTCTTTTGAAGCAAAAGCCCGCCCCGAAGGTAGCAAGCCCGGTGCTTTGCGTCGTGAAGGGTTGGTGCCTGCCAACCTGTACGGTCACGATGGTGCCAACTCGGTGCTGCTGACGATTAACGCCCGTGACTTGGGCTATATGCTGCGGGAAGCCCGTGTGCGCGAAACCCCGATCGAACTGTCGATCGCCGATTTGGACTGGAAAGGCTCCGTGGTGCTGCAAGAAGTGCAAAAGCACCCCTGGAAATCGACTTTGGTTTATCACGTCAGCTTCTTGGCCACCAAGGGCTAAAGCTCCCAACTATCTGACAGGATCATCGTGAAATATAGGTAGGGCAATTGAGTTTCGATTGCCCTACTTTGTATTTGAAATCAGTGTATTTGGAATCAGTAGGGGTAGGTTTGAAACCCGCCCCGCCGACAACTACCACCCCTCAGGAGTTTCGCCCATGGATTCGACCTTACCGCCCTTGGTGCAACAGATGCTCCAGCCGGAGTTTTATCCTCACCCGGTGCAAGAGCCGATCGCCTTAATTCAAACCCATGTTTCGTTTGTATTTTTGACCGGCGATTGGGTTTACAAACTCAAAAAGCCGGTGAATTTTGGGTTTTTAGATTATTCAACGTTGGAGCGGCGCAAGGAATTTTGCGATCGAGAAATTGAACTCAACCAACGGGGCGCTGCGGAACTTTATGCCGGGGTGGTGGCGATCGCCCAAGTGGGTGACACCTACCAACTCACTGATGCACAACCGGCGGTGGAATATGCCGTCAAAATGCATCAATTTCCCCAAGATGCTTTGATGAGTGCCCGATTCGATCGCGGGGAAGTCGCCGAAACGGAAATCATTGAACTGGCCCGGGTAGTTGCTGAGTTTCATCACGCAGCTCCCACCAGCGACTACATCAGCACCTTTGGGGAAATTCCGCAAATCAAAGTGTCTTTTGATGAGAACTTTCAGCAAACTATGGGCTACATTGGCGGCCCCCAAACCCAAGAGCAATTTGACTTAACTCAACGCTGGACAGAGGACTTTTTTGCGAATAACGCGGATCTCTTCAATGGACGGGTTGCCGGTGGGTTTATTCGCAATGGCCATGGCGATTTGCACCTCGGCAATATTTGTTGGCTAAACGATCGCCCCCGCCTGTTTGACTGCATCGAATTCAACGAGCCGTTCCGGTTTGTAGACACGATTTATGATGTGGCATTTTTGGCGATGGATTTGGAGGCCCGCGGCCGTGCTGACCTGGCCAATGCCTTCGTCAATGAATATGCGGAGCGATCGGGCGATTGGGCGGGGTTGGCCCTGCTGCGGTTGTATCTGAGCCGTCAATCCTACGTGCGGGCGAAGGTCACATCCTTTTTGCTGAATGATCCGGCGATTCCCGAGGTCGATCGCGCTGTTGCTCACGATCGCGCCGCCGCCTACTATCGCCAATCGGCCAGCTATGCCCAAGCGCGATCGGGCAAGCTGCTGGTGATGTGTGGCCTGTCTGGTTCGGGTAAATCCACCGTGGCCCGCCAGTTGGCCCGCCAAACCAACGGGATTCAGATTCGATCGGACGCAGTGCGCAAGCATTTGGGCGGTGTGCCGCTGGATCGAAAGGGGCCGCAATCCCTCTACAGCGCCGAGATGACCGCCCAAACCTACGATCGCCTGTTGCAATTGGGGCTGGATCTGGCCAGTCGGGGCGAAACGGTGATTCTCGATGCCAAGTACGATCGCAGCGAATTGCGGCAAGCAGCGATCGAAGGGGCAACCGAGCAGCAAGTGCTGATCGAGCTGATCCATTGCACCGCCCCGATCGAAGTCCTGCGCGATCGGCTCGATCGACGACAGGGCGACATCGCCGACGCAACGGCCGAGTTGCTGGCTTCCCAGGTGGCTGCTTTTGAGGCCTTCAGTCCCAACGAACGGGCCCTGCTGCGGACGATCGACACCAGCCAAGCCTAAACCGTCTCCAACTGCCGCCCAATCCTGACCACCACGGCTACAGGTTCCGCTTGGCCAGTGGTTGGGATGGCAGTAGACACCGCCCGCAGCCGCGACTTAAAGTTGCAGTAGCTTCATATCCCTATGGGCGGTGTGGTTCTGCAGCCGCCACCGTCGATCGCTACCATCCCCGAGTCGTGAGTTATCTATTCAAAGGTCTGATTTGGCTTTTCTTCTTGTGGCTAGCCCTGGTTGGGGTGGGCTACAGCATCTGGGCGGCGTTGCTGTTGGCGGCTTTTGGTGGGGCAGCCGGTGCCATTATTTCCGTCTGGTGGGCCCAACCCGCTGGCGAGCCGGTGATTCCGCGTCGCACCTTTGAGCGGGTCGAGCGCGCCCCCCAAACCTATGCCTACGAAACGCTCCAGTCTTCTCGGCAAAAGCGGTTGGGCCGGCGGCGACGGCGACAAACAAGCTGGCTCGATCGCTGGCTGGTGCGTCAGGCTCGCTAGGCCGATCGGCAGCGATCGCCACGCTTCCCGCCCATGGCCGTCTCCCCTGGGTCACCAATCACTATGTCTCTCCCCGATCGCCGCTTGATCTCACCCTCGGTATGGGTAAGTTGTGATCGCCGAGCGCGTGGTGGCGCATCGTGGCATCTACCATTCCTCTGCTATATCTCAGAGGATGTCTGAGCAACCAAACTTGACACTTTGCAAATTTGATACCCTGCAAACTTGACACCTTGTATGCCCCACGGATCGACGGAAACAAGGAGCTTCGGCCCCCTGCTGCCCCACGACCACTGGTACTCGGTTTGGGCCGCAAGATACTGCTCAGACATCCTTTCAGGGTGCGATCGAAACTGACCCCCTTCAGCGCTGGCCAGGCCTCTGCCCTGGAACACGACTGGCACAATTGAAGGCAGCCCCCGCGCGATCGCACATGGAGGACAACGGCAACCATGCAGCAATGGAGCCGATGGCGAGCTCAACAACTTTTCCGTCACAGCCGACATTTAGCCGATTGGGCGATCGTCGCCACAATTGCTGGTGGACTCCTGTTAGCCCGGGGTCTAGGCTGGCTACAGCAAGCCGAATTAGCAGCCTATGACTGGCTAACGATCGCCCGATCGCCCCTGCCCCCCAGCGATCAGGTTGTGATTGTGGGTGTGGATGAACCGGACATTCAAATCCTGGGCAATTGGCCCGCCAGCGATCAGGATCTCAGTCAACTGCTCAGTCGGTTGGTGGCCGCTGAACCTGCCGCCATTGGCCTGGATATCTATCGGGACTTTTCGATCGGTCGTGGGCAATTGGCCCTCAATCGCCTCCTGAGTCAGGAAAAAGTCCCGATCGTCGGCATCACTCTGATTCCCGATGCCGAGAAAAAAGGGGTCAACCCCCCGCCTGCCTTAGCCCAGAGCGATCGGGCTGGTTTCAACAACATCATCGTTGACCCCGACGGCCGTATCCGCCGCCACGTGCTCTATTGGTGGACAACCGACCCCAAAACCGGCCAGCGCGTCATGCATCGCAACTTCGCGCTGATCCTGGCTCAGTTGTACTTGCAAAAACGCCATCAGATTGAGCTGCAAGTGACCGATCGCCCTGAGCAGTTGCAGTTGGGTCGGCTGCGACTGTCGCCCCTGAAGGCCAACAGTGGCGGCTACAGCGGCATTGATGCAGCCGGCTATCAAGTCCTGGCCGATTGGCGCGGCCCCGCTGGCACCACGCCCGTAGTGTGGTGGCGCGATGTGGTGGCAGGTCGTGTCCCCCCTGAGCGGCTGCGGGGGCGGATTGTGCTGATTGGGGCGATGACCGAAAGCCTCAAGGATTATGCCTACACGCCCTACAGCAGCCAGGGGCAGGCCTCCGCCCAGCCAGTGTTTGGGGTGGAGTTGCAGGCCCAGGCGATCGAGCAGTTGCTGGACTCCGCCCTGAATGGCCGATCGCCCATGCGTACTTGGCCCGATTGGAGCGAGGGGTTGTGGGTCGTGCTGTGGATCGCGGTGGCGGCCCGGGTAGTCCAATCCCGGCGATCGATCTGGCGTGTGGTCGGCAAGCTGCTGTTGGCGATCGGGGCTATGGGGGCAATCACGGTTGGCAGCTTCCTTGGGGGCTGGTGGATCCCGCTGGTGCCAACGGGAATGGGGATGCTATTGGGGGCGGGCAGCCTGGCGATCGCCACCTTGCAACGTCAGCGCGAACAAATCCGCTCCACCGTCTTTTTTCAACAAGTGCTAGAAGCGATTCCCGAGCCAATTTTTGTGAAAGATTGCGACCAGCGGTGGATTGCAGTCAACTCAGCCTTTTGTAGCTTCGTGGGGTTGGGGGCCTCTCAACTGGTGGGGCGCACTGCCCATGAGGTGTTGCCGCCGGATCTAGCCCAGGCGATCGCCCAGGAAGATGAGCGCGCGCTGACCCACCCTGGGCCTTGGGAAAACCAACTAGCCTGGCCCGATGCCTTCGGGCGCGATCGCACAGTCGCCACCAAACGCACCGTCCACTGCGATCGGGCCAACAACCGCTTTCTGGTCGGCGTGATCCGGGATATTACCGAACAGCAGCGGGCCGAAGCCGAACTGCGCCGCACCGCCGCCGAACTGCGCGACTACACTGAGCAACTCGAACTAGCCCATGATGTGCTGCAATACCAAGCCCGTCATGACGGCTTGACAGGCATGGTCAATCGTAAATATTTTTATGAGCGCCTGACGTTTGCCCTCAAGCAATCCTGCGAAGAATCCTTTGTGGGGGCGATTTTGTATCTGGATTTGGATGGCTTCAAAGCCGTCAACGACACCCTCGGCCACCGGGCCGGCGACTTGCTCTTGATTGAATGCGCCCAGCGCTTGACCCAAAACCTGCGTGGCAGCGACACGATCGCCCGCTTTGGTGGTGATGAATTTGTCGCCTTGTTGCCTGCCATCCCCCAAGCAGAGGTGGCCGCCTGCGTGGCCCAAAAGCTACTCAACGCCGTCAGCAAGCCCTATTGCATCGAAGGGCAAACCTGCCAAGTCACCGTCAGCATCGGCATTGCCCTATTTCCTAGCGACGGGACAAGCAGCGATCGCCTAGTGGAATATGCCGACACAGCCATGTTCGCCGCCAAGGGTCTGGGCAAAAATGCCTTTTGTCTTTACTCCGAGCTACCCGCCTTGCAAACCGATCTTGTGCCCCAACGCTAGGGCCAAGGGAGGCGGGCCCGTCAGATTAATAGCTGTCATTGCAAATTTCAATGGGTCGATCGCCCCTCCCTGAAGGCCGCAGCCGAAACCAAGGCCGCCACAAGCACCGATCGCCCGTACAATGTTGCGTGGAACCTGAGTTGCGTAGACCTCCAATGGCTGCCACTTCAACCCGAGTTTGTGCAAAGCTCGGCTACTTGGTGTGGCCATGCCAGCGTCACAGACCCAGGTGTTCTGTCACTCCCATCATCTTTAGATTTAGGCTTTTCTAGGAGAGCGCCCCATGGCCCACGCGGTAGGCTCGATCGAAACCAAAGGCTTCCCCGCCGTCTTGGCTGCCGCCGATGCAATGGTCAAGGCCGGGCGCGTCACCCTCGTGGGCTACATCCGCGTGGGGAGCGCCCGTTTTAATGTGAATGTGCGCGGCGAAGTGGCCGAAGTGAAGCAAGCCGTTGAAGCGGGAATTGCCGCCGCCGAGAACGTGTTTGGCGGTGTGGTTGAATCCTGGGTGATTATTCCCCGTCCCCACGAAAACGTGGTGGCCGTGCTGCCGATCGAATACAACGACAAGGTGGAAGAATACCGTGTAGCTGTGCAAGGCCCGCGCCTACTGACCTCGATCTAAGACTGCAACCCGCAGCCCCAGTTTCACCCTAATTCCAGTTTCACCCTAATTACATCCCAATCACCCCAATCAAATCACCTCAATCAAATCACCTCAATCATTAAATGATTTGCTGGTCGATCGCGCTGATCGTGATCGACCACTTGGTGTTTTGGGAGCTGGGCGATCGCCTTACACCAGTAGGTTGGGTAGAGCTTGCGAAACCCAACGCGATCCGTGCAGAGCTTGCTGGTGTTGGGTTTCGTGCCTCAACCCAACCTA
Organism: Oscillatoriales cyanobacterium; assembly: GCA_004292515.1. Taxonomy (GTDB): domain Bacteria; phylum Cyanobacteriota; class Cyanobacteriia; order CACIAM-69d; family CACIAM-69d; genus CACIAM-69d. Next base: position 6,794 of record RDXB01000045.1, read on the forward strand.
CTAGCTACTAGCTACTTTTAAGGATGTCACGCTACTAGAGCCGATAGCATCGGGCTACCTGAGCCGCCGCCCGATGCACCAGCGCATGGCGATCGACCAAGGCGGCCAAGTCTTCGCAGTAGCCCCCACCAATCACGCAGGCCACGGGCACTCGGGCTGCCATACAAGCCATCAGCACCTGCATATCTCGCCGGAAGATGCCGCTATCAGTCAGTGCCAGTTTGCCCAGCAAATCGCCACCGTGGGGATCAACGCCCGCATCGTAGAGCACCAAGTCCGGCCGCACTTGGGTTAGCAGATCGGGCAAGAAGCGATCGAGCGTTTGCAAATAATCATCGTCCTCCATCCCCTCCGGCAGGGCCACATCTAAATCGCTGGCCTGCTTGCGGGCCGGAAAGTTAATTTCGCAATGCATCGAAAAGGTAAACACTCTCGGATCATCGCGAAAGATCCAAGCCGTGCCATCGCCCTGATGCACATCTAAATCCACAATCAGAATTCGATCGACCCGCCCTTCCGAGAGCAACACCCGCGCCGCGATCGCCAAATCATTGAAGATACAAAACCCCGATCCAAAGTCGGGAAAAGCATGGTGCGTGCCGCCCGCTAGGTTGCAAGCTAACCCATGCTCCAGAGCCAGCCGCGCCGTCAGCACCGTGCCGCCCACCGCAATCCGAGTGCGATTGGCAAGGGCCGGTGACCAAGGCAGCCCAATTCGGCGCTGGGCCTTGGGGTCAAGCGTGCCCGTGCAATAGGCTTCCACATAGGCTCGATCATGCACCAGCTCAAGCCAAGCCTGGGGCGGGCGATCGGGCTGGTGAAACTGTTCAGGATCGGCCGTGCCGTCCGTTCGCAACAGGTCGTAGAGCCTTGCAAACTTTTGCATCGGAAACCGATGACCCGGTGGCAAGGGCGCGACATAATCGGGATGGTAGACAAGCGGCAAGTTCATCGCAGGAAGGGCTTGAGGAGCCGGAGGGCGATCGATGGCCGTCATCGCCCCCATGCCGCCAGCTTTGTTGAAAATTGGAATCGAAACCGTGCAACCTTTCAGTGCAGTTTGGACTTACGGCAGCACCGACCCGCAGAATCCTAGTTATTTTGAAACGATCCGTCAATGGTGGATCGGGTTGTCGGGCCAGCCCGTCACTTGGCGACAGCGGCTGATCGATCGCACCACCGATCCTGCCGCCCTCGACTGGGAAGCCGAGCGGTTTGACGAAGAATTTGTGATCAGCAATCTCGACCTGCGGGGAATCACGCTTTATTACCGGAAGCAGGGCAGCGATGTGGAACGCAGCACGCGCCCCCAAACCCTCCAGCTCTCGGCGAATGGGCAATATCTGTTTATCTATCCCCAGTCGCAAAATGATCTGGTGATTCGGGTCGGTCAGCCCGAAGCGCGTCTAGAGACGATCGACCTCACCAATCCCACTGCCACGGTGGCCACGGGCGAGGGACGCTGTTTGCTGACCCTCACCGATGCGATCGCCGGGGCAGCCGTGCGCGTCACCCTGAATGCCGAATCCCTGCTCGCCCTCAAAAAACTGCTGCCCTAACCCATCAGCCCCACCAATCCGTAGTCTAATCCCGTAGGTTTGTTGAGGCACGTAGTCCTGTAGGTTGGGTTGAGCAAGTAGGGTGGGCAGTGCCCACCAACCAATACGAAAGCAGCATGATTGCATCCAAGCTCAGGAACTGTGGTCTGAAAGTCAGTTCCGATTTATGGGGGAGTGATGGGCAGTGCCCACCCTACTGATGCGCTACTGATGCGCTGAAACCCTGATGCTGCCGTTAGCAAATCGTGGGGAGCAAGGGGCTTAAGCCCCTTGTTACGACGACTGGGGCATGGAAAATCGATGATTTCAGAGTCGTTCCAGAAAATGATGACATCCCCTAGCTACTAGCGATCGAGTAATTTTTCACTGAACAGAGCAACAGAACACAATGGGGCGATCGGGAATGGGGCGATCGGGAATGGGGCGATCGAGTTGGTGGTGGAGCGTCATCCTTTTGGGCTTGGGCGGCTGTGCATCCGGGCGGTTAGTTAGCTTTCCGGCCGATCCAGGAGGAACCAACCCCAGCAGTCTGAACAGCGCCTTTGGCGAAAACAGCCCAGCCTTGGCCGGTCGGTGGCTGGTGTTTGTGTCCGATCGCCGGGGTAGCCAGGATCTGTTGCTCTATGACATCCAAGATCGCCGGATGGTGGAACTGCCGGAGCTAAACGCCTTCGACACGATCGCCGCCAGCCCCAGCATTTCCGAAGATGGCCGCTGGATCGCCTTTGCTGCCAGTCGCCAAGGCCGCACCGATATTTATCTATACGATCGCCCCAATCGCCAACTGCGCAACCTGACCCAAACCCTGCAACTGGAAACCCGCAATCCACAAATCAGCGCCGACGGTAGCCGGATCGTCTTTGAAATTGAGCGGAGTGGTCAATGGGATATCGCGGTTTATACCCGTGAGGGACAGCCGATCGAGATCCCCTAACAGCGGTTGATAATAGTTCCGCTGTGGCTGAGATGTTGGCTAGTTTGGCTAGGGAGAGGCGATCGTGCAAAGGGCTTGGGTAGTGGGTTTGGGCAAATCGGGCGAGACGGCGGCGCGGCTGCTGGCGACCCAGGGCTGGCAAGTTACGGTCAGCGATCGCGGCCAGGGCGATCAGCTGGCTCCCGTTGAGGCGGCTTTAACCCAGGCGGGGATTACGGTACGGTTGGGCGACAACTTCGATCCTGAATCGATCGCCCCGCTGCCCAATTTGGTGGTGGTTAGTCCCGGTGTGCCTTGGGACAGCCCCGGCTTGGCCCGGGCCCGGGCACTGGGCATCGACACGATCGGGGAAATGGAACTGGCCTGGCGCAACCTGGGCGATCGCCCCTGGGTCGGGATCACCGGAACCAACGGCAAAACCACCACCACGGCCCTGACCGCCGCCATTTTCCAGGCGGCCGGCTTCAACGCCCCCGCTGGCGGCAACATTGGCACGGCGGCCTGTGGTTTGGCCCTACCCTCCGATGCGCCCGATGTGCCCAATGCGCCCCCGATCGATTGGATTATTGCCGAGGTCAGCAGCTATCAGATCGAGTCCTCCGCCACCCTGTCCCCCAAAATCGGCCTCTGGACGACCTTTACCCCCGACCACCTGGCCCGCCACTACACGCTGGATAACTATTTCGAGATTAAGGCCAGCCTGCTTGATCGCTCAGAATTACAAATCTTGAATGGTGATGATCCGGCCCTGCGGCAACGGGGCCCGGCTCGCTATCCCAACGCGATTTGGACGAGCACTCAAGGTCAGGCTGCTTTGCCGGCCAATGCCGATCGCGGTGCTTGGCTGGCCGATGGGTGGGCGATCGTGGCGGGTCAGCCGATCGTCCCGGCCGCCGACCTGGCCATGACCGGCAACCACAATCACCAAAACCTACTGATGGCTGTGGCCGCTGCTCACTACGCCGGGATTGCGCCCGAGGCGATCGCCCAGGCCGTGCGCGACTTTCCCGGTGTGGCCCATCGGTTAGAACGGGTGGGCAGTTGGCGATCGGTTCAGTTCATCAACGACAGCAAGGCCACCAACTACGACGCGGCGGAAGTGGGGCTAAAGGCAGTGGCCAAGCCCGCGATCCTGATTGCCGGGGGCGAGGCCAAGGAAGGTGATGATCAGGCCTGGATTGCGGCGATCCAAGAGCGGGCGGCGGCGGTGTTGTTGATTGGCAGTGCGGCTTCGGTGTTTTATGAGCGGTTGGTGGGAGCGGGGTACGATCGCGCTGAAATTGTCGAAACGCTGGAGCGGGCAATTCCCCGCGCGGCGGAGCTGGCCCAGGGACACCCAGCGGCGATCGTGCTGTTGTCGCCAGCCTGCGCCAGTTTTGATCAGTTCCCCAACTTTGAAGTGCGGGGCGATCGGTTTCGTGAGCTATGCCTCGACTGGATTGCCCACCAGGTCTAGCGATCGGTGTCTGGGTCGGCCAAAACCAGGCCAGAGGTTAATCAACAGTCATGAGACTTCTTACGTGAATCAGCCAGCAGCCCCTCATCCTCCAACCCCTGCTCCCAAGATGGGCGAAGGGGAGCCAGGATTTGAGGTTTTCAGCGATCCCGTTTCGGATCTACAAGTCCCTCGCCCGACTTGGGCGAGGGATTTAGGGTGAGGGTCTTGATTGATGCAAGAGGTCTATGGTTTCGACATTTTCACATTTCCTAGGTGCGATCGTTTCCTAGTGGGACTCATATAGGACTCATACCAGTTTCGATTGCCAATGCTACAAATTCTAATGCTACAAATTCTGCGCTGAAATCCTTGGTGGGTAAGCATCTGGAGTAGCGTCAATTCACGAGATTGGTATGACGCAAAATCTCAATGATCCGCATTTCCCAACCCCTGCTTCCAACTTGGGAGAGGGGGAGTCAGCATTCGGTTCCCCGCGCCCTGTTTGGAAGAGGGGCTAGGGGCGAGGGTTTTGGCAAGTCCTGTGTCAGTCCTATCCGATCTGTTGTCCGATATGTTGGGGGATACACAATTTCCGAGTTTGGGTGGGAGAGTTTGCCATGTGCGCTGCTGCGATCGACCGGGGACATTTGCTGACCGAACAGGCCAACCCCAACAGCGAGGCGCTCGATCGCCTGTCCTCGTTGGAACTGGTGGATTTATTTAACCGTGAGGATGCCAAAACCCTCGAAGCGATCGCCCAGGCCCGGGAACCCCTGGCCCAGGCGATCGACCTAGCAGCAGCGGCCCTGACCAGTGGCGGCCGACTGTTCTACATCGGTGCAGGCACTAGCGGCCGGCTGGGCGTGTTGGACGCTTCGGAATGCCCGCCCACGTTTTGCACACCGCCCGAACTGGTGCAGGGAATTATTGCGGGGGGCGCACCGGCTTTGCTCAAAAGTTCTGAGGCGCTCGAAGATCGGGCTGATGATGGGGCAGCGGCCATGGCCGAGCGATCGGTGGGCGATCGCGATGTGGTGGTGGGGATCACGGCCGGCGGCACAACCCCCTACGTTCAGGGAGCCTTGATCGAAGCGGCCCGACGGGGAGCCAAAACTATCTTTATGGCTTGTGTGCCGATCGCCCAAGTGCCGCCGCCGGGTGGAGCCGTGGATGCCGATATTCGGTTGCTGGTGGGGCCAGAAATTTTGGCCGGTTCGACCCGGTTAAAGTCGGGAACCGTCACCAAAATGGCCCTGAATCTGATTTCGACAGGGGCCATGGTCAAGCTGGGCAAGGTCTACGGCAATCGGATGGTGGATGTGTCCGTCACCAACGACAAATTGCGCGATCGGGCTGTGCGGATTGTGCGCGACTTGGCCGAGGTCGATCGCCCCACTGCCGAGCAGCTCTTGGATCGATCGGGCAACCGGGTCAAAGCCGCCCTGCTGATCCATTGGGCTGGGGTCGATCGCGATCGGGCCGAGGCCTTGTTGACCGAAGCTGACGGGCAACTCCGCACCGCCCTGGATTTGGCGCGATCTTAGTCGCGCAGCAAGCTCAACAGGTTTATCGTTCCCACATTGAACGTGGGAACGATGGAATCCTGATTCCACCGTTAGTGGATCGTGGGGCAGCAAGGGGCTTAAGCCCCTTGTTACAACGACTGGGGCATGGAAGATCAACCGTTTCAGCTTGCCCCCAGGAAATGACGACCCCCCTAGCCTTCATCGGCGGCCAAAGGCTTCTCGCGCGCTTCTGCAACTGGGCGGCCGTTGCGGCTACCCAGTTGGCGGCGCACATCGTCGATCGCGTCGTTGAGCTGGGCAATCTTGTCTTCTAGGCCCTGGCGCGCCGTTTCCATGCGGGCATCGCTACTTTCCGCAGCCGTCAAGCGCGGCCGGCGACGCGGGCGGTTCAAGGGATCTGGCTCAGGGCGATCGCCTTCCGTCGCGCCGCCACCCTCCGTGAGTTCATCCTGGCCACGGCTGGCAAGGGCAGTTCCTAACAGGCCGCCCACCACACCGCCCACCAAAGCACCCCAAAAAAATCCACTCCCAAACCCATCTCGGTTGGCCATAACCTACCTTGCCTCGTTGCTTGCTTCTTGAGTAATCCATCGTGACTGATTGGCCGTGGCGGCCGAGCGCCAGCCTTTGCTCACGATCCGCAGTATTTCCCAGCGATCTACATTTCCCGGTGATCCACATTTCCCGGTGATCCACATTTCCCACCGCGATCGCTGCGAATCATTCGACTCTGCCCAATCCGACTCTGCCCAATCCGACTCTGCCCAATCCGACCCTGACCAATCTGACTCTGCCCAATCCGACCCTGCCTAAAACGTACCAAAGGCCCGATCGCCCGCATCGCCCAAGCCCGGCACAATCCAGCCGCGCTCATTTACACCTTCATCGATCGTCGCCGTGTACACCACCAAGCCCGGAAACTGTTGATTCAGCAGTTGCAAGGCCGGGGGAGCCGCCACGATCGAAATAATCCGAATTTGCTCCGGTGTCAGGCCCCGTTGGGTCAGCTCCTTCATCGCCGCCTCGATCGAGCCGCCCGTGGCCAACATCGGCTCTGAAATCAACACCCGCGCCCCCTCAGGAAACTGCTCCGGCAGCCGATTCAGATAGCAAGACGGCTCCAGGGTTTCCTCATTCCGTACCAGCCCCAAGTGATAAACACTAGCCAAGGGCACGACGGGCAAAATCCCCTCCATCAACGCCAAACCCGCCCGCAAAATCGGCACTACGGCCATCGGCGTTTCGGGGCTAATGAACGTGGCCGGACAACTGCCCAAGGGGGTCTCCACCAACGCATCTTCGGTGGGCAGCCACTCACGCACGGCCTCGTAGGCCAGCCAGCGGCCCAACTCCGCCAAGGCACTGCGAAACAGGGTTGGCGGTGTTTGTGCATCCCGCGCCACGCCCAGCCAATGCTGAATCAGGGGATGCGGCGGCACATACACGCGAAGTTGCAGAGGCATGGGACAAAGGAAAAAGGGTTGGGGCCGATCGTCGCTTGCACAGGTCTGGCGAGGGGCGATCGCGCCAAGTCAGGATGATTCTACCCGGTTCGGTTGTCGCCACGAACCGAATCTGTGACCTAGGTAACAAAGCGATACGCCTTGACCACCGATGGTTTGGGCGCTGATTTCCCTAGGCAATTAGCCAACCGCAGCCCAGCGTTGTTGCTTGATTACTGAGAATTTGTTGCAAGACAGTTGACAAGAATTTCTAGTAAGAGTTATTCTTTTGAGCGTGTTCTTCTCTCTAGTAAACGGCGGGTGGGGCTAATCAGCATTTGCGGATTAGTCCTTTTTTTTGGCCGATTTTCCTTTTTAGCCGATTTTCCCTGACTGCTTCGCCAGCCAAGGGTTACAGCTATTTGCAGCTATTCGTAGCTTATTGAGAATAGATATACATAAATGCTCCATAAATGCTCTGAATCATGACTTCCCAGCATCAGCAGCGGCGATCAGCGGCGATCACTGGACCCACCAAACCCGCGATCGCCCACCGAGTCCATCACGCGCATTCGGCCCCAGCCAATCATCCAGACCTGCGAGACTTCCCAAGTGCAACACTCAGTTAGACTCGAATGGGGCCGCCCCGCCCATTGCTCATCCGTTTGTGCTGCTGCCATGACCATCCTCGATCGCCCCACCCCCCAGCCCCAATCCACCGCCCGTGACCTGTCCCACGATTGGGATGCGATCGTGATTGGCTCCGGCATTGGCGGCCTAGTCACCGCCACCCAATTGGCCGCCAAGGGGGCCAGGGTATTGGTGCTTGAGCGCTACCTGATTCCTGGGGGCAGCGCCGGATACTTCGATCGCGCCGGTTATCGCTTCGATGTGGGCGCATCGATGATCTTTGGCTTTGGCAACCAAGGCACGACCAATTTGCTGACCCGTGCCCTAGCCGCCGTGGGTCAGTCGATCGAAACGATCCCCGACCCGGTGCAAATTCACTACCACCTGCCCAATGATTTGGAGGTGAAAGTCCATCGGGACTACGAGCAGTTTTTGCAAGAGCTGGGCGATCGCTTCCCCCACGAGCGCCAGGGCATCCGCCAGTTTTATGACGAATGCTGGGCGATTTTTAACTGCCTAAACGCGATGGAGCTGCTGTCTTTAGAAGAACTGCGCTACCTGATGCGGGTGTTTTTCCAAAACCCGCTGGCCTGTTTGGGCTTGGTCAAATATTTGCCGCAAAATGTCGGGGCGATCGCCCGCCGCTACATTAGCGATCCCGAACTGCTGAAATTCATCGACATCGAATGCTATTGCTGGTCGGTGGTGCCAGCCGACCTGACCCCGGCGATCAATGGGGGCATGGTCTTTAGCGATCGCCACTACGGCGGCATCAACTACCCCAAAGGCGGCGTGGGCCAAATCGCCCAAAAGCTGGTGGATGGCCTCGAAAGCCACGGCGGCCGGATTCAATATAAAGCGCGGGTGACGCAAATCTTGACCGATCGCGGGCGGGCCGTGGGGGTGAAGCTGGCCTCGGGCGAAACCCTGCGGGCCAAGCGGATTGTGTCAAATGCTACCCGCTGGGACACCTTTGGCAAGCTGCTCGATCGCGACCAACCGATCGACGAAGATCGCTGGCAAGAGCGCTACCAAAAATCCCCCAGCTTCCTCAGTGTGCACATGGGCGTGCGGGCCGATGCCCTGCCGGCCGGCATCGAATGCCACCACATCCTGGTTGATCACTGGGACAACATGGAACAGGCCTATGGCACGGTGTTTGTGTCGATTCCCACCCTGCTCGACCCGGACTTGGCCCCGCCCGATCACCACATCCTGCACGTTTTTACACCCGCTTGGATCAGCGATTGGCAGCACTTGTCGCCCAACGAATACGCCGCCAAAAAGCAAGCCAAGGCCAAAGACCTGCGCGATCGCCTGGCCCCGATCATCCCCAACCTAGAAGAGGCGATCGACTACATCGAAATTGGCACACCGCGCACCCACCGCCGATTCTTGGGCCGCATCGATGGTTCCTATGGGCCGATTCCCACCCGCAAGCTACCCGGTTTGCTGACCATGCCCTTTAATCGCACCGCCGTCCCCAACCTCTACTGCGTGGGTGACAGCACCTTCCCCGGTCAGGGCTTGAATGCGGTGGCTTTTTCGGGGTTTGCCTGTGCCCACCGAGTCGCCGCCGATTTGGGATTACTTTAATTCAGCCTCGATCGCCCAGTTGCCGCTCCCGATATTGCGAGGCGATCGGGAGATCTTTGGGCTGGCGGAAATCCCGACTCCAACCGCATCCGATCCTGAGCTGAGGCTGGCTACCCTGGAAGGGCCAGTCAGCCCCATCGAGTATGGCTGCCAACACCATCAGCAACAGAGCAAACCGATGAAACCTCAACCCGATCTCGACCCAACTCTCACGGCGAGGCAGCGATTTTGGGGTGGCGCGAGCATTGGCCTGGTCGGTCTGGCCTTCGCCGCACTCTACTGTTACGGCGTGACCGACGTGCCTTGGCCCGTTGCGGGCTGGTTTTTGGGTGTGGGCAGCAGTAGCCTGCTCGGCCTGCTCGCCGTCAAATTCAAAGCCGACCCGCGCCGAATGTTAACCGCGCTGTTGGATTCGCTACCCGGTTAAGCACCTGGGAAAGGTGGCAGCGTAACCAGCCTAATAGCGCAGCTGCCTTAATTTAGTGGGTCACAGTCGCGAAGTTAGTCGTCGTAACAAGGGGCTTAAGCCCCTTGCTGCCTAACGATTTGATTTCTTAAGCCCCTTGCTGCCTAACGATCTAGAGATGGCAATAGTTATTTGATTTAACCTATCAAAATAAGCTTGCCGCGCTACTAGTCGCACAACTGTCGTAACAAGGGGCTTAAGCCCCTTGCTGCCCCACGATCGGTATTAATGGCAGATGACGCAGCCTAGTCGGGATACCAGAACATACCCTTAATCCCTTCAGGGTCGGGCATGAATCCCAGGCTCTTGTAAAACTCGACCACATGGGGATCGGCAAAGAGCGTGATGTTGCTGATGTCCTCCCGGCGTAGGCGATCGATGGTTTGACGCATCAAAGCCTTGCCCAGCCCGCGTCCCTGAAATTCGGGGTGCACCACCACGTCCCACACGGTTGCATTGAAAGCGTGGTCAGATGTGGCTCGCGAAAACCCAATCAGTCGGCGCTTGGCCCCGCGCTGCTCCCACATCGACAGCACCAAGAAGCTGTGCTGGATCGCTTTTTTCACCTTCCGCAGGGGACGGCGCGCCCAACCGACAGCGTCACAAAGTTCTTCGAGGTCGTAGAGGTCGATGTCTTGATTGGTGCTGAAAAAAATTCGAGTTTCGCCCGTTTGGGGATCTTTTTCTAGGGGCCAATAGCCGGTGGTCGCCTCAGCCATGGCGGCCGGGCGATCGTCCTGCGTTCCAAATAAGCTCTTCCAGAACCCCATGTGAGCCTTGTAATTCGTCTTACCAATCGAACTGAACTCGCCTACCCACTGAATCACAGGGCAATCACGCTTTATTTTGCCACGGGTTGACCGCAACCGTACGTCACAACCTACACTAGCGGCGCGATCGCCCCCAAATTTTGTCCCAACCCCCAGACGACCCACGCCCACCGATTCTCTCTCGCCAAGTTCCGATCGCCAACAATTCGCCAACAATCTGCATTCGCCTAGGGGTTTCCACGCACCCAAACTGTTCTTATGATGGACTTGGCGCGCTAGTAGCGGTAAAAACACGGTGGCAGGTGCGGTAACATCCGGGATGAGTTCGGGCCTCAAGCCCTCAACGCTCGACTTGCTCAAGCGCTTCAACCGCGCCTTTCCGCAGTTTTACGAGCAGTTTGTCAGCAGCGAAATTCAGCTTCAGAATCTGCGATTGGCCTACCAGCTCTATAAGACTCGTCAGGCTGTGATTGAGCTGAAGCCTGAAGGTAGCAAAAGCGCCCTGCACTTTGCCTACCGTAATCAGTCTTTCCTTCTTAGCGATATTTTCGGGGTGCTGGCGGCCTACGGGCTGACGATTCACAGCTTGAGCCTCTATGGGCAAATTCACCCGCCGATGCTGGTGTTTATCAAGCTGGTGGTGTCGCGTGGCAGCAAGGCCCTCACGCCCAAAACCTCAGAAAATGTCTGCCGTGCCATTCGGGAAGCCTTGGCGGGTCACTTTGAGGTGGAAGAGATGCTGGCGGTGGAGTTCAACCTCGATGCGGGGTTGGAGCAGGTGGAAACAGAATTCTACGTCGATCCGGTGTTTCACCTGCCGGCATTGCTGATCGAAGCGGATAACCAGCCGGGGTTGTTTTACAAAGTGATGTACGCCATTTGGCAAGAGGACTTGCTGGTGGTGAATGCCAATTTGTTGGTGTGGCGGGGGCGAACGCGGTTGATTTTGTATCTGCTGGGCCCCAATGAGAGCTTGATTCCTGAATATTTGGGTCAAAGGATTGCCGAGGGGGTTCGGCAACGCCTGATGGGGTGTTAAGTTGTAAGGCCATGGGGCACAGACCCATCCGGGTGGTAGCCCCCTATGGGTTGCCGATCGCACTAATTGCTCGCAGCCATAACTCTCGCAGCCATAACTAGGGTGCAAGGGCCTGGTTAGCGTAAATGCCTGTGATTCAGTCACGGCCCCGCTCGGAGAATCCAGGCGATCGCCGAGCACAGCAGCACTACTGATTGGGCACTGATTGGGCATTGACTAGTTGAATATTGATTCACGATTGATTGATTCACGATTGGGCGATCACCCAACACCGTCCTAGCGTTATTTGGTCTGAATTGAGGGTTACCAGCTTTGGGTTCAGGATCTCACCGTGCTACGGAAACCACGCCACTGAGCGATCGCGATCTAATCGAGCGCATCAGCGCAGGCGCGATGGATCGCATTTTGCTGTTTCTCGCCTTCAGCGCCATGCGCACCGGCGGCCACCGGCACGGTGCTTTTTTGGATGCGGCGGCCACGGCAGCAAAATGCGCGATTTATTTGACCTACCTGGAGCAGGGCCAAAACCTGCGCCATACGGGCTACCTGCACCACATCGAACCCAAACGGGTGAAGGCGATCGTCGAAGAGGTGCGCGAGGCCCTGACGGAGGGCAAGCTGCTGCGGCTGCTGGGGTCTCAGGAACCGCGCTACTTGATTCAGTTGCCGTCGGTGTGGATGGAGCGTTTCCCCTGGCAACCGGGCTTGCCGCGCATTCCGGGCACGAGTTTGACGGGTGAAGAAAAGCAATATTTGGAGCGCAAGCTGCCGGATGATTTGCCTGAGGCGCTGGTGCTGAACTCGTTCCAGTTTATGGAGACGATCGAGTTTCTACATCGGCGATCGCAGGAGCATTTCCCGATCGAGCAGCAAATGCCCCTGAGCGAGGCCCTCACAGAACATATCAAGCGGCGACTGTTGCACTCGGGCACGGTGTTGCGGCTCGATTCGCCCTGGGGGATGCCGTTCTATGCGCTGGTGCGCGAATCCTACTGGACACCCAAGGACTCGGAAGCCCGCAGCTACACGGCCGTTGAGGATACGGCCACCTATTTCCGGCTGTTGCGGGAATGGGCGGCTTATCCCGAGCGGGAGCAGTCGATGCGGGCGATCGAAGAATTGGACATTGCCCCGGACAAGATCGGCGCGGCCATGGCGGACTTGGATCAAGTGCTGCGGGAATGGGCCGATCGCCACCACACCGAAGGCGGCAAACCAATCGTGGTGCAACTGGCCGCGGGCGATCGGATCGACAACCTCGATCCGTAACCCGTGATTCAGCCTTCAACCTCTCAGCCCGTCAACCCCTGACAGACAAGGGGCTTAAGCCCCTTGCTCCCGACGATTCCGTCGCGCTTGCCCCGGACAATTCCATCACGGTGGAATCCAGTGCAATCAAAAACCCCCGATCCAGCTCGGTTCATCAGAACCAGTTGAATCGGGGGTTGTGGTTTTGAGGAAGGGCGATCGCCCTTCCTCTGTCTCACGCGGTTGGTGATTAGTAGTCGAAGTCGCCGCCGCCCATGCCAGCGCCAGCGCCAGCCGCTTCCTTGGGTTCGGGCTTGTCAACCACAATGCACTCGGTGGTCAGCACCATGGCGGCGATCGAAGCCGCGTTTTGCAGCGCCGAACGGGTCACCTTGGCGGGGTCAACGATCCCGGCTTCAAACATGTCGGTGTATTCACCCGTAGCGGCGTTGTAGCCCACGTTGAAGTCCTTCTCCATCACGCGCTCGGCGATCACTGCACCGTTTTGACCGGCGTTTTCAGCAATCCGCTTCAGGGGAGCCGTCAGGGCGCGAGCCACGATCAGCGCGCCGGTCAGGTCTTCGTCCTTCAGGTTGGCGTTTGCCCACTCGATCAGGCTAGGAACCAAGTGCGCCAGGGTCGTACCGCCACCGGGCACGATCCCTTCTTCAACGGCAGCCTTGGTCGCGTTGATGGCATCTTCCAGGCGCAGCTTGCGATCCTTCATTTCGGTTTCGGTGGCTGCGCCAACCTTCACCACTGCCACACCGCCGGCCAGCTTAGCCAGACGCTCTTGCAGCTTTTCCTTGTCGTAGGACGACTCGGTTTCGTCCATTTGGCGACGGATTTGCTCGCAACGGGCCTTCACTTCGGCTTCGTTACCATCGGCGACGATCGTGGTGGTGTCCTTGGTGATCGTGATCCGGCGGGCTTGACCCAGTTGCTCCAGCTTGGTGCTGTCGATCTTCAGGCCCGCATCTTCGGTGATCAGTTGACCGCCGGTGAGGATGGCGATGTCTTCGAGCATGGCCTTACGGCGATCGCCGAAGCCAGGAGCCTTCACAGCGGCCACGTTCAGCACACCGCGCAGACGGTTCACCACCAAGGTTGCCAGGGCTTCCTTCTCGATGTCTTCAGCGATGATCAGCAGGGGCTTGCCAGCGCGAGCGGCTTGCTCCAGGATCGGCACCAGGTCTTGCACCAGGGTGATTTTCTTGTCGGTCAGCAGGATGAAGGGGTTATCCAACACTGCTTCCATCCGCTCGGTGTCGGTGGCGAAGTAGGGCGAGATGTAACCCTTGTCGAAGCGCATCCCTTCGGTGACTTCCAGCTCAGTCGTCATCGACTTGCCTTCTTCCAGGGAGATTACGCCTTCCTTGCCGACCTTGCCCATCGCGTCAGCAATCATTTGGCCGACTTCTTCGTCGTTACCAGCCGAGATCGAAGCGACTTGGGAGATGGCCTTCGAGTCGTTTTCGGGCACGGGGCGAGCGTGGGCCTTGATTTGATCAACCAAGTAAGCCACGGCCTTTTCGGTACCGCGCTTCAGGGTGATGGCGTTCGCACCAGCGGCCACATTGCGCAGGCCTTCCTTAACGATCGCGTGGGCCAACACGGTGGCGGTGGTGGTGCCGTCGCCCGCTGCGTCGTTGGTCTTGGAAGCCGCTTGGCGAATCAGGGCCACGCCGGTGTTTTCAACGTGATCTTCTAGTTCGATTTCTTTGGCGATCGTCACACCGTCATTGATGATTTGGGGTGCGCCAAATTTCTTTTCGAGCACCACGTTGCGGCCTTTGGGGCCCAAGGTGACGGCGACGGCTTCGGCCAGGATGTCCATACCGCGCTCGAGGGCACGACGGGCGTTTTCGTTATAGATAATCTTCTTAGCCATGATCTGCCTGTGAGGATTGAGAATGGGGTTAGGGGGGTTGCGGCACAACCGGTTTGAGGGTTGGGGCTGCGGGCGATCGAGCCGTGCTGGACGAATCGGCTCCCGACCAACCGTTTAGAAGCGTCGGTTCAATCGGGGTTCGATCGAGACGGCTCCGGTAGGGCTAATTAGCCGACAACCGCCAAAATGTCTTTTTCAGAGAGCAGGACGTAATCTTCGCCGCCGAGCTTGATGTCCGTGCCAGCGTACTTGGAGTAGAGCACTTTGTTGCCGGGGCTGACTTCGGGGGCTTGGCGGCTACCATCGTCGTTGCGCTTGCCGGGGCCAACGGCCACGACTTCGCCAACTTGGGGTTTTTCTTTGGCGTTATCGGGCAGGAGGATGCCGCCTGCGGTTTTTTCTTCAGCGGCGGCGACTTTCACCAACACGCGATCGCCCAAGGGAGTCACGGTCGATACGCTCAACGATACGGCTGCCATACGAAAACTGTCTCCAGTGGTTGGGTTTAGAAAGCTAGACCAATGGTTTGTGAGTGGGGAGCAACGGTGGCGCGGGGCGATCGCAGTGCCCAAATTTTGGGTCAAAATCTGGGGTCAATCGATCGGGCGCGGCACGTTTTTAGCACTCCCTCCACACGAGTGCTAATTTACTGGAGACCCATGGCTCTGACAACGCGCCGATCTGTACGGGTTCCCGAACTGAGGGGGCGATCGGGGCGCGCAAACCCAAGGCTGATAGGAGTTTAGGCTGGTTATCCCCAGGGTCATTGGGCTGGGCGAATTGGGCGTTGTTGGGCTGGGCTTTAGGGGTTGAAGGCTCAGGGCTGAAGGCTAAGTGTTGGGTTTTGATTGTTGAATTGTGTGGGATGAACCGTTTGGAGCGAATCCTTGGACGTTGAACCGGAGTCTGGCGGGACAGCAACGGTTTTGAGATTCGCAGGTGTTGAGATAAACAGGTGTTGCATTGCCAGGAGAACGCCAAACCATGACGATCGAATCAACCAACTCACCCCTAAACACGGGCGAAGTGTTTCTAGATATGGGGGCAGGGGATATGAGGGCAGATACAGGGGCGATCGAATCCTCCTGCTCAACCACCGAGGCGCGATCGCTGCTGCCGGTGGTGCGTACCTTGGGGATCGATCGGATCGTGCGCCATGTGTTTTTGTGTGCCGACCAAACCAAGCCCCTCTGTTGCGACAAGGAGGCGAGTTTGGTGGCTTGGGATTATTTAAAGCGGCGGCTGCGGGAGCTGGGTCTCGATGGCTCGGGCGGGGCGATCACGGGCGCAGATTTACCGACGGTGGTGTTTCGAACCAAGGCTAATTGCCTCCGGGTTTGTACGGAGGGGCCAATCCTGCTGGTGTACCCCGAAGGTGTGTGGTATCGACGGGTGAATCCTGAGGCGATCGAGCAAATTATCCAAACCCATTTGATCGGGGGTCAGGTGGTCGAAAGCCTTGCCTTCTATGAACGATCGCTGCCGATCGCAACGAGCAGCCCCACCGTAACTAGCCCGTAATTTGGGGGCGATCGCCCTAGATCAGCGCGATCGCCAACTGGGAGCGATCGCCCGGAGTCGAAAACCGGCTCAAACCAACGACTGGCACAGTCTATCCGTATTTTTTCGAGGATTAACCTGGTAGCACTGAACACCAAGCTTGGCATACACTAATAAACAAGTTTCTCACCCCCCAGTTTTCATAGGCTTGACTCCAAAAGTCTTGGCTTTTGACCTTTTGCCGCATTGGTGTCGTTTTTGATCCGTCAGCGATCGCCCATCAGCGATTCTGTAAATTCGCGGAAAAATAACCCGCCAATCCTCGCCCAAGGCTCAGACGAGACTCCCTGATTGGGCCTCTGTTTGCTCGGGTCTTTCGACTCCTTTGGCATCTCTTCCCATGAGAAGAAGCAACCTCGGTATTCAAAAGCGCATTCTCTTCATCGACGACGATCCGCAAATGACGTTGTTGGTGAAGGACTATTTGGAATTTCACGGCTATGTGGTGATTCCGGCCAGCAATGGTCGGGAAGCGCTCGATCAGCTCGATCGCGACATTCCCGACATGATTATTTGCGATGTGATGATGCCGGAAATGGATGGCTACACCTTGGTCAAGTCCGTGCGCCAAGATCCGCGCACCAACTGGATTCCAGTGCTGTTGCTGTCGGCTAAGGGTCAGAGTCAGGATCGGATCAAAGGCCTCACCACTGGGGCAGATATCTACATGACCAAGCCCTTTGAACCCGAAGAGCTGGTGGCCCAGGTGGAATCGTCACTCAAGCAGGCTTCGCGGCTGATTCGCTACCAAGCCAAGGGCGATCGCTCTCCCAAGTTCAAAGTGCCCAAGGACGTGGAGCTGACCCCCACGGAATTGCGGGTGGTGCAGTTGGTGGCGCGCGGCATGGCCAACCGGGAAATTGCCGAGATGATGAGCGTCAGCCAGCGGACGGTGGAAAGCCACGTCAGCAATATGTTGAGCAAGACGGGCCTGAGCAATCGCACGGAGCTGGCTCGCTGGGCGATCGAAACCCGCATGGCTCTGTAGCCACCCTCGCTAGGGGCTATCGTCAAATCGCCCGCCACCCTGACTCCACCGTGAGGAGATCGTGGGCAGCAAGGGGCTTAAGCCCCTTGTTACGATGATTGGGGCAAGGAAAATCGATCATTTCAGATCTACACCCGACCCAAAATCCAACAAAAACGGGGACGATCGCGCGATCGCCCCCGCTGAGTATTCCAGCATTTCAAAAGAGTGGGCAGGGCGATCGCCAATCCGCAATGGATCAGGCGGCGATCGCCCCGGTCAGACAAGCACCGATGTTAGACAGCGGCCAAGTTAGACAGCGGCCAATTCGCGGGCGTTCGGGTTCTTGCTGTTGCGAATCCCTTCGATCGCCGTTGCGTAATCCGGCGCGTTGAACACGGCCGAACCGGCAACGATCGCATTTGCACCCGCTTCGATCACTTGCCAGGTGTTGTCTACCTTCAGGCCACCATCCACCTCAATCCACGGATCGAGGCCGCGCTCATCGCACATTTGACGCAGCTTGCGAATCTTCGGCAACACACCGGGGATGAACTTCTGGCCGCCGAAGCCGGGGTTAACGCTCATGATCAACACCAGGTCGCACAGTTCCAGCGTGTATTCAATCAGCTCCAGCGGAGTCGAAGGGTTCAACACCACGCCGGCCTTCGCGCCCGCTTCCTTGATTTGGGCCAGGGTGCGGTGCAGGTGGGGCGAGGCGTTGTGCTCCGCGTGGACGGTGATGTGGTCTGCGCCGGCCTTGGCGAAGGCCTCCACATATTTTTCGGGTTCGACGATCATTAAGTGCACGTCGAGGGGCTTTTGGGTGTGAGGGCGCACCGCTTCAACGATCAGCGGGCCGATCGTGATGTTGGGCACGAAGCGACCGTCCATGACATCGACGTGAATCCAATCAGCACCGGCAGCATCTACGGCCCGAATTTCTTCACCTAGGCGGCTGAAATCGGCGGATAGAATGGAAGGGGCGACGACGATGGGCTTTTGGCTCATGGTGGGTGCGTCCTCAGGGGGCGGGCAAGGGTAGAAATTGTATTTGTTTTAACAGAATGTGAACAATTTTTGTTAAAAATTGCGGGTTTTTCAGGGTTTCTTGACGAGCGATCGCGCTACAACCCAGAAATCAGCGACTCGCCATCCCGCTGAGTTCGCCAAGTCAGTCAGCTTCCATCCGCTAGCAGTGAGGAGTTATGGGTCGATCGCGCCACTCGTTTTCCCCCCAATTTGATCGCCTGCGCCATCTGCTCGCCCACTGTGGGCGCTGGGTGTTGTTAGGGGCGATCGGCTGTTCGATCGCCACCGCCGCCAGCGCCACCCTGCCCCGACTGCGGTTGCCCAGCTCCACCGGCCCCGGCGGCATCGACTCCGATCGCCTGCACCAACCCCCCTACAACCTCACGGGCCGCAAAATCGGCATCGGCCAAGTAGAAATTGGCCGCCCCGGCCGCTTTGGCCTCGACAAGTCCGTGGCCAACGCCAATAACTTCACGCCGGCGGGTTTGTTTGTCCTAGAAGCGCCCGTTAACTCCGATGAACATATCGATGGCCATGCCCACAGTGTGGCCGGCGTGATGATTGGTCGGCCCGGCAAGTTTGCCAGCGGCGTAGCGCCCAATGCGCGGCTCTATGCGGCCGCCACAGGGCCATCGGAGGGCAACGGCCAGGTGGCCGAGTGCATTGCTAGCCAGCAAGTCGCTCTGCAAAACAACGGGGATGTACGCGCCATTAACTACAGCTTTGGTGAACCCCTGAGCCAGGACGATCGCCTCAGTGCCACCCTGGACGGCAACTCCCTGCTGACCCTGTGCGTGGACTGGTCAGCCCGCACCCATGAAGTGCTGTATCTGATTGCTGGGAACCAAGGTGGCGGGGGAATTTCGATTCCAACTGATACCTTCAATGGCATCAATGTGGCCTTCACCCGTCGGTTCAAAGGACTGTTCTCGAAGTTGGATTTTGCCAACCTGGGGAATGTGGTCACGGGTGTGGGGCGGCATTTGGTCGGTGTGGAAAGCAATGCGGGTCTGCGCCGCTCGATCGGGCTGGTGGCTCCGGGGTCTGATGTGGCGCTCTATGAGCTGGGTGGTCAAATCAGCTATGCCAGCGGTACTAGCTTTGCCACGCCCCATGTGACGGCGGCGGTGGCTCTGCTGCAAGAGTGGGGCGATCGACAACTGGCCGCCCAGCAACCGCACTGGACGAAGGATGCCCGCCGCCACCAAGTGATGAAAGCGGTGTTAATGAACGCTGCGGACAAGGTACAGGATGCGGGCGATGGCAAACGGCTGGGGATGACGCGGGATGTGTGGCGCGAAGATGAGAAAACTTGGCTAGATTCCGATGCCCTCAGCGATCCGACGATTCCGCTGGATGAGCAAATCGGGGCGGGCCAACTGAATGCCTACCGGGCCTATCAACAGTTTGCACCGGGTCAATGGCGGCCGGATGAGGCTGTGCCCTTGGTGGGTTGGGCGTTTCAATCCTTGACTCTGAAAGATGACCAACCGGCGTTTCACGACTACCCGATCGCCCAACCGCTGCAAGGGGGAAGCTTTGCGGCCCTGACCCTGGCTTGGAGCCGCCATGTGGACTTGCTCGATCGCAATAACAATGGCAAGTTCGATCGGGGTGAGGGTTTTGTGAGCAAAGGTCTGAGTGATTTTGATCTGTACCTAATCCCGGAAGGGGAAACCGTGGCCACCACAACCAACCCCTGCCGATCAATTAGCTCTGTGGACAGCGTGGAACATGTATTTTGCGAAGTGCCCAAAACGGGTCGCTACCGGGTGCGGGTGGCTTTGAAAGAAACAGCCGTGGACCAGAGCGATGAGTATGCCCTGGCTTGGTGGACTGTGGGAGCCAGATAGATGCAACCGCCACCCGAGGATCTGCCGTCCCTGGGGGATCAGACTCAGTTGGGGGTGCGCGATCGGGATCTTGACCCGATCGGCTCCCGGCTGCGGCTCTATCTCTACTACGCACCGATCGTCGGTTGGTTGCCGGCCCTGCTGGCCTTGAGGCGATCGCCCTCGTTGG
The DNA here is from genome assembly GCA_004292515.1 of Oscillatoriales cyanobacterium. Classification (GTDB taxonomy): domain Bacteria; phylum Cyanobacteriota; class Cyanobacteriia; order CACIAM-69d; family CACIAM-69d; genus CACIAM-69d. The sequence goes on from RDXB01000045.1 coordinate 26,914, forward strand.
ACGATCGGGAATTTGTGGCGGCCAAGCGATCGGTGCAGTTGGCGATCGGCTGGGCGATCGGGTTGGCGGTGGGCAGCACGGTGGGCGAGCAATTACCCGATCCGACCCTGACCTTTCTGCTGTTGCAGAGCGCCTGGACGAGCACCTATTGCCTGATTTGTGTGGGGTTGATGGTGTCGGTGTGGCGGCGACGCTCCTGGGCGATCGGGCCAAGGCGTGGGCGATCAAATCAGTGATCGGCTTTTGATTCCGAGCAATTGGGATGACAGACAGAACCTAGCAGGCGAAATTCTGCTGATTTGACAGCTATTGGTATCCATCAACTCAATAAAGTCACTCAAAATTCAATCCTTTAGCTGAACTTCACAAATAAAATTTCACAGAACTTCGCAAATAAGACCCGTATAGTTTTGCGCTATTCTGATCTAAGTCACTTGCGAGAACAAATGCTGACTCACAAACAGCTTTTGTGCTTGCTAGTCACCTCTCAATTGTTTGAACCAATCCCAATTGGCTTGAAATCTTATGGCTCAACTGGACAGCACTCAGATCGCAGCTTGTCAGAATCTACAGGAATCCGTCGAAGCAATTGTGAGTCTGGTTGAGCAGGAGCCTACCCTCAGGAATCAAGATATTACATCGGTCAATACTTCTCTGCGCAAGGCGATCGCTCCCACTTTTGAAGTCGCCTTTGTGGGTGCTTTCAGCGCTGGTAAATCGATGTTGATTAATGCCTTGCTGGGTCGAGAGTTGCTCTACAGCGCCGAAGGTCACGCCACGGGTATTGAGTGCTATATCGCCTACGCGCCGAGCGATCGCGAACGAGTCGTCTTGACCTTTGCCAGCGCGGCTGAAATCCATGAAGAAGTGCAGGTTTTGTTAGAACGATTGGGGGTTTCCTCGGTGATCGATTTAAACCGTGAAGAAACCGTTTCCACGATTTTGACTGCCTGCGAAAAGATGGTTGAAAAAGAAGGTGGTGAATCCAAGTCGGAGCGGGCGAAACAAGCCAAAGCACTGAAATTGCTCATTGAAGGATGGTGGGCCAATCGCGATCGGATTCATCCCACCCTCAATCAAACCTACTCGATGGAGCAATTTAACTTCACCAACCTCAAAGATGCTGCGGCCTATGCCCGACGGGGTAGCAACAGCGCCGTGCTCAAGCGAGTGGAATATTACTGCTGCCATCCCTTGTTAGAAGATGGCAATGTGCTAGTGGATTTGCCAGGGATTGATGCCCCTGTGAAGAAAGATGCCGCCCTCACCTACAACAAAATTGCCAATGAGGATACCTCTGCGGTGGTGGCAGTCTTGAAACCAGCGGCCGCAGGTGACATGACCAAAGAAGAAACCGAACTCCTAGAAGCTATGCGGAGTAATTCGGGGATTCGCGATCGGGTCTTTTTTGTTTTTAATCGAATTGATGAAACCTGGTACAACGTGCAGTTGCGGCAGCGGCTAGAGTCGCTAATTGCTAGTCAGTTCCGCGATGGTCAACGACTCTACAAAACCAGTGGCTTGCTGGGGTTTTATGGTAGCCAGTTGCGAGATACAAATCTGGGCGATCGCTTTGGGCTAGATAGCATTTTTGCTAGCAGTGTCAAAGGATCAGAAATTGCCGAGGACACACCACAGTTTGTCTACGAGTTTAACCGCTACTGTTCCAGTTCCAGCAAGCTGCCGGCCAGTCGGTTTCGGATTTCGGTGAACAACTACGAAAGCCAAAATGAAAACTATGTTCGGATTTTGAGTGAATATGGGTCGCCGCTGGTCAATCAGCTCATTCATGACAGTGGAATTGAATCCTTTCGGGAAGGAATTACTCGTTACCTAACGGAAGAGAAACGCCCTCAGCTTTTCTCAACTTTGGCCAATGATTTACAGCCGATTTGTTTGGCCTTGCGTCGTTTGTATGGCGATCGCTATCGAGAGCTAGACAGCCAACCCACGGAGCTAGAGGGAATTAAAAGCAATCGGCTCGATCGACTGAACACAGACCTGAAACGATTAGCCGAGAGTTTTGCCAATCATCTCAAGCAAGAAGTCAACGAAATTGTCACTAATCAATGTGTCAGTTTTGAGGATGACTTTCGGAATCTGCAAGTGCGGATGCAAGGCCGAATGGGTGAATTGCTCAATGGTTTTTCGGTGAAGCAGGCCTATCAACGGGCGACCTTGGCGCACCCACGTAATTCTACTGCGCCGTTGTTGGCGATCTTGGTTGAGGCGTTTTATTACCTGGCTAACGAGCTAGAAGAAGTACTGACCACGGAAATTGAGCGGGTGATTCGGCGGCTATTTTCGCTGTTGATGGATCGGATTCGCCACCAGGATTACTATCGGGAACTCTGCCGTTTGGTGGGAGATGATGCGGGGCTAGAAGAACGATTGCAGGCGATCGAGCAATCGGTACAGTTGGCCCTGCGCAGTGAAGCCAGTACCGAGTGCGATCGCTATGTGCGCGAAAGTCCCGATTTCTATCAAGAAGGAACCGCCTCGATCTATCAATTTCGGGAAGTGTTGCGCCAAACTTCTGTGGGCTATGACTTTATGCCCATGGTGGAAGCAGAACCTGCCATTCGCCAATTACTAGAACTCGATTTCTCGCCCAAGGTGAAACGCACAGTCACTAGCACCTTTCGCCAGGCTGTCAGTCAAACCCTGAAGTCGCAATTGTTGCCTGTGGCGGGGGAGTACGAAGAGGTGATTTTGCAGCAATATACGATCGCACGAAATCATTTGGAGAAAACGATCGAGAAGGAAGCGCAAGAACAATTGCTGCAACTGGCAGAGGAACAAGCCGAATTGCAAGCCAAAATCACGACTTACAATCAATCGGTTGAGGCGATCGACGCTTGTTTACAATCGATGGGGTGCGATCGCTATCAACTCCCGATCGTGGAAGGCGCAATCTAAAATGACCCTGAATTTAGGGCAGCAAGGGGCTTAAGCCCCTTGTTATAACCACTTGCTATAAACCCTCGCGATTAGGATTTTGACTCATGACTGAGCCTCTAATTTATCGGCTAGATGCAGATGATGTGATTCGCTCCGATGATGGTGATTTACCTTTTGTAGAAGTGCCTATTTGCTTAGTCAGTCAGATGACTGCTAGCTTGGAGGAAGCCTATGATGAGGAGCAGGAGCAAGCGGCTTTTGCTGATGGGTTTCCTTGTCGTGTTTTGCGTCCCGGACAAAAACAATGGCTCTCTGGCAAGGTACGTTTTTTCTTAGAGTTTGAGCTTGATCCTGATCAAGTCGATGAATCTGTGAGTGCTGAAACTCCCGATTCATCCCTAGATCAACTCCGTAAACTCGCTGGCGAATAACTCAGTGCAATTCTAGGCTTGAGCAGCATTTCATAATGAAAACTGATACTACAATGATAGTGCTGACTTACAGAAAGCCAACTCAAGGAGTTTTCAAAATCTATGGCTAATTCTGAAATGCGCGAACTGCTTCCTGATGAAGTGATCAATATCAAGCCTGGTTATTATATTCAACATCCCACTTGTCAAATCCAAGAATTGATTCAGCTCTTTAGATCAAAATCTGCTCATGAAATCCAGGCCCTTTTCTCAGAAGAGGGTCTGGAGTGCCAAGCATTACAGTTTGGTGCAAGGAGCTGGGAAGCAGGGCGCTTGAAGATTGTTCTTCAGTTTGAACCAGATTCATCTAATTCTGACGATTCAGAATCAACATTGGATGAAATTCGTCGCTTGGCAGGAAGTTAACTGCTGTAGTAGTTTCATGTGAAGATACAGAAAATTATGGATCTATCAAAAATGTACCAAATTTTACCTAATGAAGTAGTGACGCTAGAAGACCCTGTTTACGATCTCAATGGCCCAACCAACCGAATCTCAGAAATACAGGCAGTTATTGAGAATCATCTTGGCAGGAATTTGAATGCTTTGACCTCGGAAGAGGGAGTCAGGTGTGAAGCATTGTTTCTGGGTGTCCCTGAGTGGCAGCCAGGCCGATTGCGATTGATGTTATTGTTTGAGCCAGATGAACCAGTAGAAGAAGAGTTGTCACCAAATGATGAGCTGGATAAATCTCTCAGTGAACTTCAGCGTTTGGCAAACAGTTAACTCAACAATGTAAAAGTAATTTCGGTGACGGCTATGGAAAAAAGATTCTTGCCTCTAGAACCAGAAGAGGTGATTTCAGCAAATCACAAACACAATATTGCTGTACGCCACAATACTTGCACAGTTTCAGAATTTATACTGGGTCTCTCCAGATATCTAAAGGCTTATTCTGATAGCAGCCGTGATGTTCCTTTCTATTGGGATGATAATCGGCAACAATGGTTCACTGATGAAGGTGTCGAGGGGCACGCTTTGCGATATGGAGAAAAGGGGTGGCAGTCAGGGCGGTTGAGATTGTCGATCGAGTTTTATCCCGATGAACCAGAGCCAGAACCAGAAGCGGCGGAATTGCCCTTGCTTGAAGCCAGCATTGAACCGGCTGATTCTCCGTTAGATGAAATTCGGCGATTGGCGGAGGAATCGTAATGGCAAAAACGCCTCGGATTAAAATTGATCCAGCCGTTCGACAATATGTGCTTGATCGCGACAATCACCAATGCCAAAGTTGTGGCAGCCGCGATCGCCTAGAAATTGACCACATCAAATCCCTCGCCGCTGGCGGATCAAACGACATCAGTAATTTGCAGACCCTTTGCCGCAGTTGTAATGCTCGCAAGCGCGATCGCCTCGACTTGCGGTTCGATCGCCGCTTCAATTGGTGATAATCACTCTATTGCAATCACGGCGATTGATAGTCCGTAGGGCGGGCACTGCCCACCGAGTAACTGCTTCATCGTATCTACTACTTGATGTACCAATTACTTGAAATACCAATCGTTGTAGGTAAAGGCTACATGACAAACATTAAATCTAGTTTTTGGGCATACAGTTTTTGGGCATACAACTAAGTAGGATCTTAATAGCTCAGTCCTGATAAAAAGCTGGCAGAATTACCATCACAGTCTTGACAGATTCGATCAATAATCGCCAGTTCTTGACTAGAGAAAATATCGTAATTTGCAGAGTTAATCCAATAGACAGAATCAAAGTATTGAGAAAATATTGAGTTTGGCTGAGTCAACAAACCTAGCGAGGGGTAACGGTACAGAGAAAATAATTCAATGAGCAGACTGCTTTGATAGTTCTATGGTTGCGATCGCCCCTGATCCCTGCACCGCAACCCCCATTGGAGACTGTCCCTTGGGGGTTATAAGCAGGAATTACAGCGGGCGGTAAACGCGGTAGTTCACGTTGGGGAAGATGTTATCGATCGCCTCCACCTTTTGCAGCCAGCCCGAGTCCACCTTGCCCGCGCGAATATCGTCGTAGAGCTTCGTGAACCGCATCATATGCGATCGCGTCCGGCGCACCGCGTAGGGAACCATCGTTCCTGTCCGCATGATGAACGCCCAGTCCGACGACTGCGCCAACAGCAACTCCCGCGCCGCCTGGTTCAGCGCCCGCCACTCCAGCTCATCGGCCGGCTCCAGCTTCGACAGCTCAATCATCCGTTCCGCCCCCTTGTGCAAGTGCGGATAGATCCAGGCATTCGTGTCGTTCAGCCAATATTCGTGGAAGCCCTTGTAACCCCAGCTCGATTGGGACGGGCGACAGACCTGTTGCGTCGGCTGTTTTTGCAAATAGTCCGACAGGTGGGTCATTTGGAAAGTTTTTTGATCAAACCAAGACTTGCGGAACAGGAAATCGAGGAACCAAGGCCCCTCATACCACCAGTGACCAAACAACTCCGCATCGTAGGGCGACACCACGATCGGGGGGCGCTGCATCAGCCCATGCAGATAGGAAACCTGTTGGCTGCGGTTGAACATGAAGTTGGTAGCGTGTTCTGCCGCCTTTTCCCGCGCCCAGTAGGGATCGTAGAGCGCCTTGTCCGAGAGGCCCGCCGTCCGACTGGTGATTTTGTGGTACTTGATGCCCACATTCTTCCGCTGGCCGTTGGGCATGATGTAGGGCTTGATGTAGTCGTAGTCCGATTCCCAGCCGATGTCTTTGTAAAATTCTCGGTACTCAGCCGCGCCGGGGTAGCCCACTTCGGAAGACCAAACCTGTTGCGAGGATTCGTGGTCGCGACCAAAGGCGGCCACCCCGGCTTCGGTGAAGATGGGCGAATAGGTGCCAAATCGGGGGCGGGGACGGGCATATAAAATCCCGTGGCCGTCGGTGAGAAAGTAGCGCAGGTCGGCATCGGCTACCATCCGTTCGAGGCCTTCGTAGTAGGCACATTCGGGCAGCCAAATGCCTTTGGGGGCGCGGCCGAAGTTTTCTTCGTAGTGCTCGACGGCGACTTTCAGTTGGGCCCAGACGGCTTGGGGATACATCTTCATCAGGGGCAAGTAGCCGTGGGTGGCCCCGCAGGTGATGATGTCGATGTTGCCGGAGTCTTGGAATTTTTTGAAGGCGGTGACGAGGTCACGATCGTATCGTTCCCACAGTTCGCGGACTTCCCGAAATTCGGTGATGTAGTGCTCGGCTAGGTAGCGGAGGTGTCCGTTGAATTCGTTGTGGATGTATTCTTTCTCGACGAGTTCTTGCAACTGGGCCAGGTGCTGGTCGTAGCGATCTTGCAAGAGGGGGTCGCGGAGCATGGACACCAAGGGCGGGGTCATACTCATGGTGATTTTGAAATCTACGCCATCGCGCTCGAGTCCTTCAAAGGCGCGTAACAGGGGGACGTAGGTTTCGGTGATGGCTTCGTAGAGCCACTCTTCCTCTAGAACGTAGTCACTTTCGGGGTGACGTACGAAGGGCAGGTGAGCGTGCAGGACGAGGGCGACGTAGCCGAGAGTCATAGCAATTGTCCTAGAGCGCAATTAATAAGCGGGCTACAGCGATCGAACTGTAGAAGTTCGACGGCTGGGAGCTAAAGTTTCGCTTAAGCTTTAGCAGATTTTAAGGCGAAGTGCGACCGGGGGTAGGTCGTGAATGTAACCAGATCCTGGGCGGGCGGGATCTGAGGGGATCTGGCGGGATCTGAAGGGGATCTAGGGGGGATCTGAAGGGGATTTGGGGGGGATCGAGCTGGGACGGGGCAGGAATTGTCGATCGCCAGGGTGGGGGCGATCGCAGCCAAGGGGAATTGCTGATCCGGTTGCTGTTGGGTTGGGCCAGAGCGTGGTGGGGAAAGTCCCCCGTTCAAGATTGGTTGCGCCACAATGGAGATCGCTTCATTGGCGCTTTGTTAGCAAATCTTGAGCAAGCATAGGGATAGATCACAATGTATATGACCCTAGCGAACGATCGATTGCGGATCGATTTGGAAGGCTGGGAAAAGCTGTGGGCCTTTCACTGGCCGACTTATTTGGAATTGCCCTTGGCGCAAATTCAAGCCGTGCGATTGGGAATGCCGTCAAGTGACTGGCGGGAGTTACGAGCGCCGGGGACGTTTTTGCCCGGTGTGATGAAGGCAGGAACCTACTACACGCCTCGGGGCCGAGAGTTTTGGTATGTGGTCAACCAGGGCGGGGAATTTCTGATGCTGGTGCTGTCGGGCCATCACTACGCCCAAGTGGTGTTGACGTTGCCGGACGCGGCGGATTGGCAACACCGCATCGAGCAGGCGATCGCCCCAACGCCGTCTCCTGTGGGGTGATTGCTGCCTGAGCGATCGAGCTAGGCGATGACGATCAAGACGATGACGATCAAGGCTGTGGTCACATCACCTGAAACCCGGATTCCAGCGCGATCGCACAGCAACACCCACCCAACAGATAGCCCTGCGGAAAACCTGAAAACAGGGTGCGCGGTGCTGCGCTGGAAATCTACGCTTAGAAAGAGATGATCAGATACTGATCGCTGAATTTTGCCCCCTTCACCGATCGCCCGGCCAAGGCGGGGGGCAAGAAGATATTGCGGCGCTGCTCGCCTGCCTCGATCGTCACCTCCGGCCCCGATTGGGTGAGGTGAATTTGTCCCTTGGTGAATCCCGGCAAGAACAGCTTCACCTGTTGGGCTGCCAGGTCGATGGTGATCGGGCGGGGAGCCTGCTGGGCCAAGGTGGCAAAATCTGGCATCAACGGGATCAGGGCATCCCAATTTGGGAGGGTAGGTTGCTCAGGGATTTCCGTCACAGTCAGGGGATTGAAATCAGCATCGATCGCCCCTGGATTGCGCAATCGATTCAAAAACAAACCACCGACGGTCAGCCCCGCCTGTTGTGCGCTCCCCCAAAGGTATTGAGCCAGGGCCTGCGAAACCGCATCGCCGTTGGCCACCAGCCAGCCCGCCACCCGGCGCGGATCGGCCAACACATTCCGCCCCCGATCGAGCAAGTCCTGAAACTCACCCAAGGGGCCTTCCCACGGAGCGCTCGACATACCGCCACTGCTCAACACTGCCATAGAAATCGGCTGCACAAAGGGCGAAATCGCCTTGGCAAAGTCCGACTCGGTCACCACTTTTTGGAACCGGCGCACATACCAGGACAAGACTTCGGGAGCCGCCATGGTGAGCAGTGTTGCCCGATCGCTGTTGCCGTCATAGACGATCGCGTCGTAATTGCCCAAAGCTTCGTATTGCCGCAGGGCATTCAACGCCAGCGCCCGATCCATCCCCGGCAACACGGCCAGCTCTTCGCCGTAAACATTGCGGAAAAAGGGTTGGCGCAAATATTCCGACTCTAGGCGCTTAATTTCATCCCAACCACGCTCCAGCAGGGTGGTGGCGGCCGGTTGCACAGCCCAGAGGTTGGAGCTGATCTCCTGGGGATCTGAGCCGATCGCCCCCGTCCCCAACATCATGCCCAGGGTGGGCCCAGCATCTTGCCCAAACAGCAGCACCCGCTTGCCTTGGCTGGCCAGGGCCATCGCCGCCGCGATCGCCAGGGTCGATCGCCCCGATCCCCCTTTTCCCAACAGCGTCAGCGTGAAAGCCACGATCGCAATCCTCTATCGTTATCGCCCCCCATTGTGCCAATGATTGCTGACCGGCGTGTATTGACTACCGCATCTCGCCCAAAATTTTGATCCGTTGATTAACCCCCGCATCCCATAGCGAGCGATCGCCCCCCGGCAAAGAACCCACAACGGAGCACCCCAACCAGCCGGGCCCGTGGGAGAGCAGACGCGATACCATGACTCCCAACGACCAGCAAGATCCAACCCATCGATCGAACCATGACTACCGAACCCAACACCGAGGCGACCAAAACGCCCACCCCTGCTGAAGACAGCGGCTCCAAAGCTCGGCAAATGCTGGGGATGAAGGGAGCCGCCAGCGGTGAAACCAATATTTGGAAAATTCGCCTGCAATTGATGAAGCCGATCACCTGGATCCCTCTGATTTGGGGCGTGGTCTGCGGGGCGGCTTCCTCGGGGCACTATGAATGGAGCCTAGAGAATTTCCTAAAATCGGCGCTTTGTATGTTGATGTCGGGGCCGCTGCTGACGGGCTATACCCAAACGATCAACGACTACTACGATCGGGAAATTGACGCGATCAACGAACCCTACCGCCCCATTCCCTCCGGCGCGATTTCGATTCCGCAGGTGGTGACGCAAATTTTGGTGCTGCTGTTCGGTGGCATCGGCGTGGCCTACATTCTCGATCGCTGGGCGGGTCACGAATTCCCGATCATCACGGCCTTAGCGGTTGGCGGTTCGATCGTCTCCTATATCTATTCCGCACCGCCCCTGAAGCTGAAGCAAAACGGCTGGCTCGGTAACTATGCCCTCGGCGCGAGCTATATCGCCCTGCCTTGGTGGGCGGGCCAAGCGCTGTTTGGCACCCTCACACCGACGGTGGCAGTGGTGACGCTGATCTATAGCTTGGCAGGCTTGGGAATTGCGATCGTCAACGACTTTAAAAGCGTGGAGGGCGATCGCACCCTAGGGCTAAAATCGCTACCCGTCATGTTTGGCATCGGCACAGCCGCTTGGATTTGTGTAGCCATGATTGATGCATTCCAAATCGGTATTGCAAGCTATTTAGTCAGCCTCCATGAAAATTTGTACGCTTCGATCTTGGGTTTGTTGATCATTCCGCAAATCGTGTTTCAGGATATGTATTTCCTACGTGATCCGCTCAAGAATGATGTGAAATATCAAGCCAGCGCCCAGCCTTTTTTGGTGTTGGGTATGTTGGTGGCTGGTTTGGCCATGGGTCACGCCGGCATCTAGGCTTCATCACCAATCCAAACCAACACCAGATAAGGGACTTCAGCCCCTTGCTCCCAGAGTTTCGGGATGATCAGTAGGGGCGCACCGTCGTGCGCCCTCTGTACTTTTGGGTCATTTACAGACAGTTTTTCAAAATAGGAGAAAGCGATCAATGGCTGATGCAATGCTGTATCAAGAGAATGGATATTTTGTGGTGCTAGAAACCAATCAGCCCGAAGTGATTCTGTCGGTGGAAGAGTTGCGCGACAAGCTGACCGGTGTGGTGGAATCTTTGGGCGATCGGCTACCACAGGATTTGCAACGCTTGGACACCACCACCGATCGCGTGCAATCCCTCATCGACCAAGCTTGCGAGCTAGATTTAGGCCCCGACGCATTTTTGCAATGGTACGCAGTTCGCCTAGAAAAGCCATCATTCACCAAAAGAAAAGGGGGTAGTGCCGTAATTCAGTAATGATGAACGGGTGAAAGCCTTACAGTGTAAGCAGTCTTTTTCCAAAAAACATCATCTCACAGGCACTACCACCCCTTGATGTGCGTGATTGGACTTGTCTGTACTGCGGTGCAACCCATGATTCTCCTTCGGAGACGCTACTCGAACGCGACATCAATGCAGCGATTAATATCCAAGTCGCGGGCGGACAGTCCGAGACTCAAAACGGACGTGGAGGCCAGTGTCAATCCAGTTCGCTGGTAGCAGCCGATGAAGCGTCAACCCGTGGTCTAGTCGAGCAACTTCGGTTGTTTGCTTAGGGCCGGAATCCCCGCTCCTTTAGAACGGGGAGGATGTCAATCTTGCAAATCTTCAGGGCTGTTGCAGTTATGCAGGATTGCGGCTTCGGCATCGCTGAGGGGAATGCTGATCAGGCTGCCTGCTTGGGCCAAGCGATCGAGCAAGGGTTGAAACGATCGCTGGCCTCGCGCCAAGCAGTGGGCTAAGTCGGGGGCAATGTCTGGCCGATAGAGACCACAAAGTGGCTCCCAGTAAGCATCATGACGCGGCACAAGGGCTAAGTGCGTTGTGCTTAGGGCCGCTCGGCGATCGAGCCAACTTCGACAAACGGTTTCATCTAGGCAGGGCAAATCGCAGGCCAACAGCCACAGCCAACGCACTGAGGGCTGCTCTGGAGCTAGGGTTTGCTGATATTGCGCGATCGCCTCTAGCGCGGCTGCCAAGGGGCCTTGCCCCGCCGCCGATTCGGTCCACCAATGGACTGGCGTGCTTGTGACACTCATTCGATAGCGATCGGGCCAGGGGCACAGCACGGCCGGTGGCGTTTGGGTCACCGCAGCCGCCACCCGGCAGACGCGATCAATGATGGGCTGGCCATCCCAAGACAACAGCGCTTTATCCCGTCCCATCCGACGACTTGCGCCACCGGCCAGAATAATGGCTTGGATCACGCTGGATTCATGCCCCCAAATTGTATTGATCTTGTCTTCGTTGAAATCCTACCCGATCACCCTTTCAGCGTTGCATAGGGCATCAGCGTTGCATAGGGCATCAGCACCAATTTTGGGGGAATGATCCAGGCACCAGCTTCAACTTAAGGAATGCATTCCCTAGGTGCAACCGGGTTGCCCTTGCCCCAAACCTGCTCTCAGAAAGGGCGAGGGGCTGTTCGACTAGCCTAAAACCCTCCCAGGCTAGGAAATGATGACACCTCCTAGGCCACGGACACTGGCCCAGTCCTGGGATCTCCTGCTGCAATCCATTGCTTGGTTGTGCTCGAAATGTTCGGAGCGATCGCCCAAGACACCAAAAATTGCGGTAAAACGTTGCCTGCTTTGCAGTTTTTGTCGTTTGGCGAATCCGCTTGCGAATCCTCTGGTACGCCCTGGCGCGTCCCTGACTTTTGGTTGACCCCCATGCGCTTGGAGCAATTAGAAGCATTCATCGCCATTGCCGATGGCGGCAGCTTTCAGACGGCAGCCAAGCGCTGTGGCGTGACGCAATCAACCATTAGCCGCCAGCTTCAGGCCCTCGAAGCTGTTTTGGGGTTGACCTTGGTTCGTCGTAGCAATCCGGCACAACTGACCCTGGCGGGCGATCGCTTGCTGCCCCACGCAAGGCGAATGCTTCAAGAATGGGACGCAGCCACCACGGCTATTTCCTCCCTGCGCGAAGGCCAACAGCCAGAACTATGTGTGGCGGCGATCCATTCGGTTTGTGCCTACCAGCTCCCGGCCATCCTGCAAGAATTTATCCAGACCTATCCAGAGATACAATTGCGCGTTACAGCCTTGGGGAGCGATCGATCGCTGAAAGTGCTGCGCGATGGGCTAGTGGATGTGGCTGTGGTGATGAACAATCGCTTTCTAACCAACAATGCAGACTGGGTGGTGGATTCGCTCTACACCGAGCCAGTGGTGGCCCTAGTGGGCAGTGCCCATCCCTTGGCTGGGTGCGATCGCGTGTCTTGGGGCGATTTAGGCGCGCATCCCCATGTGGTGTTCAAGGATGGCTATGGGATGCAGCGCCTTGTACAAGAGCAATTTGCTCGCCAGGGGCTGACCCTTCGGGTGGCGTTGGAACTGAATACACTCGATGCATTTCGGGGCGTGGTGCGCCAGGGCAAGTGCGTGGCCCTGTTGCCGGAGTCGGCGGTGATGGAAGCGCGTCACGATCGAGACTTACGAGTGTTGCCCTTGGCGGAACCGACGATCGAACGGGAAGTGGTGTTGGTGACCACACGCGATCGGCTCCAACTCAAACCCATCAGCTACTTTCGACAACTGGTTTACGCCACCCTGAATCAAAAAATGCTGCTAGGCAATCGGGTGATCGGGCAGTCGATCGGCTAAGTTATCCTCGGCAATGCTCAAGCTCAACCTAGAACTGCTCCCTATTCATGGCGAAATCGCTCCCCCTTGGCACAATCGTGGTGTTAGCAATCAATAGCCTGCTATCAATCGGGTTGCTGTGGCTGGCGGTGCAACTGTGGAACTTGCGTCGCGCCTTGCAGGGAGTTGCCCAAGGGATGGAGTCGGCCGCGCGCAGCACCCATGCCATTTTGGGGCAGGCACCCGAAAACATTGCGATCGGTCAGCACGGTATCCACGGCTTTCGCCAAAACTATCGCAACTGGGAACCTGGCCTGGCCGCTAGCTTCCAGCGAGTGACCTGGGCATTGTCGCTGATTCAGCAGTTCAATCGACTCTGGCCCGGCTCCAGTCAGGGGCGATCACCCAAAAAGCCAGCCAAGGGGAATTCCTGATTGAGGACTTGTATTGATAACCTGATTGAGGACTTGATTGATAACCTGACCAATAATCTGATTGCTGACTTGTGATCTGCCTCAAGCCCTAGAGTCGTTCTTCAAAGCGCTCAAGCTGCTGCGGTTCACGGATCGGCACTTCCACCGGTTCCAACCGCTGCAACTCCGGCAAGGCCACAGGCTGCATGACTTTGCGATCGACTTGCCGCAGTTCGATCGGAATGGCCCGGCGAGCTTCCACCCTCGCTTGCCAATGCTCTGCCAACGGCAAGGCCCGTTCCAAATCTTCAAGGGCGCGCGGAATCACCATCACTGCGTGGAGCTGGCCAATCCGCTCGGCTTCGGCCATGCCCACTTGGATCGCCATACCCACATCGGCCACCGACCCCCGCACGATCGCCGTGCAAAGACCATCCCCGATCGTTTCATAGGCTGCCAGCCGCACATCCGCCGCCTTCAACATGGCATCGGCCGCCCCCACCATCGCTGGAAACCCGATCGTCTCCAGCAATCCAACGGCTTGGTTGGCAAAGGGGCTGCGGGGCATCTCGGCGATCGCCTCCCAACTGGGTGGCTGAATCGGCAACACCGCGTCGAGGTTGGGCATTGGGCGCGGAATCACGGTTTTGCCCATCAGTTGCCCGAACTGTTGAGCCGTTTCAGCACCGGCTTCCACCGCAATGCGGACATCGGCAATGTTGCCCCGCACGATCGCCGTGCAATGACCGCTGCCAGTTTTTTCAAAACCTACCAAAGTCACCCCTGAAGACTTCAGCATCATGTCTGCCGTGCCGACGATCGCCGGAAAGCTGCGGGTCGAGACCATGCCCAGGGCAGATTGATTAGCGGGAGTTGCAGCGGTCATCGCAGCGGGGGGAAACGAGGAAGAGGACTAAAACGGTTGCTCGGATGATGGCGTGGGCCGTTGTGTGGGCCGTCTTTTTATCTTAGGCCGGTTATCTTAGACCGGTTGATCAAAGACCGGTTTTGGGGCGTGAGGCGATGTTCCAATACCAAATACCCAATACCGGCAAGGGATTTGGCAAAACCCCTAGGGCGATCGCACTCACCCGACATTCGCAAAAGACCCCATGACGGCTCATCAATGCCTTTGGTCATTCAATGATCTGGCGAATGGTCTAGCAAATGATCTGGCAAATGGTTTGGCATGGTCTAGACCCCTCAGCACGTAACTCATCATTACTGACCATTCATTACTGACCATTCATCACGCAGTCCTACTCATCATGCTCGTGGGGAGCCGATCCGTTGAGAGTCCCTGCACCGTTCTGGGCCGATTGATCTGCCGCCTGATTCAAGGATTGCTGGTACGGAAACATCATCGACAGCAACCGATTCACATGCATTCGTCCATAGACCTCCACCGTTTGTTCCACAATGTGGTGATCAGTGGTTTGAGTCACGATCGCCCCGGCATCTCCGGGATTCAGCGGAACAGCAGCCGGAACGGCCGGCGTAGCAATGGGGCGGGGCTGGATCGGACTGAGATGCGGACTCAACCCCGGTGGTGCTTGGTAGGGGACCGGATCCGGGAGGGGCGGTGTGGCTGGGGTGGCTGGCGGAAAATACCCGCCCGTGAAGGCTTTACTGTAGCGGCGACCCGTATCCTGGCGCTCTTCGTCGTCTTCATCCCAGGGCGAAGGGATGGCACTGGAGGACGCGGTCGCAGCGGGTGCGGCTGGGGGCGCGCTCTTGTGCTCGTCAGGCTTGTTGGTTGGCGTACCGTTCAGCGTGGCGGCGGTGGGTTGACCGGGCGAGGCGATCGCAGGTTGAGGTTGGGTGGGGGCGATCGGTTCGTTGCCCAGCCACTGGCCCGGGGCGATCGTTTGGCCGGG
>RDXB01000020.1 GCA_004292515.1 Oscillatoriales cyanobacterium
AATTCAAGTGACAGGTGGCAATTCTAATCTGTTGTTGATGAACCCCTCCGGGATTATCTTCGGCAACAATGCCAGCTTAAACGTGCCGGCGGCTTTCACTGCAACCACGGCCACATCCATTGGATTTGGTTCTAATTCTTTTAACGCCACAGGCACAAACAATTACACATCCCTCACAGGGACACCCAACTCTTTCACCTTCGCCACGGGTCAACCAGGAGCAATCATCAACACGGCTGACTTAGCAGTTAAGTCAGGCCAAAACTTAACCTTGCTAGGCGGCACGGTGGTCAGCACTGGCACTGTGTCGGCCCCAAACGGTCAAATTACTATAGCCTCGGTGCCTGGGCAAAATCTAGTTCGTCTGACCCAGCAAGGCAATTTACTCAGTTTGGAAATCCAGCCAGCATCAGGAACAGGGCCAGCAACTTCAATATTGCCGATCGCATCCTTACCACAATTGCTCACAGGCATCGGCCCGGCGAACGCTACAGGAGTCCGAGTTAATGCCAGTGGTCAAGTGGTACTCACAGCCTCCAACCAAGTAGTAGCAGGGGGCGATGTGGCTGTACAAGGTATAAATGCTGGGGCGATCGCCGTGCAAGCAGCCAACAACCTGACAACGGGCAATTTGACGAGTTCCCAAGCAAGTGCGATCGGGCTCGAAGCCAAGGCCGACATTCAGACTGGCAATCTCGACTCCAACTCCAGCAACAGCAGTGGCGGCAAAATCACCGTCACCAGCCGTACAGGAAAAGTAGAGACAGGCAACATCAATTCCGCCTCCACCGACAAAAACGGCAACGGCGCAAACATTACCATTGCAGCAGAGTTAAGCATTCAAACAGGGAACATAGACGCCCATTCACAAGACAAACAAGGCGGCTCAGTCACCCTCAGCGCCCGCAACGATATTCAAGTCACCTCCATCAACACCGAAGGCCCAACAGCCGGAGGAAATATTGACCTTACCGCCGGCCGTTATTTCCGAGCCACAGGCACTTTCAACTCACAACCCAACTGCGCGCGCGGTTGCAGCCTTTCCGCTTCCACAAGCACCAGTGCTAACGCTGGGGATATCACAATTCGGCACGGTGGGGGAGCCTCTAGCACTCTGTTCACCGTCGGCCCGGACTATAACCGAGTCAATGGTACCGCTGGCATCATTGCTACGGGGGGACCTTCTAAGGGAAATGTCATTGCTAACGGAAGTTACAGCAGCCCTGGCCCTCAGATCGTACAGCCGACACGAATTAACATTACTACTTCTGTTATTTCGCCGACACCAACTCCTGCGCCAACTCCTGCGCCAACTCCAGCACCTACACCAGCGCCAACTCCAGCACCTACACCAGCACCTACACCAGCGCCAACTCCTGCACCTACACCAACTCCTGCACCTACACCAACTCCTGCACCTACACCAACTCCTGCACCTGCACCTACACCTGCGCCAGCGCCAGCGCCAACTCCTGCACCTACACCTACACCAGCACCTACACCAGCGCCTGCACCCGTCACTGTTGTACCAGCACCAGCACTAACTCCAGCACCAGCACCAACTCCAGCACCAACACCAGCACCAGCACCAGCACCAACTCCAGCACCAGCACCAACTCCAGCACCAGCACCAACTCCAGCACCAACTCCAGCACCAGCACCAGCACCAACTCCAGCACCAGCACCAGCACCAGAAACCGTCACTGTTGTACCTGCACCAACTCCCGCGCCAACTCCCGCGCCAGCACCAGAAACCGTCACTGTTGTACCTGCACCAACACCTGCGCCAGTACCTGCACCAGCACTAACTCCTGCACCAACACCAACTCCTGCACCTGCACCAGCACTAACTCCTGCACCAACACCTGCGCCAGCACCTGCGCCTGTCACAGTTGAGCCTAACGCCCCCACCATCCAAACACCAACACCAGTCAATGTAGGGCCGATCGCTCCCATCATCCAAACACCCGCGCCTGTCACAGTTGAGCCGATCGCTCCCATCATCCAAACACCAACACCCATAACAATTGGGCCTAGCGCCCCCACCATCCAAACACCAACACCCGTCAGTGTTGTACCTAGCGCCCCCACCATCCAAACACCAACACCCATAACAATTGGGCCTAGCGCTCCCACCATCCAAACACCAACACCCATAACAATTGGGCCTAGCGCTCCCACCATCCAAACACCAACACCAGTCAATGTAGGGCCGATCGCCCCCATCATCCAAACATTAGCGCTAACACAAGCAACAGTCTCACCTCCGGTAGTTTCAGTCAATGAGATACCTGTTGTGCCTTACAACAGCAAAATTTACCTTCACCCACCAATATCAATATTTCTAATTGGCAAAGGAACCTTGACGCAGTTATTTTTCCCATAGAAGAAAGATTGACCAGGGATTTTGTCAATTATCTAAATTTGCCATCGACAAATGCGATCGCTACCCTAGAACAGGCTCAAAATAAGCTTAGTAGCATTGAAAAATCCACAGGCATTAAACCAGCTCTGATCTACATCACTTTTTTACCCAAAGGTAATACTGTTGTCGATCAATCCTACAGCGGTTCTCCCATCTTGCGGGTAGAACAGCAAATTCCACAGAGCGAAGAACTGGAACTAATACTGGTAACTGCTTCTGGCGAACCGATTCGCCGGAGAATACCCCAAACCTCCCGCACCCAAGTCATCGCCTTAGTTCAGAAATTTCGCAATGAAATTACTAATCCGGTAAAGCGCAATACTAAAAGTTATTTGCCTGTTGCTCAGCAGCTTTATCAAATGATGGTAGCCCCCCTCGATGCCGACCTGCAAGCGCGAGGCATTAACAATTTATCTTTTATCTCAGATATGGGGCTGCGATCGGTACCAATGGCCGCCCTCCACGACGGGAAAGGTTTTCTGATCGAACGTTACAGTGTCGCCTCCATGCCCAGTCTGAGTTTGACCGATACCAGCACTAGCAATTTCAAAAATACCCAACTTCTGGCAATGGGGGCCTCGCAATTTGCGGATATGAGTCCTTTACCTGCGGTGGAAATAGAGGTATCCACCATCGCTCGGCAGGAGTGGCCAGGCAAGTCTTTCTTGAACCAAGCTTTCACTCTGGCAAATTTGAAATCCCAGCGCCAGCAGCAACCCTTTGGCATGATTCACCTGGCTACCCACGCCGAATTTAGATCGGGAGACCCCAGCAATTCTTTCATTCAATTGTGGGATACTAAATTGCGCTTAGATCAGTTGCGACAAATGAACTGGCACAGCCCCCAAGTTGAACTGTTGGTTTTG
>RDXB01000046.1 GCA_004292515.1 Oscillatoriales cyanobacterium
CGGTGCAAGGGCGAGCGTCACTTCTGGACTAAGGCTGCTGGGGCCACAAGCACTTAACAGGGGTAGCGGCAGGGCAATCGCTCCGATTAGGGCTGTGATCCGGCGATCGCGGTAAATCGTGCTCATGGGGGTGGCATGTAGTAGCGAATGGGATGACTGGCTTACTGGCAGATGTCCACCCCATTATCCACACAGGCGATCGAGTCTTAGGGAATGCTCAGTGGATCGAAAAACCAGGTGATTGCCTCAACCTGGCGAACGGGTTAGCTGCATCACGCTGCTGGATTGTCGAATGGATCGTTGAATCGGCCTGACTGTTGATTAACCCTCCCTTAATCGTCAGCTTGATCGCTCGATCGCGGGGGCAAGGGTCGAAAGGATTGAAAAAAGGCTTGAGATTCAGGCGATCCGAGCTGGGCCGAGCCTTCGGTGGTGCCAAATACCAACACAAATAGTTGCCCCCGATCGGGATCAAAAATAGCTCGCGCTTCGTATTGAATACCGCGCTTGTTTTGAAAGAAAAACCGGGCGGTCGGTTGCGGGTTGATTGTTTGGCGATCAAAGCGATCAATCTGCTGTGCGCCAAATTGTTGAATCACCCCGCGCGCCACATGCTGCAAATAGTCGCTGAGGCGATTGCGATCGTCGGTGTTGATGGCTGGGCCCGGTGCATCACCCCGCGCGTAATAGAATCGATTGCCGCCATCGTAGTAAGCCGCTGTCCAGGGCGACAAGCTTGTTTCTGGTTCTGCTGGAAACACAATCCGAAAGCTGCCGTTGGGGGCTTCGTAGTCGTAGCCCGGTTCCGTGGCCGGCACGCTGGGACTGGTGGCGATCGTGGTTAGTTCGGCAGCGGGAGCGGTGGTTGGGGCATTCAGGATCTGATCGTTCGATCGACCACAGGCCCCCAAGCTGCCCACTGCCAGCCCCCAGCCCAAAGGCAAACCCCACAAACCCCACAAACCCCACAGCCAAGGGCGTTTTTCCCTACGGCTCATGGGTGGCTCCTAGGGGCGACAAACCTGCGATCGCCCGCAACCGCTGACAGCGCAATAACTCAATGAAGTCCAGGCCAGGCCGCCGCTCAAGCTGGGCCACGGTTTCAATGCCCTCTAGCAACAGGCGCGCCGCCTCGGATTCGCTGTAGCCCCGGCGGGCCGCCACCCCGATCGCGTCGCGATCAGCTTCTAACTCTCGTTCATCGCGCTGGTTGTTGCGCCAAATTTGCCAACCGGCCAGACCAGCCAAACCACCGGAAGCCACAGCCCCCAAACCATCCCCCTGACTAATTTGCCAAGCAGCGCTGGCTGCCCCAAGCAACAGGGATCCTTGATACCAATTCGGCTCAAACCAGCGCACACTCATCAACCAGCAGGATTGACGCAGCATGAGCAAATCGCGCTGGGGGCGGGGAATCCGTCGCCACAGCTCAAAGTTAATGTAGATCGGTCGATCGCGCTGCCAAGGCAAAGGAAAATCAGCAGCTAGCACTTGGGGTCGATCCGATCGCCCGACAATCTTGACGGTCATTCGCGCCGAGGCAGGCAATAAGTCCAATAAACGCAGAATTTCAGGTTCCGGATTCGCCATTGATCGCCCCACAGGCTATGCAGCCCGCCCATTGTCGTTCAATACCCTAATCGAAAATGGGGCCGGATCGGCCGATCGTCGCCGGGACAGATTTAGGCAGGGACGCGCAACCACAAGCGCCTACCGGAGTTGGCAGGAAAAGTAGACAGGGTTCGATCGCGCTGGATTGGCAGGATTTTGACCCCGCTAACCGTGTCATGGCAGCCCAGACCCAGACCCGCCTAACTCCAGTGCCGCAGGTACGCCCGTTAGCCGTGAGGGGTTGATCAACGGAAATCAGCGGTTACGATCGAACCATTCTAGAGCCGTTCACCCCGATCGCCACTGGCATAACTGTGCCGGCGATGGGCTGTCCAGTCTGGTTGGAACTTGCTTGCCGACTGGTTCGGTCTCCAGTTCCGTCAATTGCCCCCCAACTCAGCGACTCCCAACCCAGCGGTGAATTGCCCCCACTCAGTGGCGCACAATTAGCGCGATGCCTATGGATGCTTTTGCCCCGGAGTCTCCCGCTTGGGCTGACTCAGCCGTTCGTGCTTTGCAATTTTGTTGCCCAACCTGTGGAGCCTCGGTGATGGAGGCAGAACGGGTTTGGGTCAACCGGCGATCGCCCGTTTTGACTGAAAACTACCACCGCAAATGGCAGGAATTTTATCAATGCCAGTGTGGCTGCGTCTGGTGGGCCTGGAGCGACGAGCGGCCGCCCTCAGATTTGGTTGTCCAAGATTCAACCCCAGAACCCTAATTTGCGAGGAGATGACTGGCTGTGAAACTTGTTTCCCTAACGGATTTGCCGATCGAATCCGTGTCGCATAATCCGGCGATCGCCAAGCAAGTAATGCTCCGCAAAGGCGACTTGCCCCATCTGACCAACTTTGCCCAAGCGCGCCTTGGGCCAGGACAAGTCTCGCCCGCCCACGCCCACCAGGATATGTGCGAAGTATTTTTCATCGAAGCGGGTACGGGGCAAATTGCGATCGATGGCGTACCCCATGTCCTAGCCCCCGGCACTTGCATTGCCGTCTCCCCCCAAGAAACCCATGAAATCACCAACACAGGCCTAGAGGATTTGGTGATCACTTACTTTGGCTTGCAAGTGGAGGCCGCCTAATCCACCTAGACGATTTACCGCGATGATCTGCTGAGATTCCGCCGCCCAAGCAACCGCGCCATGACAGCGATTGGGATTGCGCGCGATCGACGAGGTGGCGATCGACCAGTCAGGGGCCACCAATCAGAGGCCACCAGTCAGGAGACGCTTAATATCAACACCTGAGAATCAACGCCTTAGACTAGAAGGAAATGTCTTAGAATAGGTAGTCAGCTTTGAGAATGATTCTCAAACGATGTCCGCCAATCCATAACTGTGCTGAATCAGCACCATTTCCATGATTCACCCACAGCCCACCGCTCAAGAGTTCATTTCTTAAGAGTTCATTTCTTAAGAGTTACTGCTCAAGAGTTGTTGACGTAGGATTGGTGGCGATCGGGATCGCAACATCGGGATCGCAACATCGATATCGCTGCAATGTTCATTCGGCAGCATTCATTCAGCGGTCTTCAACTCAGCGTTCGTTTCGATCAGCCATATCACTCCCGATCGCACTCCCCCCAAGCCAGCCATTGCCTCACCTGTTTCTGTTCGTTTCCATAGACTCACACAGCGCCAGCCATTGACAAACTTGCTATGACTTCTAACACCTACTCTCCGATCGAGACCGTAATGTCTGCGCCCAAATTGGGCTTACCCGTAACCATCATTACAGGTTTTTTAGGGAGCGGAAAAACCACCCTGCTAAACCATATTTTGACCAACCAAGAGGGGATTAAAACTGCAGTCTTAGTCAATGAATTTGGCGAAATCGGCATTGATCAAGAACTGATTGTTGAAGTCGGTGAAGATAACGGCATCATCGAATTATCCAACGGCTGCATTTGCTGCAACATCAACAATGACCTCGTGGATGCAGTCTATCGCGTGCTCGAGCGCGAAGAACGCATTGACTACTTGGTGGTTGAAACCACTGGTCTGGCTGACCCGCTGCCCGTAGCACTCACTTTCCTGGGCACTGAACTGCGGGATATGACGCGCCTAGACTCGATCGTGACCCTTGTGGATTGCGCCAACTTCAGTCTTGATTTGTTTAACAGTGAAGCGGCCTATAGCCAAATTGCCTATGGCGACATCATTTTGTTGAATAAAACAGACTTGGTTGATCCAGCCACAGTGGATGCCCTCGAAGTCCGGATTCGTGACATCAAACAAGGGGCACGAATTTTGCGAACCCAAAATTCAGAAATTCCCTTGCCCCTCGTTTTAAGTGTGGGATTGTTTCAGTCCGATCACTACTACAATCCCGATGATGATCATGCCAACCATGACGCACATAGTGATCACAATCACAATCATGATCATGACCATGATCATCACGATCACTCAAATTGTGATCACGATCATGGTCACTGCGAGCATGATCACTCGGATGACCATACCCATGATGGACATGCTCACTCGAACTCCGATCACGATCATGGCAACTGCGAACATGATCATCATGAACACCATCATCACCATTCCAATCACTTAGAAAATGATGGTTTTGTGTCGGTTTCGTTCCAGAGCGATCGCCCCTTGAATATTCGGAAATTCCAGCTTTTCCTAGATGAACAATTGCCGAGTGAGGTCTTTCGCGCCAAGGGAATTTTGTGGTTTCAAGAAAGTGAGCAGCGACATATTTTTCACCTGTCCGGTAAGCGATTTACCCTTGAAGATGACCTGTGGAAAGGCCAGCCTAAAAATCAGTTGGTGCTGATTGGGCAAAACCTTGATCAGCCCCTGTTGCTACAGCAATTGGAGAGTTGTCTGGCTTAAAGGTTGTCTGGCTTAAAGGTTGTCTGGTTTAAAGAACGTCTGAAAACCAAAGCTAATCCTCCCTACGCCGCATCTCGATGGAAACAAGATGCTCCAGCCCCTTGCTGCCATGACTATTGGTGTTTGATTTGGTGTTTGATTCGGGCTGAAAGATACTTTTCAGACATTTTCTCAGGGGCGATCGCCACGCCTGGTAAAGGTGGCCCTTCAGCTGCCCTGCGCCTTGAGCTTTGAGCCAATCGCCCTGAGAAATTTTTGCCAAGGGCTTGCTCAAATCCAAAACTGATGCAAAAATGGCATCTGCTGAATAAGACGCTCCAGCAAGTGGCGGCATGGCCAAGTGGTAAGGCAGAGGACTGCAAATCCTTTACCCCCAGTTCGAATCTGGGTGCCGCCTTCGTCTAAAGCCTAATAGCAGTAAGCGCGACAGCCTTTGATGAACTCGAAGGCTGTCGCGCTTTTTAAGGTGGCAAATTAAGGTTTAAGGCTCAGTGCTTGCCAGGCTTGATCGAGGTCGGTTTCTGCTAGCCACTTTTGATCAATTCGGTAGTGAACCTCGGGAGAATGACCGAGCGATCGGGCCATGGCTGTTGCGGATTGGCGGCCGATGCCCCTGACTGCGTAGGCATGGCGCAGGGAATAGGCCGGGTAGGGAATCCGTGGCCGTTTGAAGGCGTTGGCGACTCGGTGGCCCAGGGCGGCGTGGCTTGCACCGGAGCAGTTGGGCAGGCGAATGGCCTGCAATCCAAGCTGATCGGGCCGATCAGATTTGCTGATCGCCTGATCGGCCCAAGCGTGTCATAGGTCGTAGGGGGCAAAGGGTATTCCCATACGCCGAAAGACTGGACTCGATCGCGATGGTGACGGTATTCCTGCGAAAGCCTGCCGAAGTAGTTATGAAACAGAGTGGTTATGAAACAGATAGGAGCATTTCTGGCTGTGTCGGTGGTGAACTACGCGATCGGGCTGTTGATCGCTTGGCTGCGCCGTCTGGTGTACCACCCCTCAGTACCGCCCTTTTTCGGCCAGGTTTTCGATGTTTTCGATCCCTACGTCACTAGCTTTATCCTGATCGCGATTCTCGTAACCATCAACAGCGCTTTTTTGCAGCGGTTGGGTATGCGGTTGGGTATACGGAAATCGGTGGTCATCTCGATCCACATTTGGGGCTTTGCGCTGGCCTGGCTGGCTAACCAGATTGGCGACTACCAGGCTTGGTTCGCCGTTCAGCCACCGACCGCTCCCAGCACCCTCAAAGACCCCTGGGCTTGGTGGTCGAGCACGGGTGGCAAAGAAGTGGTTGCCTGGTACAGTCGGCGAGAACGTGAACTCATCACAACGCCCCTGTGGGTAACTCGCCCTCTACAACTGGTGATCAGTTCGGCGGTGATCGGATTTATCATCGCCGATGATGACTGAGCGATCGCCCGGCAGCGATTCCACGACTGTCCCTTGCGATCGGCGTTGCGTGACCACCCCTAGAAGGAAAGACAGCGCCGACGCAGGATTGATCAAACCCCGCACCCCGAAGTTCTACCCCTAGGGTTGTTGCGACTGGCGGTAAAACGTGACGCGATCGTGCAGGGTATGAGCAGGGGTGTTTTGGGTCCAGTGTTCCACGAGGGCTTGCCCCAAAGCCCAAGCCTCCGATTCGGGTGAGCCGGGGCAATCCACCACCAGGGGCCAGAGAGCCAGCCAGTCGATCGCCCGTTGTGGTGAGCGCTCGCCCTCCAAGCTTGGTGCTGGTTGCAGCAGCCCAAACAAGTCCCAGGCCAGTTGCAGCTTGCCGATCGCCACCGGGAGCCGTTCGATCGGGATGCGTTCTGCCAACAAGTAGGCCAGGGTAGGTGAACCGGTCATTACCCGCGAAATCAGTTGCAGCACAGGGCTTTTGAGGAAGTTCATTAGCCCACGGGTGGTGGACATTTGCAGCCGATACTGATCCACAATCCGAATCGCAGCGGCGGCCCGGGCATCGCGATCGCGCAAAAAACGGGCCAAACGTAACTGTTCAGCGGGGCTGATTGCCTCCAACAAAGTTAGGGACAGCGCTTCGATCCCCCAAGGGCCGCGATCGCCCAGCACCACCGGCACCCAACGATCACACAGAGACCCCAGCACGCCCGATCGATAACTGACGGCCTCACGAATCACTTGTTCCTTGGGTCGATCGCCCCAAATCCAATCGTAGGGGGGTTGCCATTCCCGGATCGGCCGCAGCCGATCGACCTGGGACACCACCCCAATCACGGGAGCCGTTACCCCCACTCTTTGCAGGGCCTGCAAACAATCCAGATCCATTTGGAGGGCCGGATCGAGCGCCGGGGTCACCAGCAAAATCAAATCCGCCGCCTGAGCCGCCGATCGGGCCCGATCGCCCGCCGCCAAATTACCCACTTGCTCATAGCCCGGAGCATCCCATAGGGTCAACCGATCGCCCGTCGCCGACCGCCATTCATAGCTCGCTACCCGATCGGTGTTGGGCAGCACATCGGTTTCCGCCAGCTCCGCCGCAAACAAGGCATTCACCAAGCTACTCTTGCCCGCCCCCGTGCGCCCCAGCAGCAGCACATTAATCGGCTTGGCCACCACCGCCGCTTCGGGTTCCGCCTGGGCAATCAGATCTTGCAGGGTTTGGGTTTGGGCCTGAGGGGCGGCCAATGAACTGGGCGCAAAGCTGGCCGGCGGCAGACCATTGCCCCCATAGAGGGCGATCGCCTGTTGGGCCAAGTTGCGCAAAGCCGCTTCCCGCATCACTTGGGCCAAATTAGCCAGCAGCTCTTGACCCGCCCGGCCTCTCGATCGACGGGTCACCATCCGAGCCATCGCCACCACCGGGTTCAACAACCATTGGGCCCCCTGCCAAGCTTGCCAAACCTTGCGCATCGATGGCTCTAGCTTTTGGTAAATCGTGTAGGTTTCGTAGGCCTGGCCCACCGTCACTTGTCCCAGCACCGGTTCAAGTTGTTGCATCCAGCGATCGAGATCATCCACCGTGCCCCGAATCAAGCGATAGGCCTGGGGCACATAGATACTCAACAGGGGATAGGTCGATTCTGGGTAGTAGGCCTTGGCCACCGCCGTTGTCAGTTCCAAACAGCGCTGCCAAAATTGGTTCCAATCTTCCCAGGGGGCCGGATCGCTTTGGGAGGCTTGCAAAATTCCTTGCAGGCTGGTTTCAGCCCGGGCCAATGCCCCTTCGTTGACTGGAATCGCCGCCCGATCGCCCGCTGCATCCCAATCGGCCAGGCCAGCCGCCGCGATCGCCGCTTCCACCTGACCCAAAACCGGCTTGGTCCAGCGCACCAGCAGCCAGCGCCACCCCACCAACACCGCCGTAAACAAACCCCAAATCCAACTGAGGCCCCAGGCGTGTAACTGGGCACCGGCCGCCCACAGGATGAGACCAACGATCGCCACCAATGGCAGTCCTAGCACTGCCCACTGCCACCGTGCCAGCCGTATCATGCATCAGCTCCCGCAAATGATTACTGCTCATTTTAAGAAGCAGATAGGGGGCAGGCTCAGACGACCACCCGGTGTGTTGAAACCCGCCTAGTGGGGAAGATGAGCTAGGGTCAGTCCGTCAGTGTTTTTTGTCAGTGTTTTTCGTCAATGTTTATTGATCGCTTGATTGCTGTTTTTAGCAAGTGGCGATCGAACACGGCTGCTAGAAACGATTTTCCCCGGCCTGACTGGATCTCGAAATCTTGGGATCTTAGATCTCAGATTTCAGATTTCAGATTTCAGATTTCAGGTCTCAGATCTCAGATCTCAGATTTCAGGTCTCAGATCTCAGATCTCAGATTAAGGAATCGGCGATCGATCCCCAACGCGATCGCGACTATACCTCGCTCCAGCCCGTGGGTGACGGCAACGGCACTTGCTCACCAGGGCGCGATCGCGACACCTGTTGCATACTCGTCGAGAGCCACAAGAAGAGTTCTTGAAAGCGCAACCCCTTTAACTTGAGGGGCGATCGCACCGACAGCGATCCCAGCCGTTCCAAATCTGCCCCCTCAACCCCCACCGCAAAAAATGCCAGGGCCTTTCGCGATTCTTCATCGCGCACCCGGTTGGCTGCCGATCCGAGGGTTTCCGCGTCGTCGCTTGGCGCGCCGTCCGTAATCAAAAAAATCCAAGGGCGATAGTAGGCAACCCCGTTGCTGCGATATTGAGCCTTGCGATCGCGCACCAAGTCCAAGGCCGCATGGACAGCTGCACCCATGTGGGTCATGCCGCCCACCGTCAGCCGAGGCACTTCAAAGCTGTCCGCCGTTACAAAATCTTGCAGAACTTCGACCCGGTCAGCAAAGGTGGCGATCGCCACTTCCACCCGTTTCGCCGCCAGGGTATCGCGATTCAAGTCCGCTTGAAAAACTCTCAGACCCTCTTCCAGAGCGGTTAAGGGCGCGCCTTGCATCGAAGTTGAAACATCCAGCAGCAGCACGCAGGGACAACGCGGCTCGGGATTTTCGGCAAAGGCGATCGCCTCTTCAAAGTCAAAACTTCCAGACACCATTAAAACTTCTAGACACCAGAGGGGGCAAAGAAAATCACTCGGCTAGACTAGGACTCAATCCTAAACGATTGCTCTAGTTTGGCCCAAGCTGCACCATTTCTAGACCACTAGAGATTGTCTAGAGTTCCGTGGTCATCGTTCAGGGCTGTCCACGACAGTGTCCACAACACCGTTCACGATTCCATTGACCGCTGACCGCTGCCATCGATTTTGCTAGCCTCTCTGTTAGCTCTCGTGTCCTGCTCTTGCTGCGATTTCAGCTTGATGCGCTTCGTCCGATGCCTCATCACCGATGTTCCATCACCGATGCTTCATCACCGATCGCACTTTTTGGGATTGGGCTTCCGCCTTGACCATGCCTCTGCCCTGCTCTAGATGACTGCATGAGTTGTGTCAGCTCAAACTCGATCGCTCTTTGGCTGCCGGGGACTCATAAGCCCAATCCAGCCATTGCCGTTGCCGTTGCCATCCTGGCCACACCGCAATCACGACAGAGTTGATGAGCAATGACTATTTCAACCACGACTACATCAATCCCGACCTGATCGCGATTGCCGCATCGCCCCTTCCTCGACGATCCCGTCTCCAGCCAGGATTGCTTCCTCAAGATTGCTCCTCAGCCGTTGGGTATGTTCCATTGCGCGGACTGACGGCCACCACGATTGCCCCTTAGATTTTGTTACCCCGCCGACCCTATGACCTCTACTGGACAACCCCTCTCGAACTACGCCGATTCCTTTGATCCCCAGGGTAACTTCTGCCCAATCACGATCCACGTTGAGGACGATCGCACGGGCATGGCCCCCGACACCCTGCGGCGCGCCTTTGCCGACAACCTGTACTACATCCAGGGCAAAAACGAGCTAACCGCCACGCCCTTTGACTACTACATGGCGCTGGCCTACACCGTGCGGGATCGGCTGCTGCACCGTTGGATCGCCAGCAACACCACCTACATGCAGCAGGACGTGAAAACCGTCTGCTACTTCTCGGCGGAATTTTTGCTGGGGCGACAGTTGGGCAAAACCATGCTCAACCTGGGCATGTATGACAAAGCCAAACAAGTGGTGACCGAAGCCGGCCTCAACTTCAACCACCTACTGGAACTGGAGCCAGAGCCGGGTCTCGGCAATGGCGGCTTGGGCCGGTTGGCCGCCTGCTTCCTCGACTCGCTGGCCACCTTGCAAATTCCGGCGATCGGCTACGGCATTCGCTACGAGTTTGGGATCTTTGACCAACGGATCGAAGAGGGGGCCCAAGTCGAGCGGCCGGACAAATGGCTGCGGTTTGGCAATCCCTGGGAAATTCGTCACCCCGAATTGACCGTAGAAGTCGGCTTTGGCGGCCATGTGGAGCATGGCACCGATGAGCGCGGCCAACCCCACTGCACTTGGGTGCCAGCCCGCCGCATTTTGGGCACGCCCTACGATGTGCCGATCGCCGGCTACAACAACAACACCGTCAGCACCCTGCGCCTCTGGAAAGCCAGTGCCAGCGAGGAGTTTAACTTCCAGGTGTTCGATCGCGGCGACTACACCGGAGCCGTAGCCGATCAAATCCTGTCGGAAAACATCTCCAAGGTGCTCTATCCCAACGACAACACCGCCCAAGGCAAGCAACTGCGCTTTGAGCAGCAATATTTCTTCGTCAGTTGCTCGCTACAGGATGCGATCAACCGCCATCGGCGCGATCGCAGACGGGGCCTCGAATACTTACACGAAAGCATTGCGATTCAGCTCAACGACACCCACCCGGCGATCGCCGTGGCCGAACTGATGCGGCTGTTGATCGACAAGCACGGCATGGGCTGGAACCGCGCTTGGCACGTCACCCGCCAATGCCTGGCCTACACCAACCACACCCTGCTCACGGAAGCCCTCGAACGCTGGCCCGTCAACCTGTTTGAACGGTTGCTGCCCCGCCACCTGGAAATCATCTATGAAATCAACCGCCGCTTCCTCGATGAAGTGCGGTTGACCTATCCCCACGACGAAGCCCGGGTGGGGCGGATGTCGATGATTCAGGAAAGCCCCGAGCGGATGGTGCGGATGGCCCACTTGGCCTGTGTGGGCAGCCATGCGATCAACGGCGTGGCCGCCCTGCACACGGACTTGCTGCAAAAGCACGTGCTCAATGACTTCTACACCTTCTGTCCTGAAAAGTTCCAAAACAAAACCAACGGGGTCACGCCGCGCCGCTGGTTGCTGCTGGCCAATCCGCGCCTGTCGGAACTGTTCACCGAAAAACTGGGGGACGATCGCTGGGTGACGGATCTCGATCAGTTGCGCAGCTTGGAACCGTTGGCCGATGATCCCGAGTTTCGCCACCGCTGGGCCGCCATCAAGCAGGCCAACAAGCGCGAGCTGGCCGAATATCTGCTGCTCTACAACGATTTGGAAGTGGACGATCGCGCCATTTTCGATATCCAAGTCAAGCGGATTCATGAGTACAAGCGGCAATTGCTGGACATTTTGTACGTGATCTCGCTGTACCAGAAGCTGAAGGAAAACCCCAGCCTCGACATTCACCCGCGCGTTTTTGTCTTTGCGGGCAAGGCCGCACCGGGCTACTACCTGGCCAAGCTGATCGTGCGCTTGATCAACGGCGTGGCAGAAGTGATCAACAACGACAGCACGATCGCCCGTCGCTTGCAGGTAGCCTTTGTGGCTAACTACTCCGTGTCCTTGGGCCAACGGATTTATCCGGCGGCAGATCTGTCGGAGCAAATTTCCACGGCGGGCAAGGAAGCCTCGGGCACCGGCAATATGAAGTTTGCCCTCAACGGAGCCTTGACGATCGGGACGCTGGATGGAGCAAACATCGAGATTCGCGAAGCCGTGGGGCCCGAAAACTTCTTCCTGTTTGGGATGACTGAAGCGGAGGTGGTGAAGTGCAAAGCTGAGGGCTACGACCCGATGAGCTACTACACCAACGATCCCGAGATTCGGGGGGTGCTGGATGCGGTGGCTTCGGGGCAGTTTGGCCGGGGCGATCGGGAGCTGTACCGGCCGCTGCTGGATGCCCTGTTCTATCGCGATGAATATATGGTCTTGGCGGACTACCAAGCCTATGCGGAGGCCCAATCCAAAGTCGATCGCGCCTATCGCGATCGGGATTGGTGGACAAAATCCTCGATCCTCAACTCAGTGCGGATGGGTAAGTTTTCCAGCGATCGCACGATCCGCGACTACTGCCGGGACATTTGGAATGTGTCCCCTGTGCCGGTGTCGTTGGAAACCTACTCCCAATCGAGCGCGGGCTTGAAAGTCACTCCCGCGCCCTAGTAGTACAACTGCTCTAATTCACTGGGTTAATCATTTTTTCGAGCTTGATTTGTCTGAATTTCAGGCTTTGATAACCCAGCGTCTTAGTCTAGGAGCACTACTAGGACTGGTTATCTAAATCGCTTGAAACCCTGATCGCCGTGAGGGGATCGTGTGGCAGCAAGGGGCTTAAGCCCCTTGTTACGACGGTTGAGGCAGGCAAAATTAACCGCTCCATCACGACTGGAAATGGCGATCGCCCCCGATCGCCATTTCCCCGCAAGCTGGTTTAGCCAAGTGCTAGGCCGGCTTTTTGTTGGGGGCGATCGCCCTCGTCAGCCAGCCAACCGCGCCAAATGGGTGCGCTATGGTTTTAAGGGAGCAATGTTACTAATCGCAACAATTGCCAACCCCTTCACGCTAGCTGATCCCACTCGTTCCACATCCACGCGCAGGAGAGTTTCCTAGGGCAATGGTCACCATCACGCAGCAAGCAACCGCCGACTTCACCGCCGAAATTGTCGCCGAAATTGTCGCCACGCTCGATCGCCAGCGGCAGTTTTTCGCGACGGGCCAAACCCGCGATCTGGACTTTCGGATCGCGCAACTGACCAAACTGAAACGGGCGATCCAAGAGCGCCAAGGGGCGATCGTGGCGGCTGTGCAGCAAGACTTGGGCCGGCCCGAGTATGAGGCTTACTTTGAGCTAGCTGCATTGACGGAAATTGACGGCGCGCTGAAAAACCTGAAAACCTGGGCCAAGCCCCGCCGCGCCCCCCTGTTGATCGATCAGTGGCCGGGGAAAGCTTGGATTGAGCCGCAGCCCTTGGGTGTGGCCCTGATTATTGGCCCCTGGAACTATCCGATTTCGCTGGCAATTTCACCCTTAGTCGGGGCGATCGCGGCGGGCAACTGTGCGATCGTCAAGCCCTCGGAAGTGGCCCCGGCCAGCTCGGCGGTGGTAGCCCAGTTGATTCGCGACACCTTCGATCCCGAGTTTGTGGCGGTGTTTGAAGGGGATGCGACCACCAGCCAAGCCCTGTTGGCCTGCAAGTTTGACCACATCTTCTTCACGGGTGGCACCAAGATTGGGCGGGTGGTGATGGAGGCGGCCGCTAAAAATCTAACGCCAGTGACGCTGGAGCTAGGCGGCAAGAGTCCTTGTTTTGTGACGGCCGATGCCAACTTGGCGATCGCGGCCAAACGGATCGCCTGGGGTAAATTCCTGAACGCGGGGCAAACCTGCATCGCGCCGGATTATCTGCTGGTTGATCGGGCGATCGCGCCGGCCTTACTCGAAGGACTGAAAGGCGCGATCGCAGAGTTCTACGGCTCCGACCCAGCCAGCAGCGCCGACTACGGCCGAATCATCAATGAGCGCCAGTTCGATCGGCTGGTGTCCCTGCTCGATTCAGGTCGGCCGTTGGTGGGCGGCCAACACAATCGGGGCGATCGCTACATTGCGCCCACGATCCTGACCGAGGTCGCCGCCGACAGCCCAGTGATGGCCGATGAAATCTTCGGGCCGATTTTGCCGGTGATCCTCTATGACAACTTGGATCAGGCGATCGCCCAGGTGAACAGCCGCCCCAAACCCTTGGCGCTCTATGTGTTTTCCGAAGACAAAACGACCCAGCGCTATCTGCTCGATCGCACCAGTTCCGGCGGTGCATGCATCAACGAAACAATCATGCACGTGGGCTGTCCGTCGTTGCCCTTTGGCGGCGTGGGCGACAGCGGCATCGGCAGCTATCACGGCAAGGCCAGCTTCGACACCTTTTCGCACCATCGCAGTGTCCTGAAAAAGGCGACTTGGCTGGATCTCGATTGGCGGTATGCGCCCTACGGCAACAAGGTGGCGACGATCAAAAAGCTGTTGGGCATGGGCTAAGTGAGTCGGCGCGGCCGCCTTTAAGTCAGTTACCTCAAGGTGTAGGTTGGGTTGAGGTATATAGCTTGCTTCCCGAAGGGTAACCCAACACCAACAGGGCTTGCATGAATCGCGTTGGATTTCGCAAAGCTCTACCCAGCCTACGAAAAAATCAGGCTATTGATTCGCTAAGTGGCTTTGGATAAATTGCCTCCAAGTCCGTTCTGCGGCGATTTCATCCTGTTTTGCTTGAGCTAGAAATTGATATAAATATTGATATAAATAACGTCAGTTCGGGTTAAGCAGAAAGTTCAATTCCGAGTAGTAGTGCCACTAGATTAATATGCTGGATCTATGCACCGTCACTAGTCGCATGTTGATTCTCGATCTGCGCTACATCACAGATTCGTTTATTTCCAAGATCTTGGTAGGGGCAGGTTTCAAACCTGCCCCTACGATAATTCGTCGGGTCTATCAATTGCCGAGCCTGATTCGTCTGGCTTTCGGATTATGCCGACCCAGCGTATTGGTCTAGTAGTACCAGTAGGGTGGGCAATGCCTACCGACCAACAGCTTCATCGCATCTGCGATCGGATGTGCCAATCGACTGATACCCCGACAAGAGCCAAAACAGTGACGCAGATAGGCACAGAGTAGCAGCAACACCAAAGGTAAGTACTCACTCAAGCGGGAGTAGCTGACCAGGGTTGGGAATTCTGCGCGCCAGTAGACCGCGACATGATTGTGATAGCAGGTTTTGAAGTTGCGATCGCCCTGCTGATGGAACGCCACCAGAATCGTGGTGATTTCGCTGAGACGCATGGAGCGCTGACACTGGCGTTGCTTGAAACCATCCTTGAGTAGACGTTACATCCATTGCGCCCCAAAGTCTTGGCAGAAGTCGTTGATTTTGCAGAACAGAGCTTCTAGCCTGAGCATGGTGCGGTTAGGCTGAGAGTTGTTTTGGTTGATGCCTCAGCTTAACGAGCCTCGTCTTTTCTTCGCTCCCCTGATCCCGAACTGGCGTGATTTTTAGCGATCTCGTTGCGGGTTTGCCAGTCCCTCTTCCGGCTTGGGCGAGGGATCTAGGGTGAGGATCTGGATTGATGCAAGAGGTCAAATCATGGAGCTTTTCGTGGGATGCCGTCGCCGAGAAGAACCAGACCCAGCTAGGCGATCGAGGGGTTTTAACGACCAGGAAAGATCCAGAGCAACGCATCTGGCGGCCCACTCGCTACAAAAATTGTTTCACGGTCAGTTGAATAGTCCGTGGGCGATCCCCGGCCCGGCGGGGGGATTCTGATCGGCAAAGCGACGCATTTTCGGGAAATTTTTGCTACGCTGCTGAAATTCCGGCCGCAATTCTAGTTCTCAACAAGCTCTTGGAAAAATTGCGTGCGCAGAGTATAACGAAGTGTAAAGATCGCCTAGAGAACACTGCGCGACCTCTCGCCAACAAGACCCGAGTGTTCTGTATCCGATCTCGCTGTCTTCAGCACCGCCTTCCTTCAAACTGATTTGGAGCGTCCCCTGGTCGCTGCTCTCATCCCTACCCACTGTTCGCCTTAGCAATCTTTTGAACAGCGCCAGCAAGCCACAGCGCCTATGAAAGACCTTTCCGCTCGTTTGATGAACTCTCTGGGGCTCGCCTATTGGGTTGAGATCTCAACCCAGGTTCCCCGTTGCATCTACTACTTCGGCCCATTTGCCCTGCAAAATTCCGCCAAAGCTGCCGTTGCTGGCTATGTAGAAGACTTGGAAGCCGAAGGGGCTCAAGGAATTGCAGTTCAAGTTACGCGCTGCAAGCCCGATAACCTGACTGTGTTTGACGAAAGTGAGGAGGTGGCCCAAGGCAACCGCCCTTTTTCGATCGCGAGTAGCCAAGCTTAACGCCGACCTTGACCGTAGAGCGCTACCGGTCTTGTCGGGCTTGTGCCGCTCGCTCCTTTCCTACGGATTGCCTTGGTGCACCGTTCTGCCCCGGCCAGCATGGGTCGTTGGGCTATTGGATCGTTGTCTATAGTGATACGAATTTAGTTTGAGAACGGGTTGCGACCGTGAGACCTTGTTGGTTCTTGCGGTCGTCGTCTTTCGCCGGTTCGATGGTTGGGGCCTGTCATTAATCAGCCTAGAACCCTGATTCCACGGTGCTGAAATTGTGGGGGGCAAGAGGTTCAAGCCCCTTGGGACGACAACTGGCGTACGGAAAATGGATGAGTTTAGGATCACGCTGGGATATTTATGCTGGGAGATTTGCGCTGGGAAATCATGAAACTTTCTAGCTCTCTTGCACGAGTCAGTCAGCAGATTCTATGGGGAGTGAGGGAGATCGAGGTCAGGGCCTAGCCTGTTTCGACCCACCTATGCCTGGTAAACCATCGGGGCGATCGGTTAGCCATTGATCGAGGTCGGCCAACAGACGATCGGGCAGTTCCCAGGGAAAGAGATGGGCGGCATTGTCGTAGCAGTGCCAGCGACTGTCGGTTAGGGCTGTGGCTGTGGCTTGGCTGGCGGCGGGAATGATGTGGCGATCGGCTGCGCCGGCTAGTACCAGCGCTGGGCAGCGAATGGCCACTAAGTCGGGTTGGCGATCGTACCCCTGGCTGAGGGCTTGGCTGAGGGCGCGTGTTGCCGATCGCGATGTTCGCAGCACGTCCCACAGGGCTGATTCAGCCAAATAGCGATAGGTGCTGGGGGTATGTTGCCGAATCAGGTAGCGCAGGAGCGATCGCGGCCCCCATTGCTCGATCGCCCACCGGTTGCCCGGCCAAAGTTGGTTTGTCAGCGCCGCCAACACGGTGTACAAACCATCGCGCCAATGGCTGGGCATGGGAGCGCTACGGGGGCGGGCTGCCGTGGCGATTAACACCAAACCGCTGACCCGATCGGGGTGACGCAGGGCCAGCTCTAGGGCCAAAATGCCGCCCAATGACCAGCCCAACACCAGCACTTGGGGCATTTGTAGGCGATCGAGCAGGGTTACTAGATCATCAATATGTGCCGCCATAGCAAAGTCACCGGGCGATCGACTGCGACCATAGCCGCGCAAGTCCGGGGCGATCGTGCAAAAGCGCCGGGAAAGATGGCGCACAAACACGCCCATGCTGCGGCTTGAGCCTGGATGGCCATGTAAGCAAAGGATTGGTGGGCCTTGACCCTGGCGATCGAACTGGAGGGAGACGGGGCGATCGCTCATGGAGTCACTGCCCTGGCCGGCGTGTCGGGGTGGTGGTCGGGGCCGACGAGATCGGAACTCAACCGAAAGGCTTGATCGATTTGCCAGCAGCGATCGCGATGGCAGAGCAACACGATGTGATCGACCATGAAATCGGCTAGAAAGGGGCAATCGCCAAACTCAGCCCAGGCCGCATGGAACTGGGCCGGCTCCCAGTCCCGAAAAGCTACGGTCATATGCGCATGGAACGGTCGAGTTTCCCGAGGGATTTGGCAGTCGGTTTGGCAGCGATCGGCTAGGTCTGCCCGCAAAATTTCCAGCGATGGATTCGCCGCCGGCCGCAAAAACAGCACGCGCGGCACAAACGCCCCAAACCCATCCAAGCGCAATGCAAAGGGCGATCGCTCTCGGGCAAAATCCGCCAAAACCTGTCGGATCGGTTTCACAGCAGCCATCGATCGCTCGAATGGCGGGATTAGCGTGATGTGGGGCGGCGACTTGAGTGCTTGGCGCGTGCCAAACCGATCGGCACAGTCCTGCTTGAGCGCCGTCACCCGATCGCCCACCCCATCCGGCGGCACGATCGCCACAAACCACCGTTCCTGCTCACCCACGGAGCGATCGCGTCTAGGAGTCCGATTGTCCATTCCCCACCTGTTCCCTCAAAACAGCCTTACAGCCAAGGCGCTTGCAACCAAGGCGCTTGCAGCCAAGGCACTTGCAGCCAAGGTAATTGATCCCCGATCGTAGTAGTAATGAGTTCCAAACGCCGCTCGCCCTATGCCTTGGTACGCCAAACTCGAAACCGGGATTGTCAGCAAAGCCGACTTCGATCGGCAAGTGCCCGCCCACAAAGCCTATGTTCAAACCCTGATCGATCGCGGCCACCGGGCCAAAACCGGCTATTGGAAAGATGCACCGATCAGCGATCGGGGCGGTATGTTGCTGTTTTGGGCAGACTCACGGGCAGAAGCAGAGGCGATTGTGGCGGCTGACCCGCTGGTGCAAAACGGCTGCGTTATCCATCATCTCTACGAATGGTGTGTGGTGCTGGAATAACGTCAGTTTGGGTTAAACCCATCATGTTCAGGCCAAATCATGCCTTAGTCCAATTCCAGCTCAATTCCGTGGTATCGTTAGGTTGACCTGGACTTGCGCGATCGCAACGCCCGAACCGTGTCAGAGCCGGAAGGCAGCAGCACTAAGGGATGCTTGAGATAGGCGCAATCTCCGGGTCTCTTTTTTTGAGCAAAATTTTTTGGGGCAAGAATTTTAGTCCCCAATTTTTTGGGGTGAAAATTCAGTCAGACCTAGTAAAGGAACCAACTCAAATCATTGGCTTAAAAGTCAAGCGTCAAGAGTTGGATCAGTAGATTAATCAGTAGATTAAGTTGAAGCACCAAACCCAACGCCAGTAAAATCTATATTGATCGTGTTGGGTTGAGCTTGCGAAACCCAACCTACTAGTTATCAACCCAGCTTATTTGTCTGGTTATGCAACTAGTTGTCGCCAAGGCTCGTGCCAAAATCCCCGGATGGTGAATCCCTGACCCCCTCGGCGACATCCCGATTTCTGAAAGCGCCCAAGCCATTGATTGTCCTGGGGCAAGTTGTCAAATTCACCCAACATCCACCCAAGCCCCTGGGCCACCATTACGCGATCGTGGGGTAGCAAGGGGCTTCAGCCCCTTGTCTATGACGAGGGGGGATTTTTCCCAGCCTTTTGCTATAGCCCCTTGGCATCACGGTAGTCCTCGATCGCCTGGTAGAGCCGATCGATTTCCCGATCGGGCAGCAAATCCACTAGAGGAATCGATCGCTTGCCCCCACCCACAACCACTGCCACATCCCCCAACAGTTGCAATAGCTTTTGGCGATTGAAGCTGCGATCGAGCAGGCTGGGATAGAGCTTTTCAGCTAGGGGCAAGTGCAGGTGAGCATTGGCTAAGTACAAATGCCACTTGGCCACATCCAGATAGGCCGCTTCGCCGATGTCCGCCGCTAGGGATTCGATCGCCTCGCTGTTAGGGGATTGCATGGCCATAGTAATGATCTCCAGCTTGATTGCTATTCAGAATGGATTGTGATTCAACCATATCTGGCGATATCTGGC
The DNA here is from genome assembly GCA_004292515.1 of Oscillatoriales cyanobacterium. GTDB lineage: Bacteria > Cyanobacteriota > Cyanobacteriia > CACIAM-69d > CACIAM-69d > CACIAM-69d. The sequence goes on from RDXB01000046.1 coordinate 19,403, forward strand.
GATTGGGATTTGGCGATCGAGCTAGGGGCGATCAAGCTTGGCCAACTGCACCGCGCAGGCCTTCAGTTCCGGTTCGTAGGAATCGGGGCAAGCTTCTGGATGGGTGAGGCTGTTGGCTTCGGCATGGTCATCCCACAGCCCGCCCCAATGCATCGGCACAAACACCGTTCCCGGCGCGATCGCCTTGGTCACCTTAGCCCGGAACTGACATTCCCCCCGGCGCGATCGCACCGCCACCCAGTCCCCTTCCCCAATCTCCAAAGGCACGGCATCAAAGGGATGAATTTCGATGAAAGGATGGGGATGCATCTTTTTGATCTTGTCGATCCGGCCGGTGCGGGTTTGGGTGTGCCAATGGCCGTAGAGTCGTCCGACGGTTAGCACCAGTGGATAGGCCGCGTCGGGAGGTTCCGCCAGACCGCGCGAATGGACGGCGATGAATTGGGCCCGGCCATCGGCGGTGTTAAATCGGCCGTCGGTGTAGAGGCGCTTGGCGGGCTGACTACCTTCGGGCAGGGTCGAATCGGGGTAGGGCCATTGCAGGGGGCCTTGGGTACGGAGGCGATCGTGGGTGAGACCTGTCATGTCGCAGGGGCGATCGCGCGTTAGTTGCACAAACTCCTGATACACATCAGCCGAGGACTCAAACCAAAATTGCTCGCGGAAACCCAAGCGTCGCCCCACTTCCGCAAAAATCGCCCAGTCTTCGCGGGCTTCGCCGGGGGGAGCCTGGAACCCTTGGGACAGGGTGACAAACCGCTCGGAGTTGGTCATCGTGCCGGTTTTTTCGCTCCACTGGGTGGCGGGCAACAGCAGATGGGCAAAGGCGGTGGTTTCCGTGGGGTGGTAGGACTCTTGATAGATCGTGAAGGGCGATCGCGCGAAGGCCGCTTTGGTCCGGTTCAGATCCGGGAAACTGACCGCAGGATTGGTGGCCGCAATCCACAGCAAGCCCACATCACCAGTTTCGAGACCCTCAACAATTTCCCAAGCCGATCGCCCTGTGTGGGGGGAAATGCGGCCCGCCGGGATCTGCCAAAATTGCTCCACCTCAGCCCGATGCTGGGAATTGGTCACCAATCGATAACCCGGCAGCAACCGCGATAGGCCGCCCGCCTCGCGCCCACCCATGGCATTGGGCTGACCGGTCAGGGAAAAGGGGCCAGCACCCGGTTTACCAATTTGCCCCGTCAGCAGGTGCAGATTAATAATGCTGCGGACTTTGGCCGTGCCTTCGGAGGATTGGTTAATTCCCATCGACCAGAGGGACAAGACTCGATCGCTCTCGGCCCAAATCCGCGCGGCCGTTTCGATTAACTCGGCCGAAATGCCACAGCGATCGGCCACCCAGTCCGGCGAATATTGCCGCACGATCCCTTCATAGGCCGCAAACCCGTTGGTATGCGTGTCAATATAGGCGCGATCGATTCGATCCCACCGCAACAGCAGATGGGCAATGCCATTGAGCAAATCGATGTCTGTACCGGGGCGAATCGGCAGGTGCAAGTCTGCCACTTGGCCCGTTTCGGTGCAGCGGGGATCGGCCACAATCAACCGCACCTTGCCTGGGTTGGCCCGGTGGTGCTTGCGGAAGCGATTGAACACAATGGGGTGACATTCCGCTGTGTTCGTCCCGATCGCAAACAGGCAATCCGTCAACTCCAAGTCGTCATAGCTACAAGGCGGCCCATCGGAACCAAAGCTGCGAATGTAGCCCGACACAGCCGACGACATGCAAAGGCGCGAATTCGCATCAAAGTTATTCGTTCCTAAACAGCCTTTGATTAATTTTTGGGCGGTGTAGTAGTCTTCGGTAACAAATTGCCCGGAACCATACATACAAATGCCGTCGGGCCCTTGGGTGGCCAGCACCGCTTGAATCCGACTGACGATCGCATCGAAGGCCTCATCCCAGCTCACCCGCTGAAACTCAGCATCCAGGGAAGCCCGCAGCATGGGGTAGAGCAACCGATCGCGATCAACCGACTCCAAAATCGTCGCCCCTTTGACGCAGACCATCCCTTGGCTCGACGGATGGGCGCGATCGCCGCGCACCTTCGACCCCGCCGGGCCTTTGACCACTTCTAAGCCACAGCCCACACCACAGTAGGGACAAACTGTTCTCACCGATTCCATAGATCATTGACGCTTCTTAGCGATTTGATGGCGAAATTCATCGGGACATGAATGGCAAATTTTTAAAACCAACGAGGCAGGGGCAATCACGGAGACACTGACACCCGAGTTAGCAACCATTAATTAACCCTGATTCGTTAATAATCGGCTTAAAGGGGCCGGATTAAAACAACATTTGTGTTGTAAAAAATAGCGCAAAAAATACCCCAACAGGGGTATAGGTTCCGTAGAATGTGCGATCCCAGCCACGATCGCCCAGTGGCCGTGGAGGATAAAAACGATAAGCACCCCATCAAGCATTCCCTCCACCATCAGGGGTCGATCAGTCGATCACGTCGATCACATTGAACCGCAGAGGGAATGCTGGGCCGCCGAGCTGCCAAGACACTGGCCTACTCAGCTGCGTCGTCGTGGGCATAGCGGTTGAACAGGAAATCGAGCGCGTAGTTTCGCAGCTCGTAGTAGCGCGGATCCTCAAGCAGACGGGATCGATCGCGCGGCCGCGAAAACGGAATCTCCATCACCTCCCCAATCTTGGCGGCAGGCCCGTTGGTCATCATCACCAAGCGATCGGACAGGTAGAGGGCCTCGTCAATGTCGTGGGTGATCATCATGACTGTCACCCGGTTGTCCCGCCAAATCTGCAACAGCTCGTCTTGCAGTTCTTCGCGGGTAATAGGGTCTAATGCCCCAAAGGGTTCATCCAAAATCAACACCTTGGGAGAAATGGCCAGCGCCCGGGCGATCGAAACCCGCTGCTTCATCCCCCCAGAAATTTCGGCAGGTCGCTTGTTGATCGCTTCACTCAAGCCCACCATTTCCAGATATTTCAGGGCTGTGTTTTTTTGTTCGGCCTTGTCCCAACTGGGATACACCGCCTTCACGGCCAAAAAGACATTTTCAAGTACCGTTTTCCAGGGCAGCAGCGCATAGTTTTGGAACACCACCATTCGATCGGGCCCCGGCCGCACAATCCGCTCCTCCTGGAGACGAACCTCACCGCTAGTCGGCTCCGCAAAGCCCGACACCATGTTCAGCAGGGTGGACTTGCCACAACCCGAGTGGCCAATCACGCAGACAAATTCACCTTCATCGATGTTTAAGTCCACGCCATCGAGGACGGGGTAGGGGCCGCTCGGTGTTTGGTAGACCTTCGACACCTGATCGATGACCAGAAAATTTGGCTTCGGGGCAGACAGCATGGGGGAATGACTAGGTGAGGAAAGGGTTTGCATAAAATGGCCAGCAGTAGAACGAGTGGGTCGAAGCAACACAGGAATCGAAACACGGTGGCGAGCAGCAAGGAGATCAGGCGATCGCTGGGCGGGTCAGTGTGGTGGGGTTGCTCAAACCATGCGGCAGAGCGGCATCGTTGGGCACCCTTGACCACCCTTGACCACAGAACCCGTTTGATGCGATCGCCCTACCGAGTTGCTCTAGCTGGGGGTTGATGCAGGAGTGGACACGGAGCAACTAAAGATTTCGTCCACGCGGATTTCCGCGACACGGACATTGCGCTTGATCGCCAGATTGTCCAGATAGTCGATCGGCGCGTTCGGGTCAAAGACCTGCCCATCAAACAAGGTGATGGGTTTGCGATCGAGCGAAATATCCGGCAAGTCGAGGTTGCGGGCCGCCGCCAGATAGGCCGCCGTCGGATTGACCCGCTCGATCACTTCCACCCAGTTGCGAGGGAAGGGCGTGATTTCCCAGCGGGCCATCTGGGCCAGAGTCCACAGGGACTGCGTTGCATCGGGGCAAGCCGACCGATCCACAAAGTATTGGTGGAACGTGTAGAGATCTTCGGGCTTGGTGCCATTGCCCCGATCGAACGGAGCCAGGAACCCAGGAGCCATCATCTCCACCGGCAAGCCCACATAGTCCGGGCGGGACAAGATTTCCAGCACCTCAGCGCGGTTGCGGCGATCATCGCAATATTCACAGGCTTCCAACAGAGCTGTCAGCAACGCCACATGGGTTTGGGGATAGGCTTGGGCCCAGTCTTCGCGCACACCCAGCACCTTTTCCACGTGGCCGGGGAACAGGTCAAGATCCGTAGCCATCACCACGCCGATCCCCTCTTGCACCGCCCGTGAGTTCCAAGGCTCACCCACGCAATAACCGTCGATGTTGCCCGCCTTCAGGTTGGAAACCATCTGGGGCGGGGGCACGGTGGCCAGGCTGATATCCCAGTCGGGATCGATGCCAGCCGAGGCAAACCAGTGGCGCAGAATCAAGTTGTGCATCGAGGATGGATGCACCATCGCAAAGGTATGTACCTTGTCGGGATCGCGCTGGATGTAGGACTTGAAGCTGGCTAGGTCAGTGATGCCCTGGTCAATTAAGCGCTTGCTCCAGGTGATGGCGTTGCCGTTACGCGACAAGACCATGGAGGCTTGGATCGGCACGGGGGCATTGTCACTGTTGCCGAGGGTCATGGAGAGGGGCATCCCCGCTACCATTTGCCCTGCGTCGAGCTGGCCGGTGGCCACGCCGTGGGCGATCGATTTCCAGTTGGGTTTGCGCTGGAGGGTGACGCTTTCAAGACCATGCTTGGCGAAGAAGCCTTTTTCCTTGGCGATCGCCAGGGGTGCACAGTCCGTCAGCGGAATGAAGCCCAACTCCAGGTTGATTTTTTCCAAACCATTGCTGGCCACAACTGCCGGAGTGGCGGCCTTGCGCTTTTTGGAACGCTTTTGCTGGTTGAGGAAGTAAACCATTTCGTTGCGCAAGCTGTAGTAGCTCGGGTGGTTCACTACCTCCATCCGGTTGCGAGGACGGGGAATGTCTACCTCTAAAATTTGACCCACTTCGGCAGCGGGGCCCGTGGTCAGCATCACCACGCGATCGCTCAGGAGCAGGGCCTCGTCCACATCGTGGGTGACCATCACACAGGTGACTTTGCTCTCTTCGCAAATTCGCATCAGTTGCTCTTGCAGACCGCCCCGAGTCAGGGCATCCAGCGCCCCAAAGGGTTCATCCAGCAGCAGCACTTGGGGACGGGTGGCCAAGGCCCGGGCGATCGCCACCCGCTGTTTCATGCCGCCCGACAGTTCGCCGGGGAGCTTGTCGGCCGCGTGGGCCAAGCTCACCATTTGGATGTTTTCTTCGATGATCGCCTGACGCTCCGCCACGGGCAGGTTCTTCAGCACCGTGTTGACCGCGAGGGCAATATTCTCGCGAACCGTTTTCCAGGGCAACAGCGAATAGTTTTGAAACACCACCATTCGATCGGGCCCCGGCGATTCGATTTGGCGACCATTGAGGATCGCGCCACCGTTGGTGGGCCCGTCGAGGCCAGCGATGATGTTGAGCAGGGTGGACTTCCCGCAACCCGAGTGGCCGATCAGCGAAATGAATTCGCCCTGGGCAATCTCGAAGTTGATGTTCTGGAGTGCAACGTAGCGACTGCCCCCCGGTAGCGGAAAGATTTTGTCAACGTGATCGATTTCCAGAAAAGCAGTCATGGCGTTGTGCGATCGAGGAGTGAGTTATCGAAACCATTGACCAGCGATCGGTAAGCAGAAGCTCCCATCGCCGTCCAACCCACCGGGACTCCCAGTTGCCGAAATCCCTCCCGTTAGGCCGGGGCGAGTTGTACTGAGCGGCTCCCTAGCGGCGCTCGGGCGGAACAGAAATGCTGCCAACAAAAGCCACCAGGCGATCGAGCAACAGCCCCACCAAACCCACAAAAATCAGCGCCAAAATAATTTCACTCGTCAGCGAGCTGTTGTAGGCATCCCAGATGAAGAAGCCAATACCCACACCGCCGACCAGCATTTCTGCTGCCACGATCGCCAGCCAAGACAGACCCACACCGATTCGCAAGCCGGTGAACACATAGGGAACCGTGGCTGGAAACAAAACATTCAAGAAATATTCAACCCGACCCAAGCGCAGCACCCGCGCCACGTTCTTATAGTCTTGGGGCACTTGCTGCACACCCGTCACCGTGTTCAACAGCACGGGCCAGACCGCCGTAATGAAGATCACGAAGAGAGCGGCAGACTGGTTATTTTTCAGGGCAGCCAAGGAAATCGGCAACCAAGCCAAGGGCGGAATGGTCCGCAACAGTTGGAACACAGGATCGAATGCGTCGTAGACCAATTGGTTGCTACCGATCACGATCCCGAAAAGCACACCAACGATCGCTGCCACCGAAAAGCCGATCGCCACCCGCTGCAAGCTGGCCATCAAGTGCCAAAAAATGCCCACATCAGTGCTGTTGGGATCCGTGCGATCGAACGCCCCAATAATCAGCTCTTGGGTGTCCGTAAACACTTCCACAGGCCCCGGCAGCGGCGCACCGGGAATCGAACAAACGGCTTGCCAAGCCACCAGACACAACAATGTCCCCACCAGGGAAGCCAGGATCTTGCGAGCGTTCTTTTTGGAAATCGGCAAGAACCGCATCACCGAATCTAATAACGAACCAGAACTGGGTGTACTTGCTGCCATGATGTGCAATTCCTCAAGCGAGCGTCAGCGTGATCAAACCCAAACCAACCTAAAATCCTGTCAACCCAAACAGTCAAAACGGTCAAACCATGGGGCTAACCAAACTGGCTAATCCAAACGGTCTACCTCGACCCAACCATGGGGCGATCGCCCAGCTCTCAGGCTTGTCATCTAATTCCAGCGATTGGGTTCAACTGATTGGGGCTAAAACAACTGATTGTCTGTGTCCCCACCGTTACAACAAGGGGCTTCAGCCCCTTGCCACCCCACGATCAGCTAACAACCGATCAGGGTTTAGGTCATTGGACAAAACCGCCTTAGACCCTGATCGCGATCATCCTAGGCCTTGGTCGCCTTGATCTTCAGACCATCGAGATAAGCCTTCGGATTTTCAGGATCGAACTTCGTCCCGTCGAAGAAGGTTTCCACACCGCGCGACGTATCCTTGGGAATTTCTGCATCGGGCACACCCAAGGCCTTGGCTGCCTCGCGCCAGATATCCTCGCGGTTCACTTGGTCAACCAAGGCCTTGGTGTCGGTGCTTTCCGGCAGGTAGCCCCAACGGATGTCCTCAGTCAAGAACCACAGGTCATGGCTCTTGTAGGGGTAGGAGGCAAAGTCCGCCCAGAACTTCATGGCCAGCGGGAACTTTTCCTCCTTGCGCCCATCGCCGAAGTCGATCGTGCCTTGGGAGCGACCCAAAATGTCTTCAGCCTTGATCTTCAGCCACTCGCGCTTGCTGATGATGTCGCACATTTCCGCCACATTCTCGGGCTTGTCGCACCAGATTTGGGCTTCCAGCACCGCCATGGTCAAGGCTTTAGCAGCCTTCGGATTCTTTTCGACCCAGTCGGCGCGCATGGCGAAGGCCTTTTCGGGGTGGTCTTTCCAGAGTTCACCCGTCACCAAGGCCGAGAAGCCCAGCTTTTGGGAAACCGTCTGCGCATTCCAAGGCTCACCCACACAGAAGGCTTCCATGGTGCCCGTCTTGATGTTGGCCACCATTTGCGGCGGCGGCACTACAATCACCGACACATCCTTGCTCGGATCAATGCCACCAGCAGCCAGCCAGTAGCGCATCCACAGGTCGTGCGTTCCACCGGGGAAGGTGACGGCTACCTTCACATCTTTGCCGCCAGCCTTCGCTTTGGCCAGTGCTTCCTTGAAGGGCTTGTTGTCCAGTCCGATTTTTTGACCCAGGTAATCCTTGCTTAGGGAAATAGCCTGACCATTGGTGTTCAGACGGGCCAGGATGTTCATCGGCACGGGCTTTTTGGTCACCTTGCCGGTGGTCATCAGGTAGGGGATCGGCGACAGAATGTGTGCACCATCAATCCCGTTACCGGCTGAACCCAATTCCAGGTTGTCGCGGGTTGCACCCCAGGAGGCTTGCTTGGCGACTTGCACATCGGGCATGCCGTACTTGGCAAACAGGCCCTTTTCCTTGGCGATGATCAACGGGGCCGCGTCGGTCAGGGCGATGAACCCGAGCTTGGCTGTGGTGACTTCGGGCGGCTCGATCGAAGCGGCCGGCGAAGGACTGCCACCGCTGGGCGATTCGGCGGGCGATCCAGAGGGGCTGCTACCGGATTGGGAACCGCTAGCACCACAGCCGTGGATCGCAACGGCAGCACCGGCGGCAGTGGTGGCGGTGAATAGAAACTTACGGCGGGACAGATTACTCATGATGGCGTGATTCAGGGTTTGAGAAGTGTGGTTGCGTGAGCAGCGAGTTAACCAGTGGAGTAGAGGCGCGATCGCCCCAGGGCAGACAATCCCCTAGGCGACGGGCAGCGGCGACAGGCGTTCGGCTTGGAAATGCTCCACCAGCAAATTCACCAACACCTCATTCAGGTCATCGCAGGGAATACCCTTCATGACCCGATCGCCCAAGTGAGCCTCCTTGCCCACCTTGCCACCGAGGAAGATATCCACGGCCTCGACGGTTTGGCCGTCTTTGCGGGCCTTGCTGCCCATCAGTCCGATATCGGCCACCTGTGGTTGGCCACAGGAGTTAGGGCAGCCAGTCCAGTGAATCCGCACGGGACGCGAGAGTTTGACCTCTTGTGTCACCGCTTGGGCCACGGCTACGGCCCGTTGTTTGGTTTCAATCAGCGCGAAGTTGCAAAACTGTGACCCCGTGCAGGAAACCAGCTCACGCACTAGGGGCAACGGGGCGATCGAAAAAACTTGCAACAGGGGTTCCTGAACAAAGGACTCTAGGCGCGAGTCGGGAATATTCGGAATAATCACGTTCTGTTCGACCGTGAACCGCAACTCGCCGCTGCCATAGATGTCAGCCAAACGGGCGAGGTCAAACATTTGACGGGCGCTTAAGCGGCCAACGGGAATGTGTAAACCCGCGTAGTTAAGACCCGTTTGTTTTTGGGCGTGGATCCCGATGTGATCGCGCTTGTCCCAACAGTATTCGTCTTGGTCGGCCGCTGTTTGTAGCGTAAAGCCCAATTGCTGCTCGACTTCGCGGCGGAATTGGTCAATGCCCCATTCGTCAATCAGCCACATCAGGCGCGATTTTTGGCGATTGGCGCGGGGGCCATGGTCGCGGTAGACCACCAAGATTGCTTCGCACAGGGCCACCACGTCGCGCGGATCGACCCAGGCATTCAGCGGAACTGCCGGGGCCACGCGGCTAGCGGAGAAGAAGCCGCCCACCACCACGTTGAAGCCGAGCTTGTCGTTTTTGTAAGCAGGGATGAAGGCGATATCGTTGATTTCGGCATGGACAGAGTTGTCGCGGCTGCCGTCGATCGCAATGTTGAACTTCCGGGGCAAGTTGGTGAAGCTGGGGTTGCCCTGGCCGTTGTTGGTGATCATGTCCTGCACTTTGCGGACAAGACCTCGGGTGTCGATCAGCTCGTCGGCATCAATACCCGCAACGGGGGAGCCGGTGATGTTGCGTACGTTGTCCATGCCAGACTGAATGCTGGTGAGACCGGCGCGATCGAGCTGTTGAAAAATGTCGGGAATGTCTTCCAGGCGAATTCCGCGCAGTTGCAAGTTTTGGCGCGTGGTTACATCAGCGCTGCCATCGTCGCCATAACGCTCCAGAATGCTGGCTAGGACGCGCAGTTGACCGCTGGTGCAAATGCCGTGGGGCAACCGCATCCGCAACATGAACTTGCCAGGCGTGACGGGCCGGAAGAACACACCTAGCCACTTGAGCCGATGATTCAGATCATCTTCTGGCAGGTTTTGCCAACCCAGGCGGGCAAAGGTGTCGAGTTCGTGCTTAACTTGCAGTCCGTCTTTTTCGGCTTTGAATTTTTCAAACTTCGTGAGTTTGGGAGTGGCCGGAGAAATTGCTTGAGTCATGGTGACCAGCGAGGGGCGCATTGCCGGTGGGTAAAACTTCTGACCGCTGGTTGGCCACCAGGGAGTGACTCGGTCAGAAGTTGACGTTGCCAGAGCTGAGAATGGGCAAATGCTAGCGATCGCGCCGCTGGTCTTTTGTAGTGCAGGTTACAAAAAACTTTACTTAATCCAATTTCTGCATGATTTTGATGGATTTAACGCATAAAGCACCGAGATAACCGGCGAATGTCACCTGAAACCGATGGTTTTGGATTCTGGCATGGGCTGGAGATCGCCTGGAGATGCGCTTGGCGATCGGATGCGCTTGGTGGTCAGGAGGAGTGGATCGCTGGCCCCGGATCGCTAAACCCCGATCGCTGCCATGCGATCGCAAGTCGATCACCGATCGCCCCACAGGCCGCTCAGTCGTCCCGGAGGATCGTAAAGAAAAGTTGAAATCTGTCCTCAGTCTGCGCTAAACCTAAGTCCATCCGCGCGCTCGCAACCAGAGGATGAACACCGTGAACTTGATTTCTGACGACATCAAGCCCTATCTCAACTTTTTTCACCCACTCATCATGTGGGTGTTGTTTGGTCTAACGATTTATGCGTTGTACTTGGGCGTGCAAGCTCGTCGCACCCGCACCGCCGACGCAGAAGCGCGCAAAGACCTGATCAAAGGCAAATTCGCTAACCGCCACTTCCAAATCGGCTCCCTTGTCATGGCCCTGATGGTGCTGGGGACGATCGGGGGGATGGCCGCCACCTATATCAACAACAACAAGCTATTTGTGGGGCCGCACCTGTTGGCGGGCTTAGGCATGACGGGCCTGATTGCCGTGTCGGCCTCCCTGTCACCCTTCATGCAAAAGGGCCAGGACTGGGCCCGCTACACCCACATTGGCCTGAATACCGTGATTGTGGGGCTGTTTGGCTGGCAAGCAATTTCTGGCGTGGAGATTTTCCAGCGCATTTTGCAGAACTTCTAGGGATCTGGGGACTGCAGACCTGGGGACTGTAAATCTAGGGACTGTAAATCTGGGGACTGCTGCTCTTGCCTCAACCCCTGTAGCAAGGGGCTTAGGGGCTGTCATCCGAGAGACTGGAACCGGCGCGATCGCGTCGGTTTTTTGGGGCCGATTTTTTGGGGCCCACCCGAGGCGATCGCCCTCCACTTTGCAGGCTGGCTCCCCCCTGGCCGGAGAGGCGATCGCAACGCTAACATGGCCCCATCGCGCCGAAAAGCCTTACCAACTGCGGTTTATTGCAATTTCGTAGCATTCGGCCGCCCATCCTTCCTCAGCCTTTACGAAGCATCGATACCAACCATGCCCCAGATTTTCTACGTCAACCCGGCCAGTGGTAATAACAGCGCCAATGGGTCTCAAGGCACACCCCTAAAGTCGATTTCGGCGGCCCTGCGCAAAACGCAAGTGGGCGATCGCGTCCAACTGTCGCCGGGAACCTACAGCACCGCCAGCGGCGAAGAATTTCCGCTCAACGTGCCTGCGGGGGTGACGATCGTGGGCAACGAAGCCAACAAAGGCAGCGGCATTTTGGTGCAAGGCAGCGGCCGCTATATCAGCCCCACCTTTGCCGGCCAAAACGTGATTTTTCTGTTGGCCGATGATTCCCAACTGCGCGGCGTGACGATCACCAACACAGAAACACGCGGCACTGGGGTTTGGATTGAGTCTGCTCGCCCCACGATCGCCAACAACACGCTGATTAACTCCAAGCGCGAAGGCGTATTTGTCAGCGGGGCCAGCGTTCCCTTGGTGGAAGGGAATTTGTTTGAAACGAATGCGGGGAACGGGATCTCGATCGACCGCAACTCCAGCGGCATCGTGCGCGGCAACACCTTTCGCAACACCGGCTTTGGCCTGGCGATCGGTGGCAACGCCAACCCCACAATCACCGGCAATGTGATCACCGGCAACCGCAGCGGCATCGTAACCTCCCAAACGGCCCGCCCGATCTTGCGCAACAACACGATCGAAAATAACCGCGACGACGGCCTGACCGTGATTAACCAAGCCCTGCCGGATTTGGGTAGCAGCGGCCAACCGGGGGGCAACGTGTTCCGGGCCAACGGCAAATACGACATCCAAAACGCCACCACGAACACAATCATCGCCGTGGGCAACCAAATCGGCGCAGTAGCCGGTTCCGTGTCGGTGTCTGGTTCGGCCTCCCCGTCGCCGGGCCCCACCCCGATTCCTTCGCCTGGGCCTAGCCCGTCACCCGGCCCCAGTCCCTCGCCTGGCCCCGGCCCTTCGCCTGGCCCCAGCCCGACCCCGATCGATGACCTCAAGGGCCATTGGGCCGAAGCCTTCATCCGCGCCCTGATCAGCCAAGGAGTGATCAAGGGTTTTGAAGATGGCTCCTTCCGACCCAACAACAGGCTGACCCGCGCAGAATATGCAGCCCTGGTGACCAAAGCGTTTGATCGCCCGATCGCAAAACCGCCCCTGAGCTTTGGAGACATCCCCGCAGGCTTCTGGGCCCTATCCGCCATCTCCAAAGCCACCCAAATGGGCTTCATCTCCGGCTTCCCCGACAACAGCTTTCGCCCGGGCCAAAACCTGACCCGCACCCAAGCGCTGCTGTCGATTACCAACGGGCTGGGCTTATCTGGTGGATCGTTGAACCTGCTGGGCAACTTTGCCGATCGCGCCCAAATTCCCAGCTATGCCACCAACCCGATCGCCACAGCCACAGCCAATCGATTGGTTGTCAACTATCCGCAGCTCAACGCCCTGCGCCCCCTCGAAGACATCACGCGCGCCGAAATTTCCGTGATGATCTATCAAGCCCGCGTCCTGTTGGGCCAAGCCACCGCGATCAATTCGCCCTACATTGTGCAACCCGATGGCAAGCTGCCGGCCTTCACCGACACCCGTGGCCATTGGGCGGAACCCTTCATCGAAGCGCTCTCGGCCAAGGGCTTGATTGGCGGCTTCCCCGATGGCAGCTTCCGGCCCGATGCCACCATGACCCGCGCCCAATACGCCACGGTGATTACTAAGGTGTTTAATCCACCTGCGGAGCGGCCCGCCAAGACTTTTACGGATGTTGCACCTGGGTTCTGGGGCAATGCAGCGATCCAAACGGCTTACCAAGCAAGCTTTATGTCTGGGACTTCGGAAACCACCTTCAGTCCCGATGTGACGCTGCAAAAAATGCAGGTGGCGATTTCGCTAGCCAGCGGTCTCGATTGGCCCGATGGTGCCGAGGCGGATTTGGCCCTGTTGACCGATCGCGAATCGGTGCCCAAGTGGGCCCGTCCCAAAGTGGCAGCAGCCCTGAAACAGAAAGCCTTGGTGAGCTATCCGAGCGCGGCAACCTTTTCGCCAGAACGGTTTGCCACGCGGGCGGAGGTGATTGCTATGGTCTACCAAGCCCTGCGGACGCGCGATTCGTCCTTGGCGGCGATTTCGTCGCCACACATTCTGTCGGCCTAGACCAAATCCTCGGGGGCGATCGACCCGTGCGCGGTTGGTGGGTAATTAGACTGTTGACTAGAGGGGTGACCCTTTCCCTGCATGGGTCTGAAATCATCGATTTTCCATGCCTCAATGGTCATCACAAGAGGCTTGAGCATCTTGGGCCCCACAACCTCGTCAGGGTGGAATCAGGGTTTGAGGCTAACTTTTGAGGCTAATTGATGGCAAGCCCCAACCGCTGGCATCCATCCAAACCCTTACCCTCAAGCCCTCTCCCAAGCAGGGAGAGGGTTTGTCAACGGTTTGTCAACGGCTAGCTCGGTTCGGCGTAGGCCTCCATCGGCAAGCAGGAACAGACTAAGTGGCGATCGCCCCAAGCGTTGTCGATTCGGGAAACGGGCGGCCAGTATTTCAGCTCGCGTGTCCAGGGGGCGGGGTAGGCTCCCTGCTCGCGGCTATAGGGGCGATCCCAGTCGGCTTTTAATAGCACATCGGCGGCGTGGGGGGCGTGTTTCAGGGGGTTGTTGTCCCAGGGCAGCGTGCCGGATTCGATCGCCCGAATCTCGTCCCGAATCGCAATCAGGGCATCACAGAAGCGATCGATCTCGGCTTTCGATTCGCTTTCGGTGGGTTCGACCATGATTGTGCCCAACACGGGCCAGGAAACCGTGGGCGCGTGGAACCCATAATCCATCAGCCGCTTGGCGATGTCGTCCACTTCGATCGCCGCCGATTGTTTCACGCCGCGCAGATCGAGGATGCACTCGTGGGCCACCAAGCCGGCCTCGCCGCGATAGAGCACGGGGAAGTGGCGATCGAGCCGGTGGGCGATGTAGTTGGCGTTCAGGATTGCCAGTTCCGTGGCCCGTTTCAGGCCGTCCGCGCCCATCATCCGAATGTACATCCAGGAAATGGGCAGAATGCTGGCGCTGCCGAAGGGGGCCGCCGAAACCAGACCGATCGAGCCGTCGCCCGTGGGGGTCTGGGCGATCGCCTGCCAATCGGTGGGGGGCAAGAAGGGGGCCAAATGCGCCACCACCCCGATCGGCCCCATGCCGGGGCCGCCGCCGCCGTGGGGAATGCAGAAGGTTTTGTGCAAGTTCAGGTGGCACACATCGGCCCCGAAATCGCCGGGGCGACAGAGGCCCACCTGAGCGTTTAGGTTTGCGCCGTCCATATAAACCAGGCCGCCCCGATCGTGGACGATCGCGCAGATCTCCCGAATCGCCGTCTCAAATACGCCGTGGGTGGAAGGATAGGTGATCATCAACGCGCCCAGACGATCGGCGTGCTGGTCGGCCTTGGCCCGCAGGTCGTCGAGATCGATGTTGCCGTTGGCATCGCAGGCGACGGGAACCACTTGCAGCCCCACCATCACGGCACTGGCGGGGTTCGTACCGTGGGCCGATTGGGGAATCAGGCAAACGGTGCGATCGCCCTCGCCTCGGGCCGCGTGGTAGTGGCGAATGGTCAGCAGGCCGGCGTATTCGCCCTGGGAACCGGCGTTCGGTTGCAGGGACACAGCCGCAAAGCCGGTAATTTCCGCCAAATCCCGCTCCAGCTCCTCAAACAAAATTTGGTAGCCCGCCGCCTGCGATCGGGGGGCGTGGGGGTGCAGGTTGCCAAACTCCGGCCAGGTGACGGGAATCATTTCCGCCGTGGCGTTTAGCTTCATGGTGCAAGACCCGAGCGGAATCATCGATTGATTCAGGGCGAGGTCTTTGGCTTCTAACCGGTGCAAATACCGCAGCAGCTCCGTTTCGCTGTGGTAGCGGTTAAAGACCGGATGGGTTAGGTAATCGCTGGTGCGCGATCGGGTCAGGGCGGGCGGTTCCACGGGGGCGATCGCCTGGCCACCAAAGATCTTGATCAGTTGCTCCAAATCTTGCTCGGTGGTCGCTTCGTCCAGGCTGAGGGCGATCGCCCCGTCGGGCAAGTAGCGCAAATTCACCTGGCGCACGTCGGCGGCGATTTGCACCTCAGTAGCCGACCGATGGGGCGATCGCGCCGTCGGTTTCAGGGCGATCGTGTCGAACAGTTGGGCAGTTTCCGCTAGCTCATAACCCAGATTTTGTAGGGATTGGGCCAGGCTGACGGTTTGGTGGCGCACCCGCTGGGCGATCGTCCGCAACCCCGCCGGCCCGTGGTAGGTGGCATACATGGCCGCCATCACCGCCAACAGCACTTGGGCCGTGCAAATGTTGCTGGTGGCCTTGTCGCGACGGATATGTTGCTCGCGAGTTTGCAGCGATAGGCGCAGGGCCAGCTTACCTTGGGCATCCTTGGAAATGCCGACGATCCGACCGGGCATTTGTCGCTTGAACCGATCGCGCGTCGCAAAAAAGGCCGCGTGGGGCCCGCCATAGCCCAGGGGCACACCAAACCGCTGGGAACTGCCGATCGCAATGTCCGCGCCCCAGTCCCCCGGCGGCTCCAGCAACGTCAAGGCCAACAAATCCGTGGCTACCGTCACCAATGCATCGGCAGCGTGGGCTTGCTCAACCAGTTGGCGATAATCCTCGATCGCCCCCAGCGTGGTTGGATATTGGACGATCGCCCCGAAGATGCCATGCGCCGACCAGTCCGCCACCGTCAGCGATCGCCAATCCGCCACAATCACCTCAATTCCCAACGGTTGGGCCCGGGTTTGCAACAGGGCGATCGTTTGGGGATGGCAACCGCGATCGGCAAAGAAAGCCCGCGCCGTCTTCGATTTGGTTGCGCCATAACTGAGGGCCATCGCCTCCGCCGCCGCCGTCGCCTCGTCCAACAACGACGCATTGGCGATTTCCAGCCCAGTCAAATCGCAAACCATCGTCTGGAAATTCAGCAGCGCCTCCAACCGACCCTGGGCAATTTCCGCCTGATAGGGCGTGTAGGCCGTGTACCAGCCAGGATTTTCCAACACATTCCGCTGAATCACCCCCGGCACAAGGCAGCCGTAGTAGCCCGTGCCAATGAACGATCGCCAAATTTCGTTTTGGCTGGCAATCTCCCGCAACCGAGCCAGGGCCGCCGTTTCCGTCATGGCCGGGGGCAACCGCAGCGATCGCCCCAAGCGAATATCCGCCGGAATGGTTTTGTCAATTAACTGCGCGATCGACTCCAGCCCCAGCGCCTCCAGCATGGCCGCCGTTTCGATCGCGTCTGGCCCAATATGCCGCGCCGCAAAACCCTGCGGATCGATCGCCGTCGATCCCACCCCACCACCGAGAACAGCATCCAGCCCAGAGAACCCACTCATCAACCTTGCCACCTCCGATTGTCAATACCTAGCCTAACGGTCTGCCATCAAATGCGGTTAGGGCTGGTCATCAGTTGGACTGAAAACCTTAACCTGAAATCCTTAACCTGAAATCCTTAACCTGAAACTCTTAGTCTGAAATCCTTAACCTGAAACCTTTGGACTGAAATTCTTAGCCTGAAATCCTTAACCTGAAATTCTTAGCCTGAAACCCCGATTCCACCGTCACGAGAGCGCCGGGGCAAGGGGCTAGTCAAAAACGTTGACGACCCTGCCAGCATGGGTATTGATGGCAGGGTCATCGTCAGCTATTGATATCTACGTATAACTTTACACATAGACAACTTTGCAACGGTGAACTCGGAGGGGCAAGGGATCACCTGCCACCATTGCAGTTCATTGATTACCCAAGCAATGGGCTGACTTGGAAGGCTTTCCTAGTTTTTCCCGATGCTTGAGTTAAAACTACTGATATGCCGCCTCGGATGTGCAGACTCAGATACGCAAGAGCTAGGGATCATCATGCAGGGCCAATTAAAATCTGGTTTTTTACAGAACTGCCTGCCTGTTTTGAAGACAGGTCGGCTGCCCCTCAAGGTGTTGCTGATTATTCCGTTCTGTATCGAAGTTAGTCTAGCCATTGGGTTAACGGCGTACTGGTCGATCCAGAACGGACAACAAGCTGTGCATCGTCTGATCTCGCACCTTGAAAATGAAGCCGTCGAGCATTTGAATCTCAACCTGATGGCAGGCTTGCGCGATCCGCAGCAAGTGAACGCCATGAATGCACAGCTCATGGCGCGCAATGTAGTTAACACAGAAGATCTGTCGGCCCTGACTCAGCAACTGTGGCAGACCATGCGGATCTATCAGGGTTTGAACTATATCAATTTTGCCTCGCCTCAAGGCTTATTTGTCGGAGTTGAGCGCCTCAAAAATGGTGATCTAGCCCTAGAAATCACAGATCCCAAGGCATTTCCTGGCAAGATTCATCGCTACAGTCTCAACGATCGCGGACAGCCCATCAATCTCCTCAACATCTATGACTATGAGGCAACAAGCGATGATTGGTATGTCGCAGCTTGGCGTGCCAAATCTCCTACTTGGAGTCCGGTGTATACCTGGGAAACGGGTGAGCCTTTAAAGCGACTAGCCATTTCAGCCAGTTATCCCGTTTACGATGATCAGTCCAAAGCCTTTAAAGGGGTTATTGGTGTTGATTTGCTATTCGATAGCATTCAGATTCAGTTGCAACAAATGCAAGTCACGAAAGGCTCTAGCATTTACCTGCTAGAAGCCAATGGCTCGGTGATTGCTTCATCCAAAGAAGATAGCTTCCAGAAAGTAGGAAATCAGTTCCAACGGCTGTCGATTAATAACACGAATGATCCTATTCTAAAAGCGTTAAGACCTGTCCTGAAGTCTACTGATGGCAGTGTCCTGGGAGCCTTTAAGAGTGAGCAAAACTTGAGTGGTCAACCCTACCTAATTCAGGTGGCGACCTGGGAGGGCATCGCCAATTTGGAATGGCGAGTGGTGTTAGCGATTCCTCGGGCAGACCTGATGGTAGAAGTCGATCGCAGCACAGAGCAAACGATCGTAATTTGTGCGCTAGCCTTGCTCGGTTCCATCGTCTTGGGGATTGTGACCACCAAAGCCATTAGTCGTCCTGTGCGCCGTTTGGCTGATGCGGCGGAGCGTTTTTCCATGACCCGAAACCGTGAATCGTTGTCCCAATCACCGATCGCAGAACTGAACGCCCTGTCGGAAGCATTTGACCATATGGGTCAGCAACTGCAAGTTTCCTTTGCTGCCCTAGCGGGTGCCAAGGCGGAGTTGGAACAGACCAATGTGGAGCTGGAAGATCGAGTGCGCGATCGCACTCGTGAACTAACCCAAGCCATGGACGATTTGAAGGCTGCCGAAGCCCAACTGATCCAAACCGAAAAAATGTCGAGCCTGGGGCAAATGCTGGCAGGCATTGCCCACGAAATCAACAATCCAACGGCATTCGTCCATGGCAACTTGGACTATGTTCAGGAATATATGGATGAATTGTTGACCCTTCTGAGCTTATATCGGGCATCCTATCCCAATCCAACCCCGGAAATCGAAGCCTATCAAGACCAATTCGACTTAGATTTTCTACTCGAAGATCTGCCAAAAGTCGTGGGATCAATGCGCGAGGGAACAGAGCGAATTCGCGATATTGTACGCAACTTACGAAATTTCTCGCGCATTGATGGCGTGGAAATGCAATTGGTGAACTTAAATGAGGTGCTAGATAATACGTTGATGATTTTGGAGCATCGACTCAAAGGCAATGGCTCCCATCCACCCATCCAAATTGTGAAGCATTACAGCCCAGTCATGACGGTGGAATGCTATCCGGGTTGGATGGGGCAGGTGTTCGTAAACCTGCTCAGTAATGCGGTAGATGCTTTAGATGAAGCCGTGGTTGCGGGCCGGTGCGATCGCCCAGAAGTTATCATTACCACCGAGATACTGTCGGATGAGCGATCGATGATCGTTCGAGTGCAAGACAATGGCCCAGGCATTCCAGCCCGGGTTCAGCAGCGAATGTTTGATCCCTTTTTCACCACCAAGCCTGTGGGCAAAGGCACAGGACTCGGGTTAGCCATCAGCTATCAAATCGTGGCGGAAAAACATCACGGTCGGCTCCTGTGCAACAGTGATCCCAGTTGGGGAACCGAGTTTGTCATCACAATTCCGCTGCAACCCGACAGTGGTGAAAACGAACCCACTGACAGCGATTCACCTGAGTCGCGACGCATCACTATTGCTGCTTAATTGCTGCTTAATTGCTGATGCCAGTTGCAATCATCATGTCACCCACAATCTCAGATCTAGCTAGGTCTTCAGCAGGAGATCTGTAAGCAGGATCTGTAAGCGAGATCTGTAAGCAGGATATGTGGTGTGAGGAGGTGACTTTGGGTATAAAGTTGTCAACTGGCTCGCCTAGTTCACCACACGAACTCGGCCGGTACGGAGTTCTTCAAAGACGCGATCGACTTCTGCCTGCTCTTCAGGAGTCAAAACATCGATCGATAGCAATGCAGCCATCAGTTTTCGCTGATCATCACGGCTGATTTGTCGAGTGTGGCGAATGAGTTCTAGCGTGTGGGCAACCCGGTAATGTTGCAGGGTTTCTGCCGGTGAGCTGTTGATACCTTCTTGGTGTAGCTCTTCAGACAAGCCCACCGCAAAATTACCGCCTGTATTGAAGTAGATTTTGGATGCTGGAGGCGGGAGGAACTCGAATTCTCGGTCAGTCATGACATCATTCCTCGACATGCTCTAGACGACAGGGGTTGCGCCTGGATAGCACCATCTCAAATTTGCAGCGCAAAACTCATGATGCGTTTTGCACAGGGCCAAGGGCGCTTCTCTTCTAGTATTGGATGCCGAACCGACACGTTCAGTGACGTTAGCAATCAACACTCAGTGATTGTGGAGCTGAAATTGGGTGATATCGACCACAACTTCACGGTGTTTTTTAGGGAGCTTCCATGGGCGATCACCCTTGATGCCTTGGGGCAACATCCCTGATCCCAGCATACGCTCAAACCGAGAGGAGGTGTGTAAATCTTAACTAACAAAAATCCCTCCGATTTGGCTGCTTGACTAACAACTGATAAAGGTTGTCAACTTGCTCACTAGGGGGCTATGTCGGTTGCACTGAAGTCCACAATCCTATGTCTGCGACCCCTGTTATCGATCGCATTGATCGCAATTTGACCACTATTTGATTGCTGTGGAGCTTGATTGCTGTGAAGCGCGTTTGTTGGTAGTCGCGATCAGTCGCAATAGACACTCAAGCACTCAACCCGACCGATCGCAGGAGCAGTCCGTGGGCTGGTCTATGGGCTGTGAGGGAAAGTTGCACTGATGAGACCGGCTGAATTCGTTGAATCAATCAGTTTCCATCAGCCTAGTTCCCGTAATTCCAGCGGGCACGATAGCCCCGGTTATCCAAGTGAGTGAAGGTGGAGCCATAGCCCAAACCACCTTCCCACCAAGGATCGAGAATGCGTTGGACGGCTGCCGGTGAGAGGCCGTCGGCTACGAAGTCCACACCATAGCCCCGCATGTGGGTGGAGTTGGATGCGCCGCCCACGGCTCGATTGATGGCGGGTGGGCGATACCAACTGGTGATGGTGATCGATCGATTGCCCAATTTTTCGCGGACGCGCTGCATTTGCTCGGCCATTTTGACGATGTTGCGGGCAATTTCCGCCGACTCAGGAATGCGTGTGCCATCTTTGGTGGCCTCGCCCCAGAAGAACGATCCATTGGGCACGATCGGCTGGCGAGTCCACACGGTGCCATAGCCAGGGATTTTGAGGGCTTGGCCGCGATCGACGGGTTCGGGGCTGGGGGATGGGCTAGGACTAGGGCTAGGACTAGGGCTGGGACTGGGGGCGGGGCTGGGGGCGGGGGCGGCGCTGACCTTCAGTAACTTCTCAGCATCAATGGGCTTGAGGTGATCTTTAAACACGAACCAGTCTTGTCGGGTTGCAAGGGGTTCTTGGAGTTTGACTTTGTAATGATTGCCCACCAGCTCAATTGCCGAAATCCGAAATTCTCCCGGCGGCACGGACACTTCTTCGTCGTCTAAGAGTTCGGCGGCGGATACCGGACGCTGCTTAAAGACGGTGGGGGCTACGATGCGAATTTTGGGAAAGGGAGCGAAGTTGGTGCTGTCGTTGGGAGGGCTGTAGGGCGGTACGTTGAGAATTTCGACGTGGCCTTTAAAGACAAACCAGGCTTTGCGATCGCGTAGGGGCTGGGTGAGGGTGACAACCAGGTGCGAGCCTTGATCTTCGTAGTTCTCTAGGGGAAATTCCCCGCGTGTAACGCTGAGTTTTTCGGTGGCCGCTAACTCTGAAGACACGGCTAGTCTGACTTTAAACACGGTGTCGCTTTTGACGACGAGGGTGGGTGGTGTAGCGAGCTGAACGTGATCTTTGAACACAAACCATTCCGATCGGTTGGAAATGGGCTGGGTTAGGGTGATCCGGTAGTGGTTGCCTTCGAGCTGGGCCGATTGGACGGGCAGCTCGCGAGGGGCAACCGACAGTTTTTCGGCCGTTGTCAGTTCGTTGGACGAAACGGGCCGGCTTTTAAAGACCGTAGGTTGCACAATTTTCAGCGTCACCATGGGCTGCACCACACCAAAAACATTAGGAGAAACAAGACAACTGATGGGTTCGATCGGGCGTTGCGAGTCGATCGCGCGGGGAATGCACGACGGCGATCGCTCAGATCACTCGCGACCCCACCGCCATGCTAGCGATCCTGCCTGGGCGATCGGGCGAAGTTTCAACGATTTTTATGAATTGCGGCTGGATGAGTTAGGCGGAGTCCTGGCGATGGGTCAGGGTTGGATCGCGGGTTTGAGGGGGTTAATCAACAGTGATTGATTTCCTGTCATTTCCTCACATTCTCTGAAAAACGCGAATCCATCCTAGGGGCTGTCATACACTGAACAGATGCTG
>RDXB01000100.1 GCA_004292515.1 Oscillatoriales cyanobacterium
GGAGCGGATGAAGCCGACTTCGCCGCGATGAAGCAGGAAGCTTCCTGATTGCTGCATTTGCTAGTCAATTGCAGCAATTGTTAGTGAATTAGTGACGGAACCCAGCAACGGCTATTACTGGCTGCTGGATGATGCAGGCCGGTGGCAATGTCGATCGCTCAGTAGCGGCAAGATTCAGACCCACCAAACCTGCATTGATGCGGGAGCCGTCAAACCGCAGCCTTGCTAACGGGTCTGGGTGCGGGATCGATCGCCCCTGACCGATCCCCTGACCAATCGCCCGACCGATCAGAGATGGCCCGTCCGGTCGCATAATAATTCGGCTATTTGTTGCGGCGTGATGTTGTTGCCGCGCGATCGCCTCCTCCCATGCCGACCCCCAATCCCCTCAGTTCGATCGAGCACCCTGATTTTGATACGCCCGAGGATGATCTCGCCGTTGAACCGGACTTTGGCGATCCGACGTTGGAAGATGCCCTCTTTGCAGATCCGGGATCGTCTGACGCTGGCTTTGACGCTGGCTTTGACGCTGGCTTGGATGACTCCTCAACAGCACCGAGCGATCGCCCTCGGTTGACGGCAGAAGATTTAGAGCCACCGGCCGATCTGAGCTTGAACCTGCCCGATCCTGAGGATGACCAAATCAGCTTCAGTGATTTTCAGATTCGGATCGAAAGCGCTTGGCAAGTGTGCGATCGCTTCGATTTGCAAACGGATATTTGGCGCGGTCGGATTCTGCGGATTGTGCGCGATCGGGAAAAACGCAGCGGCGATGGTCGTGGCACGGGCTTTTTGAACTGGCTGAAGGATCGTGAAATCAGCAAAAGCCAAGCCTATAGCCTGATTGAGCTGGCCGACAGTGCCGATCGACTCATGGATCAAGATGCCCTAGAGCCGGAAACCCTGCGCCACTTCAGCAAACGTGCCTTTGTGGCCACGGCCAAAGCCCCGGCGGAGGTGCAACACATGATCGTCACGGCGGCTCACCAGGGCGATCGAATCGCGGCCAACACGGTTCGTCGCTTGACCGACGAGTGGCAAGCGATGACCTCCGACTTGCTGCCCGAAAATGTGCGGGTTAAGGCGGCTGAACAGTCCCTACCTGCCCGGTACCTCGCGCCCTTGGTTCGAGAGCTGGAGAAGCTGCCGGAGGTGCATCAAATCGCCCTGCGCGACGAGGTGGAGGAGATGCCCGACAAGGAGACCGTCAAGCAGGCCACAGCCCAAGCGAAATTCTTGGCTCGGTATCTGGAGGCGGCCACCAGGGTGCAAGCGCTTGATCGCCCAGAACTGGATCTGGAGCAAGCCCTCGAAGAAGCCCTCCGGCTGGGCAGTTTGAATATTGCGGCGGACTTGGTGAACCAAGCGGCCCAACTGGAACAGGCGATCGTCAAAACCTACACCAGTTGGAAGCGGTTGCGGGACTTGGCCGATCGTCTCTGGGTTGATAGCGGAGCCAGCACGCCCCATCTGCGAAACCTGATTAGCTGTCTAGGAACCCTCTCGAGCGAGCAGGTGAGTGTTCCGCTGTCGGGTGGGGGCGATCGGGTGGTGCGGTTGCAGGTGCTCGACCCCGCCGGGGAGGATTGCGATATGGTCAAGGGAGCGATCAGTGCTGATGGCTCGATCGAGCCGCCTTTTTAGGCGATCAAACAGACTAATCCAGACTAATCCAGACTAAAGATCAAAAAAGTTTGGGTCTGCTCGATCGCCCATCAAGAATCGATTCGTGGCAGGGGTAATACTAAGGGCAATGCCCGTCAGTCCAAAATTCCAGCCGATGGGAACGCAACTTCCCGATCGGCTTTATCCCCTTCCAAAATGGCTCCTGAGTTGCGCTTCAAAGGAGGTTTACTGCTGCTAGGGATTGGGAAGTTGAGGGGCGATCGCACAACCGAAGGATTTTCGATCAATCGAAAATCCTAATGACTAAAGCTGGTAATGGCAGTAATTATCTATGGTTAGTTCTGCTCATCCTTTCGATCGATTCTGAGTACATTCGCGGCCAATTCAAGGCACAATGAAAGCTTGCATCCTTGATCATCTAACCGCGATACGATGGCTTGATCGCGCCCATTGCCATCCACGCTACAGACAAAATTCGGCCCGCGATCGCCGTCCTTGCGCGGGTTCTGGAGGTTCCGGGAACCCGCAATCGGAGTGATAGAATTTCTGTATTTGTTCGGGACAGCGCCGGAAAGCAGCCGCGCGTAGGTGTTGCAGTTCTATTGCAGCCCTCCAGTGATGAGCCGCCCGATCTCAGTCAACGTTTTCCGACCGTTACCCACGAGGAGAAAAACAACCTATGCCGCAACTCGAGGCAACCGCTGCGATCGATAACGAAATCGATTACCAAAGTGAAACCTACAAGGATGCCTACAGCCGCATCAACGCGATCGTGATTGAAGGCGAAGAAGAAGCCGCCAACAATTACGTGCGCCTGGCCGAGTTGATGCCCGAGCAGGCCCAAGAGCTAACCGGCCTAGCCAAAATGGAAGTCCGCCACAAAAAGGGTTTCACCGCCTGTGGCAAAAACCTGAACGTCACTCCCGACATGGACTTTGCGCAAAAGTTCTTTTCGGATTTGCACGGTAACTTCCAAGTCGCTGCCGCCGCTGGCAACATTGTCACCTGCCTGCTGATCCAGTCGCTGATTATCGAAGCATTTGCCATTTCGGCTTACAACGTCTACATTCCCCACGCCGATGATTTTGCGCGCAAAATTACGGAAACCGTGGTCAAGGACGAGTACATGCACCTCAACTTCGGCGAGCAATGGCTTAAGGCGAACTTTGAAAGCGCTAAAGATGAGCTAGAGCGTGCCAACCGTGAGAACCTAGCGATCGTTTGGCGCATGCTGGACGAAGTGGCTAGCGACGCGCTGGTGCTGGGCATGGAAAAGGAAGCCTTGATGGAAGACTTCACGATCGCCTACCAGGAAGCGTTGCAAAACATTGGTTTTAGCACTCGCGAAACCCTGCGGATGTTGACGGCTGGTTTGGCCGCCGCCGCCGCTTAAACATCACTCACTGGCGATCGACAATTGTTCTGGGCTGCCGTTCTGAGCTGCTCAGGATCTGCGATCGCTAACCCACTTGCAGCCAACATTCCAGCGAGCGAGGCAGCCTTCTAGACTGTCTCGGTTGCTGCAATGGTAAGGTGACCCGCACCTCCGCTCCTTGCATTGGGTTTCTGTTCGCTCCCTTTCCCTTGCCCCTTCAACCCGTTTAGCAAAAAGATGTTTGGTCTTATCGGTCACTCCCCCAGCTTGGAAAGAACGCACGAAATCGCGCGCGAGTTGGGTCTTCCCGAATGTGCCGATCGGGATTTGGAGTTTTGGTGCAGTGCGCCACCGCAAGCGGTGGATACCGTGCGGGTCAGAAGCGCGACTGGACAAGAAATCGAAGGTCAGTATATTGACTCAGGATTTTTGCCGGAAATGCTCGTGAGCAATCGCGGCAAAACCGCTGTCCGCAAAGTCTTAAACGCCATGGCCCACGCCCAGAAAATGGGTCTGTCAGTGACGGCGCTAGGCGGCTTCTCCTCGATCGTCTTCGAAAACTTCAATCTGTCCCAAACCCGCCTAGTGCGGAATGTGGAGCTGGATTTTGCCCGGTTTACCACGGGCAATACCCACACGGCTTACATCATTTGCCGCCAAGTGGAAGCCATGGCCAAACGCTTAAACCTAGAACTGTCGCGATCGACCGTGGCCGTTTGTGGGGCAACGGGCGACATTGGCAGCGCCGTTTGTCAGTGGCTCAACGAGCGTACCGATGTGCAGGAGTTGCTGTTGGTGGCCCGTCAAGAAGATCGCCTCCAGGCTCTTCGCGCTGATTTAGGGCGGGGCAAAATTTTGCCGATGGAAGAGGCCTTGCCCCAGGCTGATGTAATTGTGTGGGTGGCCAGTATGCCCAAGGGTGTAGAGATTGATCCCAGCACCCTCAAGCAGCCTTGCTTGATCATTGATGGTGGCTACCCCAAGAACATGGGCATGAAGATCCAGTCACCGGGCATCCATGTGCTCAGTGGCGGGATTGTGGAACATTCCCTGGATATTGACTCGCGGATTATGCGGGCGATCGGGATGGTGAATCCGGCGCGCCATGTCTTCGCTTGCTTTGCGGAGTCGATGCTGCTGGAGTTTGAAAAGTGGTACACGAATTTTTCGTGGAACCGCAACCAAATCACGATCGCCAAGATGCTGCAAATCGGTGAAGCCTCGGTGAAACACGGCTTTAAACCCTTGTTGCTCGATCCGGTGGGCTAGAGCTGCTGCGAAGTCGGTCGCGATCGCCCGGATTGCGACCGGCGGGTAGTGGACACCGGCTGCCGTTGCTCGGACTGCCGTTACTTGGACTGTTGCGCGATCGCCCTTCTGCTGACTTATGGCTACCTCAAACCGCAAACCGCTGTACTTGGACTTTGAAAAACCCCTCGTCGATCTGCAAGAGCGGATCGATCGGATTCGGCGACTGGCCGAAGAAAACGGGGTGGATGTCAGCGACCAAATTCAGCAACTCGAAGAGCGATCGACCCAACTGCGCCAGGAAGTCTACGGGAGCCTGTCAGCGGTGCAGCGGCTGCAACTGGCTCGCCACCCGCGCCGCCCCAGCACCCTCGACTACATCAACGCCATGACCGATGACTGGCTGGAGTTACATGGCGATCGACGCGGCGGCGATGACCCGGCGATCGTTGGTGGTGTGGCCAGCCTGGATGGGATGTCCGTGGTGATTTTGGGACACCAAAAGGGCCGCGACACCAAAGACAATGTGGCCCGCAACTTTGGCATGGCCACGCCTGGTGGCTACCGCAAGGCCATGCGCCTGATGGAACATGCCGATCGGTTCAATATGCCAATCATCACCTTCATCGACACGCCCGGTGCTTGGGCCGGGGTAGATGCCGAGCGGCTGGGCCAAGGGGAAGCGATCGCCTACAACCTGCGGGAAATGTTTCGCCTCAACGTCCCCATCATCTGCACCGTAATTGGTGAAGGCGGTTCCGGCGGTGCGTTGGGCATTGGCGTAGGCGACTGGCTGATGATGTTCGAGCATTCCGTCTACACCGTGGCTTCACCCGAAGCCTGTGCATCCATTCTGTGGCGCGATGCAGGCAAGGCAGCCCAAGCCGCCGAAGCCCTGAAAATTACGGCCAGTGACCTCAAAAACTTGGGTATTCTCGATCAAATTCTGACGGAACCCCTTGGTGGTGCCCATTCCAACCCCCTAGAAACTGCCGATACTTTGAAGCAAGCGATCGTCCAGTCCCTGCGAGAGTTGTTGGCCCTGTCGCCTGCGGCCCGGCGCGATCGTCGCTACCAAAAATTCCGCCGCATCGGTCAGTTTATCGATGGACGCACCGACGGACGCACCGACGGACGCACCGAAGCCGCCGCCATCTAGCGTAGCCGCTGAAATTCGCCTAGAGTCCTAGATGTCATGCCCACTTAGCCCCCTCCCAAACCACCCCCCGGCCTCAAGCAAGAGGTGGAGGCCGCTCCATGGGGATCGCAGGGCGAGGCAGTCCCTCAGGTGGCGGGGATCACGAATTGGCTGAGGTCACACTGCCCGCCCCAAAAAGTATTACCATTTGTTAACAGAGACTCAGTGTTTGGATCACTGCAAGTTCTTCTTGGAAAGATTTCCCCCATTTCAACCATGACTATCGCCGCATCCAATGCCACCTCTAATGGGGTAGCCAGATCGAGTTCGGCCGCAGAAGACGAGGGCACAGGGCTTTTAACCCGCCCCGATCGCAACACCCACGATGGACAACCGGCTCAAGTACCGCAGCCTCCCGAAGCTACAGATGTCAGCAAAGACGACATGATGGACGCGGTGCGCACCATTTTGCTGGGTGTTGGTGAAGATCCCGATCGCGAAGGCCTGCTGAAAACCCCGCACCGGGTTGCAGAAGCGATGCGCTTTTTGACCAGTGGCTACGATATGTCGCTGGAATCGTTGGTCAATGGCGCAATTTTTGACGAGGGCCACAACGAGATGGTGTTGGTTCGCGACATCACCTTTTTCAGCCTTTGCGAACACCACATGTTGCCCTTTATGGGCCGCGCCCATGTGGCTTATATTCCCAACCAAAAGGTGGTGGGTCTGAGCAAACTAGCCCGGATTGTGGAAATGTACGCACGGCGCTTGCAAGTGCAAGAACGTCTGACGCGCCAAGTGGCCGAAGCCATTCAGGAAGTTCTAGAACCCCGAGGTGTGGCGGTGGTGATGGAAGGAACACACATGTGCATGTCGATGCGCGGTGTGCAAAAGCCGGGGTCTTGGACGGTGACCAGCGCCATGGTGGGTGTTTTCCAAGATGATCAAAAAACGCGCGAGGAGTTTTTGAATTTGATTCGCCATCAGCCGTCGTTCTAGAGCGCTGGATCGCGAGCGGATTGCGCCGGGTCTTCGATCAACCTTGCAAACTCGATCCAAGATTTGGGCCAGTTGATCCAAATCCAATGAGACCGAATCTGGATCATTGGACTTTAGATCAGAGGAGGATCTGTCGTTCAATTGCCCAAAACCCTGATGCCACTGTGAGCAGATGGTAGGGGACAAGGGGCTTAAGCCCCTTGTTACGATGATCTGGATGCGGAGAATCAACCATTTCAGCCTGATCCAAGGACATGACGATAGGCCCTAGGTCTAGTCACTGATCATTGATTTAAGCGGCTAATTCTCCGGGGTAAAAGAGGCGTTCTGCTTAGAGCGCCTCTTTGCGTTTGAGGGGGGTGGGGTCTATGGGGTTGTGACCGGGGGGTTGGGTGGCTTGATGGTCTGACGAATGGCTCGCAAGATGCGATCGACCCGATCGAGATCTTTGTCAGCAGGAGCGCGCTCAACCCCACTCGACAGATCCAAACCGATCGGGAGGTTGGCCGCTAATGCTGCCATTGCCTCGCCTACATTGTCGGGATTGAGACCGCCGGCCAGAAACCAAGGCAGGGGCGATCGCCAAGTTTGTAGCCCGTGCCAGTCGAGGGTGTGACCCGTGCCGCCGAGGGCTTCGGGGCGATAGGCATCCAGCAACAGGCGATCGACTGTGGTGGTGTAGGCTGCGGCGCGATCGAGGGTGGCCGCCGATCGCACCCGTAATGCTTTCCACAACTCCAAACCGGGTAGGCGAGTCCGCAGATCTGCGCAAAACTCCGGTGACTCATCCCCGTGAAGCTGCACAACGGTCAAGGCTCCCCGCTCGACAGTGTGGGCGATCGTGTCTAGGTCGGTGTTGGCAAACACGCCCACGCGCTCCACCGCACAGCCTGCCGCTGCAAGCCGATCGCTGACCGCGCGAATCTCGGTGGCATTAACGTAGCGGGGGGATGCAGGTACACAGATAAACCCGATCGCCCAAGCACCCAACTGGGCGATCGCCACGGCCTGGTCGGGATCTTTGAGTCCACAAATCTTTACCAACATTTGGGATTATCCCCACTCTGTTAAATCTTGATACGACGAGCAACATCCCCTGAGATCAGATTTCTATAATTTGGCCGGAATCACCGACCCGGCGCGGCTCTGGTTACCGGATAGATGATCAGTCTGCGATCGGTCTGCTATTCGTCTGCGATCGGTCTGCAATCGGTTTCTTGGGAGGGATCACCACAATTGATCCACTTGCAAAACCCCTCGAAAGTTTAGCAAGCCCCGGTTAACCGCTGACCGCCCTGCAATTGCTAATTCTTCGCTAAACCTTGCCTTAAAAGCTCATTTTGCTACCGCTTCCTTACAGGAGGAATCACCCTTGTTAAATCTCTTGACGATTCAAATCACTGTTCAAAACCTGTTGGCCACCGCCACCACCGTCGAATGGTCGCCGAAGGTGGGAATCATGATGATTACCTGCAATGTGTTTGCGATCATCATTGGTTACTATGCCATCCAAAAACGGGGTGTTGGCCCCAAAATGCCCGTGAATATGCCGGCAATTTTTACGGGCTTTGGGATTCCCGAACTTTTGGCGACTGCGAGCTTTGGGCATTTGTTGGGCGCGGGGATGATCTTGGGGATGGCCAACGCCGGACTGCTATAGATCGCCGGTTTGACCGCTTCCCAACCGGCTCTCCTCTGAACCACCGCCACCGCCTGCCCCGATCGCCCCACCAAGGTTGATCGGGGTTTGATTTGGGCGCGAGGATTTGGGTGTGAGGATTTGGGCGCGAGGATTTGGGATCGATCGAGTGGGCGCGTTACTCTGGAAGCAAGAGTTCGATCGGGTTGAGGCGGTTGCCATGCAAGGCGGTTGGCGCGTGGGGTCGATCTTTGGCATTCCGCTATGGGTCGATCCATCTTGGTTTTTGATTTTGCTCTGGTTCTCGGCGGCCAACAGCACAGAGTGGCCTGGCTACCCCACCGGACTGGCTTGGATATTGGGGTTGGTGACGGCGCTGCTGTTGTTTGGCTCGGTGCTGGTGCATGAGCTGGGCCACAGCTTGGCGGCCCGATCGCAGGGGATTGCGGTGAATTCGATCACGCTGTTTATGTTTGGGGGCGTGGCGGCGATCGACCGGGAATCGAAAACCCCCGGCGGTGCGCTGCAAGTGGCGATTGCTGGGCCCGCCGTGAGTTTGGCGTTGTTCTTGATGCTGACGGTGGTGGAGCGATCGTTCCCCGGCAGTTCCCTGGCGCAGTTGTGCGACAGGCTCGCAGACATCAACTTGGTGTTGGCGGTGTTTAACATGATTCCCGGCTTGCCCCTGGATGGGGGCCAAGTGCTGAAAGCCCTGATTTGGAAAGTGACGGGCAGCCGCTTCAAGGGCGTGCGCTGGGCCGCCAAGGCCGGTCAGGCGATCGGCTGGTTGGGCATTTTCTTGGCCCTGTGGTTGATCACATTCGTGCCCGGTGGGTTGCAGGGCTGGTGGATTGGGCTAATCGGTTGGTTCTGTTTACGCAATGCCGCCAGCTACGAGCAACTCAGCGCCATCCAAGAGGCCCTGATGGAGGAAACCGTTGAACGGGCTATGGCGCGGGACTTTCGCCTGGTGGATGGGCATCTGAGCCTACGGGATTTTGTCGATCGCTACTTGGTAGCCGCCGATCGCCCCCAATATTTCGTGACGCTGGATGGGCGCGATCGCGGCCGAATTGACCCGGAAGCCCTGAACGTGATCGATCGCGATCGATGGGCTTGGGTGCGGGTGGTGGAGGCGATCGAACCGCTCGATCAGTTGGTGTCCCTGCCCACTCCCACGCCCTTGGCCCAAGCCACCTTGCTGTTAGAAGACCAGCACATCACGAGCCTCGTGGTGGTTACGCCCACGGGGGCAGTAGCAGGCACGCTCGATCGCGCCGACATTGCCCGCGCCGTGACCCAACGCCTGAAACTAAGCCTCAGTGAGGCAGAATTCCAGCGCTGCAAAGCAGAACATTGCTACCCAGCGGGTTTAAATCTCGGGGCGATTGCCCGCACCCTATCCGAAGAACTCGCTTAAAAGAAGAACTCGTTTAAAAGATGTCTGAAAAGCCAAAATCGACCATCCATACGCCCCAGCGATTGCTAGCGATTGATATAAACATTGATATAAACAAGGCACTTGGGAGGTGTCGTCACTTCAGCTAGAGGACAGCAGCAATAGATCTCTTGCACGAATCAGTCAGCAAACCCTCATTCCCCAACTCCTTCTCTCAAGTTGGACGAAGTAGAGACAGCAATCAGGGTTTTTAGCGATCGCGTTTCGGATCTGGAAGTCCTGCTCCCGATTTGGGAGCAGGATTTAGAGTGAGAGTCTGGATTGATGCAAAAGGCCTATCCCCTCAGCAAATCCTGCATCAGTCCTGACTCATTCAGCCCAGGGAAATTACGCCTTTCATCGCCGCCAAGAACCTTGATATGCTGAACGCAATCGACAGCTTAGTTTTTCTTCGATCAGCCCGACAACTAACCTTGTTTTCCCCCGCCGCAGCATCCCCCGAGCTGGAGTCAACGCGATGGCAAACCCCGAACATCTCGTTTTAATCGAGCAAGGGGCTGATGTTTGGAATCGTTGGCGGCGGGCAAATCCCAATATTCATCCCAACCTCCGCGAAGCCAATCTCAGCAGAGTCAACCTGCGGCAGTTCGACCTCAGTCATACCGATCTTTGTATGGCGAATCTTGAATACGCCAACTTGGAACGCGCCAGCCTACGCGAGTCAAATTTCTATACTGCTAACCTAACCGGGGCCAACCTGCGCGAGTCAACCGTCCGCAAGGTGGATTTCCGTGAAGCCACCCTGCGCCAGGCAGATCTCTGCATGAGCGTGGTGCGTGATTCCGACTTCAGCCGTGCCGACCTGCGAGAAGCCACCCTCTACACTGCCAACCTGAAGGGGATTAAGCTGCGCGAAGCCGACCTCAGCAAGTCTGACCTGCGAGAGGCCAACTTGGGCATGGCGGATTTACGGGAAGCGAATTTGCGGGAAGCCAATGTGAGCTTGGCAATTTTGTGTTTGGCGACGATGGTGGGGGCCAACCTCTACCGCGCCGATATCCGCATGGCCAACCTCAGCCTGGCCAACCTCTGCATGGCGAGTTTGATGAGTGCCAATCTGGATGAGGCGACGTTGATTGGGGCGAATTTGATTGGGGCAAATCTCTATACGGCCACCCTGCGATCCGCGATTTTGCGGGAGGCGGATTTGCGGGAAGTGACCCTCAGCCAAGTGGATGTGTCGGGGGCAAATTTGATGTTTGCCAACTTGAGCATGGCCAACTTGCGGGAGGCAAAATTCCATGGTGCGAACTTGGAGGGGGCAAATTTGCACCGGGCGAATTTGTATTCAGCCAAGTTGGAAGGGGCGTTGTTGACGGCGGCAATTATGCCCGACGGTCGCAAGCATGATTAACCGCAAAAAAAGGGAGGACGATCGCCCTCCCGGTTGCTTTACGACTCTGGAACTCCAGACTGTGGGTGATGGTTCAGTCCGATCGCGATCGGGGTCTAAGCGATCTCAACGACCTAAATCCCGTCGAGTTCTGTCTCTGGCCAAACTTCCAAATCCAGCTCGTTGAAGTAGAGCATGGCGTTTTGGATGCGATCGGCCGTGCCATTTAGCTCCAGGTCAAACCACCCATCGCTGTCCCGATTGCTGCCGAGCAAGGCCGCCAGCACATTGACCGTCAGGCCAAACCGCGAGATCACCGTGGACAAGACTGGCTCCGGGCGATAGGCACTGGGAACCCGAATCCGCATGCGCGATCGCACCTGCCGTCGATCGATAGCTGCCGGCACCACAATCGAAGGGTTGGGGCGATCGAGCGAGGTTGATCGGGCGATCGCAAAATCCCCAAACAG
>RDXB01000047.1 GCA_004292515.1 Oscillatoriales cyanobacterium
GAGCGGATGAAGCCGACTTCGCCGCGATGAAGCAGGAAGCTTCCTGATTGCTGCATTTGCTAGTCAATTGCAGCAATTGTTAGTGAATTAGTGACGGTTGAGTGTTCTGGGTCACAGATCTTGCCGCCTTGGTGGCTGATGCTCTGGACGTTGACCCTACGCGAACTGGATCAAGTCCCTTACGTTCCATTGCAGGTGCATCAGAGATAGCGTTTATGACAGCCGCCCTTCATTCAGCCCTTCATTCAGCCCCTCCTGCCACCCCTGACTCAGGCATGGACTCGGGCATGGACTCGGGCACAGGATTGGATCGCCATTCTGGCCTTGAACCACCCCCTACCCGACGAGTCCCGAGGCTCGATCGCTGTAGTCCCCCCGAATTGCTCGCTTACTTTCAAGATGCTTGGACATTGGAGGACACCTTATTTAACAGTTTGCTGGATTCAAAAACCTTTTATTTACAGCCGGATGCCCTCCGAAATCCACTGATTTTCTACCTGGGGCATTCGGCTGTTTTTTATATCAACAAATTGGTGCGTGTGGGGCTAATCACAGACCGCCTCAATCCCGCCTTTGAAGCCCTGTTTGAAGTGGGGGTTGATCCAGAAACCGCCGATGATTTAAATGATGCGATCGCCACGGTAGCTTGGCCCGAGGTGGCTGCGGTTTGGCACTATCGCGATCGGGCACGCGGGGCGATCGAGCAGTTGATCCAAACGATCGATTTCGGTTTGCCGATTCATGCCGACCATCCCCTGTGGGCGCTGTTGATGGCGATCGAACACCAGCGAATCCATGTGGAAACCTCATCAATGTTGCTGCGCCAGTTACCCCTAGGTCAACTCCAGCGGCCTAACGGTTGGCAGGAAGCCCCTAGCCGAGGAGCAACGCCGCCTAACCCGCTGATCGCGATTCCGGGGGGAACCGTGACCCTGGGCAAACCGGCGAGCGATCGCACCTATGGTTGGGACAGTGAGTATGGCCAGCGCGTCGTTGAGGTCGAGCCATTTGCGATCGGGCAATACCCCGTGACCCACGGCGAATATCTCGAATTTGTGGCGGCGGGGGGCTACGATCGTGCCGACTATTGGAGCGCTGAGGCCTGGGCTTGGAAACAGGCGAATGGGGTGCAGCATCCCAAATTTTGGCGATCGACCCCCGAGGGCTATGTCTATCGATCGACCTTTGCAGAACTGGCCTTGCCCCTCGATTGGCCGGTCGAGGTGAACTATTACGAGGCGATCGCCTTCTGTGCTTGGCGAGGGCCCGACTGTCGGTTAATGACCGAAGCCGAATGGAACCGGGCTTGTCAGTTTGCCGAGGGCGATCGGTTCCCCGAGCAAGGCAATTTGAACTGGCGGTGGGTGTCGCCCTGGCCGGTGGGTTGGAGCCAAACGAGCGATCGTGCCCATTTGCCCGCAGATCTGCGGGGCAATGTTTGGGAATGGATGGGTGAGTCTTTTTATCCGCTTCCGGGTTTCCAACCCCACCCGCTTTATCTCGATCAATCAGCACCCTTTTTTGATGATTGTCACCAACTGATGTTAGGTGGATCTTGGGCCACCAATGGTGCGATGGCATTACCCAGTTATCGCAACTGGTTTCGTCCCTATTTCTATCAACATGCTGGGTTTCGGATTGCCCAGTCCCTTCCGCACCATCAGCCCTGACATTGCCACCATTTGGGTAGGGGCGAGTTTGAAACCTGCCCCTACGATCAATGACTATTGTTCGACATTTCAACAATTATTCTATGTCTTTACTGACACCGCCTGAACTAACAGCAACTGCCGCTGATACCGCTGATGTCGCTGAAGTTTCCGAGTCGCTGATTGTGCTCGATCGCACCCATGCCGAGCTGAACAATCCTGGCGAAGATGTGATTGCCGGATTGGGGCGATCGCCTAAAACTCTGCCGGCCCAGTATTTCTATGACGATCGCGGCTCAGAATTATTTGAGCAAATTTGTCAGCTTCCGGAATATTATCCCACCCGCACCGAAGCCTGGATTTTGCAGCACTATGCCGCAGAGATTGCTCAAGTAACGAATAGTCATGAGCTGATTGAACTGGGTAGCGGCAGCTCTACCAAAACCCGCTTGCTGTTGGATGCTTACCGCGACACATTGGGGCGCTGTCACTATCTTCCCGTTGATGTCAGCGGGGGAATTTTGGGCAGCACGGTCAATCATTTACAGGTGCAATATCCTGAGTTTTCCATCCAAGGATTGTGGGGAACCTATGATCAAGCTTTGGCTTATTTGGGCACGACCCAAGCGCCATCCCGCATGATTTCCTTTTTGGGAAGTTCGATCGGTAATTTCAACGCGATCGAGTGCGATCGCTTCTTGCAAAAAGTGGCCGCCGCCCTCACACCCAATGATTGGTTTTTGTTGGGCATTGATCTACAAAAAGAAACCAGCTTGCTCGAAGCCGCCTACAACGATCGCCAGGGTGTAACGGCGGCTTTTAATTTGAATATGTTGTCCCATTTGAATTGGCGCTTTCAAGGCAATTGCAATCCCGATTGGTTTGTGCATCGTGCCCGTTACAACACGGTAGATGGGCAAATTGAGATGTATTTGGATTGCCAGCGAGCCTGTGATATCACCTTCAAAACCCTCGATTTTCAGGTGTCATTTGCTGAGGGCGAAGCGATGTTGACCGAAATTTCGCGCAAGTTTCAGTTAACTCAACTAGAACAGCAACTGAACCGCCAAGGTCTGAAAACGGTTCAATGCTGGACTGATCCTCAATCTTGGTTTGGGTTGGTGTTGTGCCAAACTCAATAAACACTCAAGACGGCTGCGGGCAACTGGGTTTCAGTCGATCGCTTAAGTCGATCGCTTAAGTCGATCGTTGCTCCAACCACGGCAGACAAGGGGCTTAGGGCCTGTCGTCATTTCTGGATGTGCGGCTGAAGCGGTTGGTTTTTCGTGCCCCAACCGTCGTAACAAGGGGCTTAAGCCCCTTGCTCCCAACGATCCCGTAACGGCGGAATCAGAGTTTTGGGCGATTTGATGACAGTCCCTAAGACCCTTGCCCCTCAAAATCTGCTCACGGTGGCATCAGGGTTTTAGGTGCTTGGATCACATCCCCGAAGCCGATCGCCCTGATCATGCCGTCTTGCTGAGTGGGTTCCCATTGAGTTGCCCTATGGCTGTCGATGTTGATTCTCGATCGCCCCGATCGATCGCCCCGCTTTGGCTCCGATCACTCGCGATCGGCTGTTTGGTGCTGGGGATTGGGTTGCGGGTTTGGGTGCTCGATCGCCCCGTGATTTGGCATGACGAAGTGCTGACGGCGATCGAATCCTCGGGCTACAGCTTGGATGCGATTAAAACCCAGCACTTTACGGGCCAACTGGTCAGCCCCGCCACCCTCACGGCCTACTTGCACCCCCAGGGTCAGCCCTGGAGCGCCACCCTCACATCCGTCACCAGCACCCCCGAGCATCCACCGCTCTATTACCTGCTGACGCGGCTGTGGCTGGATGGGTGGGGAACCGGGCCGATCGCCCTGCGGAGTTTGGCAGTGGTGTTTGGCTTGGCGCTGATCCCGGCGGCGGCTTGGTTGGCTTGGGAATTGAGCCGATCGGCTTCGGTGGTGTGGTGGGCGATCGCCCTGGTCTCCCTGTCACCGTTTCATGTGCTCTATGCCCGAGAAGCCCGCGAATATAGCCTGTGGGCGGCCTTGGTGGCGGCGGCGGGGGCGGCCCTGTTGCGGGGATTGCGACTGCACGACCGTACTGCAACCTGGAGCGATCGCTTGCGGGCTTGGTGGCCCTATGGCTTGACCCTGGCCCTGGGGTTTTATACATCTCTGTTGATGGCCTACGTGGCGATTGGCCATGGTTTCTATGGACTGATGCTCGATCGCGGGCGACTGGGCGGGCGAACTTGGGCGATCGGGCTGTCGGGCTTGGCGGCGACGGCGGCCTTTGGCCCCTGGTTGGCGGTGCTGATTCCCGGTTGGGAACGGGCCAAAAACCTGACGATTTGGATGACCCAGTTTCATGAGCCGCGCGATCGCGTGATTCGCCGGTTTGCTGAACAACTGGCCCGGGGTCTGGGTGAGTTGCAACCCGAGCCAACCACCGGCTGGACGATCACCACGATCGCCCTAGCAGCCATTTCCCTTGGATCGCTTGGCTGGCTGGTGTGGCGGCGGCCTTTGCGGGTTTGGGCCTTTGGGCTGACCTTGGCGATCGTGCCGGTCAGCTTCTTGGCGGTTCCCGATTTGCTGGACGGAGCCCTGCGCTCGATCGCCACCCGCTACTGGACTCCCACCTTGCTGGCCGTGCAGTTGGCCCTCGCGATCGGGTTCGGAGCGATCGAGCGTGATCAGCTCCCCTGGCGACGCATCGCAATCACGGCCGGAGCGATCGCCCTGTTGACGGTGGGGGGCAATGCCAGCCTGCACCTAAGCCAAGCGATCAACCCCTCAATGACCAAAGGGATCAGCGCCAGCCTGCCAGCCATGGCCGCGATCGCCAACCAAGCCGATCGCCCCGTAATTCTCACCGACGGCATGATCTACCACCCGGCCAATGCGATCGCCCTCGCCCTGCGGCTGAAACCCACCGCCGAGTTTTATCTGATTCCCGACTTCGATCAGCTCACACCCACTGACCTAGCACCTTTGCAAGCCCGCTGGACTGCCGCGAACCCACCCACCCTATACGCCCTGAATCTGAGTCCCCGCGCGCGCCAACAACTCGAAACCCAACTGCAATGGGCGATCGAGGGAGTGTTGGGCGACGGCATGGCCTGGCTCGATCGACTCAAACCGGGGCGATCGCTCAATTAACCCCTTGCGCGGGTCAGAGGGATTTAGGGTGTTGATTCTCGCTCCCATGCACCAAAGATGGAGGCGGCCCAGGCGATCAGGGGCGATCGTTTCTTCGGAATGGGTTGCGGTAAATCGATAAATCGTTGTTCTAGGCGATCGGGTTAATGGCAGCGTAGTGCCAGGTTTCTGCGTGCTGAATCGCAAGGCCAAACCATTCGAGCCGATCGAGGTTTTCGCGAATCACTTGTCTGCGTTTGTCGGTGATTTTGCCTTTGAATTGGGCGGCGATTTGGTCGATCGACCAGTTGCCGGGGTTGCTGCGTAGGAGGTCGCGGATCGCGGCGAGTTGGGCCTTGGGCTGGGTGGGCCAGGGCTGTGGCTCGGCGGCGGGGGCGATCGGCTCGGGGCTGTCGATTAGGTTGGCGATCGCGGTTTGGGTGGTTTGGGTGGCGGGGGCTTGGTAGTCGGGCCGCAGCCAGCGGATGTGGCCGTTGCGTTCTTCGGCGGCGCGTTCGGCGTTGAGTTTCACGAGCCGTTCCAAGATTTGTTCATCGAGGCTGTTGGCGGGTTCCTCGTCGGGGGGCAAGGGGCGATCGTCGTTGGGGGGCAAGGGGCTTAAGCCCCTTGTCTGGGTCAGTAGGGGGATGAGGTCGTCCCAACCGTAGGCGCGGAAGACGGCGCGATCGAGGTCGTCGTGAATTTGTTTGAGGGTGGAGACGAGGGCGCGATCGTTGAGTTCGCGGTCTTTGTCGGTGAAGGGTTGACCGGCGCGGAGTTTTTCGAGCAGGTTATACATCCCGGTGATGGTGATGTCGGGGTGGTTGGCCTGCACGGTTTTGCGATGGGCATCGAGCCGATCGCCCAGTTCGCGAATTTCTTGTTTGAGGCGATCAGCCGGATCAGGAAATGGAAACGGATCAAAGCAAACGGTTTTGTTATAGCGTGGGTCATTTCCAACACCCAATCGCCCACCGGCTGCCAATGCCCAAGTAACATGAATTTTGCTGGAAAGAACACCTAAAAAGTACGCATCTTCCAAAGCGATCATGACGGTTGTACTATCACAAATCGTTTTCGATGATGAAAATACAAAAAATCTGTGTCGCGATGTTAAGGACGTGACCAAGAATTGATCAATTTTTTTTAAGGCAGGGCGAAAGGTGTTTCTCGATTTTTCAAAAATCCACCATTTTTCTCTCAACACTGGGTTGTTGTTTCTAGATCTTTCGGGATATGCCCTGTCAAGCAACCATTGAAATATTAATGGTTCATTTTTTGACAATTCCTCTTTTTGGATTTCAAAACAATCAATCGCATAATAATTTCGATTGGCTTGAGTTATATCCCTGCCCGAAAGAAGAGGATGAACTATATCTAACACTCTGGGTTTGATTGATTGAGCCTCTTGAGAGGTTAGTACAAATCCTTTACCTGTTAATTGATAACCAACACAAGAAATGCCTGAATTAGATTTCAAAACAGAGCAAGAGCATGGATCATGAAAAAGTTTGAGACCAGCACCAATATCGCCGTAAAATAATCTAAAGCCAATATCTTCGTTGTATATATCTTTATCTTCTTTTGCAATCAATGCCAGTCTACCTGACTTATTAACATTGCTTGTAACAACCGTCATTGCAATTCGTACTGAAGCACTTCCCTCTTCATCAATCCAGGGATGATCAGGAATTGCATAACTTATGCAAAGATCTCTTTTGTTAATAAATTTTTCAATAACTCTTCGATTGTATGTTTGACTAATTGAGTTGGTTGATATCAGTCCAAACGACTTAACCAGTCTCTTAATTGTTAAATTGGCAGCATGGTTCCACCAGTACATTACAAAATCGACTGCATCAGGTAGTGATTTATTGATTTTTCGTAGAGCCTCAACATAGCCATCATTGAGTTCTTCTCTCATATTAATTTTCCCAATAAATGGAGGATTCGAGACAATATAATCAGCCGCTGGCCATTCAGCAGGACGCGGATTTAAATAACGATAAATCACCTTTTGATCGCTCGGATCAGGAACCTCCTTTCCCGTCACCGGATGAATCATCGTCTTGCCACCCCAACGAGTCCGCACCTGCCCCGTTTTCGGGTCAACATCCGGCTCCACCCCGTCATAGGCCAACACCGCATCGCGATTTTCAATATTCCCAAACGCCTGCAACACCGGCTCCGGCGGCTCCGCATTGCCAAACCGTTTGAAATGCCACTGCAAATAACCAATCCAAATCACCAACTCCGCGATCGCCGCCGCCCGAGGATTAATTTCAATTCCTAAAAATTGCGACGGATTCACCTGCTCCAAGACATTCAGTTGCACGTCTCCCGCCACATCCACCAGCCGCTTCAAAACCTCCTGTTCTAACCCCTTCAGCAAATCCAACGACACATACAAAAAATTCCCCGTCCCACAGGCCGGATCGAGAATCCGAATCGATCGCAACTGCTCCAAAAACCCCTGAATTTCCGCCGCCGCCTTCGCCACCGCCCCCGTACTGCCATCCAATAGCCGCTTCACCTCCAACTCGATCGCCTCCCACTGCGATCGCAACGGCTCCATCACCACCGGCCGCACCAATCGCTCCACATACGATCGCGGCGTGTAGTGCGCCCCCAACCGGCTGCGCTCCGCCTTGTCCAGCGCCCGTTCCAACAACGTGCCAAAAATCGCTGGCTCCACCTGGCTCCAATCCTTCGCCGCCGCCCCATACAAAATTTCCAGTTGTTCCTTGGGCAGGGCGATCGCCGTCGCATTCTCAAAAAAACTGCCGTTAAACTTCAGCACCTTCTCGAAACCAAAGGAGCCACCCCGATTCATCGTTTCCCACAGCGCCTCAATTTCCGGTTGGAAAGTCGCCGGGTTGGGAATCCAGCGATCGCGCAGTGCCTTCGTAAACATCTCCCCCTTCAGCAACGCCACATCCTCCGCAAACATCGTGAAAATGCAGCGCATCAGGAAACTTGCCGTTACCTGGGGATCGTGGCCCTGCTCCTCCAGCCAGCGCGACAGCTTGGCCAACTCTGCCGCCACTTCCCGCGTCACCCGTGCCCGCAGCTTTTCGGGGTTCAGCGCCTGCGGATCGGTGAAGATTTTGACGAAGCGATCGAACACCTCCGGCTGGGCCAAGTCCGCCAGGTTGACCGTTTCCCGCGCCCCATAGCCGCCATATTCGCCGCTGAACCCTTGCCAAATCTCGAAATGGGAGCCAATGTCGCACACCATCAAAAACGGCGGCAACGATCCCAGCATTCGGTTGTAGGCGTAGGATTTCGCTTGGTTAAAGGCCCTGTGCAGGTTGTCACGATAGATCTTCGTGCCCCGTTTGCCATGACCCTTGGCCGAAGAATCACTACCCTGCTTGGCTTCAATCAGGAAACAACCGGCCTTATAAAAATCCGCAAACCGCGTGGATTCGGCCTTGTCGCTGTAGAACTTAATATCCTTGTCAAAGCAATAGGGAT
Source organism: Oscillatoriales cyanobacterium (assembly GCA_004292515.1). Taxonomy (GTDB): domain Bacteria; phylum Cyanobacteriota; class Cyanobacteriia; order CACIAM-69d; family CACIAM-69d; genus CACIAM-69d. The sequence continues at coordinate 8,265 of RDXB01000047.1, forward strand.
CGCCGGGAACCGTTCCTTTCGGTGGTGGTTCTTCGACCCCCAGCGCCCGACACCAATCCCCAAAGAATGATTGATAATTCGCCCGTTCGTTGCCTTCCGAGCCTTGCCATTTTTTGAGGAATGCTGCAACGCGATCGCGATCGTCCGGGGTCATCTTGGGGCCTAAAACACCTATCGCTGATCTTACTGATCTAAATTAATCCCTAGCCACACCAAATCTCATTACTGATCATGCACCACGCTGGGCCACCGCCCGATCGCCCCTAGGTCGGGCCAAGCGGGTCGAGCCAGCGTAACAGTTCCTGGCTTAAACGATTCAGATCGCGGAACAAAAATTCCTGCTTCGCCCACTGACCGATCGCATCCAACGGACTAAAAGCCCCGCTCGTTTGCCACTGAATATCCTGACCCAACGGCGTGAGGTGATTTCCCGGCAAATCTTGGATCGCCAGCCAGCCCGGAAAGCGCCGCTGCAAAATCGGTGCGAGGCGGGCGGATTGGTCTAAATCGTCCGTGCCGAATCGCACCAGCAAGTTGCGCCGAATGCCGTACTGACTGGCAATCAGTTGCTCCGTTTCTGCGGGTGAGGGGGTGAACTCGGCGTTTAGTTGCTTGTCGAACACATCGGCGGGGATCGCTCCGGGCACGGCGCGGTTAATCGACTCCAGCACGGGGCCGAAGCGATCGAACAGCGGAATCGCCCGTTGCGCCGAATAGTTATTGAACGCCATCAGCGCATTGCCGGCCCGCTCCACTTCAAAGATGCTGCCGATTAATAAATGCAGCTTGCAGCCCATGCTGTGGCCGAGGCCATAAACCGGGAGCGATCGCCGCCGTAGCTGGCCGTGCCGGTAGAGCCAATCGATCGCCCGATCGAACCGGATCAACACATCCTCCGCGATCGCCTCATGGTCAAACCCAGAATTGACAAAGGGCGTGGCGATCGTCCCGTAGCCGCGATCAGCCAGCCGCTCCAGCAGCCAGCGATAGGTGAACTGCGGCGCGGCCCCCACAAAGGCCCCGCCCAAGAAATGAATGACTCCCAACGGATTCGCTGGAATCAGAACCCAAGCGCCATCCAATTCGCGCCACTGTGCCGCTTGTCCCGCCATCGATCGCCCGTCCTATCTCGCCCATTGCCAAATCCTTGGCATTGTAGCGCTTTGCTTATGGAGCGGGGTTTCAGCGGGATTTTCCCCACCAACTCGCCAGAAGATCCCGCCAGGGCCGTAGGCTGGTTAGACACTACAACTCCGGGAAACATTCACTCCATCAAACCTGTGACGAGCGATCGCCGTGGGGCAAGGTGTTCAAGCCCCTTGTCTGGCTGGTCGGTCGGGTCAGGGGCAAGGTGCTCAAGCCCCTTGTCTGGTTGGTTGGGTCAGTGAACCGGGTGAGTGAGTGGTGAACATTCCCGATCGCAACCCCCAGGGGCAAACCATGGCCAGAATTAACGACAACTACCTGAAGCTAAAAGCCGGTTATCTGTTTCCCGAAATCGCCCGCCGGGTGAATGCCTTCGCCGCCGAGCATCCCGACGCGCCGATTATCCGCCTGGGCATTGGCGACGTGACCGAGCCGCTGCCGGAAGCCTGCCGCACCGCCATGATCAACGCGGTCAACGACATGGGCGATCGGGGCAGCTTCAAGGGCTACGGCCCCGAGCAGGGCTATGCCTGGTTGCGCGAGGCGATCGCCAAGCACGACTTCCAAGCCCGGGGCTGCGATATTGATGCCTCGGAAATCTTCATCTCCGACGGCTCCAAGTGCGACTGCGGCAACATTTTGGACATTTTCGGCAACGACAACACGATCGCTGTCACCGATCCGGTCTACCCGGTCTATGTGGACACCAACGTGATGGCCGGCCACACAGGCGACGCAAACGGTCGGGGCGAGTATGGCGACTTGGTTTACCTGCCCATTTCCGCTGAAAACGACTTCACCGCCCCAATCCCCAGCGAAAAAGTCGATCTAATCTATCTCTGTTTCCCCAACAACCCCACGGGAGCCGTCGCCACCCGCGAACACCTGCAAGCCTGGGTCGATTACGCCCGCAGCAACGGCTCGATCATCTTCTTCGATGCCGCCTACGAAGCCTTCATCACCGATCCGGCGATCCCCCACTCGATTTTTGAAATTGAAGGGGCCCGCGACTGCGCGATCGAGTTCCGCTCCTTCTCCAAAAATGCTGGCTTCACGGGAACCCGTTGCGCCCTCACTGTTGTGCCCAAAACCCTGAATGGCACAACAGCCGATGGTCAATACATCGATCTCTGGAGCCTCTGGAACCGTCGCCAATCCACCAAGTTCAACGGCGTGTCCTACATCGTCCAGCGCGGAGCCGAAGCGGTCTACTCACCGGAGGGTCAAGCCCAAACCCAGGCTCTGGTCAGCTTCTATCTAGAAAATGCCCAAATTATTCGCAACAAGCTGACCGAAGCAGGCTTGGCGGTCTATGGCGGCATCAACGCGCCCTATGTGTGGGTGCAAACGCCGAATGGTCTGTCGAGCTGGGATTTCTTCGATAAGTTGCTGCACACCTGCCATGTGGTGGGCACGCCGGGTTCGGGCTTCGGGGCGGCGGGCGAAGGCTATTTCCGCATTTCGGCCTTCAACAGCCGGGCCAACGTGGAAGAAGCGACCCGCCGGATCGTGGAAACCTTTAAGGCGTAACCGCTAAAACTGCGTCATAACCCGTAGGGGCGCACCGATCCGATGTGCGCCCTCAACTTCTACCTGTAGTAGTAGTAGGGTGGGCAATGCCCACCATTCATTAATAGGAACTTAAGAAATAGGAATTTAAGATGTCGGACTATCGACGATCGCGAATTTCTGGCGGCACATTCTTCTTAACCATTGTCACCTACAGAAGACGACCATTATTTAGAGATAGGACACCAGTAGAGAAACTGCGACGAGCGATCGCAACTGTCAAGGCCGAGACCCCATTTGAGATAACTGCCGCCGTCGTTTTGCCAGATCACTTGCATTTTATTTGGACATTACCACCGGGGGATTCCAATTTTTCCCGGCGAGTGGGCCGTCTAAAAGTACTATTCACTCAATCTCTATTTGGAATAGGTGCTTCAGCCAGAGCAGATTCAGAATCAAGACGTAAGCATCGGGAAAGTGATGTTTGGCAGCGTCGTTTCTGGGAGCACACCATTCGAGATGAAGTTGAGCTAGAAGACTGTTTAAATTACATTCACTACAACCCTGTAAAACATGGACTAGTGTCATGTCCACATGATTGGGGGTATTCCAGTTTTCGCCAATGGGTCGAGAAGGGTCATTACCCAACAGATTGGGCCTGCAATTGCCAGGGTCAACTATCCACGAAACTAGAGTTTAACAATCTTGCTTCCTACACTAAGGAATAGGCTGCAGCCGTAGGGCGGGCACTGCCCACCAACAACCACCATTTCACAACCACCATTTCAAAGAAACGCAATCGTACTCCAAACAAGGAACTGTAGTCTTCCAGTCAATTTCATTTTTGGGGAGAGTGGTGGGCAGTGCTTCCAGTCGATTTCATTTTTTGGGGAGTGGTGGGCAGTGCCCACCCTACTAAGCTTCACTAGGCGGTTGATTCCATCGTTCCCACGCAGAGCATGGGAACGATAAAAATTTTGTGCGATCGCCTCAGCGTCTCCAGGTACGGCGCAAATCTTCCCAGGGACTGAGGGCGCACCCCCAAAAAAACGATCGCCGCACCGATCGCACCCAATCATCCTGGGTCGGGTTGGTGGGTAGCAGGCGCAGGGCTTTGGAGCCATTGGCCACCATGATCCGCAGGGCCAAAAGCGGCCAGGCGATCGGGGGCGTGACAATTCGTTTGAGGGCAAAGGTCGCCAACCCGCAGGCCCGCGCCAACTGGCATAGATAGGCCCGATCGAGTCGCCAAGCGGGAATTTGGTGGTGGGTACGCAGGCGGGGTGCAAAACCAATCCCATAGCCTGATCGCGCCAAGTAAAGCAGCGGTTCGTAGTCGTCGCCCTGGACAAAGCGCCCGGCCCGCTTCCCGCCTAGGTGGGGTTCTGGGGGCACGGCGGCCAGCCAGGCGGCGCGGTTGACCACCAAGGCGGCCGCCGGGGGCAACCGTAACTGGTGCGCGTCAAATTGGCCGGGGCGATCGGCAAATTCCGGGTAATCACGAATCGCTAAGTATCCTGCCAGCTCGTGCAGGGCCGGGGGCGGCTCGACTGCATAAGCGCCCAGAATTTTGCCGCCAAAGGCTCCCAGTTCCGGGTGGGCTTGGGCAAAGGCGATCGCCTCTCGCAGCCAGGCCGGTTCTGGCCAGTTGTCGTCATCCAACAGGGCCACCCAGCGGGCCCCACTCAGACGCATGGCCCGTTGGCGAGCAAAGGCGGCTCCTTGGCGGGGTTCTTGGCTGATGTGTAGCGGGCAGGCCGTCCAAGTTTGCTGAATCTGGATCAAGACTTCCCAGGTGCGATCGCGGCTGTTGTTGTCGATCGCCCAAATTTCCCAGGTCAGTCCCTCGGGAATCTCCAGATCCCGCAAGCGATCGAACAGGGCTGGTAACCGTGCCGCGCCGTTATAGGTGGGAATGGCGATCGCGATCGAGTCGGCCGCCAGCAACGGGGCCGGACTGCGGGCCAGGGTGGCCTCGCGATCGTGCAGCCAGCGTCCCATCACCCCAGGACTGGTGAGGGTGCTGATCAGGAGCGATCGCTCGCAAACCAGCACCGGATCGGGCGATCGCCAGCCTCCGGGATGGGCCAGCGCCCATTGCCAGCAGCGCCGGAGGTCAGACAAAAAATAGAACCCCGTGGCGATCGGGCGGCGGGGGCGATCGACCCGCAACATCCGCACCACATACCGACTCCAGCCAATGCCCCGGGCAAAGGGCCGCAGATAATCCGCCGTCAGTCGCTGGGCTGGGATTTGGTGGATCAACTGCATCGTGGGGCAATAGGCGATCGCATAGCCCGATCGCTGCAAGTAGACCAGGGCTTCGAGATCTTCCGAGGTCAGCCAGGTGTCGCCCGTGCGGCCGCCCAGGATCAACCGCCGGGGAACGCAGGCCAACCAAGCCGATCGCCGCACCACCAGCCCCGCCGACGGGGGCAGCAAGCCTGGGTGGGGATCGTAAACAAAGGGTCGATCGCCCCGATCGACAATGGCAAACAGCGATCGAATCCGTCCAAAGCCTACCGGCTCCGGCCCCGCCAACTCCGGCAAAATCCGCCCACCAAAGGCCCCCACCAAGGCGCGATCGACCCAAGCACTTTGGGCAAAGGCCCAGACCTGGGCCACCCAATCGGCCGCAGGCACGGTGTCATCATCCAAGAACGCTACCCATTGCCCTTGGGCCCGCTCGATCGCCCGTTGTCGTCCAAAGGCCGCGCCCTGCTCCGGTTCGCAGTCCCAATGGATCAAGGGCGATCGCTGCTGAAAGTCCCGCAGCACCTCCAGGGTGCGATCGCGGCTGTTGTTGTCGATCACCCAGATTTCCCAGTCGATCGCTTCGGTATTGATTTGGGCCAACAGGGCCGCCAGCACCATCGGCAGGCGATCGGCTCCGTTGTAAGTGGGAATGGCAACTGTCAGCGCACAAGTCATGACCGGCATTCTAACCAAGAGCGATCAAACGGCTTGCGATCGTCACCAGCAATCCTGGCGCGCGATCGCCTTGGTTTGTTTTCGGCCAGGCCCGCCCCCGGTCAGGGTTGGGTTTGCTGCACGATTTCGACCCGGAAAGTGTCAATCGCTGACCATTGCTGGCGTGTGGCGATCGGGGTTTCGCCGGAATACATCGCAATTTGATAGGTGATGCCGCGATCGTCCCGATAGGAACCCAGCTTTAGCAGGCGTGCATCCCCCTTGGCCACCACCGGCTCCCAGCCACAACATATAAACCGCAGGGGAGCCATACCAAACTCCCGCTGCAAAAATTGCTCAATCACGATCGCATCATTGCCCTCTAGGCGATAGCGGGCTTTGGGAACAGCATCAGGCTCAGACGGTTCGAGCTGACAACCCGCAAAAGCCAGTTGCTTGGGCTTTTTGTTCCAGACAGCGGCAAAGTCCCCACAGGTATTTGCAGCGACAGGGAATGCTGCTTTGGATTGATGGGCAAAGGCGGAGACGATCACCGCTCCGGCTACAGTCGTGCAAACGAGGGAAACTTTAGATCGATCGCGCATGGCTGGTGTCACTCTCGCTAGGGCGTTGGATCGCAAAGGAAGCAAACACCGAAACCATTTCGACGGCTGTTCAATCAATCTTGGAATCACTTGTTCCAGGGCATCGCGCCAGTGAGTTGCGAGGTCATGCTGTTTCTTTCAGGGCAATTGCGAAGCTATCCGCAATTGACCGATTCCAAAATGTCATGAAATCTTGGAATGCCAAAATGTCGTGAAATCTTGGAATGATGGATCGAGATCCTCGCATATAAAAATCCGATGAACTGTTCATCCTGGCCCCTTTTTCCATTGCTGTTCCTGGGGTCGATGTACCAGTCCATCCTATTGGTCAAAATTGGTCAAAATCAGTACATCAGCCCGTCCAATGCTCTACTTAGATTGCCAGTGATAGCGCCTCGTGCCAGTAACTTTCCTGACCGAGAGGGTAATGAATGGCACTCGCCAAAATGGGTATGGAATGGGCTGGCGCGATCGGGTCTATTGAGCATTCCCAGGAGCGCGATCGGGATCAAAACCCAATTCCCGCAGCGTTTGGCGAATGCGATCACCCTCGGGAGACTGCTGGGCTTCGTAGAGAACAATGGCGCACTTAAAGGCCTTCAGGCTTTCGGGTACATTACCGCCCTTGAGGAACGCGGCCCCGAGGTTTTGATAAAACTCCGGTTTTTGGGGATCAAGTTCGATCGCCCGTTCATAGTGGGCGATCGCTTCCATCGTGCGGTTCATCGCCCGCAAAGTCGATCCCAAACTGTAGTGAGCGATCGCAAAATTCGGATCGATCTGGGTAGCTTTTTGATAGGAATCACAAGCCGATCGTAAGTCCCCCTGTTGTCGATAGAGTCCCCCTAAATTAATCAGCGATCCGAGGGTCAAAATCGGCAACACGGGTTGCTTCAGCGCCGCCCGATAATGGGCACGGGCGAGATCCAGTTGTTGTTGCTGGCTATAAAAAATCGCCAAGTGATAGTGCAACTCATAAAGCACTTCCACAAGCTGTTCTTGTTCGGCCCGTTTGAGGCCAGTTTTCAGCAGTTGGCGGCCTTGCTCCACCTCGCCAAAGTCAATCAGCAACGCACCCAATTTGCTGCAAACGTAGGGATCATCCGGGTGAGCCTGCCAAAATTGCTCCATGGCCGCGCGTGCTCGCTCCGCTTTCGATTCGCTGGCGATCCGATCGAGCCGATAGCCATCATGGTCGATCGCCGGAATCGCCAGGGAGGCAATTTTCCAGTGAGGTTCCCGTTGCAACAGGGCCATCACGCTGTCGTCAATGATCGCGTGGTAGGGGCGATCGAACTGCACCCCAGGATGGCGACGAAACAAGCGCGACACCAGGGAGTAGGGCGATTGCACTGCGCCAATTTCCCGACGCACCAGGTTCACCACCAAATGCTCAGGCGGGGCGATCGCCTCCCGAAGCGCCGGCCCCACCGCTGGCAACAGCCACTCATCCGCATCCAACACCAGCACCCAATCCGCTGTGATCTTGGCTAGGGCTGCATTGCGCGCCGCCGCAAAGTCATTGCACCAGTCAAAAAATTCCACCTGCGCCCCGTAGGCCCGCGCCTTGTCCACGGTGTCATCGGTGGAGCCGGTGTCCAGCACCAAAATTTCGTCAACCCAATCGCGCATACTTGCCAAGCAGCGATCGATCTGGTGCGACTCGTTTTTGACCACCAGCGATAGACAAAGACGTGCAGAATCGGAACTCATGATGCAAGGGAAGGAAATGGCGGTTAAAGCAAGCGCAACAATAATCTTGACAAACTCAGGCTTGATAAACTCAGGCTTGGCAAACTCAGGCTTGGCAAACTCAAAAACGTCAACAAACTCAGACTAGAAACCCAGACCCGTCAGACCCAGGCAATTCAGACCCAGACAACAGTAGGTTGGGTTGAGCTTGCGAAACCCAACGCGATCAATGCGAACTTTGCGGGCGTTGGGTTTCGTACCTCAACCCAACCTACTCAAAAACGTCAACAAACTCAGACTAGAAACCCGGACTCGTCAGACCCAGGCAATTCAGACCCAGACAACAGTATCGTAGACAAGGGATTTCTAGGTTTGACTCCCCATTAGCAAGACCCTGGTTGTCAACGGGTTCATGATGTTGATATGACACCTCAATCATGACCGAATACCCGTTAAAAATTTGCCCAATCCTGAGCCTAATCAAGTTTGTTCCTGAGTCGCTAGATGCAAGGGGGCCGATCTAGGCTTGGGTGAGGAGCAAATCGCCAATATTTTCATCACTGGTTTATTCGATCGCATTCATCCTATGGCTCCCGATGCACCGCTTGGCTCCATCATTCAAGGTTCCCTCAGCGACGGCTTAGAGGTGCGGTTGCATCCCGATGTTTCGGTCGAAGAAATGCGGGTGGGTAAATTTTTGGTGGTGCGCGGGCGGCGATCGCACTTTTTCTGCATGCTCACCGATGTGGCACTCGGTACATCTAGCCAACGAATTACGATCGATCCACCCCATCCCGACGATGATTTTTTGCGGGATGTGCTGGCCGGGAGCGGCACGTTTGGCACGATCGAACTAGCACCAATGTTGATGTTTGTGCCCCAATCGCCCGAGGATTTGGCACTCTTTTCGCAATCTGCCTTCGATCCAAATGGCAGTACCGATGCGACTAATGCGCCCAAGCATGGGAAGGCAAACGGCAAAAAAAATGGGCGATCGGCGAGTAATCTGACCTCGTTTGCTGCTAACACCAGTGCCAACATTGAGCTGCTGCCGGTTAAAACCATTCCCAGCCACTTTTCCCAGGTCTATGAGGCGAGCGATCGGGATTTTCGGATCGTCTTTGGTTGGGAAGATGACACCCAGCGCCGCAACTTTGCGATCGGGATGCCGATCGATACCGATGTGCCCGTTTGCATTGATCTCGATCGGTTTGTGGAGCGCAGCAACGGCGTATTCGGCAAGTCCGGCACGGGTAAGTCCTTCCTAACTCGCTTGCTGTTGGCAGGCACGATTCGTAAGCAAGTGGCGGTGAATTTGATCTTTGATATGCACTCGGAATATGGCTGGGAAGCCATGCGCGAAGGCAAAGGGATCAACACCGTCAAAGGCTTGCGGCAATTGTTTCCCGGTCAGGTAGAAATCTACACGCTAGACCCGGAATCGACCAAGCGGCGAGGCGTGCGTGATGCCCGAGAACTCTACATCAGCTATGACCAAATCGATGTGGAAGATTTGATGTTGGTCAGTGCCGAGCTGAACTTGTCGGAAGCTAGTGTCGAAAACGCCATTATTTTACAAAACGAATTTGGCAAAGCTTGGATCTCTCGATTATTGAGCATGAGCAATGAAGATATCCAAGATTTTTGCGAAACGAAAATGGGCAGCAAGTCTTCAATCATGGCGCTGCAACGCAAGCTAAACCGCCTCGATCAAATTAAATATATGCGGAATGCTGGCCCGGACTACATTAAGCAAATCTTGGAGTCTCTGGAAGCGGGCAAGCATGTGGTGATTGAGTTTGGTTCGCAATCGAATATGTTGGCCTACATGCTGGCTACCAACATTATTTCCCGACGAATTCATGGCATCTATGTGCGCAAAGCCGAGCGGTTTTTGCAAACCAAAGATCCCAATGACAAGCCGCGCCAATTGATGATCACGATCGAGGAGGCCCACCGCTTTCTCGATCCCGCCACTGCCAAGCAAACGATCTTCGGGACGATCGCCCGGGAAATGCGCAAATATTTCGTGACGCTGTTGGTGGTGGATCAGCGACCCTCGGGCATCGACAACGAGGTGATGTCGCAAATTGGCACGCGGATTACGGCCTTGCTGAACGACGAAAAGGATATTGAGGCCATTTTCACCGGGGTGGCTGGTGGCCAGAGCCTGCGATCGGTCTTGGCCAAGCTGGATTCCAAGCAACAGGCCCTAGTGCTGGGCCATGCGGTCCCGATGCCGGTGGTAGTTCGCACCCGTCCCTACGATGAGCGTTTTTATGCGGAAATCGGCGACGTGGCCTGGGAAGAGCTACCCGATGACTTGGCGATCGCCGCTGCCGATCGCGCCAAGGCCGACTTGGGCTTCTAGGGCTGGCTGCATCCTGGCCGCTTGGGTTCACCCCACGCTCATCGACCCGAGTCAGGGAGCGATCGGCTGCAAAATCTGCCCGCATGTCCCCCATGACAATCGACATGACAAAAAATTCGCACCCTTGCCATAGGAATGTCGCATGGGCTGGCTATATCTAGGTTGGAACCTCTGGTGCTGCTCAGTTCCGTGTTCCGATGGGCGGCATACCAATCCTTGGAGTTCGGTTATTCCACCCAAGCTCGCTATAGTCGATCGCTCATCTTCCTTTCACCATAGAAACAGTTGATTGTCAAAACGACCAAGATTCAGACTGCAATTTCTGATGGACTAGTGACCGCGTTTTAACTAGTGATTGTGTCATTTTTGTAAGTGGTCATTCCCGATCAACCCTAAGTTCAGGTGGTAGATCAATTACCCCTTAGTCCAGGCTGATTCAACGAAAATTTAGCGAACTTTTTGAGGCGATCGCCGTCTAACTCTCTACTCGGATCTCGATCGACTGTGACGGTTTTCCCATCCTTGTTCACCGTAACGGGCATTAAGCAGCCGCTGAGGCTGTGCTCTGCCCCTCACTGATCTCTTCTGCACCATTCCCACCAATTACCCATTTGGGTACTGCTTCTAATCCCTGACACAACGCTCATGTGTCTTTTGATTGAATAGGATACCGACCATGCCGACCGCTATGACTCGCCCCCAACCGCAACGCTCCAAGTCGCGCGTCGGTGACAGTGCCGATTTGGTTCGCTCCTACTTGCATGAAATTGGTCGCGTGCCACTGTTGACGGATGAACAGGAAATTATCTTAGGCAAGCAAGTCCAACAAATGATGCGTTTGCTGGCGATCCAAGAACAATTGATCAAGCAATTGGATCGATCGCCCACCACCGAAGAATGGGCAGCAACCGCCAAGATTTCTACTGAAGAATTGCAGCACCAACTGCGGGTGGGCGATCGCGCCAAGAAGAAAATGATCGAGGCGAATTTGCGCCTAGTGGTTTCGATCGCGAAGAAATATCAAAAGCGCAATCTTGAGCTGTTAGACCTAATTCAAGAAGGCAGTCTGGGCCTTGAGCGTGGGGTCGAAAAATTCGATCCGATGATGGGCTACAAGTTCTCCACCTATGCCTACTGGTGGATTCGCCAAGCCATCACCCGGGCGATCGCCCAACAATCACGCGCCATTCGCTTGCCGATCCACATCACCGAAAAGCTGAACAAACTGAAGCGAGTGCAACGCGAGTTGACCCAAAAACTCGGGCGTGCGCCCAAGCTTTCGGAAGTGGCGGTGGAGCTGGAGTTAGACCCGGCCCAAGTGCGCGAGTTCATGATGATGTCGCGACAACCCGTGTCACTGGAACTGCGCGTGGGCGACAACCAAGACACGGAACTGCAAGACTTGCTGGAAGACGAGGGTGATTTGCCCGAAGACTACGCCAGCCGGGAAGCCCTGCGCCTCGATCTGCAATCCTTGCTGGCGGAACTCACGCCCCAGCAACGGGATGTGATTATGTTGCGCTTCGGTCTCGAAGACGGTCTCGAACTATCCCTGGCCAAGGTGGGCGATCGCCTCAACATTAGCCGTGAGCGCGTGCGCCAACTAGAGCACCAAGCCCTGAAGCAACTGCGTCGCCGCACCGATGTGCGCGAGTATCTGGCCAGCTAGCCCGCTAGCTTGACTGGGGCGATCGCTATTTTGCTGTCGATCGCGCCCGGTTAATGCTGATGAAGCTGGCAAAAACATCCAAAAGTTTAATCACGCGATTGATTACGTGATCGCGCGATCTTCACACCAAAATTAACATTCTGGCTTGGGGGGCATCGTTCTCCCAAGTCATTTCTATTTAGTTCTATTTGGTCAGCACTACCCCTGCTCCTATGATCAACACAAACAAGGGGCTTCAGACTATTACCATCCAGATTGCTGCCATCCAGATTGCTGCCATCCAGATTGCTGCCATCCAGATTGCTGCCATCCAGACTGTTGCTATCCAGATTGTTAATATTCTGCAATGGCCTCAAGCTACTTTCAGATATCCAATTAGCAAATAGAGAGCAAATACAGCCATTACCTCTCTTAAAAAGTACAGCAGCCTGTAGGGTGGGCCTTGCCCACCGACTAACAGCTTCATAGCATCGGCGATCTGATGTACCAACCGTTTGAGGGAAAGGCTGTATAGATCCAATCCAAAGCCTGGGCATTGGAGATGGCTTGTGCTAGATTGCCGGGCGACTCATTGATTGATCAACCATCGAGATCAGTAATTCATCAGTAATTCATCAGTAATTCATTGAAATCATGCGTCAATCGAGTTACCGACCAGTCCTGTGAATTCAGATATGTACCAAAATCATTTTGTCGGTCATTTTAGTTAGTCAGTTCCGTTGGGTATTAAGTATTAATCAACCCTGAGCAGGAACTCAATTTCTCGGCACTCAATTTCTCGGCATGGGGTAACTAGGGACTATTGTAGGTTTGACGATTTTGCCTTGGACGATTACACCAATTCAGTTTTGATAATTTGCTAATGTTTGGCTCAGAAAATACTCACAGTCATCACAACTATGTGGAGTCGGTTGGTCAAGTTCACGCAATCCTTGATCAAATCGATGAAAAAACGCCGATCATTATTGACTTTGATGAGACGCTTTTTTTAAGAAACTCCACCGAAGAATATCTCAATAGCTTGCGACCGCGATCCCTAGCACTTGTGTTGTTGCTGGTGCTCGACAAGCTGAAGCCCTGGCGATGGTTGCCTGGATTGCGAGGCCATCGCGACGCACGCGACTGGTTGCGGGTGGTGTTGAGCACGGTGTTATTTCCCTGGACTTGGTTTCGGTGGCCGGCGATCGCCCGTCGCCTGGCCCAAACCCAGAGCAATCAGGCATTGATCGATCACCTACAACAGCAACCACGCGATCGCATTATTGTGGCGAGCAATGGTTTTACAGCGATCGTGCAGCCGATTTTGACCGCTATGCCGATTCAAATCGATCAATTTTTGGCCTGTCGGTTGTGGCGTGGAGGACTGATTGATCGCGATCGCAACAAACTCGATCGACTACAACAGCATCTTTCAGCCGAAACCATTGCTCGATCGGTGGTCATTACCGACTCGATCGATGATCAACCACTACTAAACCAATCTGCTTACCCTTGTTTGGTCGTGTGGCCCCATGCCACCTATGTGGCAGCACTCAGTCAGGTATATTTGCCTTTTGTTTATCTAGAAAAAGCAAAGCATCCCGGTCAGCGATTTCTACTCAGGGCAATTTTATATGAAGACTGGATCACCTTAGTTTTAGGGATTAGCCTGGTCAGTTCCCAACCGGTTTTACATGCTTTAGCAACGCTATGCTTCATGCTTTCGCTGTGGTGCATCTATGAAGTGGGCTACATCGAAAATGATCGAATTGCAGAACAATACGAAGAACATCCACAACTATCTGAAACCTATCATCAGTATATCGAAAACTATGATCATCGATCGCCTTGGCTATGGGCAAGTTTGTTTGCTTTGCCAGGTCTAGCATTAGTGACCGCAATCAATACAGACTTATTCAGTCACTTCCAAGAGTTATATGCAGGACGATTTGCATTTGATCTAGGCAACTACCTTCAGCAGGGTTTGATCACCGCCATCCAGTGGGCAGCCCTCTTGGTTTTATTGAGATTGACCTACCGGGTTTATAACTTAATTGATGTGGATACTCGAACTTGGATGTATCCCATTTTGCACGTCTATCGGCGTTTTGGATTTTTGGTCATTGGTGCTGCCAGTTTAGTAGGAATGTTATTTTTCACGTCCTACATTTTTGCCCGATGGCTACCCTATTTGATCTATCGCCGTGGGGGAGATCGTCGCCATTTTCCTGAGCAGTTGGTTTGGTTGGTCTTGTTTACAATGTTGTTAACGGTGGTTGGCTCAGGAACCCACCACTTCGATGAAGTCTTCAATCACCAAGCCCTATTAGCGATCGCTTGGTTACTGTTCAAATCGCGCCATCAAATTGGTGAACACACCAAGCGAATTCACTTCTTGGGCCCCTTGTTTTAAGGCTGATCGCTGATGTTTGGAATCCAGCATCGGCGATCGCCCATAGTATGGCCTGAGGCGATCGCCCGTAACTGAGCTACAGTGCTGTTGAGAGGCTCGAAACCATCCCTCCATCCCACTGACTGGGATGTTTGAAACTCATGCAGTTGACTCGATTGAAACTGAGCGATCGCCAACGCACAGCTCTGATTCCTTATTTATTTTTGCTGCCAGCCCTGTTAATGCTGACGGCGACAACGTTTTATCCAGCGTTGCAGGCGTTTTATCTCAGCTTCATGCGCTATGACTATGACCTCACCGAAGCACCTCGCTGGGTGGGATTCGCCAATTTTGTGCGGTTGTGGGGCGATCGCCTATTTTGGAAAACCCTGGGGCAAACGGTGCTCTATCTCATAACGGTCGTGCCCATTTTAACGATCGCCCCCTTGGGGTTAGCGATTTTAGTCAACCAAAAATTGCAGGGCATTCGCTGGTTTCGCGCTGCCTATTATGTGCCGGTGATTGTGTCGAGCGTCGTCGCAGGTATCGCCTGGAATTGGATGTATGCCGAGAACGGTTTGCTCAATCAATTACTAGTGGGATCGGGCTTGCTCAAAACCCCAATTCCCTGGCTAACGAGTCCCCGGTTTGCCCTCTGGAGTGTGATGGCCGTGACCATCTGGAAAGGTCTGGGCTATTACATGGTGGTTTATTTAGCAGGATTGCAAGCCATTCCTGGCGATCTCTATGAGGCAGCGGCCCTAGATGGTTCCGATGGTTGGCGCAAACATTGGGATATTACAGTACCTTTGATGCGGCCTTATTGGTTGTTGGTATCCACCATTTCAGCGATTTCGGCAACCAAGGTTTTTGAAGAGGTCTTTATTATGACCCAAGGGGGGCCGCGCAGCAGCTCCAAAACCGTCGTGTATTATCTCTATGAACAGGCATTTGAGAATCTAGAGATGACCTATGCCTGTGCGATCGGGCTGGTGTTGTTTTTAATTGTGCTGGGACTATCAGCGTTGCGGTTGGCGCTGCCTAGTAATGCCCAGCCCCTATAAATTCACTCTTGATCTTGATAGGAATTTTGATGAGAATTTCGGCTATTCCTTAATGTCAATTGAGCAGAAAAATAGCAGGGTAGGCAATGCCCACCCTGCTGACTCACTATGCCTAATCCGGAAGGTCAAGGCTTAAATTGTGTAGCAATTAGCCGTTGAGAATTTTGGGCACTTTGAAGAAGTCTTCATCCCGATCGGGCGCGCAACCCAACAAGCCTTCGCGATCGGTGTAGGGATCAAGGCGATCAACTCGCATCACATTGTTGACATCAATCGCGCGGGTGGTGGGTTCCACACCGGTTACGTCCAACTCGCTCAACTGTTCAACGTAGGTCAAAATATTGTTGAGTTGGGTAGCAAATCGTTGCTCTTCATCGGCGGTTAGTTGAATTCGCGCCAGATGGGCAACTTTACGCACTTCGTCTAGGCTCAGGCTCATGGCAGATTGTGATGTCAACGGGGCGGAGTTTCACCCCAAATTGTAGCTCTAGGCGCAAACTCCTAGCAGCACATCTCTAGAAGAAAATATCCATGTTCGATCGCCCGGTGGTTTTCAGCCAGTTTTGGGCTTCGATGTAGTTGTTGGGAGCCAGGCGAATGGCGCGCTTCCAATAGTCTGCGGCCTTTTCAAACCAATCTTCGGCTGCCTCTTCTTCCCCAGCCGATTGGGCCTGCTCACCGTTGTAGTGATAGATCACTGCGATGTTGTTGAGGGCTTGGGGCATACGCGGGTTTTCGTCGAGTGCTCGATGATAGTAATCAATCGCTTTTTCGCGCTCGCCGTTACTCGCAAAAATCAGCGCCATGTTATACAAAATGAAGCTGCGATCGTAGGTGTCTTCTTCGAGTTTGAGGGCTTCTTCATAGTTTTGCAGCGCTTCTGCATATTCACCCTCGCCCTGGGCTGACATACCATCGCGGTAATACACAAAGGCTTCTTTGGCTTTTTGACTGGTGGGCAGCACCTTCAAAATCAAGTCCGCCATCACCGTAAATGTTTTATCGATGAAGTTGTCGTTTTTTTGAGTTCTAGGCATGGGTCAAGGGGATTTTGAAATTGAGTTTTGAAGTTGGGTTGGGCATCCAACAAATCATTCGGCTGCGATCGCTAGGGGCGATCATTGGGGCCAATCTAATGGGGTCAATCACAATTGCTATGGCTGACGATCAATGGCTGACGATCAATGGCAGTGAATGCAATGGCAATAACTGCAATGGCCGTGAATGCAATGACAGTGAATGTCTAGCGATCGCAATTGTTGGGGAATGATCCCGTTGGACAAATGGTTGCTGAATGGTTCGTGGTGATGTGTTTGATCGCGCGGTTCGCTCCCGGTGGGTAACGATGGGCGCGGACGGGCTGCGATCGCATACAATCCCGCCCAATAGCTTAACGCTATGGGTTGCCTGATCGCGCGATGAGGAACAGTGCTATGCAAGAGTCGGAGTTGCGAGGAGCCATTGATCGCGGACGGCGGGAATTTCCTTGGGTTGACCTAGCGGGCTGTTGTTTTCGGGGTTGGTCGTTGGCGGGGCTGTCGTTGCGTCAGGCCAAGCTCGATCGCACCGACTTCAGCGAGGCCGATTGCACCGGCATCTCTTTGTTGAAGGTGTCGGCGATCGCGAGCCAATGGGTGGCAGCCCGGCTCGATCGCGCCAATTGCCAACGGGGCAACTTCCAGCAAGCCACCTTTGCGGGCGCACAGCTCACGGCCGCCCAGTTGCAAAATGCCGATCTGAGTGCCGCCGATTTTCGACAAGCCAAGCTGTTGCAAGCCAACCTGAGCGGGGCGATCGTGCTGGGGACTTGCTTTGTGGGGGCTGACTTGACCGGGGCTACCTTGGATTGGGAGGCGATCGCCCAGGCCGACTTCACCGATGCCACCATGCCAGACGGTCGGGGGTTCAGCGCTGATTGGCAACCGGCGATCGCTGACCCGGCGGACGATCTCGACGACGATCTTGACGGTGATGCAAACGAGCCACTGGCGGCAACCCTGGGCGATCGACCCAACCGCCACCTGATGGCCAATCCCAGTTTCGCGGTTCCCAATGGGGGCCCGCCGCCCCCGCCGCCAACTCCCGCTTCCTTCAAAGAGGCCTGGCAACGCTTGCCGGGGCCGCTGTTGTGGCTGTGGGTGTTTGGCTATTGCCTATGGGGAGGCAGCTTGGGCTTGATCGATGCACCGATTGTGAGCTGGCCCCTGTTGGCAGCAACTTCGCTGATGGGCTTGTTGGGGTTGGATTGGAGCTTCTTGGCCTTGCCGGGGGGGATGGTGTTGATTGTCTTGGCTGCACCGATCGGCAATCAAATTATGAGTTTTTTGTTGGGGGGCAGTACGGGCATTGTGGTGGGACTGGGGACGAAGGTGTTGATGAATGTGTCTTGGTCAATGGCGTTGCGCAATGGCTTGCTGTCTACGGCCTCGGCGATGGCGATCATTAACATCAGTTTGGGTCTGGCGGGTTTGAGCGCGATCGGGGCGATGGCCTTCACCTTTTCGGCCATGCCCCTGTGGACGATCGCCCGCCAACAAAGCCTGACCTCTGCGCAACAGGTGGGGCTGTTGGGCGGCTTGGCGATCGGGGCGTTGCTTGTGGGGGGCTGGTTGGGAACCTAGGGCGATCGCCACTCGCGTTGAATCGTGCGTGCTATACCTTGATCCCTGGCCCTCCTTCCAACCCTGTTTATCACCCCAATCCTTGATCCCTGGCCCTCCTTCCAACCCAACCCTGTTTATCACCCCAATCCTTGATTGTGACGCGGCATGACTTCCCTCCCCATTACCGGCAAAACCCAGTTACTCGGCGTGATTGGCTATCCGATCGCCCATTCCCTGTCACCCGTGATGCACAATCAGGCGATCGCGGCGCTGGGAGTGGATGCGGTGTATGTGGCCTTTCCGATCGCCCCGGCCAATCTGTCGGTGGCCTTGGCGGGGCTGGCCACCGTGGGAACGATCGGTCTCAGCGTCACCATCCCGCATAAACAAGCCGTGATCCCGCTGCTGGCCGAGATTTCTGACCAAGCCCGTGCCGTGGGTGCGGTCAATACCCTTTGGCAAACCGATCGCGGCTGGGCCGGCACCAACACCGATGTGGATGGCTTCATGGCTCCCTTGTTGGCCCTGCGATCGAGTTGGCAAGGATCAACAATGGTGGTGTTGGGCAGTGGCGGGGCTGCCAGGGCCACGATCACCAGTGCGCGGCTGTTGGGCTGCGATCGAGTGGTGGTGATTGGGCGCGATTCGGCCAAGCTGGCAGCCCTGCAACGGGACTTTAGTCCGCCGAACCCCCTGGCGATCGCCCTAGAAGTCTCTGGCTGGGATGACTGCGATCGTTGGTTGTCCCAAGCCGACTTGTTGGTGAACGCCACGCCTGTGGGGATGCCCCCGCGTGCCGATGAGTTGCCGCTGTCGATCACGCAGTTGGCCCTGTTGCCGGCCAGGGCGATCGCCTACGACCTGATTTACACACCACGCCCCACCCGGTTTTTGCAAGCCGCTGCCGATCGCGGTTTGCAGGCAATCGATGGCCTGGAAATGTTGGTGCAGCAGGGAGCTGTAGCCCTAACCCGCTGGCTCGATCGCCCAGCCCCCACCGACATCATGCGCGCCGCCCTCGATCAGTTTTTGCAACAGCACTAGAACATCCCCCGCAGGATCAAGCGGCCGTTTGGGGGCGACCAAAACGGTTATGCATAGAATGGAACCGAGCATCAAGTCGGCTTCTACCTGATCCTGACTCCCTAATTTCCCGCCCCGACCCGCCATGGGGCCGGCCGACATCCGCTTTGGGTAATGTTTGAATGAATCGATCGATCATTCTGCCCGCGCTGGCAGCCGCCACCTTTGCGGTCACTGCTTCGGCTGTTGCCTGGATGGTGGATGGTGTCGTGCGCGATCGGTTTGTGGAACAGGCGCGATCGAACCTCTTGGCCCTGCTCAGTGGCAAGCGCGCCAAGCTAGAGTCGGCCTTGAGTGCCCGCAGCCAACTGGCCCAGGGATTAGTTCCCTACGAACTGAGCGCAGGCCCCCTGTCGTCTGAACAATTTCAGTCCTTTGCCCGATCGCTCCTGCAACAGCGCCAAGGGATCGAAGCGATCGCCCTGATTCGGGCCAACGGCCAGCACCTGAGCTATCCCCGTGAGACCAACCCAGCCCCGATGCTGGAAGCCTATCGCCAGCAGCGGCAGCGCTTTCCCACCGCCATCCCCAATGGACTGTTGACGCGGCGGCCCCTGCCCTACACCAGTCGCAGCAGTTATTTCACCTACGCCGCCATTTGTGATGGCCGCTGTTCGGTGCGGCGACCTGCCCAGGGCACAGTGGTGTTGATGTTTGATGAACTGGCCCTGTTGGCCGATGCCGATTTGTTAAACCAATCATCCGAGATCCATTACGCCCTGCGCGAGGAGTCTGCCAAGGACTCCTACCAAGTATTGTTTGGTCTCGCTGATACCTTTGAGCGAGATCCAGTCGTGCTGTCGATTCCGTTGCTGAAGGGGCAGTGGCAACTGGCGGCCGCACCTGCGGCCGGATGGGGAGCGGGATTGTTGCCGGTGACCTGGTTGCGGGTGGGTGGGGCGATCGGGATCTTGCTGGGAACCGGGTTGACCTTTTTGTTAGTGCGGCAGCCCCTGTGCTTACGGGTAGCGATCGAACAAACCAGTCAGAGCAACCGCCTGCTGCGCGAAGAGATTTTGGAACGGCAACTGGCCGAATCGAAATTGCAGGCCCTAGCCGAAAAGCTGGAGCAACGGGTCAGCGAACGGACCCAGGCACTGTCGAACACGCTCGATACCCTCAAGCGCACCCAGGTGCAGGTGGTACAGGCGGAGAAAATGTCGAGCCTGGGGCAATTAGTGGCCGGGGTGGCCCACGAAATCAACAATCCCGTCAGCTTTATCTATGGCAATCTGTCCCACGCGCGCGACTACATCCGCGATTTGCTGAGTTTTGTGGCCCTGCTCCATCAGGAATATCCGCAACTGCCTCCCAAGTTGGCGGCGGGGGCAGCGGCGATCGACCTAAAGTTTTTAGAGGATGATTTGCCCAAGTTGCTGTCATCCATGGAGGCGGGGGCGGAGCGCATTCAGGGCATTGTGCGATCGCTGCGGGTGTTTTCGCGGCTCGATGAATCAGATCTGAAGGTGGTGGATCTGCACGATGGCATCGACAGTGCCCTGACCATTTTGAACCATCGGCTAAAGGCGATCGAGGGCGATCGCACCGTGCAGGTCGATCGCCAATATGCTGCCAACTTGCCCATGATCGAATGCTACGCCGGTCAGCTCAATCAAGTGTTTATGAACCTGTTGGTCAATGCGATCGATGCCCTAGAAGACCATGCAACCCAGCGAGACTGTCGGATCGTGATTAGTACAGTAGCCACCGATCGCCACACGGTTTGCATCAGCATCCATGACAACGGCCCCGGCATGGATGAGTCTGTTCGATCGCGGATTTTTGATGCGTTTTTCACCACCAAAGAAGTGGGTAAAGGCACAGGCATGGGCCTCTCGATCGCCTACCAAGTGATTACCGAGCGTCACCAAGGCTCCCTGACCTGCCAAACCGCACCGCGCCAGGGCACAACCTTCACGATCGAAATTCCCCTCACACAAAGCCTGGCCGCCCCCATGCCTCAACCCATCGAGGCAATGGACAAGACTCAGACCAGCAATCAACTGACAGAGATTTCGGAAACTGCCCTCACAGATCGGTGAGGCTCTGGACTGGGTCGGTGGGTGGCGGGTGGCTGTTAGATTTCGATTATTGGAGTTCGATTGCAACATTTCATCGATCAATGCGATCGTGTAATCAGTTGGCCAGGGATGCTGGGAAGCAACACCATGTCAGATCCAACCGCAACGTTAGGGGTGTCGGATATGCCTACTCAATTGCTATTGCCAGCGGAATCATTGGCAGCACGGGCCGCCATGGAGCAATCAGGGATCGCTGCAATGGCCGATGCGATTACGTACAGTCAGGTGTTGTTGGCCGTTGTGCAATATCCGGCACTGACGGTGGAGTTAGCCAATCAAGCCTTCTGCCGAGCGGTGGAACTGCTGAATCCCAATCCAAGTGAGCCTGGGCTGCTAACGGTGGGTCAACCGTTGGCGGAGTTACTGCCCTTGTCGGGGCCAGACTGGTTGGATTGGTTGCGACGACAGGTGACCTATCGGTTGTTGTTGGAGCGTCACCCGGGCGATCGCCGAGTGCGCCGGTTGCTGAATGCGCCGCAGTTAATCCAAGTGGGCGATCGCTGGGTGGAACTGTGGTTGCGGCCCGAATCCCTCACGATTCAAGCGATCGCCCCGGAGGTGCAAGGGCTGATGGAGTCGGCTCCGTCGCTGCCGGCCTTTGAGGCCGCGTTTCAGTTGGACTGGTGCGAACTAGCGGGGCAGTTTTTGCTCGAAGGCTGGGACGTGACGGCCCGCGAGCAACTGCGCCGACTAGGGCGGCTGCTGCTGAATGGCCATTCGATTTTGCAGCCGGAAAAATTTCGCGAGGTGGGCCAAACCCTCCGATCGCTCTTTGCGGCCGAGGCCAGTTTTGTGTTGCGCACCGATGGCGATCGGCTCCAGTTGACCTTTGGCAGCGACACCCGGATGCGAATGGTGCGGGGCTATGATTTGGCGGACTTGACCGAATCGCCCTGTGTGATGGCCATGCAACGGGAAAAGGTAGCGATCGTGCGGGATTTGGCGGTGGAAGCCTCAACGCCCTTGGAACAGGATTTGCGCGATCGCGGGGCCCGATCGCTCCTCTTGATCCCCCTGGTGATGCGCGACAAAACGGGCGATCGCCCTACGCAGTTGATGGGCTTGGTTGGGATTGCCAGCCGTTTGCCCGATAACTTCGATCGACTCGATTGCGATCGCGCCGAACTACTCCAACCCTCCCTGGGTGTGGCCCTGCGCCAAGTGGGGCAATATCACTTCAGCAACATTCACCCGGCGGTGGAATGGCGCTTTCTGCAAGAGGCCGAGCGGCGCAGTTGGGGCCTGATGCCCCAGCCGATCGCCTTCGAAAACGTCTATCCGCTCTATGGCATCTCGGATATTCGCGGCTCATCGGTGGCCCGCGATCGCGCCATCCAAGCCGACCTGCTCGATCAATTTCGCCAAGCGCTGCATATTCTCGACTGTGCCTGCGCGGCCAAAGACTTGCCCCTGTTGCAGCAACTGCGGTTTGACTTGCAGGACTACATCACCAACCTAGAAGTCAGCATCACCGTGGAAGCCGAAGTGCGCGGCACCCAATACCTGCGCGATTGCATCGAAGGGGATTTGGACTATTTAGCCAAACTGGATGAGGCAACTGGTGAGGCCGTCGCCGCCTATCGCCAAGCCTGCGACAATCCCAGCCGCAGCGTCTATCAAGCCCGCGCAGAATACGATCGACTCGTGGGCGAAATTAACCGGCGGATGCGAGAAACCTGGGATCACTGGCAAGCCAAAATGCAGGCGATCGCCCCCCACTATTGTGATGCGGAATCCACCGATGGCATTGATCACATGATCTATGCCGGAGCCTCCATCTATCCCGAGTTCACCAGCTTCCACCTTCGCAGCCTGCGCTACGAGCAGTTGCGCGGGGTCTGTGCCTGTGCCCGTGAGGGTTTTGATATTGAAGAAACCCTCAGCGACAGCCTGCGCCTCACCCATTTGGTGTTAGTGCAAGGCTCCACCGTGGATATCTTGCACGACGAAAACACCGAGAAGCTCTTTGATGTGCGCGGCACTCGCGACACCCGCTACGAAATTGTCAAAAAGCGGATCGACAAGGCCCGCGATGCGATTACCGGCGAGCGAATCACCCAGCCCGGAGCCTTGACGGTGGTTTATGCCACCGAGGATGAGGGGCAAGAATATCAGGAATATTTGCGCTACCTAGAGCGCGAGGGCTGGGTGGGGGCCGATCGCCAGTCCGGGGAAGTGGAAGCCCTCCAAGGGGCCAACGGTTTGCGCTTTATTCGCGTGCCAGTCTTGCCCGCTGCTGCACCGGTTGCGGCAGTTGAGTTGCACTAGTTCGTCGGGGATGGTTGCGACTGAGGGGGTTGCCTAGGTGTGATGGATCGGCGACGGTTTGGCAAAACGAATCTAGAGCTGTCCGTGTTTTCCCTGGGCACGATGCGTTGTCTAAGCTCCCCTGAGCAGGCGGCGACGGTGTTGCAATCGGCGATCGCCCTGGGGATCAATCACCTGGAAACGGCGCGCGGCTATGGGGCCAGCGAGGCCTTTTTGGGCCAGGCGATCGCGGCGGGACTCGTGCCGCGAGATCGCGTTGTGATCACCACCAAGCTGTTGCCAGCGGGGGATGTAGCGGAGATCGATCGCGCCCTAGATGAATCGCTCGATCGCCTGCAAACGGACTACATCGACTGCCTAGCGATTCACGGGATCAATCAACCTGAGCATCTAGACTGGGCGGGCGATCGCACCTCGGGCATGGCCGCGATCCATCGTGCCCTAGCCGATCGCCGGATTCGACATTTGGGCTTTTCGACCCACGGCCCCTTGGAACTGATTTTGCAGGCGATCGCCAACGAGCCATTCGAGTTTGTGAACCTGCATTTCAACTACTTCTTTCAGCGCAACGCCGCCGCCATCCAAGCCGCCAGCGATCGCGATCTCGGCATTTTCATCATTTCCCCCGCCGACAAAGGGGGAAAACTCTATCAGCCACCCGCCATTCTCAGCCAGCTTTGCGCGCCCCTGTCACCCTTGGGGGCCAGCTACCGTTGGTTACTCGCCGATTCCCGGATCACCACCCTCAGCGTGGGCCCGGCCCAAGCCGATGAGCTAGCAGCGATCGCCCCTTGGATCGATCGCACGGAGCCGCTGAGTCCCGATGAGCAGGCAATTTTCGATCGGCTCGATCAGCACCAAATTGCAGCGCTAGGGCCCGATCGCTGTGCCCAATGCTATGCCTGTTTGCCCTGCCCAGAAGCGATCCAAATTCCCGAAGTGTTGCGACTGCGTAATCTCGCTGTCGCCTTCGAGATGACAGACTTTGGCAAATATCGCTACGGCATGTTTGAAAATGCCGGCCATTGGTTTCCCGGTCGTCGGGGCGATCGCTGCACCGATTGTGGGGATTGCTTGCCGCGTTGTCCCGAACAGTTGCCGATTCCCGACCTGCTAGCCGACACGCACGATCGCCTCAGTGGCCGTTGGGGCCGGCGACTGTGGAATTAGGAACCACTATGAAACACTCCCATGTGCAATGCTCCCATGCTCCGGTAGGGACATCAAAATTTCTAGAACTCCATCAAAGTGCCGCTGATTGCCATTTTTCATCTTGAAGGCAGTGCTGAAATCAAACAACGCGCCCAACTTTTAAGCCGCCCCCATCATCTAAGCCACCTAAGCCACCTAAGCCACCCGATCATCACACCATCAGTAACGCCGCACTCAGCACAATCGCTCGGCAGCTATCTTTTGCACCCAACTTGTCAGCATCCCTGCCACGATCCTGCGAGTCCATCAGGTCGGGAAGCCTTGTGAGACAATCAATGCGATGTTGATGCGATATTGATGCGATACAGTATAGAATCGCCAACCGTTGCCCCCAGGAGGATCGATCGCCGTGGACGCTCGCTATAATCCCAACGAAATCGAAGCAAAGTGGCAAGCCGTTTGGGCCGAGCAAAACACCGATCGCACCCCTGACCTAGCTGATCACACCCCAGCACCCCAAAAGTTCTACGCCCTGTCGATGTTCCCCTACCCCTCAGGGAACTTGCACATGGGCCATGTCCGCAACTATTCGATCACTGATGCGATCGCCCGGGTGCGCCGAATGCAGGGTTACCAGGTACTGCACCCAATGGGTTGGGATGCTTTTGGGTTGCCCGCTGAGAATGCGGCGATCGATCGGGGGGTGCATCCCGCCATTTGGACGGAGCAAAATATTGCCCAGATGAAGAGCCAGCTCCAGCGCTTGGGTCTTTCCTACGACTGGGAACGGGAAGTGGCCACTTGCCGCCCGGACTATTACCGCTGGACTCAGTGGATTTTCCTGCAATTTTTCGCTGCCGGTTTGGCCTACCAAAAGGAAGCCACGGTGAATTGGGACCCGATCGACCAAACCGTGTTGGCCAACGAACAGGTAGACAGCGAGGGCAAATCCTGGCGATCGGGCGCATTGGTCGAAAAACGGCTGCTGCGTCAGTGGTTCTTCAAAATTACCGACTATGCCGAACAACTGCTGACGGATTTGGACAAGCTGACCGGCTGGCCCGATCGCGTAAAAACAATGCAAGCCAACTGGATTGGTAGATCCACTGGCGCGCTGCTGGACTTCCCGATCGTCGGTAACGAGGCCCTGACCGGCGAAAAAATTACCGTCTTCACCACCCGTCCCGATACGGTCTATGGCGTGACCTACATGGTGTTGGCTCCCGAGCATCCCTGGGTGGCGCAGGTGACAACGGCCGATCGCCAGGCAGCCGTGGCAGCCTTTGTGCAAGAAATTTCGGCCCAAAGCGAGATCGATCGCACCGCCGACGACAAACCCAAGCGCGGCATCCCCACGGGCGGCACAGCGCTGAACCCCTTTACCGGCGAAGAAATCCCGATTTGGATCGCCGATTATGTACTCTACGAATACGGCACGGGCGCAGTGATGGGCGTGCCCACCCACGATCAGCGGGACTTCCAATTCGCCAAAAACAACGGCTTACCCCTGAAGGTGGTGATCGTGCCGGAAGTGGGCGCTTCGGCCGACGCAGCAGCCCTGACAGCGGCCTACACCGAAACGGGCCTGCTGGTGAACTCGGGACAATTCGACGGCACACCTTCCCCGGAAGCCAAGGCCAAGATCACGGAATTTGCGGAGGCCCAAGGCTGGGGCAAAGCCAAAGTGCAATACCGGCTACGCGATTGGCTGATTTCCCGCCAACGCTATTGGGGCGTGCCGATCCCGATCGTCCATTGCCCCAACTGCGGTGCAGTGCCCGTACCCGATCATCAATTGCCAGTGGAACTGCCCAGCAATGTGCAGTTCTCCGGGCGCGGCCCCTCGCCCCTGGCCAAGCTGGACGACTGGGTGAACGTGCCTTGCCCCACCTGCGGCACGCCGGCCAAGCGGGAAACGGACACGATGGATACTTTTGTCGATTCCTCTTGGTATTTCCTGCGCTATCCCGATGCTGGCAATGAGTCTGCTGCCTTCGACCCGGCCAAGACCAATGCTTGGGCCCCGGTCGATCAATACGTGGGTGGCATTGAGCACGCGATTTTGCACCTGCTCTACTCGCGCTTTTTCACGAAAGTGCTGCGCGATCGCGGCTTGCTGAACTTCGATGAACCCTTCAGCCGTCTGCTGACCCAAGGCATGGTGCAAGCCATGGCTTACAAAAATCTGGCTACGGGCAAATATATCGCTCCGGCCGATGTGGATTTCAGCGATCCCAGCCAGCCGAAAGACCCGGCCACGGGCGATCCGCTGGTGTCGGTCTACGAAAAAATGTCCAAGTCCAAGTACAACGGCGTTGATCCTGAGGGTGTGCTCGCGAAATATGGCGCGGATACCTCGCGGATGTTTGTGCTGTTTAAAGCCCCGCCGGAGAAGGATTTGGAGTGGGACGATGCGGATGTGGAAGGGCAGTTCCGCTTCCTAAATCGGGTTTGGCGGTTGGTGAGTCACTATCTGGAAGCCCGGGCTGGCGAGGCGATCGCCCCCGATCCAAAGGCCGAAAAAGACCTGCGCCGCGCGATCCACATTGCTATTAAAGAAGTCTCGGAAGATTTAGCCGAAGACTATCAATTGAACACGGCCATTTCCGAGTTGATGAAACTCAGCAATGCCTTGAACGATTACACCAACAAAACCACGCCGGTTTTTGCGGAAGGAGTCCAAACCCTGGTGTCGTTGCTGGCTCCCTTTGCGCCCCATTTAACTGAAGAATTGTGGGGGGCGATCGGGCAGTCCGGCTCGGTGCACACCGCCAGTTGGCCCACCTTGGATGAATCCGCATTGGTGGCCGATGAGGTGACGATCGTGATTCAAATCAAGGGCAAAACGCGCGGCACGATCCAGGCCCCGGCAGGCATCGACAAGGACACCCTAGAACAGCTTGCCCTCAATAGTGATGTGGCCCAAAAGCACATTGCGGGGCAGGAAGTGAAAAAGGCGATCGTCGTCCCCGGCAAGCTAGTGAACTTTGTGGTGTAGCGATCGCCTAATTGCTTGAGTTTGAATAGAGATTGGATCGAGCGATCAATTCCTTCGATCCAATTTTTGTTGAATTCATCGTCTTGGCAAGATCAATGGACATTAAGGCTTCGATTATTGATCAGCAGGTCGAGAGCCTAGCCGAACGCTTACAACCTGAGTTTCAGACACAGCTTGGTCTCAACTTGCAGGGTGATCGCGGGCGACTGAAATCCTTAGCCTTTATCCATTTGTGTGTGCGATCAATCCTAGATCTTAACGACCTAGCCACCCTCGATTGCATTGTGGATGGGGGTCAGGATTTTGGGGTGGATGGGATCTATGCTTCTGAAGAGCAGGATGGTGAATTCACGGTTTATTTATTTCAGGGTAAATATAAACAGAAACTAGATCGAACTAGTCATTTTCCCGAAGAAGGAATTAAGAGCTTAATTAATGCCATTCAATATTTATTTGATCCGAGTATTAATTTAAATCAGAGCTTGAATCGTCGGCTCCAAGCCAAAGTCGAAGAAATTAGAAGCCTGATTCGAGATGGCTATATTCCCCAGGTACGGGCGATCGCCTGTAATAACGGGCTGCGTTGGAATGATCAAACTGACCGCCTAGTTCAAATTGCCGGATTCGGTGATCAAGTGGAGTGGGAACACCTCAACCCCGATCGCCTGATTAAATTACAGCAATCCAAAAAGCCCGTTAATGATAAGCTCCAACTTTCCGGGAAAATCTTGGTTGAGGATATCGAGTTCAACCGAATTCTCGTGGGGCGCGTGGCAATTAGCGAAATTGCTGCGTTAGTCGATCGGCACGGAGAGCGTCTATTCGAGCGTAATATCCGCCGATATTTAGGTCTCCAAAGTAACCGGGTGAATGATGGCATTCGGCAAACCATTGAAACCAATGCTAACTATCTCTATTTCTATAACAATGGACTCACTTTGATTTGCGATAAATTTGAATACAATGCCCTGCAAGGAAGTGATCACCAGGTGCATATTCAGAATTTACAAATCATTAATGGTGGACAAACTTGTATGACTATTTATAAAACATTGCTGAATGCCCAGCGACGATTATTCAATGAAACCGACCCATCAAATGCTTATATTTTAATTCGCCTGTATCAGTTATCCAGTTTTAATACCGACCTAGTTCAACAAATTACCTTTGCTACAAACAATCAAAATCCAGTTGATTTGCGGGATCTCAAAGCAAATGATCAACGCCAAGAGGAATTGGAACTGGATCTTGAACAACTGGGCTATCGGTATTTGCGAAAGCGTGGCGCAGAGATGCTAGCGGAGCAAGATATTACCTCTTCCGAGGCTGCTGAATCGGTTTTAGCTGTTTGGCGCAAAGCTCCCCATCAGGCTAAGTTCCAGACTCGTGAACATTTTGGTAAGCTCTATAACCGAATTTTCACCCATCAACTCAATGGTGCTCAGGTTGGTTGTGCGGTTTTGCTTTGCCGATGGGCTGAAAATCGTCGTCGCCATCCCGAGAGTTCTGATCCGGATTTTGTGCGATACGCAGCTTATTTTGTCGCCATGCAAATGGGTGAATATCTATTGCAGGATTTGCGACTTTCAAACTTGACCGATCTCAATCATCGAAATTTTCCAAAGGCTCGGGATTACATTCAGCGTCATGGATTGGCTTACTTTCAGTCCGGTGTGGTAGATATTCAGCGCGCGATTTCTGCCTTATATTCCGAGTCGGCTATCTCATTGCAGCAATTGGCTGCTACCTTTCGGCGCGGTGATTTAATTCAATGGCTGAATCGCGCCAGTCCGCAATCACGCCAGCACTGAATGCGGTCTAATTTTGCGCTGGGTAATGTGGAATAAATGTGCTGGATTAGACCTGACGAATTGCACAAAATCAGGCCCTTTCGCTGGCGGCGGCGATCACGGCGAGGGCGGCGAGGGGGGCGGTGACGGCGCGGAGGACTTGGGGCCCGAGGGAGACTAGTTGCCAACCTGATCGCTCGGCTTGCGTGACTTCGTCGGGAGTCCAGCCGCCTTCGGGGCCGATCGCCAGCACGATCGAACTGTGGGGATCAGTTGGTGGATGCGCCTGCAAGCAATGGAGCAGGTGGGGAACCGATCGCCGGGCCACACAGAGATAGCGCGGGTAGGTTGATTCGGCGGCGGCGATCGCCTCGGCCCAAGATCGGGGATCGGCGATCGGTGGGATCGTGGCCCGTTCGGCTTGTTCGGCGGCTTCTCGGGCAATCCGTCGCCAGCGATCGAGCCGGTTAGCATTCGGTTGCAGCACCGTGCGATCGCTCAGGACGGGCCAAATTTCCGCCACACCCAGCTCCGTCGCTTGGCGCACCACCTCGTCAAAGCCCGATCCCTTGGGCAAGGCCGCCACCAGCGTGACCCGCCAACCAGACTCGATCGGTTCCGGTAGCGGCTCGATCGGGCTAGCACCATTGACCGTCAGAGCTGCCAACCACCAGCGACTCCCCGCGATCGGCTGCTCACCGATCACGACCAAGCGATCGCCCACATTCAGTCGCAGCACTCGCCGCAAATAGCGATTCTGTTCCGAGGTTAGATCAATCCCAGCCGCCTGCCATTGCTCAGTAGCGATCGTGATCCGTTGCAGTTCTTTCATGGAGCATTCACCAGTCAGGCAAAGCGCGCGGCCCGGCCTTACAGCCGAAAACCAGCGGGCAGCCGCGCCCCAGAGAGTTTGGCCCCACCCAACTCCGCAAGGGTCAGGTCTGCGCCGGTTAAATCCGCATTGGTCAAATCCGCATTCCGCAAATTGGCGTAGAACAAGGTCGCCTGATCGAGCTTGGCCCCACGCAGAAACGCTTGGAATAGATTGGCATCAGTCAAGTCTGCACCCGACAGATTCGCGCCAATCAGGTTCGTGGCTTGCAGCTTGGCTTCAAATAACTTGGCTCCCGACAGATCCGCCCCTTCCAAATTCGCACCGCTGAAGTCGGCTCCCGACCAATCGGTATTAGCAAGCTTGGCTTTTGAGAGGTTGACACCCACCAGCCGCGCGCCGCTGAAGCTGTTGCCGGTCAGGTCGGCTTCACTGAGGTCACAACCACTGCATTCATTGGTGCGACGCAGTTTCAGCAAGTCGTTTTCCGAAAAGGCGCGGGCAGGGTCGATGGCGATCGCCCCTGATCCGGCAACCCAAACAGCCCACAGCAGGGCCAGCGATCGACAGTGGCTGAACATAGGCATGGGATGGATCTCAACCCCGATCGAGCAGGAATGATTGAAGCTGTCCTTAGATTAACGTCAAGATTAACGTCAGTTCGGGATCGGGGAAAACTGGGGTGGCGGCTGGAACAACTGGGGGGGCGTTCCCTAAATCAGAGGTGGTGATCCCAGCCAGGGGGCGCAGATTTTTGGGCTGCTGGTGGCGGTGAACGGCCTGGCCAACACCCAGCCGATCGTAGGCCACTCAAGGCCGGGTGCCCGACTGGGGTGCGCGATCGGGAACAATGCAAAATGGGGGCAATCAAAGCGGCCCAACCCGTGTGGTTTTGTCAATTACATCAAGAACTCGGTCTACTAAAATTCAGATTTGAAGATCCGCTAAAATTCCGTAATTTATTCTCAAGTGTTGCAAAAACTGCTTTAAGCTTTTGGCAGCAGCCGCAAAGATTCACCCAGTAGACAACTACCAGGCAAGATTCTTTGCTCAATCAGTGCTGAATTAGGTTTCAAAGGCTCAATCAAAGCAAATCATGGGGGGATTTGTTGCTTTGGTCGGTGAGCAATCACAAACGATCTTGGGGGGAAACTATCCCAGCAACCGGCGAGTAATATATCTGGGAATCACGCATTTCTAGATTGCTCAGTGGTGTTGATGGAATTGTCCAAGAGGAGAAATGGTGTGACATCGATGAGCGATCGCGAGCGGCTGTTAAAGCGTTGGATGTCAGCCGCCAAGATTCGGAGCTGGCGATCTTTGACAGAACTGGCGCGGGTTTCCATGTACCAAGTGCGACTGTTGCGCCAGGGGAATCTCGATCGATTACGGCTAGATGCGATCGGCCGCATTGCCAAAGCCTTGGGCGTAACGCCGATCGACCTGTTGAGCATGGCCGATAGCCCTGCGGTCACAGCACCACAGGGTTTGCTGTCCATGGACGATCCCACACCTGAGTCCCATGCTGCCGGAATCGTGCAACTACAACAGGAATATCGTCGCCTCAAAACACGCCTTGAAAATGAGCGCGAACAACTCCTCGCAGAATTTCAGCGATCGAGCCTACAAACACTCGAATCCTGGCTGCTCAATTGGTATAAAGCCGTGGCAGCCGTGCATCACAACCCCCAAATCCCAGCCACGAACCTTTTACCGTTGATGGATCCGCTCGATCGGCTCCTAGAGCAATGGTCCGTTGAGCAAATTGCCCCCATTGGCGAAGAAGTTGCTTACGATCCCCAATGGCATCAGCTAGTCCGGGGAACGGCCAAACCAGGCGATCGAGTGCGGGTTTCCATGCCAGGATTTCGACATCAGGGTCGTCTGCTCCACCGCGCCCAAGTGAGCCTGATGAGTTAGCCATTCATGCATCAGCCATTTTAATTGCCCCACGGCAATCCCAATCGAGCTATACAGCCCAGGCAATAGAACCATACTCGCTCAGTCCTGATGCCGATTAGCTATCAGCCCACCTACTCGATCGCCCTTCCTGCCATGATCACCAATTAGTCACATAATACCCATTACACCCTTTCATCTTGAGCAAGGGGGGTTTATAAAAAGATCAGCATTGAGTATCTTCTCGTCCTAGTTCCTGCTGCCCTTGGGAGCATGAAGGTCACTCGTTTAAAGCACTTATGGTCAATCATGATTTCCAACCTGATGGTGATCATGATCAATCCGTCCCACAGCAGTCGGCACACCCATCGCGACCGGGTGACAATAACAGCAAGCAACAACTGCACGCGATTTGGCCAGTTCACTCACCCGATCGAGGGCGACATGATCAGCGACACCGTGAATTTCATTCCCCTAGCAGGTCTGATTCACTGACAAAACGCTCAGGACTCTGCTTTTGCCGCAGGTTGGGTTCAGCATTGCAGAATCCCACTCGAATCCCACTCGAGCGATCGCTCCTGCAACTTTTGTCAGTTAATCAGCAAATAAAATGAGTTGGATCGGCGCGATCAGCGCGATCGGTGTGACTCCGTCAGCTCACCATTCAGGTTTAACCCACTACCCCGCATGACCTTTACTGACTCGAATGCAGACTCAAAGGGTTGCACTCGATGGCTTGTTCTCGATCGCAGGAAACTTGCACCTTTCATTCAGCAAATTATTCAGCAAACTCTGAGGATGCTGTCGCGTGGCTGCTCACCCCCATCGTTCCTACGGCCCCATGCCTCACGTTAATCCCTATCGGCTCGAGTCTCTACTCGCCAATGCCAGCGACATCATTGTCATTCTGGACCAGCAAGGAACATTTTGTTATGTCAGCTCTTCCGCCGAGCGCATTTTGGGCTACACCCCAGGAGAGTCTGTGGGCAAGCATCTCAGCACATTTGTTCATGAAGATGATGTGCCCGTTGTCTTGCAAACCCTGCTGGGGGCATTGGCAGAACCGGGGATCAGCCAGCCCGCTGTGCGCTATCGGGTGCGACATCGCAATGGTGAGTGGAATTTGCTAGAAGCTGTGACTACAAATTTGCTTGATGATCCATCCGTGGGCGGCGTGGTGGTCAATTGCCACGACATTACGGCCCACGAACTGGCAGAAAGCTGGCTTCGCTACCACGCCCTCTACGATGCATTGACGGCGCTGCCCAATCGGCGGGCCCTGGCCGATCGCGTGCAGGCATTGTTGGAGGCGGGTGGCCAGCCGTTTGCGCTGTTGCTGTTAGATCTCGATCGCTTCAAGCTGGTCAACAGCAGCCATGGCCACAGCACGGGCGATCGCCTGTTGCAAATGACGGCGCGGCGGCTGATTGCCGCGTTGCCCAAGCAGGGTGTGGTGGCAAGGTTGGGGGGGGATGAATTTGCGGTGCTGGTGGAAGATGCGACGCTGCCAGGGATTGTGGAGGATGTGACCGATCGGGTGCATCAGGCCCTGAGTGCGCCATTTGCCATCGATGAAATGGAGGTGTTTGTCAGTGCCAGCGTGGGGGTTGTACTCAGCAGCTTGGATCGATCGGTAGCGGGCTATCAACGGGCTGAGGAGTTGCTGCGCGATGCCGATATTGCGATGTATCGAGCCAAGACCCTGCGCCAAACTCACTCGGTGGTGTTTGACTCCAGCATGCGCGATCGCGCCGTGACTCGTTTGCAACTGGAAAGTCAACTGTGGCGAGCGATCGAACGGGGTGAACTGGAGCCTTATTACCAACCCGTAGTTTGCTTAAAAACCGGACGGATTAAGGGGTTTGAAGCGCTGGTGCGGTGGCATCATCCCCAGCGCGGTGTGGTGTCACCGGCAGAATTTGTGCCGATCGCGGAGGAAAGCGGGGCGATTGGTCAAATTGGCGAATGGGTGCTGGAGATGGCTTGTCATCATGTCCGAGCCTGGAACCAAGGGACTTCGCGCTCAGATATGCCAATCACGATCGGGGTGAATCTCTCAGTTCAGCAGTTGGCCCAACTGGACTTGGCCAAGCATATGCATTCGATCTGCCTGAGCGCTGAGGTGGAACCAAGCTGGATTGGGTTTGAGGTGACTGAGAGCATGATGCTCGATCGCGAAGATACGATCGCCTCCACCTTGGCGGAGTTTCGGCGCTTGGGATTTCGGATCAGCATCGATGACTTTGGCACGGGCTATTCATCCCTCAGTCGCTTGCACCAATTGCCGATCGACACCCTCAAGATCGATCGCGCCTTTGTCGCACCCATTGAAGCAGACGGTCGCAACGTGGCGATCGCCCGCACAATCCTAGCCCTAGCCGAAAGCTTAGGGATGGATGTGGTTGCTGAGGGAATCGAAACTCCCGACCAAGCACGCGAGTTGCAAAGTCTGGGTTGTCAGTATGGTCAGGGGTTTTGGTTTTCGCCCCCCGTGGATGGGGCAACGGCGACGCAGATGCTCGATCGGATCTTTGAGCTTTAATTACCACCCTTTAGCACCCTCAGTTTGAGGATCCAACGATCTAGCAGAGACTCAAAAACCAGACATCTATCAATGAGTTCTATCAATTCAGTTCATTTTTATCTGATTGACTGATGCTTTTCGATCCTAAAAATACAGAGCTAGTAGCAAGTCTGGGTAGTCCGAAACCTATATCCCGTAAGCGATACAGATAGTGGCTTACCGCCGGCTCTAGCCGAAATTATCCAAACTCTTGAAGCCTCTGACGAGGATTGAACTCGTGACCTCACCCTTACCAAGGGTGCGCTCTACCACTGAGCTACAGAGGCGGTTGGAGGTGGGCCGAGCTGGATTTGAACCAGCGTAGGCATAGCCAACGGATTTACAGTCCGTCCCCATTAACCACTCGGGCATCGACCCATTCCGCCGAGGCGCTTCCGCCACGGGAGATAAGAATAACATACCGATCGCGAAATCCCAAGCAAATTTTTGACTTTTTTTCGTTGAGTTTTTTTGAACTGATTCAGAATCACTAATATTTGCTGGATGTGCTGCAACCCCCTCTAGAAGCCAGTGCAGGGATCGCCTCTGAGTTCCACGTTCCGGGCGATCGCTCCCATAATGTAAAGAGATTAAGAATCATTGAACGTTCGAGCAGCTACCGTGCAACTTGAGTCCCAGCCCGATGTGAAGCGCGCCGAGTCTAATGGTCGCCCCAGCAGCAGCAATACGAGCACCGGAGCGGCATCACCGGGCCAAGGCGACAGCACCCTAGATACTGTGGGGCAATTGGAGCAGCGATCGCGCAGAATTTTTTGGCCCCTGATCGGTGTGGCAACGGCCACGATCGCCGGAGCTGTTGTTTGGGGAGTGGTGCAACTGCGTCAGCCCCAAACCCCCAAGGTCGATCCCCTCGCATCCCTCACAGTGCCCGTGAAGTCGGAGGATCTAACCGTCAAAATCGATGCTAGCGGCACAATTCGCCCGATTCAAACGGTGAACCTCAGCCCCAAAACCTCTGGTCGGCTGCTAGAACTCTATGTGCAGCAGGGCGATCGCGTGCAGAAGGGGCAGCTAATTGCACGGATGGATGCGGCGGAGTTGCAGTCCCAGTTGGCGCGGGCGCGGGCGGGGGTAGCCCGGGCCCAGGCTCGGTTGCTAGAAACCCAACGGGGCAATCGACCCGAGGAAGTGGCCGAAGCCGAAGCTCGTGTGGCGCGATCGCGGGCGGATGTGGCCAGTGCCCAAGCTCGGCTGAATCTGGCTCGCGAACGATTGGAACGAAACCGGCTGCTGGCCGATGAGGGGGTGATTGAGCGTGATCGCCTGGATGGGTTTGTGCAAGAAGAGCGCAGCGCCCAGGCTGATGTTGACCGCGCTAAGGCTCTGTTGGTGGAGTCCCAAAGAGGGCGCGATCGCATCCGTAGCGGTTCGCGCGCCGAGGACATTGCTGCCGCCCGCGCGGACTTGGCCGAGGCCCGGGCCCAGGTGAATTTGGTGCAAACCCAAGTGAACGACACGATCGTCCGTGCGCCCTTTGGGGGCTTCATTTCCCAAAAATACGCCGAGCCAGGCTCCTTTGTGACTCCGACCACCTCCGCTTCGTCGGGCAGTGGGGCCACATCAACTTCGATCGCCGCGCTGGCTCGGGGGCTGGAAGTCCTGGCCCGCGTGCCGGAAGTGGATATCCGACTGGTTTCGCTGGGGCAAACGGTGGAGATTACGGCTGATGCCTATCCCGACCGGGTCTTTCAGGGCCGGGTGAAGCTGGTGGCCCCCGAGGCGATTCGGGAGCGCGATGTCACCTCCTTTGAAGTGCGGGTGGCGATCGCCTCGGGGTTGGATGTGTTGCGATCGGGCATGAATGTGGATTTGGTGTTTGTGGGCGAGCGGTTGCCCCAGGCGATCGTGGTGCCGACGGTGGCTGTGGTGACCGATCGCGGTCAGGCGGGGGTGCTAGTCCCCAACTCTGAGCGCAAACCGGTCTTTTTGCCGGTGACGCTGGGGCCGTCTTTGGGCGATCGGGTGCAGGTGTTGCAGGGTCTGAAGCCAGGCGATCGGGTGTTTACGGATTTGCCGTCGGACACCACCCTCGAAAAAATCCTGAAGGATCGACCAGCCAGGGGCCGATCTCAGCGTCCCTAAAAATCAGCGTCCCTAGAAAACCGTGAGTTAGTCGAAATCTTGGTTGCTGGTGCACTTGCTGGGGTCGATCGGCCAATCTTCATCTTCGCCCCCAATGCTGACCCGGCGAAGCTCTAGGAATTCGCGACTGAGCTGGGCTAAGGCGTTTAACAACACATCCAGGGCGATCGCGTCACTCGTACCCAAATCAAACCAACAGCGCGCCCGCAAGCCTTCAAATTCCACTTCACCCATGTTGTGCATCAGCGCCATCATGGAGCGATCAAGATTATCACCGTCATATTCCATGTAGCTAAGGTCTAGGCCCACTTCTTGAACTTGGGTATTTTCTGCATTGAATCCGCCTAGTTTCCCTAGGAAGAACCACGAGTCAAAAACCTCTTCAATATATTGCTGTTCAACGTGGCCGGGAACAGTGGAAAACTCCAGCCAAATCCAAACATTAAACGGATCAAATTCGCGAAATTGAATATCCATGAGATGAGTCTATTTCTTGATTTCAGCTAGGAGTTGAAAGACTGGCTTCATTGCCCGAGTGCAAGCTAAAACAGTTGATTTTCCATGCCCCAATCGTTGTAACAAGGGGCTTAAGCCCCTTGCTCTCCACAATTTGCTCACGGTGGGAGCGGGGCTTCAGGGAGTTGGACGACTAGCCCTCAGCCCCTTGCCCCCACGATGTACGATCGCAGGGTTCAGCAAGCGGTCAATACTGGGATCGATGCTAGCTGTTTCGAGAGATTTGCAAGCCGGGTGATGATTAGGCGATCGCCCCACCACAGCTTGAGCCACTGCCAGCGGTGCAACCATAGCAATGGCGATCGGTCTGCACAGTGGTGACTAGATCCAAGGAATTAGCCGCCAACAAATCCGCGAGGGTGAGCATCTTACCATCGGGCGAGCGTGCCGGAATATCCTCCATCTGATTGAAATCGCAATCGTAGAGATAGCCGCGATAGTCCACAGAAAGCTGATTTAAACACATCAGCCCGGCTAAAGTTTGGGCATTAAAATTACTGGCTAAAAACTGACAGTAATCCTCCTCAAGATTGCGCTGGCGCAGGGCGAGCTTCGTGCGGCCAATCGGTAGATTGGTAATGGTCAGTAGGTGATTGAAATCAATGTTGTGGTCTGCTTTGAGGCGTTGCCGGTAGGCTTGCTCAAGGCTGGATTGGGCGGGCGGCAAGCTAAAGGAGCGATCGCGCGGAACCGGTGGGTTATAAACCAAATCCAATTGCAGCGCCGGATCTTGACCATAGCCCAACTGGTTCAAGCGCTGGATGGCTTCAATGGAGCGATCGAATACGCCACTGCCGCGTTGGCGATCGACATTCTCTGCCAAATAACAAGGTAAGGAAGCCACAACCCGGACATCATGTTGTGCAAAAAAGTCGGGCAAGTCCTCAAAGCCCTCCACAAAAAAGATCGTCAGATTGGAGCGCACAATAATCGATTTCTGGTTGTCGAAGGCTGCTGCCACTAACTCCCGAAATCCATAGTTCATTTCAGGCGCACCCCCTGTTAGATCAACCGTTTCCAACTGGGGAAACTGCTGAATAATATCAATCAGTTGTTGAGTGATTTCGGGAGTTAGTTCCTCAGTGCGGTGGGGTCCCGCTTCCACATGACAGTGACTGCAAGCCAAATTGCAACGCTTGCCCAAATTGATTTGTAAAACTCGCACCAACTGCTTGGCTAAGGGTTGGTTAATGGCGCGATCAAACGGGAGCAACTCTAGCGCGGCAGAGGGGGTGATTAACATCTCAAATCCCGGACAGCATGACTGCAAAAATCCTACAGAATCCCTAGTGTAGCGATCGGGCTGCTGCTCGATCGACCTGCGTAACGAGATAGTCAAGAGATTGCGTATTTTGCAACACAACATCGGCGCGATCGCACTTTTGGGCCAGGGGCCATTGGCTGGCGATCCGTGCTTCGGCTTCGGCAACGCTCAGGCGACTGCGGGCCATCAACCGCGCCAGTTGCTGCGATCGGTCGCAAGTCACCACCCAAATCTCGCTGGGTAAGTCGGTGAAGTTTGCTTCAAACAGCAACGGCACTGCCAGCACTAGCGTGGATTCGTGATGGCATCGATCGGTAATACCAGCTTCGAGGCCTGCCCGCACCAGTGGATGAATTTGAGCTTCTAGCCACTGCCGCTCCGCCGTGTCATGGAACACGATGTCACCTAGGCGGGGGCGATCAAGCGATCCATCCTCGCGAATCAAGTGGGAGCCAAACCGCTCGGCAATGGCTGCCAAAACCGGCGAACCCGGTTCCATAGCCGATCGCGCCAGCTCGTCTGCGTCCAACACTGGCCAGCCATAGCGCGTTGCCAAGTAATCGGACAAGGTGGTTTTGCCTGTGGCGATGCCGCCGGTCAGGCCGATGATCCGCATCGCAGCTTTGGTCATTGGTGGAGGAGGTGGGGAAGTTGCACGCTAAAAAACCCATGACTGGCGACCGTGGCACGGTTCAGCCGTTGGCGACAACGCTAGTTGGCTCAAGGCTGATTAGGTATTAATCCTGATATCAATCCCGATATCGAGATTGATATCAATCTGGTCAATCCTGGTATCAATTATGACCGGTTGGCTGGAGCACGATCGCCCCCTGTGGTTTCGGAGCGGTGATTCGGTATGGTTTACTGCGATCAGTTCCTGCATTTGATCACTCGATCGCTGCTATGCCACCTGAGGAAAATCTCGATTGCCCCTTGCTTGATCGCGCCTTGCTGGCGTTGGCGGAGGGCGATTTCTATGGGCGCTGGCAGGCGATCGCCCAGCTCAAAGCCCTAGGATCCGCCGCAATTCCGCCCCTTGTGGCCCTGTTGGCCGATGAGACGGTGGATTTGGAGCAATGTTGGTTTGTGGCGCGGGCCTTGGGGGAATTTGACGATCCGTTGGCGGTGCGATCGCTGGTGGGGTTGTTGTCGATGACGGACGACCCGGCGGTGCAGGCAGCGGCGGCCGAGGCCTTGGGCAAAGTGGCCGATCGATCGGCCACCTTGCGGGCGGTAGCGCTCGATCGGCTCGGAGCCTATCTCACAGATTCACAACTGGGGCCCGTGGTGTTGCGGGCCGTGGCGCAAATTCAACATCCCGAGGCGATTGAACTGCTGTTCGCGGGGGCACAATCACCCGATCCAACCTTGCGGGCAGCGGCGATCGGGGCTTTGGGCGGCTTTCTCGATCAGCGCGTGCCACCCTTGCTGGCGGCGGCCCTCAGGGATCCCGCCTTGACCGTGCGCCTCGAAGCCGCCGCGTCCCTGGGAGCCAAGGCCGCCGACATTCCCCCAGCCGAACAACCGGCCGTAATCAGCGCCTTGGCGACCTTGCTTGAGGATCCAACCACCGCCGCCGTGGCCGCAGCGGCCCTGGGGCGCTGGGGTGACGAGCAAGCCGTGGCTGCTCTGGCGGCGGCTTGGGATCACGGGGCCACCGCCCCAGCATCACTGCTAGCCCGAACCTTGGCCCAAGTCGGGAGCCGTGCGGCCTTGACAACGTTAGCTGATCGCCTGCCCCACAGCGATCGCACCTGCTTGCTCGACGGGATTCGGGCGATCGGCCAGCACCCAGCCCTGAATGAAGCCAACCAATTGCAAGCGGCGGATCTGTTGCTAGATTGGCTCGATCGCCCAGATGATCCCTTTGTTGACCCCACCGTGCGCGGGGCGATTATCGAAGCCTTGGGCAACTTGGGCGCGCCGGCCGCCTTCGATCGCCTGCTGCCTGGTCTCACTCAAGCCACACCAGAGGCCCTGCGCTGGCAAATCCTGGCCGCCCTGCGCCAAATCGATCCGATCGCCGGTCTCGATCGGCTAGCGGCCTGGGTCGATCGCCTAACTAACCCGCAAGCGGCCGCCCCTGTGCGCCAAGCCTTGGCAGAGTGGCGGGCGATTGTCACCGCCCAGATCGGGGAGATCGATAC
Source organism: Oscillatoriales cyanobacterium (assembly GCA_004292515.1). Taxonomy (GTDB): domain Bacteria; phylum Cyanobacteriota; class Cyanobacteriia; order CACIAM-69d; family CACIAM-69d; genus CACIAM-69d. The sequence continues at coordinate 48,901 of RDXB01000047.1, forward strand.
CGATGCCGCTTTTGGAGAAAGATGACCACAGCAGGTGGCCGCAGTCGTCTGCGAATGCTAAAAAGACGGAAAGCAATTTAATCGCGATCAGCGGTTTCACCCCCGCGATCCTGACCCAATTGCCATCCCTTGGCCTTTTCCGTGATGTGTTAGCCATGCCTGCGATCCATCGTCCCCGATTGACCCAAGCCCTAGCTCCGACCCCTCTTCGGTGGAATGTTGTGGGGGCGATCGCAGCCCTAACGCTCGGAAGCTGGGTCACACCTGCCCAAGCCAGCGACCTCAATCAGACCACCTTTAACCGGCGCGGCCTCGTACAAAGCAATCAATGCCCCGGTTGTAATTTGCAGGGCAATGATCTCAACGGTCTCGATTTGCGCGGCGCGAACTTGCGGGGAGCCAACCTGCGGGAAACCCTCATCATTCGGGCTAATCTACGGGGCGCTGATTTAACCGGTGCCGACCTGCGCGGAGCCTACCTATGGGGTACTGATTTAACAGGCACGCGGCTGGATGGAGCGAACCTTTGCGGGGCGATCGTTCCCAGTGGAGCGCGATCGGACGTGGGATGCAGCAGCTTTTCCACCACCGATTTCCGCCCCCCCGTTCCCAGCAGCGACAACAGCACCACCCAAGTGGTGGCCCTGAACGCCGCTGGCACCGCCGGCCTAGCCAAAGGCACGGTCTACCCCAACCGCAGCGATGTCTGGTTGGTGAATGCCCGCCCCGGCAAGATGCAAGTGCTGATTTCTTCCATGAGCAGCAATGCACGTTTCAGCGTCCTGGGGCCCGACGGCGCAACCCTGGCCACCAACACAGGTGAAGCCTTCGTGGATATTCCCAGCGAAGGTCAATATCAGGTCGTGATCAGCAGCCTGCGGGGCCCGGAAGCCTACGAACTAAGTGTGGAAATCATGCCCGCCGGTAATAGCAGCAGCGGCGTGGGGGATGTGAATTCCTGGGAATACAGCACGTCGGGCCCGCGCGTGGCTCCCTACCAAGCCAACCCAGCCGCCAGCACCGACACCTACGCCCTGTCGGTGGATCCCCTCAGTCGCTATGGCACGGCCCAAGGCAGCATCAGCTCCGGTGAGCAGGATATTTGGCAGGTGGATTTGCCCTCGGGTCAGGTGGAAATTCGGGTCGATTCCAACAACGATCGCGCCCGCTTTGACCTCACCAGCCAAGACGGCCGAGTGCTAGCTCGCCAAGTCCGTAAAACCAAGTTCCGCGCCCCCGAGGATGCTCGCTACGACATTTCCGTAGGTTCCACAGGCGGGTTTAGCAACTATCGTCTTTGGGTGAGTTTCGATCGCTAGGAACCCCAGCAACAGGAACAGGATTAGGGCGTGTCATCAAATGAGCTTGATTGGGGCTGGAACGACCGATTTTCCTAGCCCAACCGCTGTAGACAATTAGCTTAAGCCCCTTGCCCCTCACGATCAAGCAACGTAAGAATCAGGGTTTCAGGGACTTGATGACAGCCCCTAACAGGGACAGGATTAACAGGGACGCACTTCAGCAGAAACCAATCACCGATCCACGGCCCCAAAAACCGTCTCAAGACCCAACACCAGCAAGCCGTAAAAACACCCATACAAACAAAAGAGGCTGATCGTTGCGATCAGCCTCTTCTGAATGACCAACATGACCTCAACCAACGCCTACCCAATGAGACGCTGGCCAGCCAGCCAGGTTTGAATTACCACAAACCTTGAATCGGCGAGGACATCGGGGCCATCGGCACATCCGACTGAGCAGGGGCCAGGAATGGACGTTGTTCCACCACCACATCACGGCATTGACGATCCATGCTCACGGGGGTCGCACGGCCAATGAACTGACGGCACACAGCCTTGCCCGAAGCGTTCAGCACGATGTCGCGCGACAGTTGCTGACCGTCTTTGTTGTGGATGTACACTTCGTTGCCGGTCAGATCACGGATCAACACCGGGCCGGCCTTCATGCACTCTTGCACTTCACGCGACCAAGCTTGGAAGCGCGAGTTGCAGATGCCACGGTGGATATCAAGATCTTCAAAGGTAATTTTGTTGTCGCTGTTGCAATCACCAAATTGGTGAATCTTGTAGCGATCGGTGACCGGGGTGCTGGTGGTGATGCTGCTCTCTTTTTTCATCGAGAGTTCGATCGGGAACTCAAAGCTCTTGCGCAGAGCTGCACCCGTCGGGTCGGTCACTACGCGCAGGCGGGGGCCATCGTAGTAGGTGCCGTAAACAACTTCTTGGGCCAGGCTTTGTTCATGGTAGTCAACCATGATGTGGGGATTCAGCGCCGGTGCAGCTTGGGCAACCGTAGGCACGCTAGCCGCCACCAGGGAAACAAAGCCCCAAAATGCTTTCGATTTCATAGGTGCTGTGGGTCTTTCTCGTCGGTTGGAAACGAGCATACCGCTTGGACGGCAGCCCGCGAGGTCGGTGGTGCGGAGCTTCCACATACTCTAACAGATCGATGCCGGATGACCAGGGCGCAAAGGCCAGCCAGATGACCATCCCATGCGTAGCAGTGCAACGCCTGACCCAGGCTGATGCCTGTCCAATTTCCCAGACATCGGAACCGATCGAACAGACCCCAAACACTCCCGAAACACTCCCGAAAAACTTCATCCCTACGAAAAAAGGTAGGCCAGTTTGGCCTACCCGGGGTCGTCGTCGTTGTGCAGGGGCTAGGAGGCAGCCCCAACCTTGGTGCTAGCGCGATCGCCAGCAAACTTGAAATTCTTTTTGAAAGCCTTGAGCGGTCAGCAAAGCTTACACACTTTACTAGCACGGCTGCCTTAATTCATTGGGTCAAAGTTGCGGGGTCAGTCGTCGCAACAAGGGGCTTAAGCCCCTTGCTGCCTAATGATCTGGTAACGGCAACAGTCAACTTGACCTATCAAGATGAGCTTGCTGTGCTACTACGCTTGAGCCAAGGGTGCTTCCAGGCTGACTTCGCCATTGCGCACTTGCCAAGCCAGGGTCAGCAGCTTAAACCAGCGCTTTTGGACTTGTTTGGGGGTGCAGCCGATCGCCTTAGCGATCGCCTTGTCGGTTTGTTGGGCTTGTTTCAGTTCCACCAACGCTTGCTGCTCGGGAGCCAGTTGGGCCCAGAACTGCCGCCACAGGGGGGTGGGCATCCCCAAGCGATCGTCCACATCCGCGCCCAACCATTGGTGCACCAATTCCCAGTTGTGCATCCGCGAGAAGCGCTCCACATGGTACTTAAAGCGCTGTTGCAAGTAGTCCCGTTGGCGAGGAGTCAGACCCAAAATTTCATCAATTTCGGGAGCCGACAGGTCTTGCATTTTCAGCACCAAGTAGTCCACGCAATCGTTGTGGCCTTGGCTGCGGAGATACTCGGTCAGCTCATTGAGGACGCGATCGCGCAGGACAGCTTCGGCGGGGTCAACGGTCTCAGACACCATCTGTTCGCGCACCTGTTGAACGGCGCTGCTGCGGGCATATTGCTCGGCTTCTTCGCCCTTGCCGCCTTCCACCGCCAGTTCCATGTCGATCGCCACTTCCGGCGGTTGGCGACGGGCAAAGCTCTTGGCTCGCAACACAATCAACTGCTGATTACGGCAACCGGGCAGGGAAATTCGGCGCTTGGCATACTGTTCCGCAAAAGCCAGGTATTCAGCCAACTCCAGGCGGGTGCGGGGTTGGTAGGTGTCGCCCAGGTCGTTTTCCCGACGGAAGGCGCGCAGGGACTCGATGTAGAAGGCTTGCATGAAGTCTTCAATCAAGATGTAGCGGGCTTGGAAGCTCAGTTCCGCTTGGGCCGGGGCAATGTAGCGGTAGATCATGGCGCTGAGGGTGCTGTGCAGTTCCACTCGACCGCGCTCGGAACCCCGCTTGTAGTAGACCAGGCACTTTTGCAGGCGGTGACGCGCCAGGGACATGGCCCAGTCGTTGATTTGACCAGAGGACTGAATCCGATCGCTCTTTTGGCAAACTCGGCTGACTTCCTTCAGGATCCGCTCAACGGTGGCCATGGCACGGGCGGGCTTTTGACCCACGGCGCTGACCAACTCATCCATCAGCAGTTGAATCCGATCAGCCAATTCAGCCGGAGCTGGTACTGAACTGAGCGTGAGCGTGACGGTGGGTGCAGGGGCGGTGGAGCGACGAACTTGGGGAGCAGTGGCCAATTGAGCGTTCACGATTCTGACCTCGGGGATGCACAAACAACGGGACGACGAAGGGCTGGGCAGCCGGTGTTGAAAGGCTTGCGGGGGAAGCGTTTTGCCCTTCAACACCCTTACTCTACGAATCAGGGCTGGTGAGCGATCGCCCGGCTGTGTCACTGGCTCGATCGCAATCGACACCACCCGGCAACCCGATCGCCCTCAGCAACAGCGAACTCATCCCTAAGCCCCTTCCCATCAGGGATTGAGTGATTTCGACAACTGTTTAGCCATCCGGTCAACCGGCCCCAATTCCTCGGGCAGAGTGAACCAATTTGGCAACCGGATCGAAAAAGCAGTGGGCAGGCTCCAGGGCGGAGCAATACCCACTGCCACTGCTTCAGAAAAGTGCGCTGCCGATCCGGATCGCCCCCCTCAATCGATCGGGTGTTGATTGGGGATGAATCGGGGATGGGCGATCAGTTGTCGGAGCGGTGCTTGTCGGAGCGGCGCTTGTGGGGTGATCGGGGAGGCGGTGCTGGGCAGTAATTTACTTTTTTGGGACTTTTTTTGGTCAAACCGCTTGACAAACCAGGTTTATCGCCGTTATCTTTGATTCCGCGTTGAACACGCATTCCTCAGTAGCTCAGCGGTAGAGCGATCGACTGTTAATCGATTGGTCACAGGTTCGAATCCTGTCTGGGGAGTTCTGACCAAGCCCATCAAAGCTACAGCCTTTGGAACTGGGTTCTTAAGGGTCTCTGGCGCGGCACAGCCATGCTGAACCCCCTGAGCGCCAATACCGATCTGGGGGGTTCAGTTCTGTGGGGCAATGTCTAGGGCTACGCCCAAGGCTACTGGGGCTGGACTCCCCGATCGCGCACCAATTGCACAAAGAAATCCTCCAGAGACGGGCGCTGCATATTCAGCCCCAACACCTGCGCGCCCATGGTGACTGCGGCCGCCATAAACGCCGCCGGATCGCCCTTGAGGGAACCCGTCCAATAGTCGCCTTGTAAATCAAAGTCCCGCAGCCAACTCGCTAAGGAATCGGCCTTGCCGCCGCGGCCTTTGACCCGGTAGCTGGAACCTGGCCCCAACAATTCATCCAAGGAACCAACACACAGCAGCTCGCCCTTGTTCAAAATGGCAACGCGATCGCACAGTTGCTCCACGTCCGACAGAATGTGGCTGTTGAAAAAAATCGTCTTGCCCCGCTGCCGCAATTCCAGCAAAATTTCGCGGAATTGATGCCGCCCGATCGGGTCGAGGCCCGACATCGGCTCATCGAGGAAAATCACCTCAGGGTCATTGATCAGCGCCTGCGCCATGCCCACCCGCTGCAACATCCCTTTGGAATATTGCTTCATCAGCTTCTTGCGAGCGGCGCTTTCGGGCAGCTCCACCCAATGCAACAGCTCCACAATCCGTTTGTGGGCGATCGGGCGGGGAATTTGGAACAGGGCCGCCGCTTGTTCGAGGTATTCCCAGCCGGTGAGGTGATCGTAAAAATAGGCGCTCTCGGGCAAATATCCCACCCGTTGCTTGGCGGCGCGATCGCCCAGGGGCCTGCCCAACAACGTGCCGCGGCCACTGCTGGCCGTGGCAATGCCCAACAAAATTTTCAGCAGGGTGGTTTTGCCCGCACCGTTGGGGCCCAACAAGCCAAAGGTTTCACCCGATCGCACCGAGAGCGACACGCCCGAAAGGGTCGTCACCGGTTGGTTGAGCCAAAACCCTGTGCGGTAGGTTTTGCGAATATCGTGGGCTTCCACAATGGGGATGTCTGACCAGGCTTCGATCATGATGCAGTCCTAACTGAACAGTCCAAGTCCGGGTGGCGCAAGGGTGATGGGGTTGCACCATCACTGCGATCGCGATTTTAAGCTAACCCAACCCATCGATCGACCCTGCTACCGACCGGCGTAGACTGAAGGATGCCCAAAGCTGGCCACGCTCCGGGGTTGCAGCTCAGGCATTTGGGAATTGTGGAGAAGCGTCATGATGCGATCGAAGTGGGTAGCCATTGCCACGGGGGCGATTTCGCTCTTGCTCGGTGTGATCTATTTAGTCGTAGTGCAATTGCTCGATTTTCGGACGGAAATGATTCCCGCCCCGATCGTGGAGTGGTTGCCGTTTCTGGGGTCTTAAAAGTGGTCTGGAATAGGCTAAACCCTGATACTGCCATTGCGAGATTGATTGGGAGCGAGGGGACTAGGGCCTGTCGTCCAATCGTCTGAAACCCTGATACTGCCGTGACGGAATCGTGGGGAGCAAGGGGCTTAAGCCCCTTGTCTACAGTGGTTGGGGCATGGGCAATCAACCGATTTAGCGGTCTTTTGATGAGTGACCTCAGTAATCGGATTGGACTGATTTTTTAAGTGGTTTTGACGCTGATTTTGAATTTCGTTTTTTAGGACTGGTTAATCATGACTACAGTTGCTCCTAGCTCCCTACGCGATCGCCTACATCCAACCATTGCCGCATTGTCTGATGTGATCAAAAACATTTGGCAAGCCGAGTTAACCCTCGAACCCTACCAAATGCCCGAGGATTTGGGCTATGTGGAAGGAACGCTTGAAGGGGAGCGGCTGACGATCGAAAACTGCTGTTTCCAAACTCGGGAATTTCGCAAAATCCATTTGGAATTGGCCCAGGTGGGCAGTGCGCTGGATATTTTGCATTGCGTGATGTTTCCGCGATCAAGCTTTGCCCTACCGATGTTTGGCACAGACTTGGTGGCGGGTCGGGGTCAACTGAGCATGGCGATCGCTGATTTGTCTCCGATCATTGATGAGCGAGCCTTGCCGGAACCCTACGACCAAGCCTTGGCATCCCTGCCGGAATTGGTGTTTGCACAAGAGCGTACCTTCCCCAGTTGGGGCACGATTTTCTCATCCCATTGTTTGTTTGTGCGGCCGTCTAATGCGGCTGAGGAAAGCCAAATTCTCGATCGCGTTGGTGACTTTTTGCGGATTCATTGTCGGCAAGCAGTCGCCATGACCCCCACCACCGAGATGGCAGAAATTGAGGCGATCGAGTTGGGGCAGCGTCGCTATTGCCAACAGCAATTACAAAACGACAAAACCCGCCGCGTGCTCGAAAAAGCCTTCGGGGTAGATTGGGCAGAACGCTACATGACCACCGTGCTATTTGATGTGGTTTAACGGCTGGTTACGATCCAAGTTTTAGGAGTGCTATCAAAACACCCAAATTCCCCATCCCATCATCACAAGCCGTGGGCCAGCAAGGGGCTTCAGCCCCTTGTTACGACGACTGAAGCATGGACAATCAATTGTTTCTGTTACTGACTATTCAGGCACTAACAATGCCCGACCATTGCACGGTTTTGGTGCCATCTCGGCGATAGGAAAAGAAGCGATCGCCCTCGCTGTAGGTGCAGTGGGGTGCGATCGCCAGTTGATCATCTGCTAATCCCAATTGGCGCAATTGCTGGGCGATCGTTTGGCGCACATCCAACCGCGCCTTGCCGGGTTCCGGGTCGGGCAACACGGGCGGCTGCTCCCACTGTTGCGCTTCCGGTAGCGACGTATTCAAGGAAGCCACCACCTGTTCAGCCACCTCATCCGCCACCTGGTAAACGGGGCCAGAAATCGCCGGGCCCAGCGCCACCCGCAAGTGCTCCAGGCGGCTACCTTGGCGACGCATTTGCTCGATCGCCTTGGGCACAATCCCGGCCGCCGTGCCGCGCCAGCCCGAATGCACCGCCGCCACCTGACCCCGCTCCAGATCCGCGATCAGCGCCGGGGTACAGTCAGCGCTACAAACCCACATCGCTTGGCCAGGGCGATCGCTGATCAATCCATCGGCGTGGGGATAGGTAGACTGCTCACTATTGCTGGCTGTGGCCTCGCTCATCACTTGGCCCGCTTGGATTTCGGCAGGAACTAGCACGCGATCGCCATGTACCTGCTTGACGCGAAAGGTTTGGGCGCGATCGTCCAAAATTACCGACAGTTCCGCCGGAGTCCGGGGCGAAAAATCCCGCGTAAAAAAGCCGTGGGGCAGCGGTTCCAGCAGCGAACAGGTGAGGTAGGGCAAGCCTTGCCAATTGCACCAATGCCAGCGAGTCACGATCGAGCCTCCCAAGGATTCTGGGTTTGCATGATAGGCGGAATAGTCGCCGAACCCAATGATTTTTGGATGCTTTCCAGTAGCGCTATTGCGGATCGGCATCCAGTTGTTGCAGTCGCTCCCGCAATTCCGCCAATTCCGCCAGGGCCGCTTCTTTGGCTTGGCGTTCTTGTTCCAGTTCAGCCGCTGCTCGATCGCGATCAGCCAACACATCCCCGATCTCATCCGGTATTGGCAGCCATTGCCCCGTTGCCTCATCCACAAATCGCAAGAGCGGCCCACAGATTTCTAAACGCAACCCCAGCACGGCACTTTTGCTGTCGGTAATTGGTAAGTATGCCTCGCAAGGATCGCCATCGGGTGTGCGGCTCGGACCCAATTGATAGCCGCGTAGCTGTCCTTTAATCCACTCGTTTTTAGGGTCGAACAACCAATATTCCCGCACACCCATTTGCTGATAGAGCCAATGTTTATGGTGTTGGTCTTCCTGACGAGTGCCAGGGGAAGTGACTTCAAAAATAACGCTGGGAATTTCCCCCTCTTCCCAGATTTTGTAGTTGTCTCGACCACCAGGAGCCACATTAAAAATCACCATCACATCAGGAGCCACTCGCAGGCGGGGATAGCCCTGGCTGTAATAGAGAAATTGATCGGCCAGGACGGTGGCTTGCTGGCCCTGCAAGTGAAATTGCAGCGCTTTCAGAATCGCAATGATCGCGTTGAGGTGCAGGTAAGTTTCAGCCAAGGGTTTTCCATCAGCAGAAGGATAGACAATATCCGCCGGTTGGGGTCGGTTGGCGGTGACAATCAGTGGCGCTACATCATTGGGGGCGATCGCGCTGTCAGGGGTGAGTTTCTGGGAGGTGGACAAGCTCGACATCGGCAGGGCGATCGACCGATCGCGGGTCAATTCAATCCCCATTCTAGAGATCCCCAATGAGAGATCCCAAACGCCTGCGGGATCTGGCTTGCTGGGGGCAAGGGGTTTAGGGCCTGTCATCAATTACCCTGAAACCCTGATTCCACCGTTAGCGGATCGTGGGGGCAAGGGGCTTAATCCCCTTGTTACGACCATTGAGGCGCGGGAAATCGACGATTTCAGACTCAGTTACGGAAAATGATGACACCCCCTAAACCCCTCGTCTGATTGATCACCAAAAGAAAAGGGTTTGAAGCCCCGTCCTTCTAGGGCGGCTTTTTTCGATTAACCCTACTGTATAGTGTTAACCATGAAGGCACGATTTCGCTACCGAATCTATCTGAATCGCCCGCAAAGATTAATGCTGGCGAAAACATTCGGCTGCGCTCGCGTGGTTTACAACGATGCAATTCGCTTGCGTCAAGACCTTTATCGACAGGGAGAAAAAGTCAACGACACTGAACTGCAAAAGCGGGTCATCACTCAAGCTAAGTTAACTGCTGAACGCGGGTGGCTGTCGGAGGTGGGATGCGATCCACTGATTCAGTCTTTGCGAGATTCCTGTCAAGCACTGAAGAATTTCTTCAAGAGCCTGAAGGGTGAGCAAAAAGGTCGCAAAGTCGGATTTCTCAAGTTCAAAAAGAAACACTCAACTCAATCCATTCGCTTCACAAACAACGGCTTTTCGGTTAAACCTAATTCGGTTTACCTAGCCAAGATTGGTTATATACGAGTGAAATGGTCTCGGGAGCTGCCATCCGATCCTTCATCGGTCACGATCATCAAAGATGCGGCG
>RDXB01000101.1 GCA_004292515.1 Oscillatoriales cyanobacterium
GGCCGGCAACCCCTACACCCAGGCAGGCGTAGACATCATCATCGGCCCCGGCACGGAAATCATTGCGGGCGAAGGGGCGATCGTCACGGCCGGCGGCATCGACACCCACATCCACTTCATCTGTCCGCAGCAAATCGAAACGGCCCTGGCCGCCGGGATCACAACGATGATTGGCGGCGGCACGGGCCCCGCCGCTGGTACTAATGCCACCACCTGCACTCCCGGCCCCTGGCACATGGCGCGGATGTTGGAAGCAGCGGAGGCCTTCCCGATGAATCTGGGCTTTTTGGGCAAGGGCAACAGCGGCCAACCGGCGGGGCTGATTGAACAGGTGCAGGCCGGGGCGATCGGGCTGAAGCTGCACGAGGACTGGGGCACTACGCCCGCCGTGATCGACACCTGCCTCAGCGTCGCCGATGAGTACGACATCCAAGTGGCGATCCACACGGACACCTTGAACGAAGCGGGATTCGTGGAAGCCACCGTAGCCGCCTTCAAGGGCCGCACCATCCACACCTTCCACACCGAGGGCGCGGGCGGCGGCCATGCCCCGGACATCATCAAGGTCTGCGGCCTGCCCAACGTGCTGCCCTCCTCGACCAACCCCACCCGCCCCTACACGGTGAACACGATCGAAGAACACCTCGATATGTTGATGGTTTGCCACCACCTCGATCGCAGTCGCGGATTCGCCGGGAAACAATCGCCGCCGAAGACATCCTGCACGACCTGGGGGCGATCGCCATGATGTCGTCGGACTCCCAAGCGATGGGCCGCATCGGCGAAAGCATCATCCGCACCTGGCAAACGGCCCACAAGATGAAGGTGCAGCGCGGCTCCCTGCCCCAAGACCCGGCCCGCCACGACAACACCCGCGCCAAACGCTACATCGCCAAATACACGATCAACCCGGCGATCGCCCACGGCATTGCCAACCATGTAGGGTCGATCGAACCGGGCAAACTGGCGGATCTCTGCCTCTGGAAACCGGCATTTTTTGGTGTGAAACCAGAGTTGGTGATCAAGGGCGGGGCGATCGCCTGGGCCCAAATGGGCGATGCCAATGCCAGCATTCCCACGCCGCAACCGGTGCATGGCCGCCCGATGTTTGCCAGCTTTGGCAAGGCGATCCACAGCACCAGTCTGACGTTTGTTTCTAAGGCCGCACTCAAGGCCCGCGTGCCGGAAAAACTCGGACTGCAACGGCAAGTGGTGGCCGTGTCGGGGATTCGATCGATCCGTAAATCCGACATGAAACTAAACGATGCCCAACCGGCGATCGAAGTCGATCCACAAACCTATGAAGTGTTTGCCGATGGGCAACTGCTCACCTGTGAACCCGCCACAATTCTGCCCATGGCCCAGCGCTACTTCTTATTTTGATCGAATGGCTATTCGGCACTTTTCCGCGCGATTGAGTGCAATTTCGATGTTTATCGATCGCGCCTTCACCGTTGATGATGCAAATCTCAGCACCGTCAATCGTACCTATACCCCCGAAGAATGGAATTGCTTTGGAGCCGCCGAACACGATCGCGCAGCCGGTGTTTTGATAGATTACGAAGGCATCGTGATCCGAGCCGCCCTCAGTGAATTAAATGCCCTAGTTGAGTACGAATTAAAATGGGTCGCCAAATCGATTTATCAACAACGCTACGGTAGCCATCGCACCAGCAAAAGCAAACTCTCGCGTAAAAAAATCAATGAAATTCATCAGATCATTGAACAAGAATTTCAAATTCAACTGAAAGATTTACCAGGATTTGCTGAAATCACCAACATGCGCCGGGTGATCAATGCCTATAAGCATGATGACGGCTATAGTGGTCAGTATGAACCGTTTTTAACCGTGGCGATCGAGAAAAAATACGAACTCGATCTGCAAATGGTTAAGCAATATATCGAAGCGGTGCGATCGTTCCTCACTGCCCTGCCCGGCGAGCGCCTCAACCTCGGGCAAGATGTCCGAATTAAGCAAATTCGATCTTGAATTTTGAGCACCCAAACTATCCCTAGAATGCAACATCTAGACTGAATAGTTGATTAATCATCTGGAGTCTGAGCAGCCTGTGGGGTAGTCAATGCCCACCGACTCACAGCTTCATCGCATCTGCGATCTGACATACCAATCGTTTGAGGTAAAGGCTAGATCTCTCTGTGAAATCTCCATGAAGATTTGTCATTAAAATGACTCTTTTCAAGAATTGAACGAACTCGTCTTTGGTTCGCAATCTTGTTCTAGGATTGGAGCCTAATCATTCCATCACAACTCGAATCAAGAGGTCTAGAACCATTGAATCATTGCTCAAACTTTTGAATACTGACCCGTCCAAAGTCGATCAACTATACACGCGATCGCCCATTGGATAGCCGCTCCCCTTGCTCATCTCTGCTAATTCATCAGCGATTTGCAGCAATCTACTTGCAGCAATCTACTTAACCTTCCTAGGAAATGATTTCAGGACAGTCCCTAGGGGCAGACCGACGATTGATGGGGAGTGATCCAGCACTTGGTCAACAGTCTGACCAGGCGCTGCTAGCTACTCGGCTCAGTTGCTTGCCCGATCGAGGTCTGCCTCCACGACACCCTGATGGGTTGCCCACCGATCAGTTCCGCCCTGATTGGCTATAAGGGATTGGTGAGCAAAACCGCCGTGGGTGCTCGCCAGTGCTACTGGCCTTGGTTGATTAGCTGACTAAGGCCCTTGCGCGCATCTCACCACCGATTAGCTCCTGATTAGCTCCTAATCGTGCCTCAGGTTGTCAGCCAGCCTGCCAGCTCAAAATTGCCCCTCTCAAGGCAACTGCTAGCAGTTCATGCCAGAAATCAGAGGGATAACTGTGATCCATGACCCGGCTCCATGACCCGGCTCCATGACCCGGCTTCATGAGTACGATCAGTTGAAATCGGTTGAAATCGACGGCGATCGGCTGCAAATTATTGCAATTTGTAAATGCCATTGACCACGCTGCACCATCCCCACACCCCTATCCCGCTGCCCCATTGCCAAGCGGGGCCGCCCCTGACCAAAATTCGTGCAATTGTCAGAACCTGTTCGGGAATTCACGCAAAACGGTGGATAGTTACGGTAGTCCCTTGCCACAATTGCCTAACGAGGCACTGGCAAGCGGCGTTCCTCCTCAAGCCCCTTACAGGACAGGAGCTCACAAGATTGCAACGCCATGACTCCGGTACGGCAGTCCTGGAATCGTGTTGAGCAAGGATCACCCCAAGGATGCGTTACTCAGTTACTTCCCATGCCAATACCAGCGCCCTGACCAGCGCCCTGACCAGCGCCGCGACTAGCGATCGTCCACCGTTAACCCATAGCGATCCCCAACCAATTGTGTCGTCAGACATGGAGTCTCGCCGAAAACACTATTCACTGCTGATCGTTGACGACACGCCCGACAATGTGGACTTGTTGCGGCGCTATTTGATGCGCTTCAAAAAATTTCGCATTAGCAGTGCCGAAAACGGCCAAATCGCCCTGGATAGCCTGCGCGATCGCCCCCTGGACGATCGCCCTGACCTGATTTTGATGGATGTGGTCATGCCACAGCTCAATGGGTTTGAAACCTACCGAGCCATCAAAGTGCTCTATCCCGATTGGGATGTGCCGATCATCTTCATGACCGGCCTATCGGATCTGTCGAGCAAGCTCGAAGGTCTCGAACTCGGAGCCGTAGACTACATCATCAAGCCCTTTCAGAAGGAAGAAGTCCTAGCCCGCATTGAGCTGCAACTGCGTCTGCTCGACCTGACGCGGCAGCTCCGGGCCAAAAACGAACAGCTCGAACGCGAAATTACCGAACGACAACGAGTTGAGACCGCCCTAAAGGATGCCAACCTGGAGCTGGCCCGCCTGGCCACGATCGATGGCTTAACCCAAGTGGCGAACCGGCGTTGTTTTGATGAAGTGATTAGCAAAGAATGGGCGCGCCTGGCGGATGAATCCCGGCCGCTGTCGCTGGTGCTTTGTGATGTGGATTATTTCAAACGATTTAATGATTTTTATGGTCACCAAGCCGGTGACGATTGCTTGGTGCGGGTGGCCCGGGCGCTGCAAGACTCCACGCGCCGGGCAACGGACTTAGTGGCGCGCTACGGCGGGGAGGAGTTTGCGGTGCTATTGCCGGAAACGGACTTGTCGCGGGCGGAGGAAGCCATTTATCGGTTGCGATTCGCGGTAGAAAGTTTAATGATTCCGCACGCCCAGTCCGATGCGAGCGAGTGGGTGACGGTGAGTTTGGGGGTGGCTTGCCAAGTGCCCAAACTGGGCCAAACCCCTCAGAATCTGATTGCGGCTGCCGATTCGGCCCTCTACGAGGCCAAGCAACAGGGCCGGAATACCTATTGCGCGCGCTACCTGACGGACGATCGCTGTGGTGAGTAGTGGGGGTAGTGGCAATGGTGTAATGAATGGTGCTGCTCAGGGGCGATGTTGACTGGCTGCTGTGTGGGTTGGCTGCTGTGTGGGTTGACTACATATATCGATGCCTGGGCTGAATCGATGACTCGATCGCTTCACCCCAACCCATTCCCCCCTTGCTGTCCATGCAAGATTGGTCTAATCCGAGATTAAGACTTGGTTAGACTAAGGACTGGGGGATGGGTAACGATCGAAGACCAAGCAGGCTAGAGCCAAGCAGGCGAGTACTGGGCAAGCTAGAGCCAAGCAGGCTAGAGCCAAGCAGGCGGGTACTGGGCAGGCGGGTACTGGGCAGGCTACATCACCGCCCAAACGGCGCATATAGGGCGAGCAACAACAGGCCGAGCAACAACAGGCATGGGACTATCGACCGGCCAAGTTACGGGAGCAGGAACGATCGCAACACTACAGTGGCGATCGTTACGCAGCTTGCTGGGGTTTGGGGTATTGGTGCCGGTGCTGGTCACCCTGGGTCTGAGCCTGACGGTGACCCAATGGCAAATGCGGGAGTCGGTCGATCGCGCCGGCCAGCGGTGGCAACAGGAAGCGGCCAACCGGGCGCGCGATCGCGTGGCTAGCTATCTTGGGGAGTCGGTGCAGCTCAACCGCTGGGTGCGGGATGGTCTGCGGGTGCGCCAATGGGATGCCAACAATCCTACGGGTCTCGATCGCTGGCTTTGGCAACAGCTTCAACCATCCCAGACTTTGCATTTGGCGATCTTTGCCGCCGATGGCAGCAGCTTGGTGGGCATCCAACGCACAGCCCCAGGCTCTCTACAGCTTTGGACAGTGCCGCCCCAGGCCGATGAGGGGTTGACAGTTTATAACACCGACAGCCAAGGCAATCGATCGGGCCTGGTGCGTCAACAAAAAGACTTTGCCGCCGAGCGGGAAACCTGGTTCCGCGCGGCCACCTTGGCGGGCCAGGCCACATGGCTATTGTTGCCCGAGGGAAATCAGACCGGCACTGTGGGAGCAGAGGGGGCAACGGGGGATGCGGCTGGCCCCGTGACCCAACCGCCCATTGCCGTGGCCGCCGAGCCGGTGATTGGCAGCGATGGCCGTCGCCTGGGGGTGGTGGCCTCGGGGTTATCCTTGGCTGCGCTGCGATCGGAGCTGGCCCAATGGCAGGGGATGGAGCTGGCGTTGATCGATCGCACGGGCCGCATTTTGGTGGTGA
This sequence comes from Oscillatoriales cyanobacterium, assembly GCA_004292515.1. Classification (GTDB taxonomy): domain Bacteria; phylum Cyanobacteriota; class Cyanobacteriia; order CACIAM-69d; family CACIAM-69d; genus CACIAM-69d. The sequence goes on from RDXB01000101.1 coordinate 5,614, forward strand.
GTGAGCGATCGAGTGTGAACCAACTGCCCACGGCCCGCGATCGCTGGACTTTGCTGCTCGACAAGTGGCAACAAAGCGCCGGCAGCCCCCGCACTTGGGACGGTGAACAGGCCACCACCGCCACCCTCAACCAACAAACCTACCGCCTGTGGGCCGTACCCCTGGGCAGTAAAACCCTACCCGACTGGCTGGTGGTGGTAGCCATGCCTCTGGAGGGGGCTGCTGACCCAGGCGGCATTGCCCTGAATTTGGCCCTGGTGCTGGTCACGATCGGGACTGGATTGGGTGTGACCTGGTTGCTGTTGCGGGCGATCGAGCAGCCGTTAGCCAGCTTTGCCCAAATGGCCCAGGCCATGACCAGTGGCCAAACGATCGCCCCGATCAAATCCACGGGGCTGCGCGAACTCGACGAAGCCATGCGCCAAGTGCAACTGATGATGCGGGAGTTGCGCGCCGCGACCACGGCCTTTGAGCGCGATCGGGATGCCTTGCTCGAACGGATTCGCGATCGGACCAACGCTCTCAGCCTGTCTGAAACCAAGTTTTCCAAAATTTTCTACGCCAGCCCCAGCGGTATTTGTTTGCTGCGGCTCGACGATAGCTGTGTGCTGGACTTTAACGACAGCTTCCTCGACATCTTTGGCTACAGCTTCGAGGAGATGATGGGCTTCTCGAGTATGGAGTTCAACATTTGGCTGCGGGCCGAAGATCGGGTGTCTGTGATGCAGGCCCTCCAGCGGGGTAGCAGCGTCCAGAACCAAGAAGTGGCCATTCGCACCAAGGGCCATGGGGTGCGCACGGTGTTGTTGTCGGCGGAACCGCTGTATTTGCACGGGATGGAATGCGCCCTGCTGGTGGTGCATGACATCACCGACTACAAGGGTCTCGAAGAAGATTTGCGCCAATCCCAAGAGCGCCTCGAAGAAATGGAGCGGCGGCGGGCGCTGGCCCTGTTGGAAGTGTCGCGTGATGAGCTGCGATCGACCCTGGAAAAATTGGAAACGGTGCTCGGATCGGTGCGCGATGCCTTGGTTTGGACTGACGAGCTGGGCCAGGTGCAGTGGTGCAACCCGGCCTTTGAGCGGCTGATTCAACGCGATCGCGAGCAGGCGATCGGCCAATCCCTGGTGGATTGTTTGCCCCTAATTCGGCGTGGGCGATCGGTGCCGGTGGCTCTGCACCCGGTGGCCCAGGCCTTCCAGAGCGGCTCCGGCAGCACCGCCTACGAGTTCCAAAGTCCCTCGGGCGATCGCTATTCCCTAGAAATTGCCTGGTCGAGCGTCACCCTGCCCGACCCCGACGGCGACCCTCACCGCCCCCAAACCAGCGCCGTCCTGGCCATCCGCGACATCACCGAACGCAAGCGACTGATCGCCGAAGTCCTGCGGGCCAAACGGTTTATTGACGGCATTGTGGAACATATTCCCCTGGCGGTTTATGTGAAAGACGTGCGCCAGCAGTTTCAGTTCGTGTTGTGGAACCGGGCCAGCGAGCGGCTGTTTGGTGTTCCGCGCGATCGGGCCCTGGGCCACACCACAGACGACCTGTTTCCCATCAAACGCGCCACCACGATCCTGGAACAGGACGTGCAGGCCACCGAAGAGCGCCACGAACTGGAAATTCCCGAAGAAGTGGTGCATGGCCCCGAAGGCGACATGGTGTTGCGCACGGTGAAAGTGCCGCTGTTTGACTCCAGCGGCAACGTGGCCTACTTGCTCTGCATCACCGACAACATCACCCAACGCAAACAAGCCGAACAGGCCCTCCAAGAAAGCCAAGCCCAATTTCGGATGCTGACCGAACAGGCCAGCGGCGACTTGATGTTAGTGCATGATGTGCGTGGGCAAATTTTGGATGCGAACCAGCAAGTGTGCCGAGTGCTGGGCTATTCCAAGGCCGAGCTGCTGACGATGAATATTCAGGCGATCGATACCCTTTCATCCCTGGATCAGCACGATCGAATCTGGTCGATGATGAAACCCGGCCAACCCGTCACCCTGGAAGGGATGTATCGCTGCCACAACGGCCACACCTTCCCAGTGGAAACCCGCGTGGGCGTGCGGGAATCCCAAGGGCACAAGATTTTCCTGGCGATGGCGCGCGATGTGACTGATCGCAAGCAGATGGAAGAGGCCCTGCAACGGGCCGAGGAAAATTACCGCAGCATCGTCGAAAACGCTGTGGAGGGGATTTTCCAATGCGCTCCCCACGGACAGTTCTTGGGTGGCAACCAGTCGTTGGCTAAGATGTTTGGCTTTGATTCGATCGAAGATATGCTCGGCCCCACGGGCCTCAACCGCACCCGCCGGTTCTATGCCGACCCCGAGCGCTGGAATAGCTTCCTCACGGCGATCGCAGCGCGCGGCACAATCTACAACTTTGAGTCCCAGGTGTTCGATCGGGCGGGCGAAACCTTTTGGGTCTCGGAAAATGCCCGCACGGTGCTCGACAGCGATGGGCGACTGCTCTACTACGAAGGCACAATCCAAAACATCACCGAGCGCAAACTGGCCGAAGAAGCCCTGTTTGCCGAGCAGGAAAAGTCCGATCGGCTGTTGCTGAACATTTTGCCCAAGGCGATCGCCGAGCGCCTGAAGCAGGGCGAAGGCTCCCTGGCCGAACAATATGCCGAAGCCACGATCCTATTTGCGGACTTAGTAGGCTTCACGCCGGTTTCTGCCCAAATGCGCCCGATCGAGTTGGTGAATCTGCTCAATCAGATTTTCTCCACCTTCGACCAACTGGCCGAAACTCACGAACTCGAAAAAATCAAAACCGTGGGGGATGAATACATGGCCGTGGGCGGTTTGCCCGTGCCCAAACCCGACCATGTGCAAGCCGTGGCCCAACTGGCTCTGGATATGCAATCCGCTATTTCCACCTTCACCACTCCCGACGGCAAACCCTTCCAAATCCGGATCGGGATCAACACCGGCTCGGTGGTGGCCGGCGTGATCGGGATCAAAAAATTTGCCTACGACCTCTGGGGCGACACGGTGAACGTGGCCAGCCGCATGGAAACCCAAGGGGAACCGGGCAAAATCCAAGTCACCGAAGCGGTGTATGAAATGCTCAAGGACGAATTTGAGCTGGTGCAGCGCGGGCCGGAGCCGCTGGATGTGAAAGGGCGCGGCTTGATGAACACCTATTGGCTGATGGGTCGCAAACCCCAACCGATCGAGCCGGAGACCATGGAAGCGGTGTTTAGCAGCTAGGCCACTTCGCCCAGGCGCACCCTAACCGATCGCCCCCACCGCAGCGGCGATCGACGCACGATCCAACTCGCGCCCAATAATCACCAAGCGGGTCGATCGCGCTTCCTCGGGCCGCCAAGGGCGATCGAAAAAGGTCTCAAACCGCGGCCCCACCCCCTGCACCACCAGGCGCATCGGCTTACCGGCCACGGCCGCAAAGCCCTTAATCCGATAAATCTCCCACTCTTGCACCAGCCGTTCGAGCCGCTGCACGAGGGATCGGGGGTCAACCTCACCCAAGCTGAGGGCGATCGCCCCGATCTCGTCGTCGTGGTCATGGTCGTGGTCATGATCGTGGTCGTGATCATCATGATCGTGGTGATGGTGATCGTGATGGCTAGGGCGATCGCCCAGGTTATCCTCCACGGCTGCATTGAAGCCCAGCAACAGTTCTGGCGCGATCGCCCCCCGCTGACAGGGCACAATCTTCACACCGGGGCGCAATTCCTGCTTCAGCCAAGCCTCCACCCGCGCCACCTCACTGGGTTCCACTTGGTCGCACTTGGTTAGCAACACCAAATCGGCACAGGCCAGTTGGTCTTCAAATAGCTCCTCGATCGGGGTTTCATGCTCCAGGCTGTCATCGGCCGCCCGCTGCTCCAACAAGGCCGCCAAATCGCCCACCACCCGACCGGCGGCCAGGGCTTCACAATCGACCGTGGCGATCACGCCATCAACCGTGGCTCCCGTGCGAATTTCCGGCCAGCGGAAGGCCTGCACCAGGGGCTTGGGCAGGGCCAGACCCGAGGTTTCGATCACGATGCAGTCGATATCCTGGCGGCGATCGAGCAATTGCTGCATCGTCGGCAAAAATTCCTCTTGGACGGTGCAGCACAGGCAACCATTGGTCAGCTCAATCACGTTGCTGGGGCCGTTGTTGGGGCCAGTCGCGTCCTCTTCGTCGCAAACTTGGCACGATCGCAGCAAGTCCCCATCAATTCCCACTTCGCCGAATTCATTCACCAGCACGGCAATTCGGCGGCCTTGGGGATTTTGCAGCAGGTGGCGCAGCAGGGTGGTTTTGCCCGCGCCCAAAAAGCCGGTGACAACGGTAACGGGAATTTTGTGCATGGTTCCAACTAGAGACTGTTTTCTAACCTATAGCAATCCGATCGCCGCTGCGATCTGAGCTGGGTTGGCTGGGGACTCGGTTCGCGATCGGCGGCCCACCCTCACGGAGCCGGGGCGATCGGTTGAGTCATGGGAATCGGGAAAAACGCCAAGGTCATGGCCAAGATAGGCGATCGCACTGCCTAGTGAGCATCCCCGCCCGCCTGACTGTAGGCTAAACACCACTGAAAGACCTGATGCAAACAACCCAAAACGATCAGCCAATTCCCGATCGCATAGGGCGCTGATTCATAGACCCGTTGATCCGGATCGAGACGATAAAACCGCCAGGTTTCCCCATTCGTCACAATCCCAAAAATCGGCAAATCTTGACCCGCTTGGCGACTGTTCCACTGACAAGCCGCCATCTCCACCAAACATTGCGCTAATCCCTGCTCAAAGTCATCTTTCTTCGCTTCCACAATGCAGAGATAGGGGCGATCAAGATAGTCCTTGCGATCGGTAATCAAATAGTCCACATTTCCGGTCAACCGGTCACTACTCAAAGCAGCCCCTTTCCAAATCTTGAGCGCTGAATTAGGATAGAGTGCCTCTTCACAAACCGCATCAATCAGCAATTCTTTGGACTTTTCATAAGCCCTTAAAGCAAACGTTTGCTGGAGGCGATCGAGCCGTTTCTGAAAAAAATCACTAGGATTTTGAGGCACAAAATCCAGCGCCCAAGGCTGCAGTGTGATGATGCCTAAATATTGATAGGCCTGGGCCAGCGTAAAACTCGAAAAATTTTGTTTCTTGGATCGCTTCATCTTCAGAAACTCAGTCCAGATCAACGGCTAGCGTCGGGGGATGATGGTGCTTAATTGTCCCAATATTCAGCATGGCTTTGTCGCTCTAGATTGCTGAAATGACTACCCCAAAAACAACCTAGTAGCACGGCAAGCTTATTTTGCTAGGTCAATTCAAATGAATTTTGCCGTTGCCTGATCGTTAGGCAGCAAGGTGCTTAAGCCCCTTGTTACAGTGATTGGCTTCGCAGCTTTGACCCAATGAATTAAGGCAGCCATGCTACTAGGGCGATCGCTTCCAATGATGCGATCGCCTCAGTCAGTCGTTATGGGGTCAAGGGCGATCGCCTATTGCAGCAGGCTCCGAAGCATCCAGGCGTTTTTCTCGTGAATTTGCAAACGCTGGGTCAGCAAGTCCGCCGTGGGTTCATCATTCGCCGCATCGGCCAGGGGAAACACCGCCCGCGCCGTCCGCACGACCGCTTCTTGGCCTGCCACCAACTGCGCGATCATCACGTCCGCACTGGGCACACCCTCAGCTTCGGGGATCGACGTGAGCTTGGCATATTCGCTGTAGCTGCCGGGAGCCGGGAAGCCGAGCGATCGAATCCGCTCTGCAATCAAATCCACCGCTAGGGCCAGCTCGGTATATTGCCCCTCAAACATCAGGTGCAGCGTGTTGAACATCGGCCCCGTCACGTTCCAGTGGAAGTTGTGGGTTAATCAACAGTGATTGATTTCCTGTCATTTCCTCACATTCTCTGAAAAACGCGAATCCATCCTAGGGGCTGTCATACACTGAACAGATGCTGC
>RDXB01000048.1 GCA_004292515.1 Oscillatoriales cyanobacterium
GCGACGTAACAGGTTTCGGCTGTTTCTAGGATATGGTCGCGAATTCTGGGATTTAGCGATTTGAAGGTTACTAAATCAATTGGACGTTTTCCTAGGCAGTCAGATAGCTCTTCTTGCAGTTGATAAAGTCTTAGGAAACCGGGAGTGAAGCCAGTTTCAAACTCGACTAAAACATTAACATCGCTGGTTGGGGTGAAATCATCACGCAGCACTGAACCAAACAGTGACAACTTAGAAATATGCCACCGATGGCAAATAACCGAGAGCTTATCAACAGAAATTTCAATATTTTGAAGCTTCATACACACAGTAACCTAATTACTCAACGAATCTGATCGCCATTCGAGAGAGGAGAATCATAGCTTTTAGGATGGATACCGTCTTGGATAGAAGGCGGTGGGCATTGCCCACCCTACTCGCTCTCATGAGAATTCAGGTTACAATTGGTCAGAAAATCAGAAGTGGAAAGAAATATATGGAAATGCATTTCCTTCTTGAAGTAAAATATTTCTTACAAGCCCTTAACTCTAAGATGAACAGACATCATGAATAGCTCATCGAGTAATATTCGGCATTTGATAAACGAGTGCAAGATTGTAGAAGAGAATTGCCTCTATACGTCCCAAGCTCATTTTGTCATGGCAGACAAAGCAGAATTTCAAGCGCGTTTATTTTTGATTGTACCTTCTTGCATTGCAGCAATTAGTGGCGTTCTAACTGCTATCGGCTTTCCGGCATGGATTGGCTCATTTGCTGCGGTATCTGGACTCGTTACAGGTTTAGCGTCTGCTTTTGGTGTAGATCGGAAGGCTGGTTTGCACAAGCAAGCTGGTAACATTTTAACAGCACTACGACATGAAGCTCGTGCTTTGCATGAGTCATATTGGCGTGAGATACCTCATGAACAATTTGTTTCTGAGGTTAGGCGTATTCATGATAGGTATAACTCGTTGATTCAAATTTTGGAAACAACTGATAATTCAGCATTTGAAGAAGGGAGAAAAAAGATCAAGGCTGGAATATTTGAGACTGATTTTCCAAAGTCATAGCTAAGTAGGCAGTGCCTGTGAGGTGATGATTTTTGGCAAAAGATTGCTGATTTAGCAAGGCTTTCACCCGTTTATCATTAGTGGATCACGGCACTATCTTAGAGTTGTTGGGGTTTGGTGGGTGGGCCGGGGGTGATGGTGAGTCGATCGCCCACTTTTAGACCTAACTGAGCCGATCGCCCTGCTGGCAATTCCAACACCGCATCCACCCATAGATTGGGGCCATAACTCGGGCAGGGATCTTCACGGCATGGCGGCACATTCGCCTCGATCGCCACCACACGCCCCTCCCGCAAAAACACCATATCCAACGGGATCAGCGTGTTTTTCATCCAAAATCGCGCCAGCCGAGCTTGCTCAAAGGGAAATAACATCCCCCGCCCTGGAGCCAACGATCGCCGAAACATCAGCCCGATCGCCTGTTGCTCCGGCGTGCGAGCCACCTCCAACAAAATTTCCTGAGCACTGATCGTGGTGCGCGCCTCGATCGGCAACTGCTGCCCGCCCGGCCCCGGCGTGCTCGCCTCCAACGGCGCGCAGGCCATCAAGCCGATCGCCCCCAACACCAGGAACGATCGCGCCAATTTGTGAGCCACCGCACCAAACAGACCAGGCCGATTAGGCGATCGCAGCGTCATACCTTCAGAGCCAATCCTTGAGCGTCCTAGACACTCACTAACGCCGCCGTCATTGCCGCCCGTTCCGGGTGGGGCATCATCCCCAACACATTCCCCCGATCGTTGCAGAGGCCCGCGATTTGGTTCAATGAGCCATTCGGGTTGCTGCCCTCATAGCGGAACAGCACTTGGCCTTTGTCCTCAATCTCCTTCAGAGTGTCCGGATCGGCATAATAGCGACCTTCCCCGTGGGCGATCGGCAGGTTCAGCACTTGCCCCGCCGCGTAGCCCTCCTGCAAATTCTCATTGCGAATCAGCGCCCCCGGCAGCAGCCCCGCTTCCGTCAGGATTTGGAAGCCGTTGCACACACCCAAAACCGGCTTGCCCTGCTCCGCCGCTTCAACCACCGATCGCATGGCTGACGAGAACCGGGCGATCGCCCCGCAGCGCAAATAGTCGCCATAGCTGAAACCGCCGGGAATCACAATTGCATCAAGATCGCTCAGGTCGCTGTCTTGGTGCCACACCATGCGCGTGGGCAGGCCCAACAGCCCCTGAAACACCCACTGCATATCCCGATCGCAATTGGAACCCGGAAAAACGATAACGCCAACTTTCATGGACTGGAGCAAACCCGCGACTTGCGCTCCTATCCTATCGTGCGATCGGTTAACTTTAATTGCATGCTCCTAACCGCTGATGATCTACTCTTTTTTCAGCGCTGCCCCCGGCGCGTCTTTTTGGACTTTTATGGCGATCCCAGTCGGCGCGCCCCCACCGCCGGTTTTATCCAAAAACTCCATGACGAGAGCGATCGCCACAAGCGTGATGCGGCCCAGCAAATTGCCGAAAAGCTGCAACTAGAGCTGGTGCGGCCCAAGTTTCGCCGGGGCGATCGGGAGGCAGGCGCGGCGGCTACCTTGGCGCTGATGGAAGCAGGCGCGGGGTTGATTGTGGGCGGTCTGTTGCGGGTCGAGGAGATCCCCGGTGTGGAGCTGGTGGGCCATCCCGATCTATTGGTGAAACGGCCGGGCCAGTCGGCCTTTGGCGACTGGATCTATGAGCCGGTAGATATTCGATTGGGCAAGAAGCCAAAGCTGGAATATCAACTGGTGGCGGCGCTTCATGCGGATTTGTTGACGATGATTCAGGGGGCGGCTCCGGCCAAGGCGGGCGTGGTTTTGCGCGGGCGATCGCCCCATTGGGTAGACTTGCGGACGCGGCTGAAACAGGTGCAAGACTTGCTGGCGAACCTGATCGATACGCTGATGGAGGACGATCGGGAGCCGGAGCTATTCATTTCCCGCAACCGCTGTTCCCTCTGCCATTGGGTAGGCGACTGCACCGATCGGGCGCGGCAAACCAAGCACCTGTCGCTGATCCCCGGTGTGACCCCCGCTCGCTACCGGGTGCTGGAGCAGTTAAAGATTGAGACGATCGAGCAGTTGGCGGCCACACCGATCGATCGGCTCAAAGCGTTTCCCGAGTTCGACGCTGCGGCGGAGGCGGTGTTGCTTCAAACCCGTGCCACTTTGACCCAGCAACCGATCGCCCTGAGCACCAGTGAGGCTTGGTCGCCCGATCGCCTGCCTGCTGCCCCGGTGGAACTCTATTTCGACATCGAAGCGGAGCCGGATCTGTCGCTGGATTATTTGTTAGGGGTGTTGGTGGTGGATCGATCGCAACCGGAGCCGACCTTTCACCGATTCCTAGCAGAAACTCCCGAGGATGAGCAGCGGATTTGGGGTGAGTTTTTGGCGCTGGTCGATCGCTACCCAACCGCGCCGATTTTCCACTTTTGTGAGTATGAACGGGATGCGAGCAAGCGCCTGGCCAAGCTCTACGGGTTAAGTGCCCAGCGGCTGGAATCCTTGCTCGATCGGTTTGTGGATGTCCATGCTTGGGTGACGCAAACAGTGGTGTTGCCGGTGGAAGGCTATGCCCTGAAGCAAATCGCGGGCTATTTGGGGTTTGAGTGGCGCGATCGCACGGCCAATGGCTCCCAGGCGGTCTATTGGTACGACAAGTGGCTGAAAACGGGCGATCGATCTTATTTAGAGGCGATCGTCACTTACAACGAGGATGATTGTTTGGCCACCTATCGGGTCAAGCATTGGCTCGAACAATTCCATCAACAGCAATTAGAAATGCGATCGCAACTCGTTGATCTAGCGGTGTAGAAACTATCGCAGTGAGCCAGTGATGACCATACCTATCTTGACTGAAAAGAGTTAGGCCATGAGTAGGTCTCTTGCTTCACAGCCTCATAATTAGCATTGAGTTGAGGTTCCAAGAACAACAGGGCCGCAATCCGCCTAGCCATGTTGCTAACTTCCTGAACTTCTTCTCGCTTCAAGGGACGGCCCAGCAACGGCCCCTCTCGATAACTCAGCCATTTTTTAATGACTTGATATCCCCCGATCGTGTAATTCCACACGCGATCAGGGATATTTTTCCAGTAGGCAACATCATTCAAGTAGATGTCATAGGTCGTGGCTCCTAGGAGCGCTTGATCAGAGTCATTCACCCGCTTCTGAAGTTTCCCTTTTCCAGGCATGGTAGCCCCATCTTTACCTGCATGGCCCCACCCAGCCAACAGAGCCAAATCCGTCTCCAGATTCAATTGCCCCCCACCAATCTTCGACATCACAGCAATGCTGCGTAAACGAAGGTCAAGCTTGCCAGCAGTTACGCCATCAACCTTTGTCTCTGTATCCAAATAACTAGCCACTTGCCGACCTAGGCTTGCAGAAGCTAGCAATAGTTCTCGGCTCTTAGGGAGCGGAATTCTGGGCCAGTCTTGTCGAATACCATCAGCATTTTCTTGTAAATAAGCCGATGAGTAGCCGATCGCCAAAATGTGCATCCAAATCAGTTGAGCCGTTTCCAAATCATGATCGGGATTAGGCAACCCTAAATCGGCTAAGTATTGACGAGCAGACTCAGAAAGATTTGCAAAAGGCTGATCAACCTCGGGCTTTTCACCCAACAGATTTAAGATGCTTAACTGCTCTTGACGGCGAAGCCTCACTCCATTCTTGAGTTGTAATGGAAAATAGTAGGCATGACCCCTTAAAGAATCATTATCGCCAAGCAAGCGAGTGAAAAAGAATGGGCAACCCTCTGGGCTGGCCACTCCAGCAGGTCGAGTTACTAAAAAGGAGTTGCCTGACCAACATTGTTTCCAAAGAAAAGGACGTGCTCTATTCCAAATACTGCTAACAAAGGTGTAGTAGCACCAACAAGCTTCAAAGGGTCGGAGAGAGTAGCGAGTTAACCGATAGTCGTAAAATGGTTCTGCTAAAAGTGCTTTAGAACGGACAATCTTGGGATTAAAGCTCGCTTGGGGTTTGATCAGTCCATAATTAAGTGCTTTATAATCTTCCCAACCCAGATTGGGATTGAAATAGGCTTGCATCCGTTGTTCTAAAGCATCTCGATCAATATCAATCAATGCGCCGCCCCGTTTTTCCATCAGTCCATTGCTGGGGGCAACAGCACAGAAATCAGGCACTTTTGCCCACTCTAGATAATGCGGCTCAATCTTAGAAGGATAAAATGAGAACCGAGTTTCGCGAATTGGATTGGTGATTGCGTATTGTTGGGCAAAATCCTTCGCCTGCAAACTCTTTAGCAGATCTTCCCGCTTATTCACACCCCAGAAATGTCGGAAGCGAGTGATTGGTTTCGGGCTTTGCAGACCTGTTTGAATCATCAGGGCGATCGCCGTCCCGGTTTTAATACCTTCCCGGTTATATTGGGTTGAAAAAACCGAGGGATCGGGTTTACCTTCTGGTGTCAGCTTCCCGGTTTTACGACTATCGCCATTCAAGCAATCGAACCATAGTTGGTCAAAAGTTTGTAAAAACTTCTGACGCATCACCACATAGGATGGATCACCCAAATAGGAGAAATTAGAGATAAAGCAAACTACTCCCCTAAAAATCGCCTGCTTAGAAATACAGCACTCGGCAACTCGAAAAAATCGGACATAAAGATCATCTAAGTTGAATTTCTTGATGCCCCACTGATCAATCAGTCCTTGTTTATAGACTTCCACTAGCCCTTCTTCCTCTTTAGGGCTAATCCCTGCATAGGCGTTATAGGGAGGATTTCCCAACACAACTAAAATGGGCTTGCCCCGTTTAATTTCATCAGCCGCTTCTCGTTCTGCTTGCAACTCAGGATAGTTGATCGTTAATTGCTGAAATTTTTGTTTTGTTACATCATTCGGCGGCTCCCAGCCTGTCAGTGCATTGGTTAGATATATACCCACCCGTTCGCGATCGCCCTGCAACGATGCACCCATGCTTTGCAATACTAGCCCCAGTTGCAAATGAGCCACGACGAATGGAGCCGTGAGGATTTCAAATCCAAAGACACGATTTTTAGCCGCTTCTTTGAGATCAATCCCCACCAGAGCATCATCTCCTTTCTCGATTAAAGTTTGATGAATGCGCTTCAAAACCTCAACTAAAAATGCTCCAGTTCCACAGCAAGGATCAAGAATATAAACATTCTCATCAGCCAACCCATCGATAATCCCTAGTTCTTCCCTGAGAGCCGTGTCAACTCGGGCTACCATATACTGCACAATTTCTGGTGGCGTATACCAGACACCCAAATCCTTACGTAACTGTGGATCGAAAGCTTCCAGAAAGGGTTCGTAGAAGTATTGAACTGCTTGGCCTTCATCAAATTGAGCAAAGAAAGCAGCACGATCAACACGGTTCAATACCTCTCCAGCCCAATCTAGAACTTCAACCAGATCTAAACGTCCTAAGTTGGTTGGTGTTGCCACTTTCTCAAACAGAGCTTTAACCATTGGGACATGGAGCGACCAAGCGGCTGTTTGCCAATCAAAGTAACCGCGCCTTGCTCCCTGCTTATGCCACAAAACCCAAGCTGAAAAAATTCCATAAAACAGTGTCTGAATCAGTGTTGACTTAAAAAAGTGATCCCCTTTTTGATCTTGAAACTGAATCCCTAAAGCATCTTCTAGGGCAGTACGAACTGCTTGTAAGGCAGGAAGATCAGACTTGCCAATTCTTGCTCTTGCATCCTTCGCGTAGGATGCCAAAAACCAGGCTAAATCTTGAGGAGAAGTAATCACTGCTTTTTGCAGCATCACGCGCTTTAAATATTCATTAATTTGCTCTTCATGTTCTTGAGCAAATTCACGAGGATTTTGTGCTTTTTGCCAAAATTCTTTTTCATTGGCAGCTAGCCGATAGGTTTCCAATGTAATAGGTTGACCGTTACTATCCTGTCCAATCAAAACAAAGTCACGATAGTTGGTCACTAAAACTTGTCGATACTTATCCCAATACTTGGCTACTTGCTGAGTGGCTGATGTTACCCAGGCATCATCTCTGGTGCTCTTAACCTCGATTACCCCTCGCTCTGGATTTTGTGGATCGCTTGGTTGTTCACCCAGTTGGCGCTGATATTGCCGTGCCGTGAACAGACCACCATCGGGCATCCCCGCTCCCAGATTTTTGAGCTGCATGAAACAGCGAACTTTAGGTTTTAGTGTTCCCCCGATCGCATTGAGTAAGTTGACTAATGGAGTGTAATAGGAGGTTTCCTTGACAGCCGCTCCTGTTGCACGAATATTTCGTAATTCTTGGATATATTGCTCAAAGTGACTCATGGCTGATTTGGATTTTATAGATAAAGTTAATGATTGATGGTCGAATTTTACTTGACAGGAGTCCTGGGACTATCAAGATTTTTCGAGATGGGTCAAGATGCAAAGATAAGATATCTATGAGCCATCATAACTCCTGAAATTAATTGATGCTTAACTGATGACTTAAATACTAAGGCTCGTCTATGTTCAGCCCGACTAACCGCGTTAAATCTGAAGTCAGCTACTAGGACTTTTACGATGACCGATCGCCCCGTTGTTCCCGATCGTCCCTATCAAGCGATGGCGATCGCCCTTGCTCCCTTGCGCGTGGCCATCGCCGAACCTGCACCCTCGATCGCAACAGTGCAAGCAGCCCTAGATACGTTGCAACAGACGATCAGCCAACTGCCCCCAGCCAGCGGTCTTGAGCAATCGCTCCAAGTGGAAATTCACAAGCAATGGCGACTGTTGCAGGCGGACTTTGCCTTTTTGCGGGCGGCGCGCCAACCGGCCACCCTGGCCCAACGCCAAACCACCATGCTGCAACGGTTAGATCAGTTGACTAGCTATTGTGAGAGTGGCGATCGCCTGTAGAGATGGCCGCTAGATTCGATTGCGATCGGGCGTTGGCGACATCCTCCAAGCCACGATCGCCCCACCCACGGCCAGCGCCGTCGCCCAAGGCGTGAGCCAGTCGCCCCAGCGCACATACAGGGTTTGGGTTTGGCGACGGTAGATCTCGGTGGCGTGGATGGCGTAGGTGTTGGGGCGTGATCGCCAGAGGGTGCGCCCGTGGGGATCAATGAAGGCGGAATAGCCGGTGTTGGCGGCGCGGGCCACCCACCGATCGGTTTCGATCGCCCGCATCACATCCTGGGCATGGTGTTGGGCAAACATCGTCGGGCGGTAGTGGGCGTTGTTGGCCGCCGAGAGAATGAACTGCCCGCCGGTCGCCGCCTGCGATCGGGCCAGTTCGGCATTGGCGGAGTCGTAGCAAATCAGGGCGATCGCCGGGCCAAAGGGGGTGGTGAGTTGTTGATCCCAGCGCCCCAGAGCTAGCTTGGCTTCCAAGGGCGACAGGCGATCGATCAAGCCGCCAATCCAGTTTTCAAAGGGGATGTATTCACCCAGGGGCACGAGCCGCACTTTGTCGTAGCGGCCCACGGCTTGCCCGGTGCGATCAAGAGCCAACAGGCTGTTGGTGATCCGATCGGGACGCTGGCGATCGGGCGCAAATCCACCAATCCAAGCAGGCACACCCCGTTCCACCACGGCGGCTACGAAGTCACTGCGGTTGCGGGCGGCGGCTTCGTCTGTCCAGACGATCGGCAAGGCTGTTTCGGGGATCAATACGCCATCAACTCCTGCGGCGGCCAGGGTTTCATAGCCGCGTCGGTAGCCCGTGAGGGCCAGTCGCCAGCCGTCCGAGCCAAATTTCAGTTCGTTGGGAATGTTGCCTTGGATCACGCCAATCGTCAGGGATGCGGAGGGGCGATCGGCTAGGGGTTGGGCAGCTAGCATTGCCCCGCCACTTTGCAAGAGGATGAGGGCGGCGATCGCTCCGATCCACCAGCGCCGATCTTGGGTCAGCCAACCCTCGGCCCCCAAACCATTAACCAAAACGATCGACCCGGTGACGGCAGCGGGCCCCGCCAACTGCCCTAGGTGCAAAATCCCTAAGTTATGGGGAGCTTGGGTCAGGCCTAAACCTGTCCAGGCCAGGGGCGATTGGTTCCACAGGGCTTCGGTCATGAGCCACAGGGCCAGACCGATCAGCAGTCGCAGGATCGGGCGTGATCGCACCACAGGCCAACGCCCGATCGCCCCAAACACCCCCGCCCAGACCGCTGCTTGGGCCCCGGCCCAGCCGGCCGCCACCAGCCAACAAGTGAGGGTGATCGTCAGGCTCGCCGTCCAAGACACCCCCAACCAGGTCATGGGATGCATACCGGTTAACCAAAAAACGGTTAGCAGGTTGTAGCCCAAGCCCCAGAGCCAACCCCAGAGCCAGCGATCGCGATGCCGGGCCGATCGATCAACCGCCAGCCACCAAAGGGGGACGATCGCCACCCAAGCCAAGGGCCACCAACCGATCGGTTCTGGCGCAAGGCCCATCAGTGCCCCAGCCCCCAGGGCCAACACCGCCCGACTCCACCATCCTCGATTGCCCGAACCTACGGGCTGACCCAATGGCTTGGAACCCCCCACAACCTAAGCCTCGCGGTGCATTAACAGCAAAGTGAGATCATCATCGGTGCGATCAGCGATCCGATCAGACTGCAAAAAGGTGGTCAGGCGATCGCCCATTGCGGCCAGGTCTTCGCTGACTGCTAGGAACTGAAACAAGGGACTAAAAAACGGTGTAAAGGGTTGGCGATCGGGTTCCTGAAGGGCCAACCGTTGCAACCCGTCGGAAAACAGGGCTAAATCTACCCAGTCGCCTGCCCAGAGCTGAATTTGGGGCGATCGAGCTGTGCCCGGTTCCACCAAAAAGCGGGTTTCGTTGGCAAACTCGCCCTGCTCCGGCTGGCTGAGGGTGGTGAAGCTGCCCGTGCGATCGCGCACCACCACGGCCCCATCACCAATTTGGGCGATCGCCACCCCCGTCGGCAACGCGATCGCCACAATCAACGTGCAGGCCAACTCGCGCGGGGTCTGTTGGCGATCGCGCGCTTTCCGTTCAACGGCCCACTTCGCCGATCGCACCGCCACCCGCAGCAACGGAACCCAATTGGCTGGTGTTTGGGGCGATCGCCGTTGATGGAGGCGTTGCAAAGTATCCAGGCTGTGATCCACCGCCAGTTGGGCCCCCACGGCCGAGTCCAGCGCGGAACCGGCTCCATCGGCCACCACGGCGATCGCCCAGCCAGGGCCAGCCCGCCAGCCGCTCGCATCTTGGCAAGGTTCCCCAGCACGGCGATGACGACTGCCCGCCACCGACAGGGCGATCGCCTTGATGCCTTCAGGAACAAGGGGGACAACCAAGCTGTTGCGATCGGCTGAAGTCAATACTGAATCCTGATTGGCTTGATGATCTTGAAACACCACAGAGACTGACCAGCCCTAGTATCACAGCTGCCTTAA
The DNA here is from genome assembly GCA_004292515.1 of Oscillatoriales cyanobacterium. GTDB lineage: Bacteria > Cyanobacteriota > Cyanobacteriia > CACIAM-69d > CACIAM-69d > CACIAM-69d. The sequence continues at coordinate 10,383 of RDXB01000048.1, forward strand.
TTTACTGGTTCAGAGTCACGAAGTCAGTCGTAATAACAAGGGGCTTAAGCCCCTTGCTGCCTAACGATCTGGAGATGGCAATAGTCATTTGACTTGACCTATCAAAATAAGCTTGCTGTGCTACGAGTCTGTTAGGGGCAAGGCAACCGAAAACGTAGTGCCCTCGCCCTCGATGGATTCTACCGTCAGGCGACCACCATGCCGCTCCTCAATGATCTGACGGGACAGAGTTAAGCCCAAGCCCGTTCCCTTGCCCACGGGTTTGGTGGTAAATAGGTGCTCAAAAATTTTGCTTCGTAATGGAGCCGCCATGCCGCGGCCGTTGTCTTGGAAGCGCACGATCGCCCACTGGCGATCGGCAGACAGTTTGCTGGTGACGGTTTGCTGGTGACGGTAATGCGTTGGGGATCTTTTTTGCAGGCTTCAAGGGTTGATAATTGGCTGGCTTCATCGAACTCATTGATCGCATTCGCCAAAATATTCATTGCGATTTAACCATTTTATTGAGGCTAGCAAAAAGGCTTGAAAAGCAGTCGTGAGGTCTGAAAATTCTTTGTCCCCCGTGTGAACCTGGGTAACGATTATTGGGATGAGTTGGGGAGCAATGCTGGCTTTTTTAATAGCGTTGTTAGCGCGATCGCATCACAGATAGCAGGCTCGATCGATTGTCTGTCCAGAGTTGGTTAGGGGGTTGCGAATCAACAGCTTGCCAAGTGGATGCGGATTTGATTGGGGAAGTTAGCCAAGCCAAATCGCGTTGATTACGCCCGATCGCCACCCAATGGGATGGGGTTTTGCCGATCACTCGTTCGGCCTCGGAAACGTTCACATCCCAGCGATGAATGGCCACCAGGTTTAAATCCTGGGCGGTCGCCCCGACCACCGGTAGTAAGTCCAAATAGCGATTGGTGATGTTTATCAAAATCAAGCCATTGGGTTTCAGTTTTTGGGTGTAGAGGGCGATCGCTTCCCGGGTAATAAGATGCACAGGAATCGAATCGGAACTGAAGGCATCCATAATCGCCAAATCGAGGGAGCGATCGGGTAACGTCTGCATTTTTAAGCGCCCATCGCCAATTTCGACAGCAACTTTGCCCTTGGCATTACTTAAAAAGTCAAAATACTGGGGGTTGGTGGCAATTTGTTTGACATCGGGATCGATTTCATAAAATGTCCACTGTTGATTGGGTTGAGCATAGGCAGCTAAGGTTCCGACTCCCAACCCCAACACGGCTACTCGATCGCGGGGAGTCTGATTAAATCCCTCAAAAAACTCGCCGATCGGGCCGGTTTCGGTGAAGTAGGTTAAGGGGCGATCGCGTCGTTGGGGCAATAAACTTTGCTGACCGTGTAATGTTGTGCCGTGGAGCAGGGAAATCACTTGGCGCGATCGATCTATCACCACCCGATTCACCCCAAAGAAACTGCGATCAGTCAACACCACTTCGCCCCGTAACCCCACCGAAAATTGCATCATCAAAATAATGGCAAAGGTTGCCGTGATGATTTTGGTTTTCCGCAGTTGCAGGGCATAGGCAATCGTCCCTAGCAAACTAAACGCCACCAAATAAGCCGCCCAATAATCCCCAAAGTGTTTCCCATTTACGCCGGCCAGTAGCACCCCCAGTCCTAGTCCGACCGCGATCCAACTCCATTTAGGCAACTGACCCAAGCCGATCGTCGCCGCTAGAGTCAAAATCAAAACTAGCGGGTATTCTTGAGTGTTGGGGAATAAGTAAGGCGCAATAATTGCATTAAAAAATCCACCCGCTGCTCCCCCGATTGCCAACCACCAATAAAACCGCGTCAGGTGTTCAACGGTAGGTTTAATCAGCGCTAAGGTTTGGTGGCAAATAAACGCTGCTAAGGTAAATCCAACCCAGTGAAACGGCAGCATCACCCACAAATTTTGCGCCCCATCTAGTCGTGACCAAAATACTAGGGGAGTTACCAAAACTGGCAATAGGGCAACCGCCCAAGGATAAATTTGACCAGCCCGCCGCCAATTGGAAAATGCGACGATGTAAGTCAACAAATAGAGGCTGAGGGGAATGGCCCAAAAGAGGGGAACTGCCGCTAAATCAGTGGTGATATAGGTGGTCACTCCCAACGAAAGGCTAGCTGGCAAAAAGGCAAACAGCGCCCATTGCAAGCGATCGCGCCATGTGGGCTGCTCGATCGCCACCGACCAGTGAGGGGCGATGGATGCATGGGTGTCGGCATTGTCGGCATTGTCTACATCATTGGTGAACGGTGATGACTCTCCTATTTGTTCTATTCCTATTTGTTTTGTTGATGATGCGCTCGGCAAATCTCCAGTTATTTCGCTCGGTTTTTCGCCAGAAAATTCCTCTCCTGATTGCGATAAATTTGATTGAACAACTGGCTGATCAGCCGTGGAAATATAGCTGCGATCGCGCCAAACAATTGCGGCGCAAGCCACAATCATGATCGCTTCTAAAACATAGGCTATTAGCCAAGCTTGTCGCTGACCCAACAGTGAAAAAGCCGGTTCGATCGCGCTGGGATAGCTCAAGACTCCCAACAAACTGCCAGCATTACTAGCGGCATATAAAACATAGGGATTTTGACTAAAACTCAGGCGCGTTTGAGATACCCAACGCTGCAAGAGGGGAGCCGTGGCCGACAGCACACAAAAGGGGATCAAAATCGTCGATCCCAACACCAATAGCAGCGTTGCGATCGGGCGATCGCTACCCATTGGCAGTTGGGCTAGGAGCTGGGGAAAACGGGCCAGGGCGATCGCACAGCCTGCCCCGATCGCTGCCAAATGAATCAGGAGTTGCTGCCGGAGTTTGGGGCGATCGCCCAACCATGCAGCGTAGGCATAGCCGATCAGCAACGCCACCTGAAAAAACGACTGACAAACATTCCAAACGGCCGGTGTTCCCCCCAAAAAGGGCAACAAGCTTTTGGCGATAATAAATTGCACCCAAAATAATAAAAAAGCGCTACCAAATAGTGCGCTCAAGAAAAAATATTTCTTCATAGGTGATTCAATCTTTTTTGGATCATCGTTTTTGGGGCTGAAATGCCCAATCTTTCATACCCTAGCCCTGGTAGACAAGGGGCTTAAGCCCCTTGCCCCTCACGATCTCGTAGCGGCAACATCAGGAGTTCAAGCGATAGACCCTAGACCTTTGCCGGTTCTGAGAAACGGATTTTGAGGTAATCATCCTCCATCTTGGCTCCCGTGGGTTGCAGAGCAGCCAAGGCCTGTGGCAACACCAAGTTGCGGCGATGGTTGCCGATCCGCACATTCAGTTCATCGCCGGTTTTACTCAGCTCAATTTGGCTCTTGGGAATCCCCGGCAAGTACATCTCTAAGCTGTAGCTGTTCTCCACTTGGGTGACGCGCAGAGTGGTTTCTTTGTAGTACACCTGGGCGGGATCTTCATTGTTCGGATAAAGGGTTTCTTTCAGGCGATCGAGGGCAGCCAGTCCACACAATTCCTCGGAAAACAACGGCACTTCCTTGACCGGTAGCGGGCGAAAATTCTCATGAATTTCGTCTTTGTATTTTTGCTGATCAGCTTTCCAGCGATCGAAAAAGGGATCATTTACCTCAGCCGGAATCACCCGATTCGCCACCACCATATCTGTGGCCACGTTATACAAACTCAGGTAGGCATGGGCGCGCAAGGACTCTTTAATCACCATTTTTTCGGGATTAGTCACCAGGCGCACGGAGGTTTGGGCACTGTCCGTTAGTACCTTTTCCAGCGCTTCAATTTGCTCATAAAACTCATAGGGCGCGTCCATCACTTCCTTATCCGGCAGCGAGAACCCGACGATCGGGCGGAACAGCGGCTCCACCAACGGTCGCAACGCCACCGACATACTCTGCAAAGGCTTGTAGAACCGGCGCATATACCAGCCCCCCACTTCCGGCAAGCTCAACAGCCGCAACGCCGTGCCCGTGGGTGCGGAGTCGATGATCAGCACGTCATACTCGCCTTCGTCGTAGTGGCGCTTCATGCGCACGAGGGCAAAGATCTCATCCATTCCCGGCAGAATGGCCAGCTCTTCGGCCTGCACGCCGTCCAAACCGCGCGCCTGCAAGACTTGGGTGATGTAGCGTTTGACGGCTCCCCAGTTGCCTTCGAGTTCCGCCAGGGCATCCAGTTCGGCGGCCCACAGGTTGGGGCGCACGGCGCTCGGGTCGTGGCCCAGCTCCATATCGAGGCTGTCGGCTAGGGAGTGGGCGGGATCGGTGCTCAGGACGAGGGTTTTGTAACCCAGCTCGGCGCAGCGCAGGCCGGTCGCTGCGGCGACGGAAGTTTTACCGACTCCGCCTTTGCCGGTCATTAAAATTACGCGCATGGTGGAAATGCCTTTGTTTCGGAGGAGACGATCGCCCGTTGCGACTCCATTATGGCGTTTTGGTCAAGGTTTTTGAAGATCCCAAGCGGCGGAATCTACCCAAACACAAGGGTTTGACGATCGCCCTGCGCCAAAATTTCAGTAACTTGGGATCAATTGCAGGGACTGGAGCTGGTCGTCGTTTCGCCCGAAACCCTGATACCAATTTCGATTGCCAATGCTACAAATGCCGACCTGTAATCCTTACTGGCTCTAGATCTTGCGTAGCGTTAATTCACAAAATTGGTATGATTCAATCGTGGCGAGATCCTGGGGCAGCAAAGGGCTTAAGCCCCTTGTTACGACGATTGAGGCTCAGGAAATCGACGATTTCAGGCTCACTCCGGAAAATGATGACAATCCCTAAGTCCATCTAAATCCATCAATCACACCAGACCCTTGGCCTCTTCCATCACCCGATCGCCCCTGTCACCGCACGATCGCCGCCGTCAGATCATTAGTTTGTCGTTGGTGACGGCTCCGCTACTGGGGGCCTATTTTTTTGGAACCACGGGCCTGCGATCGCCCTTTGCCTGTCCGGTGCATTGGCTGACGGGCATTCCCTGTCCGGGGTGTGGCATGACCCGATCGTTTGTGGCGATCGCCCGGGGCCAACTCCCTGCCGCTGTGGACTATCACCCGTTTGGGCCGGTGCTGTTTGGGGGCCTGGTGCTGTGGGCGGTGCAAGGGGCGCTCGCCTTACGCAGGGGCAATCGATGGCGGATCGCGGTGGCACGGCCCTGGCGACGGCGACTCCAGCTCATGGCGATCGCGATCGTCCTCGGTTGGTATAGCGCCCGTCTGTATCTAATCTGGGCCAGTGGCGAGGCGGCAGTTGCTTTTGGGCGATCGCCATTAGGACAGTGGCTGAGTTTCTGAGAGGATGTCTGAAAAGTATCTTTCGGCCCGAACTAAGCACCAATAGTCGTAGCAGCAAGGGGCTTAAGCCCCTTGTTTCCGTCGATCAATGGAGCATGCAGAGAGCATGCAGAGTATCAACTTTGGCCTTTCAGGCATCCTCTAAGGGTGCTGCAAACGCTTGCTGGACAACCAACAGCGCTGATTGCAAGGGCTTGCCAACTGTCTGATGCTGATGACGACAGCGATCGCCCCCAAAATCACCCGCAAAAACGATTCGATGCAATGGGGTGCGATTTGCTAGGATAGATGGCCGGCGATTTCCCCGGCGATCGCCCTCTGTGGGGATTGCCCCATGAGCCACAACCGAGCCATGCTTGCGTCTCAACCCCGCGAGCCAACACCACAACATCAACGAAAGGAGTAAAAACGCATGACCCAAGTGGTTTTGGGTGAAAACGAAGGGATCGAATCCGCGCTACGCCGTTTTAAGCGCCAAGTCTCGAAAGCCGGAATCTTGGCTGACGTGAAATATCGCCGGTACTACGAAACCCCGATCGAAAAGCGCAAGCGCAAGGCCGCCGCAGCCCGCCGGAAGCGTCGTTATCGGTAGAGTTTCTTGAGAGTTTCTGTAGGAAGCTTTTGTTGAAAATTGAAAAGGAATAACCGTGTTGAGCGGGGACGAGGGAGGTGAGCCTATGTCCCCGCTCTGTATTTTCAGGATTAATTTTTATAATTTTTATGCCCCAGCCACGGAGGGCAAGGGGCTTAAGCCCCTTGCCCTCCAACGATCTGCTAACGGTGGATCGGGGTTTAGGGTCTTTTGACGATCAGCCATCAACCCCTTGCTTGAATTCAACGATTGCGAGTGACGGCTATTGCGGCAGGGGGGCAACGCTATTGTTAGCCGCAATTCGAGTGCGTAGCAGGGTGACGGCGCGAGTGTAGTGAGGGTCGTTCGCCGTTGCCAACAAGCGGCCACCATTCGAGAACAGGTAATATTCCTGCTCCTGGGAAAGGTCAAACACCACGTCGGGATCGATGCCGGTTTTGTTAATATCTGTGCCCGCCGGGGTGTAGTAGTGGGCGATCGTCACGGCCAAACCAGACCCATCACCCAGGCTATGCACCGACTGCACCAGGGCCTTGCCGAAAGTTTTGCTGCCAATCACAACGGCGCGGCGATTGTCCTTCAGTGCGCCGGTCAGAATTTCACTGGCGCTGGCGGAGTTGCCATCCACCAACACGGCCAGGGGCAAGTTGGTCAGGGCGGTGCGGTTGGCGCGGGCCGCTTGGCTGTTACCCACGCGATCGGTGGTGCTGACGATGCCGCCCGTATCTAGCCACATCCGCGCAATTTCGATGCTGGCATTCAGCAAACCGCCGGGGTTGCCGCGCAGATCGAGCACGAAGGCTTCGGCTTGTTTACCTTTCAGTTCCTCGATCGCCCGTTGCATTTGCTCGGCCGCATGGGCGCTGAACTCGTTGAGGCGAATGTAGCCCACGCGCAGGCCATTTTCGGTTTGCAGGCTGGAGCGGACGATCGGCACTTCAATGCGCGCGCGCGTCAGGGACACAACAAAGGGCTGGCCCCCGGTGCGTTGAATTTCTAGCTTGACCGGCGTGCCCGCCTGACCTCGAATCAAACTTGAGGCCTTTTCGGGATTCATGCCTTTGGTGGCTTGCCCATCGATCGACAAAATCAAATCGCCAGCCTGCAGACCCGCCCGCGACGCAGGGGAGTTGGGCATCGGCTCCACCACTTGCAGCAGCTTGGTTTTTTCATCCACACCCATCCGAATCCCAATCCCCGACAGTTCACCCGTAGTTTGGTTGGTCAGCTCCTCAAATTGCTCAGGGTCCATGAACCGGGTGTAGGGATCATTGAGAACTTTGATCGCGTTGCGGAGGGCGGTGTAGGCTTCCTCGCGGGAGCTGTATTGGCGACTGAGTAGGTCTTGGCGAATCGCTTGCCAATCGTTTTGGTTGAACTTGCCGTCAACATAGTCACGATTGATGATCTGCCACGCTTCATCGAGAACGGCTTTGGGGCTGTCTTGAAAGCTGCCGGGTTCTGGATTGGGGGCGGTGGCCTGCTGACGGGTTTCGCTAAAGGCGGGCTGACTCAGGGCGGGGTGAATCAGGGCGATCACGGCGGCCGCGGCCGCCAAGCCAACCCCAATGGGCCGGGGCGATCGCACCCAGCCAGACCAGCAACGCAAAACCTGGGAAGCAGCAAACTCGATCATACAATCGGTATAGCGAAGGGATAGGAAGGCGAGCAGTTGGGGCGCGATCGGGCTGACCTCAATCCCGAAAATTGCTCTGCTGTCTATCATAGGTCGGTCGCCGAAAACCGTGGGCAACTCGATCACCCAGTTACCAATTGGCTCCTGATCTCACCACGCAGCATCCCAATTTTGGGGTTGATGGCGGATAGCTGCCCAAGTTCCAAGTTCCAAGTTCCAAGTTCCAAGGCAAACACGAGTCACAACCACCACCAGTAACCATCAGCAACCACCAGTAACCATTAACAATCATCAGCAACCATGGCCAAGACAGCATCCACCAGTCCCGATCCAGCGGCGATGATTCGGTTGCAGCGCTGGTTGGGTCACGGCATCAACGCCGCGATCGCTTTGGGGGCTACTGTGGCGATCGTTCTGCTTCAGCGATCAACCATTGAACGCGCTGCCCAAGGTCTTGAAGATCCAGTGGTGGCCCAAGATCGCACCCGTAGCCAACTGCAACTGGCTGCGAAGTTACCGACCTTGGGCTTTGATAATTTCCTAGGCAACTGGGCATTTTTAAGCTATTTGCAATATTTCGGCGATAGCGATGTGCGTGCCCAAACGGGTTTCACGGCCAACGAAGATTATTTTGAAGTGATGACCCTGCGCGATCCGCGTTTTACGACCCTCGCGCCGTTTATTTCTGCGGGGGTGGCCTACTATGGGGCCAAACCCGAGAAATCAGTGGCATTCATGACGCGGATGACCAATGCGATCGCCCCCAAAGTTCAAGAGGATGGATTCTGGGTTTGGCGCTTTAAAGCATTGGATCAATATTTGTTGTTGAATGATATTCCCAGCACCATTCAGTCCCTAGAAATGGCGGCAAGCTGGGCAGAAGTGAATGGCAAAAATCGGGAAATTACTGGCTACTTTCGTGATAGTGCCAACTTTCTGCGCCGCGATCCAAACGTGATTTCTGTGCGGTTTTTTGCTTGGAATGAGGTCTATCAAAATGCTGTTGATCCGCTTGTGATTCAGCGATCGGAACAGGAGCTAGTGAAGATGGGAGCCAAGCGGGGTCAGCGCTTACCCAATGGTCGCTATCAATTCAAAGCCCCGTCAAATATGTAGCCTACATTGAGCTGATATTGAGCTTGCGTTGGGTCTGAGAATTGGGTCTGAATTACTGATTGGTATTTAGGCGATCGCCTCCCCAGGCATCAGGGCGACGGCTTCGGCGCGATGTTTCTTGAGGGTTGTGATCGGGAGTGGTCCATGCAGGTGTTCCCAGGGCAAAACCTGATCGAGATCCCAATCTTGGAACACGTAATAGTCTAGCGGCGGGACGCGATCGCGCAATTCTTTGAATGCTCGTCGGTAGCTGCCCAAGGACACGCGATCAGGATTGTCTGTGTCACCTGCGCCGTAGGTTCGCACCAGCTCCAGCAAAGGAGTCAGACGGCGATCACCCCGCGAAATCAGGGTTTGAATAATCGACCAATTGTAGCTTTCTGGTCGAAAATCAATCCCGTTTGATCGCAACCGTTTTTGCAATAATTTCAGGCGTTTTTCCGCATCGGTATTAATCCCAAACCACTGAAACGGCGTGTGGGATTTTGGCACAAACGTGCTGCAACCCAGCGTCAGTTTCAAACCCGGCGCTGCTTTTTTCAGATGCAATATCATTGCAGCCGTGGCTTCAATATCTTCGATCGTTTCGCCGGGAATTCCCGCCATGCCGTAGAGTTTGAGGGCGCTCAGTCCACCGGCTTTGGCATTGACCGCCGCTCGTTCAATATCTGCTTGCTCCAGTTTTTTATTAATAATTTGCCGCACGGTTTCCGAGCCACTTTCCACGGCGACGGTGATCGATTTGCAATCGCGGCTGGCTAGGACGCGGGCGAATTTTTCGGTAACGGTGTTGGTGCGCACGGAAGCGACGCTCAGGCGTACATGCTCATAGGCCGGCTGGGAGAGGCGATCGAGCAACCGATCAAATTCCGGGTGCTGCGTCACCGATGCGCCCAGTAACCCCAACCGATTGGTGGCTTGCAAACCGCGATCGATCGCCGGAATCAACGAATCATCCAAATCCGCCGTCCGAAAGGGCAACGTCAAATAGCTCGCCAAACAAAACCGGCAGAGTTCTGGGCAGCTCCGCACGGTTTCGACCATGAAAATGTTTTCCCAGGCCGCGCGCGGCGTGACCACCGTGGAAGCCGAGAGACTATTCCCCCGATAGGTTTGCTTCGTCACCACGGCCGGAATCCGATCGCTCAGGGGGCGAATCGCCGCGATCGGGCCCGTCGGTTCGGTATAGTCCACCGCGTAAAGCTGCGGCACATAAAGACCCGGCACTTGGGCCAATGCTTCCAGGCGATCGGCACGGGGGCGATCGCGCACAGCCAACACCGTCTCCACCAACGCCGCGATCGACAGCTCCCCATCCCCCAGCAGCAACACATCAAAGTAAGCCGCAAAGGGTTCTGGGTTAGCCGTCAGCACCGGGCCGCCGCCAAAGACGATCGGGTCTCGATCCGTTCGATCAACCGCATGGAGGGGCAGATCCAACGCCTCCAGCAGCGCCATCACATTGATATAGTCCAGTTCCCAGGACATCGAAAAACCCACTAGCCCAGGCGATCGGGGCAATGGCTCACTCGCATCCGTAAACAACCGAGCCACCGCCAGCTCGGGCCGCGCAGCCAACATAGCCCACACCACTTGGTAGCCCAAGCTAGTAATGCCAACCGAATAGGTGTTTGGAAAAGCAAACACCGTCGGTAGCGCATCGGCTCGCGGTTCAGCGGGTTCAAACAGCAGGGTTTCGTCAGCAAAAACAGACATGAAATAGCAACCCAGTTAATCCAGGTTAATGAGGCCGGGTTGATCAGGCCGGGTTGATCAGGGCGGGTTGGTGAGACCGGGTTGATCAGGGCGGGTTGGTCAGGGCGGGGCAGGCGATCGGGGACAAGTCGAGAATTAGTAAATCCGCTCGATCGCGTAGTGAGCCAAGCCAACCAACGCCTCGCGGGACTCCGACGGCGGCAACACCATCACATCCTCGATCGCCTCCTCAATATGCTGCTTGGCCAACAGGCGCGATCGCTCAATCCCTTGGCTCGATCGCACCAGTCCGAGGGCCAACTCAATATCCCCCTCCTCGGAAAACTCCCGCTCGATCGGGCCCTCCAGTTGCGGGAACTCCTCCATCGCATAGAGCACCGGAGCCGTTAGGTTGCCACTACGCAGATCCGAGCCAGCCGGCTTGCCCAACACCTCATCGGAGCTAGTGAAATCCAAGATGTCATCCACAATCTGGAACGCCAGACCCACATGGCGACCATAGCTATAGAGGCGATCGGCCACCGCGCGATCGACCTCGCTCAAAATCGCCGCCGCCTTCGAGCTATTCGCCACCAGCGACGCAGTTTTGTAATAGCTCTTCTGCAAATAGGCATCCAGGGTCAAGCTCGTATCAAACCGGTTTAGCCCCTGATCAATTTCACCTTCCGCCAAATTCATAATCACTTCAGACAACAACTTCACCACTTCCAAGTTGTCCAAGTTCGCCAAATACCAGGAAGACTGGGCAAACAAAAAGTCCCCAGCCAACACCGCCACACGATTATTAAAGCGACTATGAACCGTCGGCACGCCCCGGCGCGTGCCCGCCTCGTCCACCACATCGTCATGAACCAGGCTCGCCGTGTGGATCATCTCAGTGATCTCAGCGAGTCGCCGATGCCGCGCTGTGATTTCCGCCGCTCCCATCGTTGCACGCGCCACCAACAGCACGATCGCGGGTCGGAGCCGCTTCCCCCCAGCGCTGAACAAGTGTTCTGCCGCCGCATAGAGGATCGGATGCTTCGCGCCCACCAACCTGCGCAGGTTGGCAGTCATCGCATCAAGATCGGCTTCAACCGGAGAAAGCAGGGAAATCGTCGATGTCATGGATTGGCCCGGTGCAGCATTAGGTTACGAAATTTTACGCATTCTGTGATTATTTTAAGCTAACCCCACCCCAATCCGCGTAGGTAGCAGGAATCAGGATTTGTCAAGGTTCATTGGATCGAGCAGGGATTGATATCGCGTCAATGCCTGTTGTTGCAAGCATCCGAGATTTATTAAAGTTTTGTAAAAACCTCTAGGAATTCGCTGTCAACCCCATCAGATCGGGTGTTATTCTATAGGTCAGGGGTTTCTGAAAACTTCATGGCAGCACTGCTGGGTGGGAGTGCTACCGAACTGAATAGGGCCGATCTCTCACATGTGAAAAATCTCATTTTTCATCTCAACGAGACTCTCGGTACCAAACCGCCACGACCCTTACTGACAGTAATCGCTTGGTGGATCTCGACTGCAAACCAATTAATTGACCGGTGCATACATTGACCCGGGCCATGAAAGGGTTGGGCAGTTGTGGATAGGACTTGCAAGCACTGTTGAAGTCTAGTGGTGGTCGTTGCTTAATTGGACTCTGATTGCGAACCTTCGCGCTTCAGGGTTCTAATGTCGCGTGCAACTACAGCCAGTTTAAGTGATGGATCTGGCAGTCGAAGCGCTGTTGCTGAGATTGTTTGAACCGCACCAAGTTGGTGGTCGTTTCACTGCGTCTATGCCGTCTCACAAAAACGATATTCATGTACAGTTACTCCTATGAACACGCTCGGACTGTTAGTGGGGTTGGCGCTCTACCAAGGGCTAAAGGTGGCCAATCGGTACTCGTTGCCGATTAATAATTTGGCGCATTTGGCATTTCCGCAGCAAACATCTTGGACAATCTTGGCCGCTTCGGCCATTTATTTAGCAGTGGTGTATTTCTTGTTATCGATCGCCCAACAACGCTATCAAAGTCGTCAGCAAGATCGCTTAGAAGTAGATGAAATAGAAGCGATCGAACGTCCGATCGACCTGACCATGACTCCGATATCCATGAGCGATCGCCCAGACTTTCTGCCAAAGCGATCGTGAAACCTGATAGAGAAAAAGCCAGTCTCAACTCCGGCGCAAACTCGGCAAAACCTGCAAAACCTAACGATTTGATTGGGAGGACATTGAGGATATTACAGTTATCCAATAACAGTCATCTAGCAACAGCCATCTAGCAACAGCCATCTAGCAACAGTTATCTAGCAACAGTCATCCAACAACCGATACCTAGCCTGATACAGCCTTTACCTCGCTTAGTTTTCCTCGCTTAATAAGTACAGCAGCCTGTAGGGTGGTGGGCAATGCCCACCGACTAACAGCTTCATCGCATCTGCGATCTGATGTACCAATCATTTGAGGTAAAGGCCATATCTACACCAACACCTACCACCAATACCTACTCTGACATCTCCCTTGACACCTACCAGGAGAGTGGTAGGTGTCGAGATGGGGGTTGAGATAGGGCAAGCCCCAACCATCAAAATTGCCACAATCTCGGTAGGAGTAGGGCTGAAACTTAGGGCTTGCCGCTACAATGGCTGCAAGCTCCCTTGTACGGGCTATTAGTGGTTAAGCATTTAGTTGTGGACGAGCCAGTGCCTTCCGTTAATTCCCACCTGCGATCGATGTTGCAACCTGCGATTACACTCAGCCATGTCACGAAAGTGTTTTCAACGGGGACGATCGCCCTTCAAGATGTTTCTCTAACCGTTGGCGATGGTGAATTTCTCAGCTTAGTGGGCCCGTCGGGTTGTGGCAAAAGTACGATTCTGAGCCTAATTGCTGGTCTGAGTTTGCCAACTCAAGGAGACTTATGTTGGCAAATTCCTGAGTATCGCCAAGAATTAGCCTTTGTGTTTCAGGATGCTGCACTATTGCCTTGGTCAACGGTGAAGGAAAATATTCGGCTGCCGCTGAAACTGGCTGGAATCAGTCGTGCTGAGAGTGATCAGTTGGTGGATGAGGCGATCGAACTGGTGGGTCTCACAGGATTTGAAAAAGCATTTCCGCGCCAACTGTCTGGGGGTATGAGGATGCGAGCTTCGATCGCCCGGGCGATCGTCACGCAACCCAAGGTTTTATTGATGGATGAACCCTTTGGGGCCCTCGATGAAATTACCCGTAACAAACTAAATGAAGATGTGATGCAGCTCTGGCATCAGAAACGTTGGACAGTCATCTTTGTTACGCACAACATCTACGAGGCGGTATACCTATCGACGCGCGTGGCGGTGATGGGGGTAAATCCCGGCCGCATTGTTGATGAGTTGCAAATTGATGAGCCTTATCCGCGATCAGAAGCCTTCCGCCAATCAGCCCAGTTTGGTCAATACCGCCATCGTTTAGCCACAGCATTAGCGACGGGAATGGGGTCAGTCAGCATTCTGTAATTCCTGTTTTTAACACCCTTTCAATACCCTCTCTGTTGACCTCCTCCACGACGACTATGAGCCGCAGCCGTCCTATGTTTCCTGCCCGTCGATCGCTCATTCAGCGCATTGTTTCACCGGATGTTTTAGCCCCTTTGGGTGTCGGTGTTTTGTTTCTGTTGGCTTGGGATGCGTTTGTCCAAATTTCGGGCTTACCACCCTATTTGCTGCCTCGCCCAGGGCTGGTCTTACAAACCTTGATTGATAACTGGAACGAGCTGTTTGCCTCCTTGATGGTGACGCTACAAATTACGGTGGTGGCCTTCTTGGCAGCGGCCATTTCTGGTGTGGGAATTTCTGTTTTATTTACAGTTAATAAGTGGATCGAACGCAGCTTGTTTCCTTATGCTGTGATTCTGCAAACAACGCCGCTGGTGGCGATCGCACCATTAATCGTGATCTGGCTCAAGGAAAATACCTTTGGTGCATTGGTGTTGTGTGCGTGGATTGCGGCATTTTTTCCAGTGGTCGCCAACACAACGCTGGGTCTTAACAGTGTCGATCGCAATCTGAATAACCTGTTCAAGCTCTACAACACCAACCCTTGGCAACGGTTGATCTACTTGCGGCTGCCCAGTGCCTTGCCCTACTTTCTAGGGGGATTACGCATTAGTGGTGGCCTATCGCTGATTGGCGCTGTGGTGGCGGAGTTTGTCGCTGGAACAGGCGGTGCCAAGTCGGGTATTGCCTATCAGATTTTAATTTCTAGTTACAATCTGCAAATTCCTAAAATGTTTGCAGCGCTGCTGATGGTCACCAGTTTGGGGATCTTAATTTTCATTGGTTTATCAGCCCTGTCCGATCGCCTGTTGCGAGATTGGCATGAGAGTGCCATCAAGCCGGAAAGTTGAGGAAAAGCTCATAAGTAAGGACGATCAGCGGCTTGAGAACTCACGGAGGGCGATCGCAACTGGTGATCGCAACTGTTGCCGAATTAGGTTCTGGTGATCGCCCCTATGCCGAGTTGGGAAGGGTCGGGGATGTTGTTCTGTTGGCCATCTTGCCCAAACAGGCACTCAATGTCAGAATCGAAATATCACAACCTCACTGATTAGATCTCCCAAGTGGAGCATCTGAAGCAGTAGCCCCTGAGGCGAAAGCATCCGCAGTGACGCATGATAGTCGGGGTTGGAGAGCTGGAGCTTGGAGATGCGGTTTGAGAACAGACCCGGAGACGAACCTGGGAACAGATGATGCTGTTAGCCCCTGAGTTAGTTCAACCCAGGTCAGTTCAGTCCAACCAATCCAACCAATCCAACCATCACGGGCCGAGTCATCATGGGCCGAGATTGTCCCGAAAAACCCCCTGTGCTTACAGGCAATTTTTGATAGCAACCACCCAGTTGCTCCAAACTCCCAGGGTTGGCCGAGCGGGAAGGCAGCGAACTCATAATTCGCCGTAGACAGGTTCAACTCCTGTACCCTGGATTTCATCATTTATTCGTCTCCAGCATTGGTCTCTAGGCCGTTGCTGCAAGGCTGAGTTGATGGGGCCGATCAACAGGTTGAGCGGATCTTGCCCCAACTCCTCTGTAACGTTGCTTACTGGCGCGATCGCTGCCTGCCCCGCTTCCTGGAGTTGGGCTGGCCATCTAGGGGCGATCGAGTCGTTGCCCCCAGCGCAAAAGCGCTGAAGCGCGGGGCATTAATTGCGTTACCATCGAAGGCCCGCTCCTGACTCGGGCTTGCCTGTCGAGCTATGTACCGTCCTAACCCTGAGAAGAAGCCGTTACGTCGTGCGCTGTTATTGCAGCGGCAGGTGATGCCCCAAAACCGGTGGCAAGCCCTCAGTGCGGCCCTGCGCGATCGGCTGCAAACCCTACCGGAATGGCAGCAGACCCGAGTTGTGTTTGCCTATGTCAGTCATCGACTAGAGCCGGATATTTTGCCCCTGGCCAAGACCGAAGCGGGCCAACGCAAGGTTTGGGCCCTGCCCCGCTGCCAGGGAGACGACTTGGTATGGCACCGCTGGGAGCCGGGCGATCCACTCATACCGGGTTCCTATGGTGTGCAAGAGCCGCGCCATGACGCGCCTGTGATTGTTCCGAATGCGGCAGATCTGTTGTTGTTGCCTTGCGTGGGGGGCGATCGCCTTGGCTATCGTTTGGGCTATGGCGGTGGCTATTACGATCGCCTCTTTGCCGACTTACAGCCCAAGGCCTGCACGATCGGCTTGTGTTTTGACTTTGCGATGCTGGATACATTGCCGATCGATCCTTGGGATCGGCGGCTGGATGGGTTCTGCACCGAAACCCAGCTTTTAAAATTTGCTCCCGATGGTCCCAGCCGCATTGCGGTCACAATCAAGTTGTTTGCCGCTTACCAAGAAGCCTTTGGGCAGTCGGAGCTGATTTGGGAACTGCCGCGCGGGATTGCGGTGGCCCAGGTTTGCGACATGCTGATTCAAGAGCGACCGGAGTTGAATCGTTGGCGATCGATCACTCGCTTTGGGATTAATTTGCAGTTTGTGCCAGAAACCACCCTGCTGCGAGATGGGGATGAACTGGTGTTGATTCCACCGGTCAGTGGCGGGTAAGGCCTAGGGGCTGTCGTTCAAGCAAGCTGAAACGGTTAATTTTCCATGTCCCAATCGTCGTAACAAGGGGCTTAAGCCCCTTGTCCCCCACGAGCTGCTAACGGTGGAATCAGGGTTTTGGGCGATTTGACGATAGGCCCTAGGCCGCGCCGATCAAGTCGATCACGGTTTGCACGAGGGTGTCGTCTTGGAAGCTGGTTTTGGTTAAATAGGCATCGGCTCCGGCTTCTAGGCCGCGGATTCGATCGCCCTCTTGATCTTTGTAAGAGACGATTGCGATCGGCAGGCTGTAAAGACCCGGATGCTTACGAATATTGGTCACCAGTTCAATGCCCGTCATGCGCGGCATATCCACATCGGTAATCAACAGGTCGTAGGGATGGTTGCGCACGGAATTCCAAGCGTCCATCCCATCCACCGCCACATCGACGTGATAGCCCTGATTTTCCAGAATTTTGCGCTCCATTTCGCGCACCGTAATCGAATCATCAGCAATCAGCACCCGTTTGCGCGATCGCTGCAACAGGGCCTCATGGGTGGGGGCCACTTGTTTGGGGGTGGTGCTGTTGAGCAGGCGGTTAATCGATCGCACCAGGTCAGCCGTATCCACAATCAACACCAAAGACCCATCCTCACGTAGGGCAGCGGCGTTGATGTCTTGCACTTTGCCCAGGCGCACATCGAGGGGCCGCACCACCAAGTCCCGCTCGCCCAAAAAGCGATCAATCACCACTCCGTATTGATCCAGATCATCGCTAATCACCACCACGGAATAGGCATCGGGGGTGGCCGGTTCGCCCGCCAGTTCCAGCACTTGGTGGGCCGTGACGAGACCGACGTTGCGATCGTCCATCACGAAATATTGGCGGTTTTCGACCATGGCGATCTCTTCCGGCGGCACGATCGCAATTTGGTCAATCCGCGCCAAGGGGAAAGCATAGGCCTCGCCAGCAATTTCCACCAATAATGTCCGCAACACCGACAGGGTGAGGGGCAACTGAAAATGAAAGCTCATGCCCTGGCCTGGCTGGGACATGGCCCGCACGCTGCCGCCCACTTCCCGAGCCATGCTGCGGGCAATGTCGAGGCCCACGCCGCGCCCGGAAATTTCCGTGACTTGGGCAGCGGTGGAAAATCCCGGCAAAAAGATAAATTCCAGCAACTCTTCGGGCCGCATTTGCTCGACTAGCTCGGCGGTGGCCATATTTTTGCGAATAATTTTGGCGCGCAGGGCTTCGTAATCCATGCCGCGGCCATCATCGGTGACCGTAATCGACAGCATCCCGCCGCGATGGAAGGATTCTAGGCGAATCGTGCCTTCTTCGGGTTTGTTGGCGGCCTGGCGATCGGCGGGTAGCTCCAAACCATGGTCGACACTGTTGCGCAGGATGTGGGTGAGGGGCGCTTCCAGTTTTTTGAGGATGTCGCGATCAACCGGTGTGGCTTTGCCGACGATTTCAAACCGCACCCGTTTGCCCAGCTTGCGGGCCAAGTCACGCACCATGCGGGGAAAACCCTGCACTCCGTCGCCAAAGGGGCGCATGTGGGAAGCAATTACCTCGCGGTAGAGTCGATCGGACAGGTTGGCCGATCGCCGCGCAAACACTTCCAACTCATTCAGGCGATCGCTCAGTAAACCATTACATTCATTGGCTTTGGCGCGGGTGGCCCGTAACTGCTCGGGCAGCAGGGGGTTGTTGGTGTGGGTGGCATCCTGCAACTGATCAAGGGCGCGGTTCAGTTCCTGTTGGCGACGCTTCAAAATCAGCAGCGAGTCGGCAAACAGTTGCAGCCAGTTGCTTTCGACGAGGGATTCACCCGCCAGCCCCATAATCCGGTTCAGGTTTTCGGCGCTGACCCGCACAACCCGATCGCTGGGCACTTCCGGCGAAATGGCTGTGGTGGGCGGCTCCGTGGTCTGGAGTCGGCCGGGGGGCGACTGGACAAGGTGGGTGGCACTGGGGTCACCGGATCGATCGCTGGGGTGATCAGCCGATCGCTCCTGGGCTAGATCATGGGCTGGTTCATAGGCTGAATCATGCACTGGTTCATGGGCTGAATCATGGGAGCGATCGCTGGCTGAACCGCTGGAGTCGCCTTCTGGGGGCGAGGCAAGGGCGATCGGCGCTGAAACGGGAGGCGCAGGAGCCTGGGTCGCACCAGTTCGCAACAGGGCCAGCAACTGCTGGCATGTGGCTTCAAAATCTCTTTGGTGTTGATTGAGCCAATCTTGCACATTGGCTTCATCTAACAACCGAAATCCCGCTAACAGATCTGTGCCCCGCAACAACCAATCCACCGCATCAGAATCGAGGGCGATCACCTGGTTTTGAGCCGCCACAAAGCAATCTTCCATCCCGTGGGCCAAGCCCACAGCCAGGTCAATGCCAACCAAACGCGAAGCACCTTTGATGGAATGGGCCGCACGCATCAGCACTTCCAAGGGATCAAGGGCATTGGGTTGCTCCTCCAAGCTCAATAACCCTTCCGTGAGAATGCCAACTTGGGCTTCGATTTCTAGGCGAAACAGGTCAAAAATCGAGGCATCGGCCAAATCACTCGGATCGAGATTATTGGGATTAATTGCTGTGGGAGCAGGGAGCGAGAGGGCGATCGAGTCTTGAGTCTTTGGTGGTAAAGGTTCTGGATTTATTGAGGGATTTATTGAGGAATTTATTAGGGGATTTATTAGGGGATTGAGCGGGAGATTTATTGGAGAATCTGTTGGGAAATTTGTTGGGGTAGCTGTTGAGAAACTTTCTGGAGTTTGAGTGGGAAAATTCAGTAAAGAATCTGTTGGGAAATAGGCTGAAGCATCTGTCAATGACTGCGGGGATGATGGCGGGGCGATCAGATCGATCGGCGTGAGATCGTTCGCTTTAGGAATCCAGGCTGGAGCCAAGGCCGCCCCACTCAAAGAGGTCATCGGTGTAACATCCGTTGCGATCGCCCCTCCCTGAGTCTGGCTCCATTGGGTAATTTCAAAAGCAGTGACCTGTAGCTCGGCAGCGCGATCGCGTAACCAAAGGCTCAGGTGATCTGGGGCGATCGTGCCCAGTTCGATCAACAACGCCGTGCCGCGCCACACATCATGAGGGATCAACGGTGTAGATGCACTGATAGCCGTGCTGGACTTGGGCTGCTGACATAGGTTAGCCACTGCGCTGGCCAGTTGGGCAATGTCTTGCAGCTCCACCAAGGCCGCCACCGAAGCGATCGACCTTGCCGCCCGCCCCATGGTCGATCGGCCCGCCTGGGATTGCCAATCTTGGCGCAGAAGTTGTAACCCATCTTGCAACCGGGCCGCTTGCCGAGCCATCTCATCACAAAACAATTCGGCCACCGATTGAGCCGTTGATTGCTCGACAGGTTGTGCAGGGAAGTCTGGCTCAGAGGGTGACATGGATTCGGGTTCTGGCGCGCAATCGATCATGGTTTAGAACATGGGTCAACAAGAAACATCATCAATACTCTGAATATTTAGTCGTGGATATTCTGAATATTTAGTCGTGGATATTAGGTTGTAAGTATCTGGTCGCAAATATAAGAATTGGGGTCTTGAGTTTGCGATTCAAGTTCTGAGATTTGCAGCTCAAGATCTGGGTTTTAAAATCCAAACCTTACAGAATCTTTTGTGCGAGAGCATGGGAAAGCAAATCCCAATCGAGGTAACTCACCTTTTGATGATTCCAGTTAAAAATTCCCCTGGTATAAGATTCTGATGCTTTGACGATCGAGACTGGCGAATTGTGCAAATCATCCGCCAAAAATCGCTGAACACCGTAGACTTCATCCGCCGAAAATGCCCAGGCACTCCCGGCTTGGGAAACAACAACGGTTCGACAACTACTACCTCGATCGCTCGATTTTTCGCCCCCCAACGGATTGTCAATTCCTAGCAATGCAGCCAAAGAGACATAGGGCAAAATTTCACCTCGCACATTGGTTAAGCCCAAAAAAAGCTTCGTGGTGCGGTGGGGCAGGGTATGAATGGGGCAGGGCAACGTCACTTCTTGAAAGACGCGCACCGGCAACGCCAACAGCTCCTGACCTAAGCGAAAGATAATTGCTGAAACCACTTCAGCCGATCGCACCAGCACATCACTTTCCGGCAGCCCATCGGCCGCCATTTCTGCGAGGATTCTCGTCCAGGCTTCCAGGTAATCTTGGGGGGCAGCGCGTTCTAATAGTCCCCGCCCCGCCGATGAATAAACCGGGCAATTGCGACAGTGGATATGTTGCTTGAGTTCTAGACAATGGCGATTTCCCCAAACCCCGATCGCATTCCAGCAGTCACGAACGGGGGCTAAACCAGGGCGATCAGCCACGGTAGATTGGTCAATAGGAGGAAGAGTATCAAGCCAAGCGCGATCGTCCATAACGGAGGGTTAAGCAACAGCTTGCAGAATGAAGATAGCAAAGCAAATGGCAAAGGCAATCAGCATCGTTCAGTCATTTAATGAAAAGCCTATGAATAAGAGACTGTAAATAAGAGCCTACACATAAAAGTCTGCCAGATACTAGGTAGTCAAAACGCTAGGTAGTCAAAACGCTAGGTAGTCAAAACACTAGGTGAAACTTCCTCAGACCTCATGCCATCAGATCTGATGAAACCAAAAGCAGTTGCCCACAGATTAGGTATCTACAGATTAGGTATCTTAGGTATCGGCACAAGCCATTTTGGGGTTGTGCTGAATGCAGCTCCTAATTCTGAACTTTGAAAGCCGCCACTTCTCGCTGCAAACTGCGGGCCGCATCGGTCAATTGAGACAATGCACCATTGGTTTCTCGCAAGGCATCGGCAGTTTGTTGAGAGGCTTGGCTCAATTGCTCCATCGCCTCACCAATTTGTTGGGCTCCTTGAGATTGTTCCTCCATGCTGTAGCTCACTTCCGCAAAGCGCGGTGTCAGGCTTTGTACCCGACTAATTGCGTCTGCCATCTGACCACTAATCCGCTCCACATCTTCCACGCTGTCATGGACAGTGCGGTTGAACTTATCCATTTCCATCACGCCCACCGACACCGACGCTTGCATATCTTTCACCATTTGCTCAATCTCGAGCGTGGCGACAGCGGTTTGATCAGCAAGTCGGCGAATTTCGCGCGCCACTACCGCAAAGCCCGCCCCATATTCACCGGCTTTTTCGGCTTCGATCGCCGCATTTAATGACAGCAAATTGGTCTGGTCAGCCACTTTAGTGATTGTGGTGACGACGCTGTTAATATTACTGGCCTTTTCGCTCATAATGCCCAGCTTGGAAGAAATCGATCGCGTCGCTTCTGTTAACTCGCGCATCACCGATTCCATATGCATCAAATCAGCTTGGCTACTGCTGGCTGAGGTGACGGTTTCTTGGGCCAGCTCCGTCACACGCTCCATGGTGGTCACCAGTTTTTGCGAGGTGACGGCAATGTTACGAGCCGTTGCTGTGACTTCATTGGTCGAAGCAGCTTGCTCGTTAACTGTGGCTTCGAGTTGTTTCCCAGAGGCAGCAATTTGGGTAATGGAGGTCGTAATTTGAATCCCTGATTGCTGCACCTGGCGAATCAGGTTATTCAAATTACGATTCATTTTAGAAAACGCCCCTTGCAACTGGCCCACTTCATCAACCGCATCAGAGGCTATGACAGTTGCAGTTAAATCACCATCGGAAATTTGTTGGGCAACTTTCACCACACCGGCAATTTTGGCTCCTAGGGGCTTGGCGATCGTCCTGGCAAAGTAAATCCCAAATGAAATAGCTAGTAGCGGCCCTGCAATCATGCCAATAATGGCAAACAGGCTGGTTCGTTGCATTTCCGCCAAGCTTTGAATTTCTGCAGCTTTGCCCACGTCCTGATTGATTTTCAGAATATCTAGAAGCAAACTGGTTGCTGCATCAAAAGATTGGCGATTGGCTCTTGCACGATCCTGTAGCTGTCTGAGTAGGACATCTGCATCGTTAATACGATTAGCCGGAACTGATCCGGCAACTCCACTAGCTGCCGACAACTGTTGATATTGTTGATGCAAGGTCAGCAATAGAGTGTGGTTTTGTTTCCAGTTCGCCCAAGCAATTTTTAAGGCTTGATACTTTTTCTCTTCTTCGGCAGTTAGTACCGTTTTGTCATATTCCTCAAAACCTGCATTGATTTGCTGCCAAGCATTATTAATTCGTGTGAGTTCTGCTTGGCGTTCCTGCAAGGTTGTACTGGGATTAACCAGTGCCCGTTCCGCAGATTCAATCTGGGTTTGCCCCTCATTGACTGCCCAAATGCCGTCTAGACTTGGTGCAACGGTATTGGCAAACGTGTCAATGTGTTTACTCAGACGAAATGTGCCGCTCCAGCCGACTAGGGCCACAACCAGTGTGATTCCACCCGTAAATCCAAAGGCTGTGATCAGGCGTTGTTCTAAGCTGAGGTTTTTAAACATATTGGCGAATTGGCGAATTGGCGAATGACAGGTGGCGAATTCTGGGGGTGACTTAGGGAATGTCTGACAAGTACTTTCGGTGCGAACTAAGCACCAATAGTCGTGGCAGCAAGGGGCTTAGGGCGTGTCATCAAATGAGCTTGATTGGGGCTGGAACGACCAATTTTCCTAGCCCAACCGCCCTAGACAATTGGCTCAAGCCCCTTGCCCCTCACGATCAAGCAACGCAAGAATCAGGGTTTCAGGGATTTGATAACAGCCCCTATGCCCCTTGTTGATGTCGATCGATGGGGCATGAAAAGTATCAATCTTGGCTTTTCAGACATCCTCTTGTGGGTGTCTAGGGCGATCGAACGGTTTGTTTTAGTAACCACAAAACATTGGAAAATTCTTGGGAAATTCAATGTTCCAATGTCTCATGGGGTATTTAATGTTGGGGTTGGTGAGCGATCATCTGCAAGCGACGATCGCTCACGATTACCACTACACAGGCTCGACCCCACTTCCGGTTTTTACGAGCTGAATGATCGCCATTCCATGAGCGCGGCCCCGCTGCAAACCTCTTCTAGCCGATCGCCCTAGCCCGAGTCAACGCTCGTTGGCAAAGCCCAGTGATGAAACTGATGCCAACGAGCGATTAGTTGCTGCCCTTGCTCTAGCCCACGCCGACGAGGTGATGGCCGTAAGCCGCACCCAAGCCCGCCGCCATTTCAGCGGGGGTGATTTTGCCATCACGGTTCACATCCAGGGCATCAAATACCGCATCGCTGCCGGCCCATTCTTCCCGGGTGATGAACCCATCGCCGTCGAGATCGTAGACGTGAAAGATATCGTCGGCCGCGTGGGTGAGGGTTTCGCTGCCTTCGAGGGTGGCGAGCCGATTTTTCAGCAGCAATTCGAGGGATTCTAGGGCTTTGGAGAAGCCTTCAATTCCTTCTTTGAGCTTCTCATTGGCCATGGCATCTTCGATATGCATCTGATCGAAACATTCGCGGGTCATTTCGATTTTTTCGATCGCCTCGTCCCCGATCGCCTCGGGACTGAGTTTGCGCACCAGCTCGCCTGTGGTGCTTTCCAGTTCATCGAGCAGGGCCGGCGAAATGGTCAGCAAATCGCAGCCGGCCAGCTCCACAATTTCACCCATGTTGCGGAAGCTGGCCCCCATCACCTCGGTCTTGTGGCCAAAGGTTTTGTAGTAGTTGTAAATCCGCGTTACGGACAACACGCCGGGATCTTCCGGGGCGGGAATCGAGTCGCGACCGAGTTTTTTCTTGTACCAATCCAAGATGCGACCGACGAAGGGCGAAATCAGCGTTACGCCAGCTTCGGCACAGGCGATCGCCTGGTGCAGACCAAACAGCAGGGTGAGGTTGCAGTGAATGCCTTCTTTTTCGAGGACTTCGGCAGCGCGGATGCCTTCCCAGGTTGAGGCAATTTTGATCAAGATGCGATCGCGTGGCACGCCTGCATTTTCGTATTCCGAAATCAGGTAGCGACCTTTGGCGATCGTGGCTTCTGTGTCGTAGGACAGGCGGGCATCCACCTCCGTAGACACGCGCCCCGGAATCAGTTCCAGAATTTTTTTACCAAAGGCCACTGCCAACCGTTCAAAGGCCAGGGAAGCAACCTCGGAGGCCGTTGCTTGCTTACCTTTTTCGGCCCGTGCTTCCAACAGGGTCTGATCCACAATGTCTTGGTATTGCGGCATTTGGGCCGCAGCGGTAATCAGCGATGGGTTCGTGGTGGCATCGCGGGGTTTGAGCCGCTCGATCGCCTGGATATCGCCCGTGTCGGCAACGACGATCGTCATTTCACGGAGCTGTTCGAGCAAAGTTCGGGCCATGGATCGTTCCTCGTCGAGAGGGCTGCTGGATTCTCGTCGTGGCTAGACCTGGTGGCTAGACCTGGTGGCTAGACAATGGAATGCCGTGTAATTCATCGCAACCGATTGAAACTCAGTTGAGGCTGAATGCGTTTCCAGTGTGGCCGATCCCCTTGGGAATAGTGACGGGGTCGCTACTAACTTCAACAATTTCACAGAAAAGTTCAAAGATTAGTGGGGATTGCGATCGGTGCTTCATGCAAAAGTCATTAAGAAACAGTCGCCCAACTTGCGATCGCGTAATCGACCGGTGAGAGATCCCTACAGTAATAAGTGGGGCTAGGGTTTTCTTCTCAAGCCAGCCCGAGGTAGGTCGATTGCGATGACTGGACTCCTGACCATGCCGCACCTAAACCAAGCCGATCGCCTGGTCGATCGTTTGGATGAACTCGTGCAACAACTGGCAAAAAACATCCCGTCAGGCTATTTGCCGGACTACGTGCCCGCCCTCGCCCAGGCAAATTCCCAGGCGTTTGGGGCTGCGTTGCGGGCGATCGATGGCCGCACTTGGTCGCGATCGCGCCCTCGCCAACCCCTGGTGCTGATGAGTGTGGTCAAGCCCTTGCTGTTGCTCTATGCCTTACGGATATTGGGGATAGACCCGGTGCGATCGCTGCTGGACTGCCAACCATCAGCCTTGCCCTACAACGATTTGAGTCAACTGCTCGAAGATGGGGGCCGCCCGCGCAACGCCATGCTCAACAGTGGGGCGATCGCCTTGGCGGGTCTGATTCCGGGCCGCAACGCGCGCGATCGGGTACGACTGTTCCAACGGTGGTGTTACGAAACTTGGGGCCTGTTGCTGCCGGTGAATGAAACCCTCTGTGCGTCGGTGCAATCGCTGCCGAACCAGCACAACCAGGCGATCGCTCAAACCCTCGTGCAATTCGGCACTCTGGAGGACGCGACCTTGGCCCTCGACACCTATAACCGGATCTGTTGCACAACCCTGACCTTGCCGGACTTGGCGAGCTTGGGTTGTTGGTTGGCAGAACCTCTCGATGACTGGGCCGAGGCGATCGCCGAAGTCTTAGACATGATGGCCGTTGGGGGACTTTACCAACAGTCGCCCGATTGGATGGAACGGGTGGGCTGGCCCGCCAAGTCCAGCGTGAGTGGTTTGGTCTGGGCGGTGCAGCCCGGTGTCGGGGCGATCGCCTGCTATAGCCCCCCGCTGGATGATCAGGGTAATTCCTTGCTGGGTCTGGCCTTTGTGCGGCGGGCAATCGACTGGTTCTAGGGTGAGTCGAGTCGCCCGCAGGTGGAATTCGGTCGGCAGGTCATTTTTCGAGATGGCTGCCGGCCGCTTTGCCCCATGAGTGCCAAACCATACCAACATCTACGAAGAATCATCAGGCAGCGATCGCCCCTCGCCAAAGGTCGTTGGCTGGGGATGGGTGGTTTAAACTGAAAACGAGCGCCTTGCCATCGCCGGCCCCGCCCTAGGCAAAAACCGCCCGCTCGCCCGCTCGCCACCCTCAGCCCACTGGTTTCAAAACCAACCCAGTAATCGCAGCCCGGCCTTATGGTGACGCTCTCAGTCGGTCAACTGCTCGACCGGCGCTATCGGATCGTAGAAATCCTGTCGTCCGGAGCGTTCGGGCAAATCTATTTGGCTGCCGATTTGCGTCGGCCGGGCTTGCCACAATGCATTGTCCGCCAGTTTCAGTTCCCCAGCCGCAACTCAAAAGCCCTGCAAGTGGTGCAGTTGCTGTTTAAGAAAAAAGCCGAAACCCTCGAAAAGCTAGGAACCCACGATCGGATTCCGCAGCTCTTGGCTTGTTTTGAGCAAGAGGGGCAACTGTTTTTTATTGAAGAGTTGATCCAAGGCGTGCCGATCGCCTCGGAGCTGAAAGTGGGGCAACCCCAATCGGAAGACTACGTGGTTCGCCTGCTGCAAGACACCTTGGAGGTGTTGGATTTTGTCCACAAAAATGGCGTGATTCACCGCAACTTGCGGCCCCAAACCCTGATTCGGCGATCGGTCGATGGGCATGTTGTGCCGATCGAGTTTGGATTGATTCAGGAAATTGCCAACCCCTCAGCTCGGGCCGATGCGATCGTCCCGCCCCCGTCGCCGGAAGCAGCAATCTATATGCCACCGGAGCAATTGCAGGGCAACCCGCTCTACAACAGCGACTTGTATGCGATCGGCACAATTTGCATTCAGGCCCTGACGGGGTTGCCAGTTGACCAATTACCCAAGGCCAAGGACAACAATGGCGATCGCCCCAGTCACCTCGATTGGCCCAACCACGAACACCTGCATCCCGGTTTGGTGGCGCTGATTGAGCGGTTGGTGTTGCCCTATTTCGATCGCCGCTACCAGTCCGCTGCCGAGGCCCTGCACGATCTGCAAGAAATTTATGGCCTGTCGAATAGCACCAGTGGGAGTGCTAGCGGCGCGGGCATTAGTGGCTTGCGCAATCGCCTGAGTGCATCTAATGCGGGCACATCGGCGGCCCAAACCGCAGCCAAAGAGCCGTTGGTCAATCGCTGGCATGATCGCCGCCTGTGGTTGGGGGTGGGAGTGCTGGTGGCGGCCTTGGGCATTGGTGCATTGCTGTTGGTGGATCCGCTGCGATCGCGCTATTGGATCGATCGCGGCAGTGAACAGCTCAAGTCCGAGAACCTGCAAGCGGCGATCGCCAACTACAGCCAAGCCCTCCAGGCCGATCCCAACAATGCCGAGGCCCTGTTCCAACGGGGGGCGGCCTATGGGGAAGCGGGTGACTATCAAAAAGCGATCGCCGATCTCGATCGGGCAATTCGGCTGCGGCCGCGCCATGCACCCAGCTATTTTCAACGGGGCAATGCCCGCTATCGGCTCAGTGATGCTCGGGGGGCGATCGAAGACTACGATCGGGCCTTGACCTATGACGGCAACCTGGTGCAAGCCTACCTGAACCGAGGCAATGTGCGGGGGGACATTGGGGATGATCGTGGAGCCATCGAAGACTACAACCGGGTGATTGCCCACAAGGGAACTCCCGCCCGCCTATTGGCCCCGGCTTACCTAAATCGGGGTTTGTCGCGATCAAATCTGGATGACCAACAGGGAGCGATCGACGATGCCACCAAAGCGATCCAGCTCAACCCCAACTACGCCCTCGCCTACCAAAACCGAGGTTTGGCCAATCGTCGGGCCGGGAATTTGCAAGCGGCCCTCAAGGATTTCAACCTTGCGATTCAACTGGAACCCGATGATCCCGATCCGTTCTATAACCGGGGCCTCACCCGCTGGGACTTGGGCGAAGTGGAAGGTACGATCGAAGACCTAGACAAAGCGATCGCCCTCGAACCCAACCATGCTCTGGCCTATTACGATCGGGGGATCGCCCGTCTCAAGCAAGGGGATCAAACCGGCGCACTCACGGATCTACAACAATCCGCCAAACTCTGCATCGATGAAGGCCGCCTCGGTTGCTATCGCGATGCCCAGTATCAAATTCAACTGATCCAAGCAGGTAAAGTGCCGCCAGAGCTTAAACTCTCATCAGACGAAGACCCGGCCGAGCCATCGCCCGCCAGCCCCGCCCCGGTCAGCCCGCCACCCCAGCCCTAGGCGATCGGTGGGCCAGCCCCGTTGCATGATCGAAGCCCACCCGACCCCCAGCCGATCGCCTAGGCCCCAAGGCGACTGACCCCGGTGGTGCGCACCATTCGCTCGCGCCCCTGCTATAAATTCAGAATCAGCCATCCCCACGCCTCCCTGGCTGGTCTGGCCCGCTCGATCGGGCCTGGGCTGCTGGGAGCGATCGCCCTTCTAGACCGACCTTGAGCAAGGAATCCATCACGATCGGCCAACTGCTCGACAAGCGCTATCGCATTTTGCAAGTGCTTGGCTCTGGAGCCTTTGGCAAAACCTACTTGGCCGCCGACCTGCGCCGGCCGGGGTATCCCCAATGCGTCGTCAAGCAACTGCGCTTGCTGCGGCCCAACCCCACCGCCGCCAAAAATGCCCACCGCCTGTTCCAGCGGGAAGCAGAAATGCTGCAACGTTTGGGCACCCATCCGCAAATTCCTCGGCTGCTGGCGTTTTTTGAGGAAAATGAGCAGTTCTACTTGGTCAAGGAATTTGCCCCCGGCCATCCCCTCTCGCGGGAACTAGTGGCGGGTGAGCCTCTGCCCGAACAGCGGGTAATGGCGATCATGGCGGAAATTTTAGAAATTCTGTCCTTTGTTCATGGCAACCGGGTGATCCATCGGGATATCAAACCCGCCAACCTGATTCGGCGCAGTGTTGATGGGCGGTTGGTGTTGATTGACTTTGGTTCTGTCAAGGAAATTTTGCAAACTGACGGGGAATCGGCGGCGGCCCGGACGATCGCAGCGGGCACGCCGGCCTATATGCCGATCGAGCAGTTTTATGGCAACCCCCAGTTCAACAGCGACATCTATGCGGTCGGGGCGATCGCCGTTCAGGCCCTTGGCGGCCTGTCGTCGGAGGAACTTCAGGCCCTACGCGATTCCCAAGATCCTGTCAGCGGTCGGCTCAACTGGCGCACGAGTATCACCACCAGTCAAGGGTTTGGAGTTGTGCTCGACAAGATGTTGCATCCCTCGTTCCAACAGCGCTATGCCACCGCTGAAGATGTGCTGGTGGACTTGTTGCCGCTGATGGGTTTGGGACCCGATGATGCGTCGTCCAATGCCGAGGCCGCGGCTTTACCCGAGGCGATCGATTGGGCCGGTCTGTGGCAGCGTTGGTGGCCCGGTGTTGCCAGCCTGGTGGGTTTGCTGGCCAGCAGCATGGTGTTGTGGCAGTTGGGCTGGCCGCAGTGGTTGATGTCTCAAGCCATTTTGTCGCGTTGGTCAGAGGTGCCCACCGACCTCACCGTGAACCGCAACACATCGGTCAATGAGCTAATCGGCATTGCTCGCATGGTGGAGGGGGATGCAGTGCCCACCGATCGCGCCTGGGACTACGGCAAGGCAATCTCCGATGCGACCCAAGCCCTGAGTTGGCACAACAACACAAGGGCCTATTTCCTGCGTGGCGCGGCCTACTACTACAGCAGCAATTGGAATGCGGCCTTGGCGGATTTTAACCAGGCCCTGCAACTCGAACCCGAAAACGCCACCGTGCGAGTCTATTTGGCGGCGACCCAAGACCGGCTAGGCGATTTGCAAAGTGCCCTCACCAGCTACGATCGCGCTCTCAAGGCGGCTCCTAACCTCAGTCCGGCTTATTTGGGTCGGGGGCTGGCACGGCTGGAACTGGGCGACGCGGCCGGGGCGATCGTTGACTTTGACAAGGTGCTGGGCCAACAGTCCGGTTGGGCGGCGGCCTATCGGGGGCGAGCTTTGGCCAAAATTCTCACGGGCGATCGCGATGGAGCCGTCAACGATAGTTCCCAGGCGATTCGCCTTGATCCCAACAGTGCCAGTGCTTACCAAGTGCGCGGCCGGGCTTACTTTGCCGCCAATAATTTGTCCTCGGCCCTGGCGGATTTGACCGTGGCGATTCGCCTCGATAGCAAAGATGCCGAGAGTTACTATTACCGTGCCCTGACTCGCCAAGCCCTGGGTGAACCCCAAGGCACCCTGAGCGATTTGAACCAGGCGATCGCCCTGAATGAACGCTATGCCATGGCCTACCAGCAGCGGGGCTTGGCCCAGGTGAATTTGGGTAATCGGGCCCCGGCGGCGGCGGATTTTCGGCAGGCGGCGAAGTTGTGTCTCGATCGCGGTCAGCTCGATTGCTACGAAGCCGCGCGCAACGAACTGAGCAAGCTACAGGTCACCCCCTAGTAGCGTGGCAAGCTGATTTGGATAGGTCAATACAAATGGCTGATACCGTTGCCCAATCGTTAGGCAGCAAGGGGCTTAAGCCCCTTGTTACGACGACTGACTCGCAACGTTGACCCAGCGAATTAAGGCAGCCGCACTACTGGGGCTGATTGTTCGATCGATCCTCAATTTCACGGCTGACCAACGAAAACCCATTCCAATTGGTTGCATCAGTTGATGGGATTGCGGAGGGCTGATCGCAGTCGCACAATCTCGATCCCAAATTCCGTTACCGGAGAACCTGCACGATTCAGAAATCCTCGTTTACCATCAACTGCAATTGACTGATTTGCTTGCCCCTGCCATGACCCTCGATTGCAGCCACATTCAGTTTCGCGATCGTGCTGAAGATATTGACTTCGACCAGCTTCAGCAGTTGTTTCATGACACCGCATTTTGGGCGCGCGATCGACAACGCGAGGACTGGAGCGTGGCCGTGACCAACAGCCACCCCACGATCACGGCTTGGGATGGCGATCGACTGATTGGGTTTGCGCGGGCCACTTCCGATGGGGTTTTTCGGGCCACGATTTGGGATGTGGTGGTGCATCCCACCTACCAAGGCGCAGGCATCGGGCGCAAGCTGGTGCAAACGGTGCTGGCCCATCCTCACCTTTGCCGGGTGGAGCGCGTCTATTTGATGACCACCAATCAGCAGGCCTTTTACGAACGGATTGGCTTCCAAGAAAACCACACCACCACGATGGTGCTGTTTAACGAGCCACTGATGGAACCACTACCCCAACCGATCGCGGCTTCGACCGATCGCGAACGACTAGAGGCGATCGCCTACCCCACATCCGGCTAAAGCTTGCGGCACAATGGCAACGGCGGAATTCGCTCAGGATTGATGCCCTGCAAATGGGATGCGTTGGCAATTGACAAGGGGATGCATCGATGATCAACAAGGGGTTTAAACCCCTTGCCCCCTAGATCTCGCCAGTCTCTCGCTCTGTTTGCGGCCGCCGCCTGTGTGTCCGTTGCCATTGATGTCGATCGCCGAGGCCAATCGTGAAGTTTGCAGGACAGTGGGGAAGCGGATTGCAAAAGTTGCAACGGCTGGGGCGCGATCGCCCTTGGTTGGTCGGCTTGGGTGTGGCCGGTGCGATCGCCCTGGGGACGGGTGCGGCCCTGCTGCCCTGGGGAGATTGGCTGACCGGCCGGCTGGATCAATCGACTAGCTCGCCCACGGCCGAGCTTGATCGCGTGGCCACCCTGGTGAGTGAGCCACAACAGATCTCAACCCAAAAGCTGCAAGAGCTGGCCCGATCGCCCTCGTC
>RDXB01000049.1 GCA_004292515.1 Oscillatoriales cyanobacterium
GGGAACGTTGGAAGATTTGATGTTTCCTGAAAATAATCAACGGGTGAAGGCGCAGAAAGGGCGCGATATTCGGGTGATTATTGGCAATCCGCCCTATTCGGCGGGGCAGGGCAGCGAGAATGACAATAACAAGAATCTGAAATATGACGCATTGGATGGTCGGATTACCGAGACTTATGCCAAATATTCCAGCGCGACATTAAAAAATAGTCTTTATGATTCTTATATTCGGGCGATTCGTTGGGCAAGTGATCGCATCGAAAATCAGGGAATTATCTGTTTTGTAACAAATGGCTCATTCATTGACAGTAACTCGGCCGATGGTCTTCGTAAATGCCTGACAGATGAGTTTAGTAAGATTTACGTGTTTAACTTGCGGGGTAATGGTCGGACATCAGGAGAAACCTGTCGCAAAGAAGGACACCCACTATTTGCAGCGTTGGGTGGAAAAGGTGGAAGTCTCGCCCCAGTTGCAATCACAATTCTAATCAAAAATCCTGAATATCAAGGCAAATGCCAGCTTTTGTATCATGACATTGGAGATTATCTGAAGCGTTCAGAAAAGCTGGAAAAAATTCAGAAATTTAGAGATATTTCTGGAATTAATTGGCAAACTATCACACCCAATGATAGCCATGATTGGATTAATCAACGCGATCCAGTCTTTGATGCGTTCATTTCCATGGGTGACAAGAAAAACATCACAGCAAAAACGATCTTTGATGTGTATTCTAGTGGTGTAAAAACTAATCGTGATGTGTGGTGCTACAACTTCTCGCGTGATGCGGTTGCTAATAACATGAGCCGCATGATCGATTTTTACAATCAACAGGTTGAGCAGTATCAAGCGATCGCAGGAACTAAACCCAATGTCGATAGTTTTATCAATACTGATTCAACCAAAATTAGTTGGACGAGAGAGATCAAGCAAGATTTAGGGCGCAATAAAAAGGGAAGTTTTGAAGACAGTCATATTGTCCGTAGTGTCTACCGTCCGTTTTGCAAACAATATTCTTACTTTGATCGACAATTTAATAACTGCGTTTACCAAATGCCAAAGATTTTCCCGATCGCCCCTCTGGAAAACCTGGCAATTGGTATAAATGGTGCTGGTTCTCTTAAAAATTTTTCAGCACTAATTACAAATATTCTTCCTGATCTCGAAGTTGTTTCAAAAACTCAATATTTCCCCCTCTATACATACACCAAAAACACCGACCTCGGCGAACTCTTCCAAACCGCCGACCCCAACCAAAGCGACTATCGCCGCAACGACAACATACCCGACGCGATTTTGCAGGATTTTCAGACCACCTATCGCGACCCCAAAATCACCAAAGAAGACATTTTCTATTACGTCTACGGCATCCTCCACAGCCCCGAATATAAAACCCGGTTCGCCGCCGACCTGAAGAAAATGTTGCCCCGGATTCCCTTCGCCGCCGACTTCTGGGCCTTCAGCCGCGCCGGTCGCCAACTCGCCCATTGGCATCTGAATTATGAGGCGATCGAACCCTACCCGATCGACGAACTCAAAGAAACCCTCTTTGTCGAAGCCGACGATTACCAAGTCACCAAAATGACCTTCGGCCGCCACAACAAACAAATCGACAAAACCACAATTATCTATAACCACAAAATCAAACTGATCAACATTCCCCTCGCCGCCTATGACTACAAAGTGTGCGATCGATCCGCGATCGAATGGATCATGGAACGCTACCAAATCACCAAAGACAAAGACAGCGGCATCACCAACAACCCCAACCACTCCGCGTCAGTTTGGAAACCGTCGCGATCGTCAACAGCCTCCCACCCCTCAACGAGCGCTAACCCAACCCCAACCGCCTGTTGATTTCCAAAATCCCGGTAGGGGCGGGTTTGAAACCATTGGCTTCAACTTAAGAAAGTTAAGCTGTAGCCATCAATCCTGTAGACAGTTGAGCAATGGCTCGTAGTCGCCCCTACCCAAATGCCAATCCTGATTTGCGTCGGTGCTGTCATGGGGCAGCGCCCGCCATCGAAGAAATTGAAAAACTGGTAGTGCCTGTGAGGTGATGCTTTTTGGAAAAAGATTGCTTACACCGTAAGGCTTTCACCCGCTCATCATTACTAAATTACGGCACTACCGATTCGTTTACCCGATTTGTTGGTGACAACCAGCCCGATAGGAGGTGATCGCCCCGTTAGTCATCTACATCCAAATTGACGGAGAAGGTTAGCACCGTTTCATCCACTCCTTTCAGCTCAAGGGGGCCAACCTTTTCGATGTCGTTTTCGTCGAGGTAGTCGGCCACTGCTGCTGACACGAGGACAGTTCCCGGGCGGGCAGCTTGCTGAATCCGCGAGGAAATGTTTACGCAGGGGCCGATCGCCGTGTAGTCCGATCGCTCCTCGCTGCCAAACATCCCGACGACCGCTGTGCCCTGATGGATGCCGCAGCGGAACCGCACCGAAGGAATCCCCTGCTCACCCCAGGCGCGGTTCATCTCGGCGAGGCGGCTTGACATTTGCCGGGCCGTGCGGATGGCTCGCCGCACCTGTTCGTTGGGGGTGGCTTCTTCGGGTGCGCCAAACAGCACCAAAATTGCGTCACCCATAAACTTATCGATCGTGCCGCCATTGGCAAAGGCGATGTGGGTCATTTCCGATAGATATTCGTTCAGCAGCTCGGCCACCTTGCGCGATCGCACCGTATTCGAGAGCTGCGTAAAGCCCACAATGTCGCTAAACAGCACCGTAATCAGGCGAGGCTCCGGTTGCAAATCTAGGCGCAGATCGCCCGCGGCCGCCTTCGCAACCAGGGCATTGGGCAGGAACCGCCGCAGCACTGACTCGGTGAGGTAAGAGTTAAGTTCTGAGACCTTGCGCTCGTTGGCCTTGAGGGCAATCAGGTTGTGCACAGCGGCGAGGAGTTCGCGATCGTCAAAGGGTTTGGCTAAATAAGCATCGGCACCAATTTCCACCCCTTCCACGCGCGTATCGGCATCGGCCTTAGCCGTCAACAAAATAATCGGTGTGCCCTGGAGGTTTGCATCCTGACGCACCATCCGAATTAGGTCTAATCCTGAGACTCCGGGCATCATTAAATCCGTGAGGATCAGACTGGGATGGCGGTTTTGGGCCACGGCGAAGCCTTCGGAACCATTTCGAGCCACTACTACGGCGTAGTCATGTTTGCGCAGGATGCTGCTGACATAGCTGCGCAGGTCGGGATTGTCGTCTACGACCAACACCAGGGGGCGATCGCTCGTTTCGGCAACGCTGGCATCGGTAGTCACGTCGCTGGCGGCCAACTGATGCTCCAGCAGTTCGGCGGCTAAGTCGGCTAGTTCCACGGCGGCGCGACTGCCTTCGATCGCCACGGGCTGATCCAGGGTGCGATCGGGCGGCAGGTGGGTGCAGCCGCGATCGAGCCATACCGAAAATGTGGTTCCGCGGCCATATTCCGACTCCACCGTCACCCGGCCGCCGTGGAGTTCGACCAGCTCCTTCACCAGGGCCAAGCCCAGCCCCGTGCCTTCATAGCCCCGACTGACGGAGCCTTCGGCCTGTCGAAATCTCTCAAATAGGTGGGGAATTTGGTCGGTGCGGATGCCAATTCCGGTATCACTCACTTGCAGGAGGTAATGTTGGCCCGTGGCTTGCACCGTCACGGCAATTTCGCCACCGCGCGGCGTAAACTTCATGGCATTCGACAGCAGGTTATAGACCACCTTGTCAAAGCGCTCGGCATCCAAGTAGGTGTCGGGACAGGCTTGCAGATTGGCCCCTAGGGTCAACCCCTTGCGCTCGCAGTAGGGCCGGAAGGATTCGACGATGTAGCCTGTGAAGTCCGCCAAGTTACAGGGGCGAAAGGTGGGTTGCATCCGTCCCGCATCCACCCGCTGCAAGTCCAAGAGCTGGTTAACCAACCGCAACAGGCGGCGTGAGTTGCGCAGGGCCACTTCTGCTTGGTCGTAGGGCAAGTCGGCCTGTTGGTTCACCGCCGCTTCCAGGGGCCCAATCATCAAGGTCAGGGGCGTGCGGAATTCGTGGGAAATGTTTTGGAAAAATTCGGTTTTTTGGCGATCGAGGGCCAGGAGCTGTTCGGCCTGTTGGCGGGTGGTTTGGTAGAGCCGGGCCTGCTGCACGGCGATCGCGGCTTGGACGGCCACGGCCTGCACCAGTTTGACTTCCGTGCGTTGCCAGTTACGGGGCGTGCTTTGGCGCAAGGAAATGCTGCCGATGATTTTGCCCTCGGAGAGTAGGGGTACTACCAGTAGGGCCTTGGCCTGCTGCTTTAGGGGCAAGCTGCTGGAAAAGTCGCTGTGGGTTAGGTCGTTGATCGCGATCGGCTGTTGCTCGTCGATCAGTTGTTGCAACACGGGATTGCTGGCGATCGGGGCGATCGAGCGGGGCAGGGGTTCCGTTTGGCGCGCGGCAGCGACGGGGTCAACCTGTTGGGGTGTCCAGATCACCTGCAACGCATGTTCGTTGCCGGGTGGGGGCGCTTCGTCAAACCCGACGCACTGGACATATTCGTCATCCTTCGTCCACAGGGATAGGGCACAGCCATCGGACTTGAGGGCTTGGCGCAACTGCTGGGTGATGGTGGCAAAGATCGTTTTAGGATCTAGGCTCGATCGAATGTCCGTCGCGATCGCATTCACCAAGGCCTCGCGATCGGCCAGGGCGCGCACCCGTTCGTAGGCCCGCGCTTGGGCCAGGGCCAGCGATGCTTGGTCAGCCACCGCCACGGCCAACTGCACATCCTCTTCACTCCAAGGACGCACCTCTCCACAGCGGTGCAGCGCCATAATTGCCGCGATCTCACCGCGATAGACCATCGGCACCAAAATACTGGAGCAAATTTCCAGCCGTTCAAAGGATTGCAAGCGTTGCTGCCAGCTCGGCTCCGAGGACTGGAAACAGGCATCGGTAGCCACATCGTCGATCGAGAGCGCCGATTCCACCGGCCACGCTGTCGCCATCAAATCTGCAAAGAGGGATTCGACCGATTGCTGGGCCGCATCGGCCGGATCGCTCGACCAATAAACAAATTGCTCGTCGGTGAGGTGGTTGTCCTCCACCGGCCGCAGCAGGCAACAGCTCGACTGCAAAGCCTGGCCCACCGCCTCCACGATCGTTTGCAGCATGGCCCGCGAATCTAGGACGCTGCGAATGGTGGTTGATACCTCATTGAGCAGCGATTCCCGGCGCAGGGACTGGCGCAATTCCCGCGTGCGCGATCGCAGCACGTTGTGGGTTTCGACCGCCTTGCGCACCGAAGCCTTGAGATCTTCGTCATCCCAAGGCTTGGTGACATATTTGAAAACCTTGCCGGAGTTGATCGCCTCCACCAAGTCGTCCACATCCGTGTAGCCAGTGACAATAATCCGCATCACGTCGGGATATTGCTCGGCCGTCAAGCTCAAAAATTCGGTTCCGCTCATCAGCGGCATCCGCTGGTCAGACACAATCACCGCCACACTCGAATTACTGGCCAGCAATTCGAGGGCTTCCGGGCCGTTGTTGGCCCGCAGCACGTTGAATTCACGGTGGAGCGTGCGATAGAGCAGATCGAGAATATCCGCTTCGTCGTCGATCACCAGCACAGTGGGCTTACTCATCCGAACCGGCTCCCGAGTGCGATCGGGGACAAGGGATCTCGCGACCCGGAATAGATCCCGGCTCAAACTGAGACTTCAGAGGCGGCAACGAGGAACCGGTCATAGCGCACTAGCGCGGAGTCTTCAAGGGTGGGGGGGCGATCGGCTCGGCTATCGAACGGGCAGGCCGCTCAGACAAACCGTCTGGGAACAGGTGAACGGGGGTGAACCGCCTTCACCCTGTGGGGGCGGGGGCGTTTGGATCAACCGCCGTTTTAATGACCTATTTTTGATGACCTATTTTTGATGACCTATTGTAGTTCGGAGCGCCGCCGTGGCGCTCTTTCCAGTTGATTTACAAGCGAAATCATTTCCCCTTACACCAATGCTCCGAATCACTCCGGATGACTCCGAATGTCATGGAAACTGGCTCTGGGACGTAGCACCCTATTCGCGATCGATCTTCAGCACTGCCATGAAAGCTGACTGAGGCACATCGACTGTCCCGATCGCCTTCATCCGCTTTTTACCCGCCGCTTGCTTCTTGAGCAGTTTTTTCTTGCGGGAAATGTCGCCACCGTAGCACTTGGCCAACACATCCTTGCGCAGGGCGGGGATCGCCTCGCTAGCCACGACGCGGGAGCCGATGGTGGCTTGGATCGGCACTTTGAATTGGTGGCGCGGAATCAGCTCCTTCAACTTCTCCACCAGGGCGCGACCCACGTAGTAGGCCTTGTCGCGGTGGACGATCGCCGAGAGGGAATCCACCTGATCGCCATTGATCAGCACATCCAGCCGCACCAGGGAGTTTTCCCGGTAGCCAATCAAGGAATATTCCATGCTGGCGTAACCGCGCGATCGGGACTTCATTTGGTCAAAAAAGTCCGTCACCACCTCCGCCAGCGGGATTTCATAGATCAACGTCGTCCGCCCCTGGGTCAAGTAGCGCATATCCACAAACACCCCGCGTCGGGTTTGGGATAGCTCCATCAACGTGCCCACGAAATTCTCAGGCGTGATCATCTCCACTTTGACGTAGGGTTCCTCGATCTTTTCGCGATATTGCGGCTCGGGCAGATCGCTGGGATTGTCGATCAGCACCACTTCCCCATCGATTTTGCTGACCCGGTAAACCACCGAAGGCGCAGTGGCGATCAAGTCGAGGTTATATTCCCGCTCTAGGCGCTCTTGGACGATTTCCATGTGCAGCAGGCCCAGGAAGCCGCAACGGAAGCCAAAGCCCATGGCGCTGGAGGTTTCCGGCTCGTAGCTGAGGGCTGCATCGTTTAAGCGCAGGCGATCGAGCGCTTCTCGCAGCTCGCCAAATTGATCCGAATCCGTCGGGAACAGCCCGCAGAACACCATCGGCTTGGCTTCCGTGTAGCCGGGCCAGGCTTCGGCGGCCGGCTTGCTGACCAAGGTGATCGTGTCGCCCACCCGCGCATCACCCACGGCTTTGATCGAGGCAGCCAGATAGCCCACTTCGCCCGCATGGAGTTCGCCGATCGGGCATTGGTTGGGAGCCAGCACGCCCAGCTCGTCAACTTCATATTCCTTACCCGAGGCCATCAGCCGCACTTTGTCGCCCTTTTTCAGGCGACCGTCCATCACGCGGAAGTAGACGATTACGCCGCGATAGCTGTCGTAGTAGCTGTCGAAAATCAGGGCCCGCAGGGGTTTGTCCACCGTATCGGCCGGCGGCGGCACTTTCTGGACGATCGACTCCAAAATATCGACGATGCCGATCCCCTCTTTGGCCGATGCGTGAATGGCATCGCTGCAATCGAGGCCGATCGTCTCTTCAATTTCGCCGGCCACGCGATCGGGTTCGGCCCCCGGCAGGTCGATCTTGTTCAAGACCGGCACGATTTCTAAGTTATTTTCCAGGGCCAAGTAGACATTGGCCAGGGTTTGGGCCTCGACCCCTTGGGACGCATCCACCACCAGCAAGGCCCCTTCACAGGCGGCCAAACTGCGCGACACCTCGTAGGAAAAGTCCACGTGACCGGGTGTATCAATCAAGTTGATCACGTAGTCATTGCCGTCTTTGGCGCGGTAATTCATGCGCGCCGCTTGTAGCTTGATGGTGATGCCCCGTTCCCGCTCCAGTTCCATGTTGTCGAGGAACTGTTCTTTCATGTCGCGCGCGGCCACCGTGCCCGTGTCTTGCAGCAGGCGATCGGCCAGGGTGGATTTACCGTGGTCGATGTGGGCAACGATCGAAAAATTGCGGATCCGCGAAACGGGCACGTCGGTCATGGCTACGGGGCGATAGGGCGAAGCGAGGAGTTGGGGGCGATCGATTAGGGTGCGCTTGGGGGCTTTAGGGCTGGGGCGCACCGATGGGCCATGAATCGGTCAGAGCAAACACGCCGCATACTGGGTCTTGTGATGCTCTGTAACAAAGGCAGCCGACAATATTTTAACGAATTCCTTACGAATTCCTGTCGTTTCCGATCGCGATTCGTCTCGCGATTCGTCTTGCAATTCATCGATCGCCGATGTCTGGATCGCGGCGGGTCTGCGGGTCTATAGATGCCAGGGCGCAGCCGGGGTGGATCTGGGTAACCGGCGCGCAAGTTGGCAAGTAGGATTTGGCAAGTAGGATAATGACGCTCGATTGGCGATCGATGAAACAATTGAATTAGTGACGGCGGGTTCTAATAGTGGTCACGATTGATTGCCAGTCAGGGGTCGCGAGTTCACTGCCCCTTGGCTCATGTGTCACGGGTTTGCCCGTTGGGTTGGGGTGGTGCAGGTTGGCGATCGCTGGGCCTCGCATCATCGACCAGTGACCGGATCGCCCCCCACCCCACACCGATCAGCCTAATCGCCCCTAGATTTGAGATAGACCCCCAATGGACATGGACACTTCAACCATGGATGACCGTTCCCCCAGCAACCGGCCGGAGCGCGCGAAAGCCGAACTGTTAGTTCGGATGGATCCTGAACTGCTCGATCGCCTCAATCACCTCACCGATGATCCCAGCAAGATTGTCGAAGCCGCCGTGCGCCAATGGCTGCGTGGTGGCCCAGCCCGCGAAGATGATCTGTCCCGCCTGCTGCCGCGCAATCCAGTGGTGCCACCTCGCGGGGAATGGAACGACTAGGCTGAACGACTGGGCTCACGAATGGGCCATGCAAATCGGGGGTTCTGGTGCTACTACTAGGTAAATCGTTGGGGTGTTTTTGCCGCCATTTTTGCCGCCATTAGGCTGCCATTGAGGATGATTGCTGCGGAGACTCAACGCTGGCTCAATAGCTGCTGGTCGCAACCGTTGCCGGGCGTTTAGACAAGCGAAGTGGATCGCGATCGCCAAACCCGGCGATCGCCTCTGTCCGATTTTCCGGGCGATCGATGCTGCCTACTCATCTCTCCACGCCAGCGCATCTTTTGAACCCGGCCCCGCCGTGGCCCTGTTCCGGTTGATGATTCCCTAGTCCTGCGCCTTGACCCTTGGTGGGTGTGGCGGTCGGCCACTATGGAAACAAGCGGGCAGGACAACCCAGAGCAATCTTCGGGGCCTGTCGATCTATTGCCTATGCAAGCGAGTGTGTGATGTCTGTTTCTGCTTCGTCCGCCGATTTTTCGCCACCAATCCTTGCGACTCCGGCTGGCGATCGCTTGCCACCCGACCCGAGTTCACCGCAACATCCCAGTCAGGATGCTTCTTCCGATGCGGCGCTGGCAATGGAGCAGGCTGGACTAACCCATGATGGTCGGACTGATGATGGTCGAACTGATGATGGTCGAACTGATGTGTCTGACCCGTTCGATCAAGTCGATCAAGTCAATCAACTGGCTCAAACCGATCAGCCCGTTTCACTAGTAACCAGTCCGGTGGATCACCTAGCGGCAGCATCGGCAGCGATCGCCAACCTGGGAGCAGAGTTGGCCTACATCCAAGAGGGCGACGGTCGCTATCGGGCCTTCTATTGGCGTGAGGGAGCAGCCCTGGGGATCGACTGCCATGCCTTTGGGAGCAGTGCCTCGGAACCCTCGGCCTTTGCCCCCGTCAGCTTGCCGGAATACTTCGATATTTTGCAGCGCGTGCTGTTGCAGGGGATGCCCGAGCGATCGACCTGTCGGATGCGTTGGCAAGAGCGATCGCAGACCTTCGATTTGGTGTTGAGTCCGTTACTGGGCGATGACGGTCGGGCTGATCGCGTGTTGGTAACGGGGCGATCGATCCCCCATCCAACAGCCGAGGCGATCGCAGAATCGATGGCCACAACAGTCTTGCCCTCAGCCATTGATGCTCACCAAAAATTACTCAGTAAAATTGCCACCAGCATTCGCCGAACACTACCCCTCAGTTCGGCGCTCTACCAAATTTTGCTGACCAAGATTTCGCGTAACATTCGCAAAACTCTCGATCTCGAAACAATTTGGCAACAAACGGTGTTTGGCCTAGTGCAGGCCTTGAGTGTCGATCGCGCAATTATTTGCAGTTATTTAGGGGCCGACCAAAGTCACCTCGTGCGGGTGGTGGCGGAGCACACACGCGGCGCAAATGACCATCCCATGCTGGGGGCTGAGTTGTCGCTGGCTCCCGATGCACCCATGGGCCGGGCCCTCGACAGCGCCGAACCAGTGGCGATCGAACACACCAGTAACGAC
This sequence comes from Oscillatoriales cyanobacterium, assembly GCA_004292515.1. Lineage (GTDB taxonomy): Bacteria > Cyanobacteriota > Cyanobacteriia > CACIAM-69d > CACIAM-69d > CACIAM-69d. Next base: position 10,213 of record RDXB01000049.1, read on the forward strand.
CCCTTTGGGAATCAGTCGAGTGTGGTGGTGGCGGCTCGGCATCAAGGCAAAACCACAGCGATTATTGCGCTCTATCAGTGCGATCGGGTGCGTCACTGGACTACGGCAGAAATTGAGCTGATGCGCGAGCTAGCTGATCAAGTGGGCACGGCAATTTCCCATGCCACCCTCTTTGCTGAAAGCCAAACTCTGGCCCATGAGCTGCAAGAAAAAAACATTCGTCTCATCCAAAAACAGCAGGAACTCGAAGAAGCCCGCGAGCAAGCCGAAGAGGTTTCACAGCTCAAGAGCGAATTTTTGGCTAATACCTCCCATGAAATTCGGACTCCGCTCAATGGAGTGATTGGCTTCCTCAAGTTGATTCTGGATGGGATGGTGGACGATCCCGAAGAACAGCAAGAATTTTTGCAGGAAGCCTACAACAGCGCCGTGCATTTGCTGAATATCCTGAACGATATTTTGGACATTGCGCGCATTGAAGCCAACCGTCTAGAACTCAACCTCACGCCAGTTAATTTACGCGAGCTGTTCCAACACGCCTCGGACTTTACCCTAGCTCAAATTCAACAGAAGGGCTTGCGCTATGATATGCAGTTGCCGGAAACCCATGATGAATTGATGATCTATGGGGACGATCAGCGATTGCTGCAAGTGCTGCTGAACCTGGTTGGGAATGCGATTAAGTTCACCCACGAAGGGGGAATTACTGTGAGCGCTGAGATTATTCGGCAACCGGTGACGGTACAAAATCGCCAACTCCCAGGCTTGGTTCGGATTCGGGTGGCTGATACCGGGATTGGGGTGTCTTTGGATAAGCAAGATCGCTTGTTTCAGTCCTTTAGCCAGGTGGATGGGGCTCGAACTCGTCGCTATGGGGGCACGGGGTTGGGGCTGGTGATTTCGCGGCGTTTGGTGGAGGCGATGGGGGGCGATATGAATTTCTACAGCCTGGGTGAGGGGCTGGGGTCAACGGTGACCTTTACGGTGCCGTTGTATCAAGAGCCGCTGTTGCGATCGGACTGATGGTGTTGATAGTGCTGATGGTGTTGGGCTTGATGCCGAGGGTGTTAGCCCGGACGATCGCCTAGGGCGATCGCCTAGGACGATTGCCTAAGATCGACGGCGCGTTTGGCCCAAGGTGGTGATGTATAACACGGCTTCGGTGTTGGGAATACCCAGCACATCGTTGACTTGATCGTCAAAGAAACCGGCAATGCCGCTTGCACCCAGACCCAGGCTGATCGCCGCCAAATTCAATCGCTGACCGTAGTGGCCGCTGTCGAGATGGAGATATCGATAGGCCCGATCGCCATAGCGCTCGATCGCCGCCGCCAGATCAGCCGTCTGGAACACCACGGCCGCCGCATCCCGCCCCAGCTCCTGACCCAGACAGAGAAAATGCAGCTCATTGCGGAAATTTTTAAATCGAATTTGCCGCAGCTCGTTGCTGTGAGGCGCGTAGTAATAGCAGCCGGTTTCTAGGCCGCGCACGTCGGACACGGCCACGAAGGTGTTGATCAGGTAGGGATCAAAAAGGGCGGGCCGGGAATCAAGACCTTGATCGGCGTATTGTTGGGGCTGGTAGGCAAATCCCAAAATGCTGGATAACTCGTCGGAGCTGAGACTATCGCCGCTGTAGGCCCGGGTCGATCGCCGATGGAGAATTGTGCGCTCCAGGGTTTGCAGCCGATCGCCCCAGTCAATGGGGTGATGCGTCAAGGGGAGCTTCAGCCCAAAGGGCAAATTGTATTTATCGGTGCTGAGGGGCGGCTCTTGCACCAGCCAAGGGGGCATGATTGGGCCGTCTTGACCGGTAATGCGTGTCGCCCGATGCAGATAGCTCAACAAGGCTCCATCGGGTAAGTCTGGATAGGTGCGATCGACCGGTGAGGGCAGCGCTCGCGCAATGTTGGGGTGGTCATCCTTGGAATCAGGCGTGGTTGCAATGCCCCCTTCGGTTGCCAGCGCCGTCCTGTCTGACAGCGCCACCACGGCTGTTACGCCCTCGCGATCAGGCTCCAGAAAGAGCAACCGCTCCAGGCGATCATCATCAAAACCCCCGATCGGGATTGCGGTGTATTCGGCCAACGTGCTGGCTAGGGCCAAATTGCCCAGCAGGTGTCCGGTATCTAGATAAATCCGACGATAGGCTCGATCGCCATAGCGCCAAACCGATCGCTGAAACACCGCCGTGGTAATCACAGCCAGGGTGGCTTGCGCTAGGGTCGGATGCTCAAAACAGGCCTCCTGCAAGGCCGGCCAGATTGGATCGTCCCAAACCTGGAGCAGGCTGTGGGTTTTGACTTGGTAGTGATATAGCCCCACCCCAAGGCGATCGTTGCCTCGGGAGACGACATAGACTTCGGCCGGATAAAGCCCCCCAGCGGAGGGTGCGGATCGCAAGACCATGCCCATTTGGGGGAGGCGCGCAGTGATGCCATAGGTGCAATACAGCAACTTTGAGAGCCGCCGCCACCAGTTGGCCGCTGGTTCATCAAGGGTATCGAGGGCGCTGGGCTTGAGATCCAGAGACAGGCCAAATTTATAGTCTTTGTAAGGGCTGGGCTGCGCATCCCAGTCGATCGGCTGGGCCTGACGGGCGAGCGTCTCGGGATGGTACTTGGTGCGCTCATGATAGTACTGAGCGACGGATAACTCTACCTCGGGCATGGCTTCCAATTCAGCGAGGAACGATCGCGCACTCACTATCCAACAACAGAGCGGGTGAATCGATCAACCAATTTCATAGGCCACCCCATGGCCGTCGCCGCACTTTTCCGATCGAGGGGCTTTGATGGTTGGGACTCGGTGCATCTCTGACCAATCTCTGACCATGGGGGGCGATCGCGAGGGGAACCAAACCCGAACCCACCCAGGAGGCCAGCCGATCGCCCCAACCTAAATCTGCAATTTGATTAGGACAACCTGGGGGAGTTAAAACCGCTCGATATCCTGCCTGCCTATTTTTGGAATGGTTGAGGCCAAACCTGAGTTGATCGAACATGACCGATTGCCAATCCAGATCCCAATTAACCGGGTTAGTGCTCGGTCGGCAGCAGCCCACTGCGCGATCGGGACGGGGTCAGAACAGAGCTAGGGTAGCCATTAGGAGCCTCGATCGGTCAGGGTCAAAGAAGAGCTATCAATTTTTCTGAACTATTTCATGAATTATTTAAAATCCTGAATTGGGGTTCGATTCTCAAGCTTGGAAGGGCGACAGGTGGGCTGGTGCGATCGCCGAAGAAAGCCAGTCTGGACAGGAATCTGATTTTGCAGCGTAACAGTCAAAAACAACGCAAAATTGATCCTCTGAATAGAGCCGGACTTGCAATCCAGTTGCGGTGATTGAATCTAAAAAAAATCTAAGATCCAATTCAATCGTTGTAATTTTCTGTTAGAAGAATTGAAGCTTCAAGACATCATGCAATCTTACAGGCGGCTTGTCCGTGTCTTGTCCTAGCGTCTGGTTTGGACTGCATCTTGCCTGGAGCTGGTGGAGATGATTCACCGATCGCGATGAAAGAGTCATTCATGAATTCGGCTTTGGGAGCTGGTGTGACCCACCCGAATTTGAAGGATCTGAATTAAAAGAATCGACCCAGATCAATTGGTCGAAATCTACGCTGATTCGGGTTCACCTTAAGACCGTTTTATCGCTATTGATCGTATGCAGCAGTTGAGTGCAGAAGAATTAAAATCTGCCTATCAGCAGGGACAACGTAGCTTTCAAAAACATGACTTAAGATCGATCAATCTTTTTGAAGCCGAATTACCCAATATTGACTTGCAAGAAAGTTGTTTGCAGGCGGCCCATTTACCCTATGCCAACTTGAGCCAAGCACAATTGTCACGCTTGCAAGGTCAGCGGGTGGAATTAAGCAATTCCCAGCTCTACCAAGCTAATTTGACCGAGGCTAACCTTCAGGAAGCCCAATGCGTGCGGTGCAATTTCCGCTATGCCAACCTCCAGGCAGCAGACCTACGCCATGCCAATTTTTCGGGCGCGGATCTGTATATGGCTGACCTCCGAGCGGCGGATTTGCGTGGCTCAGATTTCACCAATGCCAACTTGGAGCGGGCGCAACTGGCCGGAGCCAAGCTCCATCGCGTCAACCTGTTTCGGGCTAAGGGTTTGAACCTATCGCAGGCCCTTTACGATCGCACGACCCTGTTGCCCGATGGCTATCGAGATGAAGATCCGGCGGGCGGTGGGGACTGAGGGGCTAGCTTGGAAAAGCGCCTAAAATATCCATAATCTCGATGATCTCGATCAGCAGGCATGTCAGAACGCGAAAGCCACAACTTTGCGCTAGCGCTTCCGTCGCCGCCATCATCAAGCAGCCATCAGTCAGCAGCCATCAATCAGTGGAAGGCAATGAAGAGAATGCCATTGGGTTTTGATCGTGGGCGACAACCCATGCGCTGGATGCCAACTCAGCGTTGGTTGGGGGTGTCGCTGGGGTTAAGCGTGCTGTTGGTTGCTCCCATGACGATCGCCCAGGCCCAACAAGCAACCACCGCATCGGGGTCTACGGGGTCTACAACGATGACGCAATACGCCGATGCGATTTTGGCGATCGAACCGGTGCGCCAAGCGGCGGCCAATGAGATGAAGGCGGTGATGGGCGATCGGCCCTTGCCGGTGGTGATTTGCTCCCAGGCGGATACGGTCAAGTCCCTGTCGAAGGAAGCGCGGGAAATTGCCGTGTCGTTCTGCAACCAAACCAAGGGGATCATCGAAGGTACGGGCCTCTCGATCGCCCAGTTCAACCAAATTACCCAAAGCCACGCGATCGATCCGGCCCTGAAGCAACGCATCCAAGAGGAATTGGCAAAGTTGCAACAAAAGCCGCCTCAATAAGGCTGCTGGGCGATCAGCCTCTGTCCTTGCGAGTCTGTCTGTTGCCAGTCTACATACGAAAGCCAGGCGGACAAGGCTGCCCGCCTGCGCGCCAGGTTTGGACTGATTTCACCCGCCCCATCTCTGATGACTGGCTAGGCTCAAGGCGATCGGCGACTGCCCGGAGATATTAGCTGGCCGCTTCTGCCCAAGTCCGCGCCCATTCGAGAATCTGGTGGACGCGATCGAGCGTGACCCCCTCGCAATAGAGCCGCAACACCGGCTCCGTGCCGCTAAACCGAATCATCAGCCAATCGCCATCGGCCAGGCGAAACTTATAGCCATCAGTGGTTTGGCAACTGACCACGGCTTGACCGGCAATTTCGGCGGGCGGGTTGCTTTGCAGTTGACCCAACACCCGATCGCGCGCGGCCATGCTGGCCAAAGCCAAGTCGATCCGATCGTAGGCATTGAAGAAGGCCGTCTTGTCTTGCAGCGCCCCATAGAGCGTGCCCAGGCTCTTGCCGGCCTTAACCACCGCTTCCAGCACATAGAGCGCCGAGAGCAACGCATCGCGCTCGGGAATGTGGCTGCCATAGCCCACACCGCCAGACTCTTCGCCGCCAATCAACACCGGCACGCTCAACATCCGATCGGCAATGTATTTGTAGCCCACAGCGGTTTCGTGAACGGGCAAATCGTACAGAGCTGCTACCTTCGGCATCAGGTCAGAGCCGCTGACGGTCTTGACCACCTCGCCCGTTTGGCCCCGCTCCACGGCCAAATGCTGGATCAGAATCGGAATCAAAATTTGCGAGGTTAAAAACTCACCGGAGCCATCGATCGCCGCAATTCGATCGCAGTCCCCGTCAAACACCAGCCCCACCACTAATTGCTCAGGATTGGCCTGTTGGTGGTCGCGAATTTGGGCGATCGATCGCGCCGTGTACTTGGGCAAGGGTTCCGGTGCGCCCCCTCCAAACAACGGATCGCGATTGGTGTTTAGTTCATGGATTGGCACATCCAGCACTTTGCTCAAGCCGCCCGCCGAAGCCCCATGCATCGCATCCACAAACACCGTCAGCTTGCCTTGGGTAATTGCCTCGCGAATCGCCGCAATATCGACGAATTGGCGCAGGGCTTCGCAATAGCCGCTGTCCCAAGGATTAAATGAACCGATCGGCTCGGGATTCGCCACCGCTTCCGGGAACGCCCCCCCAGCCAACATCGTCTCAATCTGCTTGGTGACATCCGGCGCGACCGATCCACCAAAGGCCCCTTTCACCTTCAGCCCCAAGTAGCGGCCGGGGTTGTGGCTGGCGGTCAAGACGATCGCCCCCAAGGCCTGCTCGTGGTGGGCAATCCAGCTAAAAACCGGCGTGGGGGCATAGCAGTCCGAGATCTTCACGGTGTAGCCCGCGGCCTGCACTGCCTCGGCCGCCACCTGTGCAAAATCCTCCGCCATGAAGCGGCGATCGTAGCCAATCAACACCGTGCGGCTACCCGTGGACTCCCCAAATTCCGCTTCGAGGGCCTTGGCTGCCAGGGGAGCGACCCGCGCCACCCGCTCGATCGTGAAGTCCGCCGCAATCACCCCGCGCCAGCCATCCGTCCCAAACTCGATCGGACGGGCGGCTGCTTCTCTCAAGGATTGACTCATGAACCAAAGACCTCTGTTTTGTGCGCTGCAATACCATTGCCACCCCACCGATCGGGGGGCGATCGCCATCGGGTACGAACTAACTGGCCCCCACCAAAACCCATGTTAACAACCGGGTTTGACGGTGATTGATCGCCCCGAAATTGTGCCCCCGAAATTGTGCCTCAGATCGCCGCGAAACCCGGCCAAATCCCCGCCTCAGCGTTTGACAATTTCAGAATCGATCGACCATCATCGATTCGCACCACTTGATTAATATCCCTAGCCCCGTCACGCGATCGGGACTGTAGCCCAACCGGGAGCGATTCATGGCCATCATCAACGGTAACAACCTACCCAACCTGCTGAACGGAACCAACGACAACGACCAACTCTTTGGTAACGAAGGCAATGACACCCTCAACGGGTTGGCAGGCAATGACGCAATCCAGGGCGGTCGCGACAATGACATCCTGAACGGCAACGGCGGCAACGACTTCCTGCAAGGAGGGTTTGGCGCTGACCAGTTGTTTGGCGGCCAAGGCAACGACACTCTCTATGGCAACGAAGATGCCGATGCGTTGGATGGCAACGATGGCAACGATCTGCTCCTCGGTGGCCAAGACCCCGACATCCTACGCGGCAGCCAAGGCAATGACACCCTCTCCGGTGACGTAGGGGGCGACACCCTCTACGGCGGCCAAGGGGACGACCTGCTCAACGGCAACGAAGGCAACGACATCATCTTTGGCGACCTGGGCAACGACATCATCTTCGGTGGCCAAGGCAATGACTTGATCTACGGCAGCCAAGGGACTGATGCGATCGATGGCGGTCGGGGTGATGACATCGTTTTTGGCGGACGGGAAGCCGACACGATCGCGGGCGGCGATGGCAACGACGATCTAACCGGTGACAGCGGCGGCGATGTAATCAACGGTGGCAAAGACAACGACATCATCAACGGCGGCGAAGGCAGCGACACCCTCAATGGCAACGGCGATGCCGACAGCATCAGCGGTGGCGACAACGAAGACGTGATTTTTGGTGGGGCCGGGGACGATCGGATCATTGGCGACAACGGCAACGACACCCTCTACGGCAACCAAGGCAGCAACACCCTACTGGGCGGCGCGGGAGCCGACACCTTCATCTTGTCGGGCAAGCAAGGCGGCATTGATATCCTGACCGATTACGACTTCTCCCAAGATTTGATTGGCTTTGAAGGCGATGTGGCTACCCGTGTGCAAGTGGTTCCTGGCACAGGGCTGAATGCGGCTGACACCTTCCTGGCGGTGAACGAAAATAACAGCCAACGCCTGATCGCCGTCATCAAAAACACCAAACAAATCACCTTCCAAAACCCCACCGCTACCGGTACGGACACCACCAGCGGCGGCACGAGCGGCGGCACGAGCGGCGGCACGAGCGGCGGCACCAGTGGCAGCACAACCGGTTCCACCAGTCCCTCAACGGGCAATGACGTGATTCAAGGGACTCTCAGCGACGACAAAATCGATGCCCTCGATGGCAACGACACGGTGACGGGGTTGGGGGGTGGCGACTCCTTGCTGGGGTCGGGCGGTGTGGATTTGCTGGATGGTGGTGATGGCAACGACACCTTGGTGGGTGGAGCCGGAGCCGATACGATCATTGGCGGCGCGGGCAATGATGCGATTTTCTTCACCACGCCGGCTGAGGGTGGTGACGTGATCACCGACTTTAATCCGGCTACGGATAAGTTGGTGGTTAGCAGCAGTGGCTTCAGCATCAGCCGCATTCAGACCTTTTCGGTTGACCCGGAGCGGGGCGGTTTCCTGATTTCGGTGTCTGGCAATGCCACCTTGGTGCAATTCAACACGGGGTCAAGCATCCAGACGATCGCAACTCTCTCGGGTGTGACCAGTGGCGTGGACGGCAGCAGCATTATCCTGGGCTAGATCCCATGTCCCATTCCCATTGGGTTAGATCCCGTTGGGCTAGATTCTTTGACATCCTCCCCAGCCTAAAGGCATGGGGATTCCGGCCCTAACCGAACAACCGAAGCTGCTCGACTAGACCAAGGGTTGACGCTTCATCGGCTGCTGCTGGCGAACCAGTCTGACGCTTGCCTCCACGTCCGTTTTCAGTCTCGGAATGCCCGCCCGCGACTTGGATATTAATCGCTGCATTGATGTCGCGTTCGCGTAGCGTCTCCGAAGGAGAATCATGAATTGTCCCGCAGTGCAGACAAGTCCACTCACGCACATTCAATGGCTTCTTACCGCCCAACTGTCCACAAGCCGAACATCGCTGACTGGTTGGCTCCCACCGGCTGATCACCTGGAAATCCCGCCCGTAGCGGATTGATTTTCCTTCAAGCATCTGCCGAAAGCTGTACCAACCTGCATCACTAATCGCCCTTGCCAACTTGCGGTTCTTGATCATTCCCGACACATTCAAATCTTCCAGAATAATCGCTTGGTTCTCGCGAACAATTCGGGTCGATAGTTTGTGCAGGAAATCGGTTCGTTGATCCTTGATTCGGGCGTGAATGCGAGCTACTTTACGACGGGCCAACTCACGGCGATTACTGCCCTTGACCTTGCGGCTGAATCGTTTTTGAGCAAGACGCAACCGCTTGAGGGATCTAGCCAGCGGCTTGGGACTCAGTACCTTTTCACCCGTAGACAGAGTGGCAAAGGTGGTCAAGCCCAAATCAATCCCAACCCCGTCATCAATTGCTTTTAGAGCAATTGGATCAACTTCGCAGACGAATGATCCAAAGTAACGATTCGCTGCATCCTTGATGATCGTCACCGACGAAGGATCAGATGGTAGTTCCCGAGACCACTTGACCCGTACACAAACGATCTTGGCTAGGTAAACCGAATTGGGTTTAACTGAAAAGCCGTTAGTCGTGAAGCGAATGGATTGAGCTGAATGTTTCTTTTTGAACTTGGGAAAGCCAACCTTGTGTCCTTTTCGCGCACCTTTCAGGCTTCTGAAGAAATTACGAAAAGCTAGATGGGCATCTTGCAATGATTGAACTAACGGCACGGATGCGACTTCCGATAGCCACTCACGTTCAACCGTTAACTTTGCTTGGGTGATCACTCGTTTCTGAAGTTCGGTGTCGTTGATCTTTTCTCCTTGTTTGTAGCGTTCTTGACGCAGGCGAATTGCATCGTTGTAGACCACACGAGCGCAACCAAAGGTCTTCGCCAGCATTAATCTTTGCGGACGATTGGGATAGATTCGGTAGCGAAATCGTACTTTCATAACTAATACTGTATGGTAGGGCTGATCAAAAAAATGGAGCTGATCGAAAAAGCCGCCCTAAAAGGGCGGGGCTTGTACCCGTTTTTTTGGTCAGGTGCGATCGCCCCACCATCCAGGCAATTACAACCAAACCTGCACCACCCGACCACGCACCGTGTGACCGAGCCAGGGACTATTCAGGGCGGTTGTGTGTAACTGACTGGGTTCCACCGTCCACAATCGCTCTGGATCGAAACGAATCAAGGGCTGGTGGCTACCTGGCTCGATCGCCCGGAGGGGGTGACCCAGCAACTCCGCCGGCCGCTGACTCAGGGCCCGCCACAGATCCAGCGCCCGCAACTCGCCGCCAGCCACCAACACCGACCACAACAGGGGCAGGGCCAGTTCCAGGCCGATCGCCCCGGTGGGTGCTTCCGCAAAGGCGACGGTTTTTTCTTCGTAGGTGTAGGGGGCGTGGTCAATGGCGATCGCGTCGATCGTGCCTGATCGTAGGGCCGCCACTAGGGCGAGGCGATCGGTCGGATTACCCAAGGGCGGCTGGAGGTGCAGGCTGGGATCGTAGGGCGAGGCGGGGCGATCGCTACCCGGCAGGGGGCGGCGACCGTCAATGTGAGTCCCGTCGCACAGCAGGTGCAACCAAGAGACGCTGGCAGTGACGGGCCAGCCGCGCTCCCGGGCCGCCGCCACCATCGGCAGACTGCGGGCCGCCCCCAGCCGCATGAAGTGGACAGGAGCCGATCGCTCATCGAGCCATTCCAGCACCGTGGCGATCGCGCTACTTTCGGCGGCTGGTGGTGCGCCAACCAATCCTAGCCGCAGGGCTTCGGCCCCTTCGAGCACCGAGCCACCGGCTGCCAAAACGCGCGATCGGGCATAGAGGGCGATCGGCAACCCCAGCGCACCCCCGTAGTCCAGCAAGCGTTGCTCCAACACCGGATCCCCGATCGCCCGCCCATCCGCAAACCCCACAATCCCCGCCGCGGCCAATGCCGCCAGTTCCGCCATCTGCTGACCTGCCGCATTCTGGGTCAAGGCTCCCCAGAGGTGCAGTCGTGGCTTGGGACCATTCAGGGTGACCCATCGATCGCGCAGATCCTTCACCATGGCGGGGCGATCGAGCGCCGGTTCGGTCGTCGGCAACAGGGCCACTTGGGTAAAGCCCCCGGCGATCGCCGCCGCTGCTAACTGGGCCAGCGTGCCCCGGGTCTCGTAGCCCGGTTCGCCTGATCGGGAATACAAATCCACCAAGCCCGGGCCGAGAATTTGCCCCTCAGCCTGGATCACGGTTGCGCCGTCGGGAATTTCAAACGGTTCCGGGTCGATCGCCACCACCCGACCACGATCGAGTAGCACCGTGGCCACGCGATCGATGCCTGCAACCGGATCGATTAACCGAATGTTTCGCAGCAGGTCGATCGTCATGCTCAAGTGCCCCAGAAAAACTCAAAACTTGCGCCAAACCCTGATTCCGCCATGACGAAACCGTGGGCGACCAGAGGCGGCAGCCCCTTGCTGGCAGTCAGTGTTGCCGTGCTGTCAGCCCCAACGGCTTACCCGATCGCTTAGAGCGCCCCGGCGGCTGTCTTGTCCAAAATTGTGCCCGACAGGTGATGGGTAATGTTCATGGCTTGCAACACCGGCAAGCTGTCTCGCCCATTGGGATAGCAAATGGCCGTTACGCCGCCATTGCCCTGCTTGAACCGCCAAATGCTCTCGGGCCCCAACCCCGTGAGCTGACAGAGCAGGGCTTTGTTGACCGCATCATGGGCCACAACCAACCCCGTCAAGGGTCGATCGCCCGCCGGGAGCTGGCTGGCTTGCTCCAACATCCCTGTCCAGGCCCGCTCGGCGCGATCGAACACCTGTTGCAGGTTCTCGCCCTCGGGCATTTGCACCGTTTCCGGGTGAGCTTGCCACTGTTGCAACAACCCTGGATAGGCCCCTTCAATTTCCGATTCGTATTTGCCTTCCCACAGGCCGTGGCTGATTTCCTTGAGGTCATCGAGCAAGCCCAGCTCCAGCCCCGGATGATGGGCCAGGATCGCTTCTGCTGTGGCCTTGGGGCGGGCCATCGGGCTGCTGAAGGCAAAGTCGATCGCCACATTTTGCAAAAAGTCGCCCACCTTGGCCGCTTGAGCGTGGCCATTCTCATTCAGGGGCACATCGATTTGCCCTTGGAAACGGCCTTGGCGGTTCCATTCCGTTTCGCCGTGGCGCACCAGCAACAGTTGCGGCCCCCGATCGTCCCCGCCCGGTTGGGGCACGGACGGAATGCCCAGCGCGCCCAAGTGGGCCGTCAGGTTCATCGATTCCAACTGCACTGCCTCGCCGAGACCACCGGCAAAGTTGAGCACACTGATCCCACAGTTGGATTGCAGCAGGCCATGGTAGCGATCGGGGCTAATACCCAACGCGGTGCTGATTAGGCAGCGATTGATGCCGTTGTGGCCCACCAGGGCGATCGTTTGGCCCGCATGGCTAGCCAGCAAAGTTTGCCAAAACTCCCGCGCCTGGGCATGGAGGGCCAACACCGGAAAATGCTGCCCCTCCGGCAAGGTCATGGCAAATTCGTGGGGGCGGTGCTTCCACAGGTCGTAGGCTTCGGGATTTTGGGCCTTGATGTCGCTGACGGCCATCCCTTCCCACAGGCGCAAGTCCACTTCCTTCAGCAGGTCACTGGTACTGAGGGCGGGCTGGGGATCGAGGTGCTGGCAAATGGTTTCAGCCGTTTGGCGCGCGCGCTGGAGCGGACTGCAATAAAACGCATCGATCGCCAAACCCTGGAGGGCGATCGCCACCTGTTTGGCCTGATCGCGCCCAAGATCGGTCAGGACTGATTGATCACAGCGCCCTTGGACGATCCGGCGAGTATTGAAGTTGCTTTGTCCGTGGCGGATAAGGATAACGCGCGTAGCCAAGGGTGCTGTCTCCTAGAGGCGGGTCAACGGGAGCCGGCCAAACCCAAGACCCCGGTTCGTGGACTGGGTGAAATAACAGGCTTGGCATTCGGGTCGCGATCGTTCACCACAACAGCGGCCCACAACATCACTTCACCTGCTATTAGCCAGGATGCATTCTACCGCTCTGGGGCACTTTGGGATGCGCTCTTCGGGTGCGCTCTTCGGGTGCACTGGGATGCCGATCCGCTGGAATTGGTAGAACTGGTGCTACTGGTGCTACTGAGCAAGGGCATCGGGCGCAGTGCTTTCTCCCAGGGTCGATCGCCGAGTGCTAGGCGATTGCTGAGGACTGGGCAAGGGAGTCGATCGCTCTGGCGATCGGGCGCTGGGCGGTTCTGGGGGCTGATTAGCAGGGGTGGGCTGGTTAGCGGGGGTGGGCTGGGGGCTGGGTGGGCTAGGGGAGGAGCCTGGTTGGGCTAGGGCCGCTCGCACTCGGTCGATCGGCTGGGGCTCCTTGATGACACCGCCATCCCACAGACCCGCCAACTGTTGACCGTTGGCATAGCTATAGATGCCTCGACCGTGGAAAGTGTTGTTGCGAAATTCCCCTTCGTAGCGATCGCCATTGGCCGTGCGATAGCTACCCCGGCCATTAAATTGCCCGCCGATGAACTGGCCTTCGTAGCGATCGCCCGCAGCGGACACATAAACACCGCGCCCTTGCAGCTTGCCGTCCACCACTTCCCCGTCGTATGCACCACCCACGGCGTAGATATAGCGACCGCGCCCCGTGCGTTGGCCCGCTCGAAAGTCGCCTTCATAGCGATCGCCATTGGTCATCACACAAAATCCAGACCCACTCAGGGCCGCCGCCTTGGCCAGTTCTTCGCAGGTGGCAACGGCCGTTGTCGATGGGCTAGGTCGCTCAACCGCCGCAGCGGTCTCGCCGATCGCGCCGAGGGTGGCAACAGCGGCTGCCGCTGCCCATCTCAGCCACCAGTACCGATGGAGGGAATCGGATAGCATAGGTCTAGGCTTCAACCAGCCTTGCGCAAGGGTTTGCATCACAGGGTTTGCATTTACATTGCATTGACGTTTATCTGCCCTTCCGTGATTGATCGATCGGCTTGGGTGGCTCGGCTTGATCCTCGGAGTCATCACGGCTCATTCACAACTCGCCAGAGCACAACTCGCCAGAGTCATCCAAAGTTGACTGCCCAACGCTGCCCACCAACGCTGCCCACCAACGATATCGAACGATCATTGGTCGGTCAGCCATTGGTCGGTCAGCAGCGATCTCCCTTCCTCCGGTGCGAACCGGGCCCAAGCGCCCAGCATCTACGGGAAATCGAGCGGTCAGCGGATCATCCTAGGGGGACGCGCCGCCTGCGATCGCGGAGGATTGGGCCCAATCCCCAACGGGTAGATAGAAGGGATGTTCCGTCCGTTTTAACCCCTTTAGCCGCCCAGTTTGGCCCTGGCGAGTGGGGCAATGGCACGCAGACCAGAGGCTGTGAGCGACCCGATCGAGTGGTGTAACCGGATCATATCTGGCCTACACCAACGGACGAGGGGCCTCGGTCTTACCTTAAGGAGGTTGTCACCCCCCCGATCGATTCTCTTGGGCAGCGCGAGATGGATCTTCACTAATCTTGACAGATCGCAATATAAAGCATGGGTCGATCGAGCCGCTCTAGGCCCTTCGACTCCCTTGTGGGTGAATGGTGGGGAGATTGACCGCATGGGTGAGCGGAACGCTGATGGAATGGGATGCGGCCAGCCTTGCTTCTCCGCGATCGCCAGCCGCCAGCGATCGCCCCGATTGATCGCCCCGACTGATCGCCCCGACTGATCGCCCCGATTGACCACCCCAGGCATCAACCCAGGCATCGCCCCGGTGATCCCCCAGCGATCACACCCCTTGCCCAGGCAACGATCGATCCCGTGCCCCAGCGGTCACCAGTCGGATTTGTTGCCCCCCGCGCCACCCAATCGGTCATTCAATCCCGAGCGCGTTCGCTAAGGGGCGATCGGAGTAAGCAGGAACGCCAGCCAATGCCACACTGGCCCCACAGCTGCCGATCGCCCCCGGAGCCACAACGTCAGCCCAGCGGTGTGCGTTCTACCCAGTTTCTCTTGGCCCTGTCGGTGACTGTACAGACCTTTCATGTCGCGGCAGCCCCCATAGCTGCGATTGGCCCGCAATGGCGTATGCAGTTCAGTATCGTAATCGCGACCTATAATCGTCGGCCGCTGCTAGACCGGGCGATCGCTTCCGCTTTCGGGCAAACCCATGCCTGTGAAGTGGTGGTCGTTGACGACTGCTCAAGCGACGATACACCGGACTGGATCGAGCAATTTTGCAGCGGACTGACCGACGATCAGCGCGATCGCTTCATCTACCTTCGCAACAGCCACAATATCGGCCACTCCGCCAGCGTCAATCGTGGCGTTGAGGCCGCCCGAGGCAGTTGGATCAAGCTCCTCGACGATGACGACTATCTGCACCAAGACTGTCTAGCGGAGTTTGCCCGCGCCATTGCAACCCACGCCCAACGCTTCCAGGATCGGTTGCGACCACCGGCAGCCCTCTGTTCTTGCCAAGCATTCCAAGTCGATTTGCAAGGCCAAGAGCTGGGCCGCACCCCCCGCACCGGGCCAGGCCAGGCTTACTTCATTCCCCAAGAGGATGTGCATTACGGCATGTTGGTGGAACTAGTGCCCTTTGGCACACCGGTGCAAGTGGCCTTTCGGCGCGAGGCGTTTTTGCAGGCCCGGGGCTGGAACTCCCAGTTCGACACAAATTTCGACGATATCGATGCTTGGATTCGGATTGCGCAATATGGCGATGCGATTTTTTTAAACCAATGTTTGGCCTTCCGAACGATTTGGGACGGTGCTTATAACCAAAAGTTTTCGTTTGACCGGCGCTTGGATACCAATTGGTCGATTAAACAAAAAATTCACGGCTTGGTGAACGAGCGTTTCCAGCAGCAAATGCCCCAACGCCGAACCATGCATTCCTATTTGCGGCTGCATTGGGGCATGGTGGCGCTCAAGCATCGGCAATGGGTGAAGGCGATCAAAATTGCGGGGCCTGGCCTATGGTCTTTGCGGGGCTGGTCAATGATGTTGGCAACAAGATTTAACCGCTATCGCCAGGCCCTAGCTTGGACCTATCGTGACACCCAGCGCTATCTCAAGCGCCAGCTACAGATTTGGCTGCGGATGCGATCGCCCCATTCCCTGCTGCGGGGGGGCTGGCTGAATCTGCGCTGGCAACAAACCCGGTTGCGATTGCAATTGGCGCGCCAGTTGTGGCATCGGGGCATGGGGTGGGCGGCGGTGTTGATGTGGCAGGCGGCAATTGTGCGGGGGATGTTGGCGCTGGTGTTGGATCCACTGGCCCGCTGGGCCCAACGATCGCCCCAGCGGCGGGCTTGGGCCCTGCGGTGGACAATGGGTATTTGGGGGTTGCTCGATCGCGATTTGTCCTGGGTCTCTGGGTTGCGCCAGTTCCTAGTGCCGCCCTTGCCAACTGCCCGATCGCCACTCCGGCGAACCATGCCCCAGCGCATGACCGTGGGGTTGCGCCGATGGATCGATCGCCTGCGGTTGTTTCAGGCTCGCCAATTGTGGCAACAGGGGGCCTATCGTCGGGCGGTGCGGGTTTTTCTGCCATTGCTGGTGCGACCGATCGCTTGGTGTTGGCTCTGGAGCGTCTGTTGGCCCCGATCGCGGCGACCGTTGGTGCGGCGATTTGTCCTGTTGGAAATGCCGCTGCCCCCGTCGGATTCGGTCTCCTCATCTCCCTAGATCTGCGGTTGCTCGTCCATAGCCCCGGTCAGCCATCCCCAGCCGCAACCACTGCCCAAGCGAGATCAACTCCCCCGAGCCTGATAGCATGGGCAGGGGCTTATTGGCGGGTTGTGATGGGTGGGGCCATGTCCCTAGGCGATCGCTCACCATTTCCCCACCTTCTCCTCAGTTCAGTTGTTTTTGAATCTCGACATCGCGCACAGCGCGCAACCAACACCTATGGCGCAGAACAAAGGATTTGGCTTCGGCCTGGGCAAAATGAAGGAACTTGCCCAAGCGATCCAGAAAGCCCAACAAGTCCAAGAGGACGCAAAGCGGCTGCAAGAAGAACTTGAGCGCATGGAAATTGAAGGCCAAGCTGGTTCCGGTTTGGTCAAGGTTGTTCTGAGCGGCAACCAAGAACCCCTGCGTGTTGAGATTAAGGCTGAAGCACTGGGCGAAGGCGCAGAGGTGTTGTCTGATTTAGTGTTTGCCGCCATGACGGACGCCTACCGCAACTCCACAGAAACCATGCGATCGCGGATGGAAGAGCTGACTGCGGGGCTGCAATTGCCTGGAATGCCGGGGATGTAACGGCAATGATCCGGCGGGGGCGATCGCACAGCCTATGGCCACGCGATCGCCCTTCATGTCGATGCCCTCATTTCCATGCCTTTATTTCCATACCTCCATCCCCACGCCTCCATCCCCACGCCTCCATTTCGATGACTGTGGATCTTGTTAGGATTTTGTTAGGACTTGCCTGCGCCCTATGGCTGTGAAGCTTTTATTTGTCTGTTTGGGCAATATTTGTCGATCGCCCGCCGCCGAAAACCTGATGAATTATCTGGTTGATCAGCGGGGATTGCAGGGACAAATCGAATGTGATTCGGCAGGAACCGGAGCCTACCACGTGGGCGAGCCTCCCGATCGCCGCATGAGCGCCGCCGCCACCCAGCATCCCGGGATTGTGCTTCAGGGGCGGGCCCGGCAGTTTTCCTCCGCAGACTTTACCGAGTTCGATGTTATTTTGGCCATGGATCGGGACAACTATTGGGGCATTTTGGCCCGAGATCCCGATCGCAAATATCGTGACAAAGTGCGCATGATCTGCGACTTTTGCCATCAACATCCCCTTAAAGAAGTCCCTGATCCCTACTACGGCGGGCCCGAAGGATTTCAACAAACCATTGAGTTGTTGCTTGATGCCTGCAACGGCTTAATTGATGAATTAATTGATGAGGGTAAAGTTGCTGCTCCCTAGATCCTAAGATCGGGCCATTGCGATCGCTGAGTCGCAATGACTTGAAGCAGTCAAGCCAGCAGCACAACTCAGTTAAATCATTGACTTTAAAATCAAGAACTAAATCCGTAGTAGCGCGGCTGCTTTAATTTACTGGGTCAAAGTCGCGAAGTCAGTCGTAGTAAAAAGGGGCTTAAGCCCCTTGCTGCTTAACGATTTGGGGATGGCAACAGTCATTTGATTTGACCTATCAAAATAAGCTTGACACGCTAGTAGGTTGAGTTGAGGCACGAAACCCAACACCAACAGGTCTTCTGTGGATCGCGTTGGATTTCACAAGCTCAAGCCAACTTACAGCCTTTACCGCGCTGAATAAGTACGGCAGCCTGTAGGGTGGGCAATGCCTACCGACTAACGGCTTCATAGTATCTACGATCTGATGTAGCAATCGCTTGAGGTAAAGGCTGTATAGCAATTTCGTGAATTGACCCTACTCAAGATTTTGGACTGACAAGGGCTTCAGCGCAGGATTTTTAGCATTGATTTTTTAGTATCGATTTTTAGCATTAGTAATCAAAACTGGTATTGCCAGCTTGCTAGCGTAACTGGTCTAATTCACACTGTTTCAAATTCATTGAGTTAATCATTGTTTCACGCTTGACTTGTCTGAATTTTAGGCACTATCAACCTAGCGAATTAGTCTAGAATCGCTACTATTAGCTTAACCCAACGCGATCAATGCAAGAGACCTAGGGGGTGTCATCATTTCCCAGAATGAGTCTGAAATCGTTGATTCTCTACGTCTCAACGGTCGTCAAAAGGGGCTTGAGTATCTTGATCTTGCTCCCCACGATCTCGTCATGGTGACATCAGGGTTTTAGGCTAATTGCTAATTAATGACAGTCCCTAATGGGTTGCTGCGATCGAGTATGGACGACTCCGTGGGGGGCTGCGGCCTAGGGCGATCGCCACGGGCCCAATCCCAGCACCCGTCCAATTCCTGATTATGGCAACGTCACCATTAACTGTTGGAGTTGAGCTACTTCACTCTCCATTTGCAAAAACTCAAAGAGCGCGATCGCACCCTGCGTCATCTGTTTGGCTTCAGTGAGTTTGCCGAGGCGCTTTTTCGCTTGGGCCAGGTGCTGTTTGCAATAGGCAAGACACCGCAGATCCAGAACGTTTTCGGCCATGTCATGGCTGGCTTGCAGATCACGGCAGGCGTGGTAGAGGCTTTGCTCCATTTGCAGTGTCCCGATCGAAGACTGGATATAGATCACAGCGCGGTTCCAGTGGATGCACTGAGCCAACTCTAGGGCTTGGCGATAGTACTGCAAGGCTCTCGATCGCTCTCGACCTTGCCTGGCTAGGGCATCAGCTTGGTAGTAGAGCCATTGGCATTGGAGCCGGGTGGCCCGATCGGAATCGAGCCTAGGGCTGTTGACCCAATCAGCAATTTGCTCGTGCCATTGCTGTGGGCTGTCGCGATCGAGCAGTAGGGTAGCCAGGCGAAATTGATTAATCAGCAAATCAATTTGCCAGTCCAGATTCAAAAACTCGCGCAACTCCCAAGCCGCCCGATAATCGTCCATGGCTCGGGCCAGTTGAGGAGTGTCGTGGTTGAGAGATCGAGTCCAGCCGCGATCGAACAAAAACTGCGCTTCCAGGGTGCGATCGCCCTGGGCCCGGGCGATCGCCAAACCCGCCGTGTTGCGCGCAATGCGATCGCGCCAATAGCCCCGAAAATGTGTGTAACCTCGCAGGGGCCGAAAAACATCCCAAAAGCGATCGAGCCAGCCCTGGGCTAAACACCAATCCAACACATCCTGCAACGTTGCCCATTGGGCATCAAGGGCCGTCGTATCTGTGGGCCATTCCAGCCGATCCTCATGGCCATGTTGCCGCGCATAGTCGATCGCCCACTGCACCCAGCGCTCGCGAGCGGCCAGAGCCGCCGCCACCGGCCATTCGGATACCAGTTGCGTGGCCACGTACTGCCGCATAAAAGGGGTCAAGCCATAGTGACCCACCCCATTTAGCTCCACAATCGATTCCCGAGCAATTTTGCTGAGGGCGGCCGAAAGTGCGGGTGCGTCAGGCTCCTGGTCGGCAATGACCGCCAAGGTCGCTTGGGATACGGGCCGGGCAAACCAACTCAAGATGGCTAGCAGGGGGGTGGCGAGGGCTTGGATCTGAGACTCAACCCGCTCGCTGGTGGGCCAATGCTCCAGGCTAGTGAGTGCCCCGCCTTGGGGAGACAAGGCCGGTGCGGCGGCAGGAGGTTCTAGGGGAGCGGCCGCCCATTGGGCCTGGAGGGTTGCTAGGGCGGAATGGCAATAGAACCGGGCAACCACACAATCGGGCCGCTGGAGCTGGGCGATCGCCCAAGGGAGGGACTGCCCCGTGGCTACCTGCCCCAACACCCAAGCGATCGCCCCTGGCAATCCACCCGTGATTTCAACCAGGGTCTGGTAGTCCGAGGGCAGCCAGGGCCAGCCTGCATCCTCGGCCCTGGCACTAATCCAGGCCAACGCCGCCGAGGACTCAAGACCCGACAGGCGAATCGATCGCTCGAAGGGCAACCGTTGGCGCGAGGTAATCAACACCCGAACAGTGGCGGGCAAATCACACAAAACAGCCGCGATCGCCGCCGGATCACTCAGGGCCTCAAAGCCATCCACCATCAGCAGGGTGTGCTGGCGGGTCAATTGTTGCCATACCCACTGCCAGCGCGATCGCTCATCCTGGCAGCGATCGGGAATCGGCCGCTGCAATTGCTCGGCGATCGTCACCAACAAACCGTCTAGGGTTGGTGTGGACTGGAGCTTTGGCAAAATCCCCATACCCGTGAGCTGGGTTGCCTGGGCCGACACAAAAATGACCGCGCCAAAGGGACAATCCCCACGACGAACCAGCCGCTGGACAGTCTCGAGAGCTAGGGCCGTTTTGCCTGTGCCCCCGGCTCCTTCGATCACCAACAGGCGATCGCCCCCCGGGCCCGTCAACCAGTTATTCAGTTGCTCCCAAACCCGATCACGCCCCTCAAAACGGGCACTATCTCGGGCTGGCAAAGCGCAGAGGATCTGCCGGGTGGCCAGATCCCCCTTGGATCGTCGATAGCCCCGTTCCGTCAAGGCTGCCATAATACGCTTTTTGCAAAATCGCTCACGAATACCCGTTAATTCCTTAAGGTAACTATAGAGTCGGCTGGTAAGTTCCCCCCGCAGCCCATTAACACCCACTCCCAAGACATTCGCCAAGTCCGGTATGCTCAAGCCAGCTAAGAATCCCCTTAAGTGCAGACGCTCCATATCACTCAATTGGGTTTGGCGAGGGTCGATCGTCCGTCGTTGGTTCCCAGACTCCCGAGACCGTCTCTCTTTGATCGTTGCTAAATCCTGATATAGCCCCTCTAAATGCCAGTCATGGGCTACTTCCAAAAATAGGGTATTTTTACTTTCCAAAGACATATCCTTAAAGTCCTTAAAGTTAGGAGCTTGTTTCAAGTTAGACTTTAAACTAGAAAATCATGACTGGTTGAGGATGGAATCAAGCTAGCCGACTGTTAGCAATCACCGTTGCACTGAAGCATTAGACGGCTCATTACGGCAATGAGTTGCATTTGTCAGCGATCGCATCATCGGTCTCATGCGATCGTTTTGATTGTCTTATTTCTACCTAATAAAGCCAACTTTTACCTAATAAATTTAATTAGGCGTTCATCGACGGCTCGACCTATCCTGGCTAGGAATTGCAACGGAGCGGGCAATACATTGCGCGCTTGTGCAGCGAGCGAATCCTGTCGATGCCGTCGTTTTGGGCTTCGACAAGATTCACTAAGTCATGTCCTTCCCTCATGATTGAGATAGCCCCATGCCTCTCTCTCCATTGGCAGCTCGGGCTGAGGCAGTTGCCCCAGCCATTGGTTCCTTGTCTGACATTGCTGCTGTTGAGTTGACTGCCGTTGCGCTGAGTTCCAAGGCTGGTGGCTCAGTTCATGCTCTGCGAGCGCCGCGATTGTCAACTTCCCTAGGCGAGACCTGGGTGCAAGATCGCTATCAAGTGATTGCGCCCTTGAACGAAGCGGCTAGTCGTGCTTCCCAATCCCGTGAACTACAGGTTTTTTGGGCGATCGATCGCGATGATCACGATCGCCCCAAGGTGCTGAAAATGGTGCGGCGCGATGGGGCGGCGCGATCGTCCCGGTTGCAGCGGCTCTACTGCGAAGCCCAAGTGCTGATGCAATCGCTACACCATCCCCACATTCCGTCAGTGGCGGTGGATGGCTTTTTTCAATGGTCAACGATCGACCGTGGCCCCCTATTTCAGGTGTTGGTGATGGAGGCGATCGAGGGCGAGTCCCTTGAAACCTATTTGCGCCGCTGCCAACGGATTCGCCTAGACGAGGCCATTCGTTGGTGGGTGGAACTCAGTGGCACGTTGCAAGCGGTGCACCAAGCCGGTTGGGTCCACGGTGACATTAAACCCGCCAATCTGATCGTGCGGCCCAATGGGCAATTGGCCCTGGTGGATTTTGATGCGGCGTTGCGGGTGGGCGAGTTGGCAACGGCGAGCTGCGGCTCGGTGGGCTACATGGCTCCAGAGCAGCGCCGGGGCGATCGCGTGGGAGCCGCTACTGATTGGTTCGCCCTAGGACGGACGCTGATCCATGGGCTGACCGGCGAACATCCGCTCGATTTGCAGGTGGCCACGTCGGAGCCGGGCGGCTTGGCTTGGCGCGATCGCCGCCCGGATGTGCCCGAGGCGATCGCCTATGCCCTCGATCGGCTGATGGCTCCCAACATGGGCGATCGGCGGATGGTGTCTCCCCACTTGCCCACTCGATATCTCTTGAATTTGGCCCAGCGCTTGTCACACCGCCCCCCATCTCTCGGGGCGATCGCGCCTCAAGCACAAGCAGCCTAGGGCCGACCGTGGTGTCGCTTCTCCCTCACCCATCTCTTCACTACCAATTTCTCTGTGCGATTCGGCAAGGTTTCACGACCATTGCCGAATTTTTGTATGGGCGGAATCTTGGTATGGGCCGAATTCTGGTGTGGATAGATCGATACGGCCTTGACCTCAAACGATGGGTATATCAGATCGCAGATGCAATGAAGCTGTTGGTCGGTGGGCATTGCCCACCCTACAGGCTGGCTGATTCACGTGAGAGGTCTAATGGGGTAAAGGAGCCACTTCGCTGGGGGAAAGGGGCAAGGCCTCAACGGCCGGCAGCCGCTCGATCATCAGTTCTGGTTTGCGCGATCCGGCCAGGCTTTGGAGGATTTTGGGCTTGGGATCATGCAACAGGTAAATCAATTGATCACCCGCCAACCAGTCGTCACCGGCCGAAACCACCAGCAGGCGATCGTCCCGCACAATCAACAGGGGGATTAGCTCCCCAGCGCGAATTAAGGCCGTGAGATGGGCGTGTTGCAAGTCTAAATCGGTCGATCGCATGACGGTTTCGCCCAGCTTGACCGAGCGATCGCTCACGAATTGGTTCCATTCCTTGAGGCTGCGTTGGGTGGCAAAGGCTGGTTGCACCTTGCCGCGTGGGGCGATCGACCCGTTGCCGTTGCTGTTCTCCTCCAGGATCGGCATGGCGGCCAGCACGCGCGGCGGGGCAAATTCTTCGGCCACTCGCTGGGCCAACACTGAGTTCACCTCGCCATTACTGGTGGCCGCCAAAAATGTTCCCAAGGATTCCAGCCCCGCCGCTTCCAGCACGGAGGTATCCAGGGCACTGCTGGAAAAAACCCGAAACCCGGCGGCTTCAGCGCGTTGGCCAGCCTCGCGATCGGTTTCCACAATTGCCACAGGCTCCCCGCGATCGGCAAACAAGCGCGCCAACAACAACCCAACCGGCGTGGCCCCCGCGATCGCAATCCCCCGCCGCTCGGTGGATTTCAGCCGCAGCCAATCGGCCACCAATCCCGCCGTGAGGCCTTGGGCCGTGACCGTGGTGGCGATCGTCAAGAACACCAGGGCTTTGATCGACTCGCCGCCGGTAATCCCACCCTGGGTCAGCAAAATCGCAAACAACGAGGCCACCGACGCGGAGACAATGCCCTTGGGAGCCACCCAGCCCGCAAACAGTTTTTGTCGCCAGTTCAGATCGCTGCCCGCCGTGCAGAGCCAGACATTCAGGGGCCGCACCACCAGCATCAACACCAGCACCGCCCCCAAGCCACCCCAACCGAGGGTGAACACGCTGGCCAGGGACAGATCCGCCGCCAGCAACACGAACAATACCGAAATTGCTAGCAGGGTGAGCTGACCTTTAAACCGGCGCAGGGTGCGGGTTTCGGGCAACTCAGCAGCCCCCAGCACAATCCCGGCCACCACGACGGCCATTAACCCCGATTCGCTGGCGGTTTCCTGCGAGAGGCTGTAGAGACCCCAGGCCCCGGCCAACACGGTCAAGTTGCGCAGGTCATCGAACAGGAACGGGGCCCGGCGCAAAAAGGCCGCGATCGCCCAGCCGCCCAGCCCGCCGATCAGACTCCCTAAGCCCAAGCGCCAAAGCATACTCAGCAGGATAGCACTGGGATCGCCACCGCCATCGATCGTAATTTCCAGCACCACTACGGCCAAAATCGCCCCGATCGGATCGATCAGCACGCCCTCGCCTTCGAGCAGGGCCGACACTTGCCGATCGATTTGAATATTTTTCAGCAGGGGCCCAATCACCGTCGGCCCGGTCACCACCACCAGCGATGAGTAGAGCAGGGCGATCGGCCAGGGAAACTCCGCTAACCAATGGGCCGCCATCCCACCGCCCGCAAAGGAAACCAGCGTCCCGATCGTCACCAAATTCCGCAAACTGCCGGACACTTTGCCCACGTCCCGCAGTTCCAAGCTCAGGCCGCCTTCAAACAAGATCAGCGCCACCGCCAAGGAGACGATCGCCTCCAGAGCTGGCCCCAACTGTTGCGGATCGATCGCCCCCAAGCCGCTACGACCCAGACCAACACCAAAAATCAACAGGCAAACAATACCGGGCAGGCGCAACCAGGCTGCTGCAATCTGTGCGCCAATGCCCACCAACACCGCCAAAACCAGGGTTTGCGCGATTTCAGCCATGGTCGCCTCCTTGGGGATCACGATCCGCAGGGCAATCGCACCCGGCGATCGCAGGCAAACAGTCGGCTATTGGGTCAGTCGCGATTTCCTGACAATCAGCGAGCGATCCCAATCGCTGCAAAATTCGCTGCAAGATTTGGTGCAAAAGGCAGCAACGCCACCAGCGGCGCAAGAACTCAGTAGGGGCGCGCCGTTCCGCTTGGTTAACACGGTCGATCTCGGCCTTTACCGTCAAGCGATCGACCCGAGGGGAGGAGCCTGCCTAGCTACCCTTAGCCAGCAGTCGTCAGACCTCCAAAGCAAGCGGGCGCAACCATTAGACCACCCGAAAACTTAACGTTCAGCTTGGGTATCCATGTGATTGGTTTGCGCCCAGTATATCGCAGGCGCTCTCGTCCTCTATGCGATCGCGCCTTAGCGGCCGATACCAACGTAGTGAAAACCTGCCGCTTCCAAAGCCGCCCGATCGAGGAAGTTGCGCCCATCAACGATCGTCGGGTTATGCATGGCTTTGGCCATCTTGTCGTAGTTGAGGGTGCGGAATTGTTCCCATTCCGTGACAATTACCAGCGCATCGCAGCCATCAGCCAACAGCTCGGGATCAGTCTCCACATAAACATTGGAGAGACCGTGGCGCATCCCCGTTTGGGAAACGATCGGGTCGTAGGCCTTCACCTTCGCCCCCAGGCGGCTGAGTTGTTCAATCAAAATCAGGGACGGGGCATCGCGCATATCGTCCGTGTCGGGCTTGAAGGTCAGCCCCAACAGGCCGATCGTCTTGCCCTTCAGGATTTTCAGGGTTTGTTGCAGCTTTTCGATCGCGATCGCCCGTTGCCGTTGGTTGACGGTAATCGCCGACTTCAGCAGTTCCGCATCGTAGCCATAGTCGCTAGCCGTGTGCACCAGCGCCGACACATCCTTCGGGAAGCAAGATCCACCCCAGCCAATCCCCGCATTCAGGAACTTGGGCCCAATCCGCGAATCGAGGCCAATCCCTTTGGCCACCTGGGTCACGTCTGCACCCACGCGATCGCAAATATTCGCCACTTCGTTGATGAAACTAATTTTCGTGGCCAAGAACGCATTGGCCGCATATTTCACCATTTCCGCCGAAGCCAAGTCCGTCGTGACGATCGGTACCGGCGGCAGGGTTTGATCTTCCGCAAACTCCCGCCGGACGATCGGAGCATACAGATCGCTCATCATGCCCAGGGCCTTCGGGTCGTTGCTGCCCAGCACGATCCGATCGGGGTTGAAGGTGTCGTAAATCGCCGAGCCTTCCCGCAAAAATTCCGGGTTGCTAACCACCGCAAAGATCGGTTCCGGTTGGCCCGGCGCATTTTCCTTAAAGGAATCGAGCACGATCGTCCGCACCCAGTCTCCCGAACCGATCGGCACCGTGGACTTATTCACAATCACCTTGTAGCTGCTGCCACTCTTGAGGCTGGAGCCAATGCCCCGGGCCACGGCTTCCACATAGCGCGTGTCGCTTTCCCCTGTGGGCAGCGGCGGTGTCCCCACGGCGATAAACAAAATGTCGCTTTGCTCAACACCCGCCGCGAGGTCGCTGGTAAATTCGATCGTCCCGGCCGCCATGGCCGCCTGCATCAACTCCGACAGACCCGGCTCATAAATCGGGGACTGGCCCGACTTCATCAGCTTCACCTTCTCTTCGTTGTTGTCCACGCAGGTGACGTGGTGGCCCGTTCGTGCCAAACACACCCCCGTCACCAAGCCCACGTAGCCCGTCCCAATTACACAAACGTTCATGGCAATACCTCCTGCGCCAACAACACAATGCCCAAACAATGCCCAAACAATGCCCAAAATTACTGTTGATTAACCCTTTAGGATGCTCTGGGGCGATCGCCATTCGCCCTGAAACCCTCGATCTGCCGTGATGCAGATTATTGGGAAGGGACTGACGGGCGATCGTCCTGGTCGGAGTCAGGCTGCAACGCTCGATGTTCCTTGCCCCCAAGCGTTGTAACAAGGGGCTGAAGACTCTTGCTGCCCAACGATCCACTAAAAACTGAAGCAATCAATCAGCCTTGTCTCAACCGTTGTAACAAGGGGCTTAAGCCCCTTGCTGCCCAACGATCCGCTCACTCCATTCACGGCAGGATCAGGCAGGGTTTTAGGCTCTTGAACGACACCCCCTCAGCGCCTCGATACTATGCCGCTGATGACTTAACCCGCCGCTTCAATGCGCTGCCGAAAATCCTCGATCGTTTTTTGTAGCCCTTCTTGGAGGGGAACCGTCGGCTCCCAACCCAGCCACAGCTTGGCACGGGTAATGTCGGGGCGGCGACGGCGCGGATCATCCTGGGGCAAGGGCTTGTAGTCAATGTCTACGCCCGAACCCACTTGGGACTGCACCGCCTGGGCCAGTTCCAAAATCGTGTATTCGCCCGGATTGCCCAGGTTGACCGGCCCCGTGTGGTCGGGGTTATTCATCATCCGAATGAACCCTTCCACCAAGTCCGACACATAGCAAAAACTGCGGGTTTGGGAGCCATCGCCATAAACCGTCAGGGGCTGGCCGCGCAGGGCTTGGACAATGAAGTTGCTGACCACGCGCCCGTCGTTTTCTAACATCCGCGTGCCGTAGGTGTTGAAGATCCGCACCACGCGAATATCCACCCCGTTTTGGCGGTGATAGTCAAAGGTGAGGGTTTCGGCAACGCGCTTGCCTTCGTCGTAGCAACTGCGAATCCCGATCGGGTTGACGCTGCCGCGATAGTCTTCGCTTTGGGGATGGATTTCGGGGTCGCCGTAGACTTCTGAGGTGGAAGCCAGCAGGAAGCGCGCTTTCACCCGTTTGGCCAGACCCAACATGTTCATGGTGCCGATCACGTTGGTTTTGACGGTCTTGACGGGGTTGTATTGGTAGTGCACCGGAGAGGCGGGGCAGGCCAGGTGATAAATCTGGTCTACTTCCAGCCGAATGGGTTCTGTGATGTCGTGACGGATCAGTTCAAAGTTGGGGTTGCCGAGCCAGTGAACGATGTTTCGCTTGTGGCCGGTGTAAAAGTTGTCGAGGCAAACTACCTCATGACCGGCGTTCATTAACCGATCGATCAAATGCGAACCGATGAAGCCCGCGCCTCCGGTGACGAGGATTCTCATGGCAACGTTGCCCTAATGGGTCGTAAGTCTCCAATAACCTATCACGATTGGTTTGATGCACTCGGGACGGTTTCGCGATCGCCAATCAGGATGACCACTGGCTCGGGGGGTTGTTGGATAAGAGTTTGGGCGATCGCCCTGATCGCGATCGGGTTTTGCATCGAGTCGATCGAGGTGCAGACCCAGGCAGATCAGCAGCTTAATCTTCAAACCAAGCGCTGCGCCAGGCAGATTCGGCGGCGGCGATCGCCTGTTGCTGTTGGAGTTTTTCGTAGCGGGCCCTGAGCTGATCGAGCTGATCGAGCAAGCGGCGAATGGGTCCCAATCGCTGTTGCAAAATCGGATCGTTAAATTGAATCTCCGCAAGCCGCAGATGCACCACCACAAAGCGAGCCGCGCCTTTGCTGCTGTCGTCATCAAGGGGGCCGTCGATCGCCAGGTCAATCAAATTTGGGGCCTGGCTGGTGGCATCGGAGAGGTCGGCTTTGGTAGCAATTTCCAGCACGGCGGCGGGCAGTTTGCCTGGCAAGATGCCTGCCGATCGCAGCAGGTCGTTAACCCGGTGGGATTGGGCGCGCAGGGTGGCGGTGGTTAGCTTTTCGCGCGATCGCTGCCAAAGCAAAACTTGACTCGGATTGTCAGCCCCCTTGAGCAACGGATCTGGCAGGGCCCCGGAGGCCAGCAGGGCGGCGGCTGTGGCATCATCGATCGCCGCTAGGGGGTCGGGTTCCTCTGCGTCAGGGCGATCTGACGGATCGCCATCGTCGGGGCGGGATTCGGCTGAGGGGCGATCATCGAGGTCATCGTCCTCATCATCAAGGTCATCGTCCTCGTCATCGAGATCATCCTCATCGAGGTCGTCGTCTTCATCTTCATCCTCGTCCTCGCCGTCGTCGTCCTCGAAAGCCGTAATGTCTGGCTTGGCGGAGGCTGCGAGATCCGGAAGTTCGATCGACTCAATGTGAACCAAGGAATTAAAGGCCGCTGCCAGCGCCGCTGCCATCTCGGCGGCGCTGGGAGTACCGTCATCAGCGCGATCGGCTTCTGAATCGTCGTGATTACTAGCAACTGACCCTGAAGCGGATGTTTCCACGAGGCGCAGTTTGCGTTTGCTGGGTGCAGGCACCGGCAACAATAGATTCTTTTCAAGCTGGGCAGCCAAATCGCGGGCCACTCGGCGCAGGGCTTCTTGGAGCTGCTGGCGATCGGCAAAGGACAACCCCAAAAACTGCTGGGGATATTTTTGGGTGCAAATGCGATAGGTGGCCAGAATCAGTTGCTGGCGGGCGGCGGCTCCGAGGGCGCTGAGATAGTCGCGATCGGCCTGGTAGAGCTGCTCTGCCAGCAATTTTGATTGCTTGCGCAGGTCTATCAATTCCTTTTCTAATCGATCAATTGGATCGGTCACGAATCCCCACCCCACCTTCAGCAGTCTTAAAATCTTCTCGAAACCCCAATCGCTGTAACCAGGGGATGAGGGGCTGTCGTCATTTCCTGGGAGCAAACTGAAACGGTTGATTTTCCGTGCCCCAGTTGTTGTAACAAGGGGCTTAAGCCCCTTGTCCCCTACAATCCGCTAACGGTGGAATCAGGGTTTCAGGTAATTCGACGATGGGCCCTCAGCCCCTTGCTGCCCAACGATTGGCTAACGGCAGCATCAGAGTTTTGGGCGATTTGACGAAAGGCCCTAACACTGATTCTCCCTGACGGGGTTCACAGGTTGCCCACTGTCACCATAGCGAAAGGCACGGCCACAGATCGTTCAGTCGGCGAGCGATCGGGCCATGCCTCACGTCAAAACTAGTGATCACCGAGCGATCCACCAACGGATGATCATCCGCAGGGCGACCACGGGGCGATCGTCCCTAGCCGGGAATCTACTTCGCGCCCGTGGCAGCGGCTACTTCATCCGCAAAGCTGACGGCTTCTTTCTCAATGCCTTCGCCCAACACAAAGCGCTGGAAGCGACGCACCTGAATGTTTTCGCCGATCTTGGCGATCGATTCTTTAATCAGTTCTTCCACGCTCTTGCTTTGGTCGCGGATGAAGGGCTGAGGCAGCAAGCACAGCTCTTCCAGGCGCTTCTTGATCCGACCTTCCACGATCTTTTCTTTGAGTTGATCGGGCTTGCCGGCCAAATCATCGCGGCCCATCTCGATCTCCTTCTCGCGAGCCACCACTTCGGGCGAAATTTCGGTGGTGGAGATAAATTCCACATTGGGGCAAGCAGCAATCTGCATCGCAATGTTGCGCACCAATTCCCGGAACTCGTCGCGCTTGGCCACAAAATCCGTTTCGCAGTTCACCTCCACCAACACACCGATCCGACCACCCGTGTGGATGTAGGCATCAACTAGCCCTTCAGCGGCAACCCGGCCGGCCTTTTTGCCTGCCGAAGCGATCCCCTTTTGGCGCAGCCATTCGGTGGCCTTGTCGATGTCGCCGCCGTTTTCAGCAAGGGCTTTTTTGCAGTCCATCATGCCCGCGCCAGTGCGATCGCGCAGGTCTTTAACCAGCTTTGCCGAAATCTCTGCCATGGGGGCCTCGTAACTTAAGCGTTTGCAAGCGTTTTGCAGTCGATTGTAAAACTTGGCGCGTCCGGGTCGGGTTAAGCCTGTCGTAACCTAACCGAGACGATCGCCGGAGCGAATCCAGCGAAGCAGCCAGCTTCCTTGATCCTGTGGCTAGTGATGTGGCGCGTGACCATCGACCTAGCGCAGGGCAAGATCCATAGCCACCAGCCACATCTTTCAAAACCCCAAAGCCCTAAGCCTCGGTGGCCTCTTCGTCTTCGTACTCTTCTGCGTCGTAGTCGTACTCTTCGTCGAAGGCCTCGTCTTCAGCACCTAGCTCACCGTGGCGACCTTCGTAGATCGCATCGGCCAGCTTGCCGACGATCAGCTTGATCGATCGAATTGCGTCATCGTTAGCCGGAATGGGCACATCCACCGTGTCGGGGTCGCAGTTGGTGTCCAACAGGGCCACGATCGGGATACCCAGTTTCACGCACTCTTGCACGGCGTTATATTCCCGACGTTGGTCAACCATGACCACGATGTCGGGCAGCTTGCGCATGTGCTTGATGCCGTTCAAGTACTTTTGCAACTTCGACATTTCGCGGCGCAGTACCGATGCTTCCTTCTTGGGCAGCAGGTCGAGACCGCCAGTTTCTTCGCGGCGCTCCAGTTCCTTGAGGCGATCGGCCCGGCTTTTGATCGTCATCCAGTTGGTGAGCATGCCACCCAACCAGCGCTGGTTGACATAGTAGCTACCGCAACGGGCCGCTTCTTGGGCCACGATGCCGGCGGCTTGGCGCTTGGTGCCGACAAACAGCACGCGCTTGCCTTGCTCGGAAGCCTCCCGTAGGAATTGGTAGGCATATTCCATGCACTGGGCGGTTTGCACCAGGTCAATAATATGCACGCCATTGCGAGCCGCGAAGATGTAGGGCGACATCTTGGGGTTCCAGCGGCTGGCTTGGTGTCCAAAGTGAACACCGGCATCGAGCATTTGGGTAAGGGATACGACTGCCATGATTGGCGATTTCTCCTGAGTATTCGGGTTTGTCCTCCATCCAGCGAGCGATCTTGGGGTGCAGCGCGATCGGGCGGGAAACAGACGAAACCTTTACCCATCACGGCTTACAGCATCCACAAAACACCCGAATCGCCGGATGTGCGTTTTATAGAGCTTGACTAGGGTATCACGGGGGATGCGATCGCGATATTCTTTTGCCATTGGTTGCCCCAGTGTTGCGATCGGGGTAGCTAGTTGCGGTTTGGTTTGGCTTGGTTTTGATTGGTTTGGCTTGGTTTTGATTGGGCTTTGATTGTTGTTGTTTCGATCGCCCAGCGCGATCGCCGATCCTGTGACGATTCCTCCTACGATGTCTCCGCTAGCTGCTTTGTCTGCTCGATCAGAACCAACCGCTAGCGATCGTCCCGAAGTCTCCGTAGTCGTCCCGATCTGCAACGAAATCGAAAGCCTGCCTCACTTGCTCGCGGCGATCGAAGCGGTGATGGAGCCGATCGGCAACCCCTACGAAATTGTGTGCGTTGATGATGGCTCGCGCGATGGCTCAGGGGACTGGCTCAAACAAGCTGCCCTCGAACGGAGCAACCTGCGATCGGTAATCTTGCGCCGCAACTATGGGCAAACCGCCGCCATGGCCGCCGGGTTCGATCGGGCCCGCGGCCAAACGATCGTCACCCTCGATGCCGACCTGCAAAACGACCCCCAAGACATCCCCGCCCTGCTGGCCAAACTCGATGAAGGCTACGACCTGGTGACCGGCTGGCGAGTCAAGCGCCAAGATGCCGCCGTCACCCGCCTGCTGCCCTCCCGCATTGCCAACGCGATCATCCGTCGCGTCACGGGCGTGCGCGTCACCGACTACGGCTGCTCCCTCAAGGCCTATCGAGCCGAACTATTGGCCGACATGAACCTCTACGGCGAACTGCATCGGTTTCTACCCGCCCTCGCCTTCATGGAAGGAGCCAGAATCACCGAAATTCCCGTGCGTCACCATGCCCGCCAGTTTGGCCAAAGCAAGTACGGACTCGGCCGCACCACCCGAGTTGTGATGGACTTGCTGACAATTTGGTTCATGAAAAAATTCCTAACCCGACCGATGCACGTTTTTGGCCCCTTGGGATTGGGATTAATTGGCATTGGGGGCGTAATGTTTGCCTATTTGGTAGTCGTCAAGCTGGTTTTGTTAGAGCGCATTGGCGATCGCCCCCTGCTGACCATTGCCACCGTTCTCCTATTAGCCGGTTTTCAATTCTTCTGCTTTGGGTTGCTCGCAGAATTAATGATGCGTACCTATCACGAATCCCAAGGTCGCCCCATCTACCGCATCCGCGAAGAAGTCGGCTAGCCGACCGCGAGCATCACACCCCAACTCCTAGATTTCTCCCACTTAGATTCTTCCACAAAGTATTCGTTCTACACAGAATCTTTTGGTGCGAGTCAAGCATCAACGCCACCATCAATTGTCATAGAAGCAAGGGGCTGAGGGGCTGTCATCAAATCCCTGAAACCCTGATTTTTGCGTTGCTTGATCGTGAGGGGCAAGGAGCTTAAGCCCCTTGCCTGGAGCAGTTGGGCTAGCAGCCTGTAGGGTGGGCATTGCCCACCGATTAACCGATTCATGGCATCTGCAATCTGAGATCCCAACCCTTTGAGTTAAAGGCTACAAACTAACTTTCAGTTAATACCAGATCTCTAGACTCACCTTAAATTTACCTTCAGAAAATTTACCTTCAAATCTGAGATCAATAATCTATACAAAATCTAATCAATTCAGTCAATTTAATGGCGATCGCCCGATCGACACTTGATCACTATTAGATCACCACTTCACCAATGAATAAGTCACTCCCCACAGATCACAACTGATAGTCCATGACTGCAGAGCCTCATCCGCCAGTGCTGGGTCAGGAGCAGTTGCCATTGTCTTCTGATGTTGCTTTCTGATGTCGCTCGTCCCCCCTCATTGTTTTTTAAAGTGTTGATGAAGACAACTTGACGGATTCTGAGCAATCTGACATCAATAAAACAGGGCAAATACACAGCTCAATCCAGCTCACATAAAGATAGCCGAGCGTGGCCATCTCTTACCTGAGCTTGCAATATTAATCAACAGCATTCACCAACAACAAAACGCTTGAGCACTCTTGCTTTGACTCCGAGCAATAGTTGTTTGGCTTTTGAATGATCGTTACTGCTAATGAAGCTGCACTGTAGCCAGGTTCCGATGGGCTGGCTATAGAAAAGTTGCGTCTATGTTGCGCATCTCTAGTCTGATCTTCCTGTCTGAAATTCCTGTCTCCAATCCCAACGAGTTGCTTGAGCGAACTGATCATGACCTTCTCGAAACGACTCTTTCAGACCACTGCTATGGCCCGATCGGTTGCGGCTACGGGCTTGGCGGTCACAACGGCGCTGATTGCCGCTGGCCCTGCCCAAGCAGCCAAACTGACTTGGAACATCACTTTCTTTGACGAAGTTGGAGCGGCGGTTGGCAGCGGTCAATTCATCACGGAATCCCAAGCCCAAAATATCCTGATCGGCTCCAACCCAATTCCCTACCCTCCGCAAAATTGGCAACCCCAAGCAGTTCAGAATGTTCTGCAAGATTTCACTGCCACTATTGACGGGGCCAATTGGACACGCCATGACGACAGTTGGGGGGATTGGGATCGAACTGATGACTATGGCATCAATGACAATGGAACAGGTAGCCGGCCATCCTCCTGGGGCTATGCCAGTTGGCTGAACCCAGATGGTGAGCTAACTCGTCGGTTTGGTTCTCCTGGCTTTTCGGTTTATCAATCTGACTCGCCCTTACCCACGGCTAGCTGGATTTTTCGGCAGGGTGGTTTGCGACACATTTCCTTGCAAGGGCTATCAATGCAGGGCAATATGCTGACAGGTACGAGCAGCACGAATACTTGGTCGCAGTATTTCTGGAAAAATGTTTGGCGGCCTGGGATGGAACAAGTGCACGGTCAAGGCACTTGGACGGCAACGCTGGTGAACTCGGCGAGTACGCCGGAGCCGGGGACGGTTTTGGGGTTGATGGCGATCGGGCTGTGGGCTTGGCAACGACGATCGCGGGGTGATGCTCGGATCTAGGGCAGCCTAGGAGGCCCGTTGCTGGAGGCGATCGAGTCGGCCCGTGGGAATGGCGGCGATGAGTTGGCGGGTGTAGTCCTGTTGGGGGTTGTTGTAGACCTGATCGGCGGGGCCCAACTCCTCAAAGCGGCCCCGATTCATGACGGCGATTCGATCGCTCATGAACTTGACCACTGCCAAATCGTGGGAAATGAAAATGTAGGTCAGGTTAAATTCGCTTTGCAATTCCTTGAGCAGGTTCAGCACTTGGGCTTGCACCGACACGTCTAGGGCCGATACCGACTCATCGCAGATCAAAAAGCGGGGATTCAGAGCGAGGGCGCGGGCGATGCAAATCCGCTGGCGCTGCCCGCCGGAAAACTCATGGGGATAGCGGTTCATCCACTTGGGGTTGAGACCGACGCGATCGAGCAAATAGGCCGCCTGCTCGCGATACATGGTGCGAATTGGCAAAGGGCGATCGCCTCGGTTTCCTGGGGTGTGGATCAACATCGGCTCCATCACCGCCTCGCCGACGGTCATCCGGGGATTGAGGGAGCTGAATGGATCTTGAAAAATGATTTGCATTTCCCGTCGCAAATCCCGCAGCGCTGGGCCACGCAGTTGCAAAATGGGGCGATCGTCGAACAGAATGCGGCCGCTGAGGGGTTCAATCAACCGCAGCAGCGATCGGGCGAGGGTGCTTTTGCCACAGCCGCTTTCGCCCACTAGGCCAAGGGTTTCGCCGGGGAACACCTCAAAGGACACACCATTGACGGCCATCAGCGATTGGCGATCGCCCCCAAACCAGCCCCGTGACTGATAGGCCACCCGCAAGTCTTGCACCGACAACAAGGGGGGCAGGGCTTGTAAAACTTCTAGCCGCTCGTGCATCTGTTGGGGCGAGATGGTTTCGCCTTGGAGCGATCGCGGTTGCAGGTCGGGATTGTCTGCCGCCGCCACAAAGTCGGCCACGGTGGGCAAGTAGCGCAGGCGCAAATCCGGGCGCGGCCGGCAGGCCAGTAGCCCTTGGGTGTAGGGATGTTGCGGCTGGGTAAAAACCTGCTGCACTGACCCCACTTCCACCAGTTCGCCGCAATACATCACGGCCACGTTGTCGGCTACTTCGGCAATCAAGCCCAAGTCGTGGGTGATGAACAGAATTGACATGGCGCGGCGGGTTTGCAACTCCCGCAGCAGTTCCAGAATGCGGGCTTGCACCGTCACATCCAGCGCGGTGGTGGGTTCATCGGCAATCAAGACGCTGGGGTTGCCGGCCAGGGCGATCGCGATCGTCACCCGTTGCAGTTGCCCGCCGGAAAGTTGGTGTGGATAGCGATCGAGCATGGCCTGTTGCTGTTGAGCCACGGCTTGGTTGAGTTCTCGATCGCTCGGTTTGGCCCCTGGCCAGCGATCGCGCAGTTGGATTCGCGCATCCAAGTCCGAGGGCAGCAGCTTCACTTCCTGCAACAGCCCGATCGCCTGTTGACGGGCCTGAGCTTCCGAGACCCGTTGAT
The DNA here is from genome assembly GCA_004292515.1 of Oscillatoriales cyanobacterium. Lineage (GTDB taxonomy): Bacteria > Cyanobacteriota > Cyanobacteriia > CACIAM-69d > CACIAM-69d > CACIAM-69d. The sequence continues at coordinate 46,244 of RDXB01000049.1, forward strand.
GCAGGCGGATCGCCTCAATGATTTGAAAACCACAGGTATAGACCGGGTTGAGGGCGCTCATGGGTTCTTGGAACACCATCGCAATTCGCTGGCCCCGATAGCGACGAAATTGCTCCGCCGACAGTTGCAACAAGTTCACCGCATCTGCGGCATTCGGTTCGCGATACCAAATGGCCCCGCCGCTCGATCGCCCCGTATCAGCCAACAAGCCAGCGATCGCCAGCGCCGTCACCGATTTGCCCGAACCAGACTCGCCCACCAACCCCAGAGTTTTGCCCGGTTGGAGTTGAAACGACACCCCTTTAACCGCCTGCACCGGCTCGCCATCGGTGGCAAATTCAACCTGAAGATCGCAAACGTCGAGCACGGGGTTCATGGGCAGGACACGGGGATAAGCAACGGTTGCGGGGGATGCGGGGGATGCGGGTGATCGACCATAGACATCGCCAAAGATATCTCAAAGGGCATCGCAAAAATCGCACCCCCAAGTTGCCCTGATTCTATCAAGCTCGATCGATTTCGCTCAGGCAATTCCAGTCCGGCTGGGTTTCGGTGGCGATGTCTTCGATCGCCCCTTAACCCCAGCATTACTCCCAGCCAGCATTACTCCCAACTAGCGCCAACCAAACCAGCGCCACCCATAGCGCAACCCTTGATTGAAATGAGTCAGGGTGGTCAGCACCGCCAACAGCAGATAAAACCCGCGCACGCCCCAAGTACAGCCTTCTAGCAATTGCTCGATCGCCTTGGTTTCCCAGCGCAACAAATTCGCCAAGGTCGCCTTAACTTGCCGGTCGATCGCCGGAATTTCCTGCATTTGTCCCGGCGCGAGGGGCAACTCGGGATAGCGTGCCGAGTAGGTATAAAACCCCCATAGGCCGCTTTGTCCCACCTGTTTGGTCAAGAAGCGATCGATCTGCACCCGAGCCGCCGCCGGAGTAATCCGTTGGTGATCGGCCGCTCGCAACACCCAGGCCTCTTGGCGCATGGCCGGCGAAATAGCAAACAACCCCGGCACAACCACCGCCAATAGCAGCGTTGTGAGCTGTCGGCCCGAGGGTGGCGGCAACATGCCCGCAGCGATTCCCGCGCCCATGCCCAAAATCGCAAAAATTAGAAGGTTCAGCAGCTCCAAAATTTCCAAGCTACGCAAGAAGTGCCCCACGTAAGCCACTTCATAAATATTGGTTTCTCCGAGCCAGGCGATCGCCCAGCGCGCGGCGGCCGTCGTGCCCACCGCTGCCCCCAACAGCAACACCCACCCCAACAGTCGAGGTGCAGACAAGGTTGCATCACTGGCTTTGTGGGCTGTTTCAACCAGCCGACTCGAAATGATCGCCCCTGGACTGCCCGAACGAGGCAAAGGCATTGGGCGATCGGCATGGTCGGCCGGTTGGTCGGCCGATTGGTCGAGCTGTTGGTCAAGCTGTAGATCAATCGCTAGTTGCCAACTGGGCGCAGCCGCCCCCGGTTCATAGCCCTGCAACAGCACCCGATGTACACCGGGCGCTCCCAGACCCAACATCCCCCGTTGCACAAAGTCTGCTAGAAATGCGCGATCGGGTGGGCCATCGGTTCCGACAGCCATCACCGTCAAGCAGTCTTGCAGCAACTCCACCCGCACCTGGATACCGTGCGGTTCTAGGGACTGATTCATCAACCGGGCGATCGCCCTGGGGTCACCCTGCCTTGCTTGATCGAGAACCGAAGATTGCGCCGTCATACACCGCTAGCCAGAATCGCGTAGGAAAGCCAACCCAGGCCTGCGATCGCACCGTTGCCGATCGGGCCTGAATGAGTTCTCAAACTTCCCAACAAGATAGCTGCAAACGTACCAGCGGTCATGGTTGTTAACGGTTCTCCAATCCTTACCCCGCCACCACAAACGGCGAAGTTGGGGCCGTCACGATCGGAGGAGCCACCAAGCCATCAGCCCCATTCGTCGCCACACCCAGGGAGTCCCCCGTTGCCAAGCCCCCCGCCGCCAGTCCAGCATCACGGTTGCCCTTGCCCAACAACTCCGCTGGCAAGCAAATCAAATTGTCACCGTAAGCCGCAATCAAATTGCGTTTGCGCAGTTTGCCCATCAGCCGAGTAACGGTCACGCGCGTTGAACCGATCGCGCTGCCGATCTGGGCGTGGGTTAAGGGCCAAGGCAAGTAGTAGCCGTCATCGCAAACTTGGCCAAACTCTTCAACCAGCAAAATCAAGTAGCCCAGCAGTCGATCGATGGTGCGGCGCTGGCCCAAGGTACTGAGCCACAGCAACTTGCGCTGGTGTTGTTGCCGAAAGGCATCCAGCACTTCCCGCCGAAAATGGGGCCAATTTTCCAGGTCGCTCCAATACATCCACAGCACACTGGTGCGATCGACATGAGCATAACTCTGGAGAGCAAAGGGTGACTGGGCAACAATTTCAAAGGGTTGGCCCGGCCCCACAAATCCCAAAAATGCCTCGTCCATCGCCACATCCACTTCACCGCCCTCTAGTTCCGAGTCGCGGTCTTGAATGGCAGCGGTCGCCGTCATCACTGACGAGCCTACCAAGCGCACGGCCCCTCGCTCCACGAGATATAGCAAACCCGGCCGCGTAGGAATCTTTTCATCTTTGCCGAACGTGCGGCAGCGGTAGTGATCTTGGGCCCAGTCCAGCACACGCTGCCAAGTTAGAAACGGACGATCAAAATCGGGTTGTGGGACGGAGGAGTACATGGCGATCAGGAGGGAGAAGGAGTGACAACCCAGCGAGTGGGAAGCCTGAATGAAACGGTGATGCCCCTAGTATATAACCGTGAAAACACGTAGGTGTTTATCTTGAGATCATATCCGTAAAATTGATGATTTACAGGTTTTCAACCTGGTTTTCGGTCTTTGCGCTTGAGCTGTTTGATGTGGGCATCAAATGTATCAACGTGTAGTTGGCAGACAGTATAAGCAACGCTTGGGAAAAACTCGGGGAGATGCCGCAGAAATTGTGATGCTGGGGCGATCGACATCAGTGACCATAGTTGCACTGTCGCAATTGCACTGTCGTAATTGCACTGTCGCTGTGGATCGATTCCAGCTCCTGAGGGCGAGTGTCTGGAGGGCGCGTCCGACCCAGCTCCTATCCTGCCAAACCAGGCAAAAACAATGGGTTCAGGAATTCCAATCAATCGCGATCGACCTGATGGATTGGTGGTTTCAGGGCAAGCCCTATGACAAATTGATGAACTTGCCGTGAAGACGGGATGACAGATCGGAAATCCTCAGCTATGATTCTGGTGGTGTGTGAGGAGCGAACCAGTAAGAGTGCCGAGACGAAACACGGACAGTCGTCGGCACTCTTTCTGATCTAAGGGTCTTTTCAAGACAACCTCTTCAAGTAAAGTCTTGTTGAATGAACCCTGGCTGACTGGCAGATCCGATCAGGAGTTAATCGCCCGACAGGTCAAGGCGGAGCCGTTTTCTCAGACATCCAAAGTTTTTAACCTCTAGTTTTCTAGTCTCTACTAGGGTCTAGTTCTCAGCCAGCATTGAGCAGTCCATCGGGCGCATTGTTTGGGCGCGTCGAGCTAGATCGCCTTCAGCCTGCTCGCCTAGGGTGTGTTTCTATCCTTCTCAGTCCCGATCAATCATGCCCTGTCCCGATCGCTGGCCCAAGGATAAGCCGTCACTAATTCACTAACAATTGCTGCAATTGACTGGCAAATGCAGCAATCAGGAAGCTTCCTGCTTCATCGCGGCGAAGTCGGCTTCATCCGCTCCACAGGCTGACACGACCGGACTGGCCGCCTTTTGCAGAT
>RDXB01000007.1 GCA_004292515.1 Oscillatoriales cyanobacterium
CCTTCAAACTGGCGCGATCGCCACACAATTACAGGAAATTGACCGCGCTTGGTGACAGCGATCGTGGCGGGATGACCCTCGGCACTGCCACAGACAAATTGGGTGGGGACTTTCTGGGGATTAAACCCCTGTTTGACCGTTATTGTTGGTGAACTTGCGGCGGGTACAAGGGCCGTTGCTGCCAATCCCGTTGCAGAAACCAGTCCGAGTGACGCGATCGCCCAGCCCATCCAGTGCCATTGAGCCATTGCCCGATCTCCCGACCCCAGGGGCCAAACGAGTGAGTGTGTCGGGTTCTAGGATAACCGCTCGCTAACGATCGCGCGCGGGGGCCGACTCCAAGGGCAAGAAAATCGTCATCACCTCAGCATGGTGCGATCGCTGACGAATGGTGAGCTTGCCGCCGATCGCCTGAAATAGATTCTTCGTCACATCCAGATTGAGACCAAAGCTGCCGGTTTCGGGCTGAAAGGTGAGCAACTGCCCGATCGACTTCAGCGAATCCAGGCGATCGGTGGCAGCAGCGCGGTTATAGCGCAGCTCGACTTTCAGTTGGCTGCCGGCCACTTCGGCTGTCATTTCCACTTCGCTACCGGGGGCCAAGGTGCGTGCCAAGTTTTCAATAATTTCCGCCAACATTCGATCGAGCAAACTCGGATCGCTGGCCACCGTCGGCAAGCTAGTCGGTAGCTTCACGGTCAGCTCCAAGTTGTGGCGGCTGGCCTGCTGCTGCCACCGAGGCACGCTGGTTTGAAAAATCTGCGCCAACGGAATTGGAGCCAAGGACAGGTGGGCACTGTTGCTGGTTTCCAGCTCCACGGCCTTAAAGATCAAATCAAACCGATTGATCTGTTCAGTACATTCGCGATCGATCTTCTCCACGTAATTGGCGGCCTTTGGTTGCAAATCTCGCTGACGCATCAGCAACCGAGTGAAAGTGCGAATCGTGGCCAGGGGTGTGCGCACGCTGTGGGCCAAGGCCTGCAATAGTTCTAGGTCAATCGCCGGTTCACCCGACCGGGCTGGGCGAGGCGGCTCGGCCGTGGCCATCCGACGCGGTTCGGCCGGCGCACTGGGGGCCGGCGCAGGCATCGATCGCAACAACTGCTCCGTAAAAGCACTGACGATCCGATAACTCGGTTCCACCCAGGGAAACTGCTCACCGAGGGCATCGAAGCGGGCCAGGTGATGGGGCGCGTTCAGTTGCACCCGCCCGCGCAGGGTTTGCCAAATCGCCGCGATCGCCTGCGGATCAAAGGAAAACCGAAAAACCAAACCACCCTGGGCCGTGTCTTGCAGCGACAGAACCAAGCTGAAATCCCGCAACCGCACCAAACAAAAGGACTCCGCTGCCAAGGGATCGATCGGCGCTAACCCGATCGCCCGATCGCTAACCACAGGGCAATCCTGAGCAGCCTCCGCCGCTGGCAGCAACCACAACGACTGCCAAAGTTGACTGCTAAAAGTCCAAGCCGCCAACGATTCCAGGGGCAACCCATCGGCCCGGGCGATCGACAAGGGCAACGGCCCCGACAACACCACCCCCTGCAACGCTGGCTCCACCGCTGCCCCATTGGCTGCTGACCCATTGGCCGCTGAACCATTGACCGCTGAACCATTGACCGTCGTCACGGTCGCCACCGCATCGGCCGCCTGCAAAGCAGCCCGCACGATCCTTACCACGGCTGGCATCGCTCCCTGCCACTGGGCCTCCGCAGGCAGACCACCGCCCGGCTCCTGGGCAAACGGCGCAAGCAGATCGCCGACTGTCGGTAACACCCATCCATCCATAGTTGGTCGCTGGTTCCGCAAACGATCGAGGGAGCGATCGCCGGAGAGGTGAGGTGAAAATGTGGCGGGCTTTGGGTTCGCCCCGATCGCAGCAATCGTCACGCTGGCTAGGGATTTAGACTGATCGAATGTGCCTCAAGTGTATCGGCAAGCTCCCGGTGTCGCGCCCCCCAAAACCGAACGAATCGAGTCGCGATCGCCGCCATTCGGGGCCGGGTGAGTTGCTTGGCTTCCCGGTCGATCGCACCTTGCCATAATGAAACCAATTGCGATCGCGAGGATCACCCGCATGATTGCCCAACCCTCTGCCGCCCTTGTCTCGGGTCTGGTTCAGA
>RDXB01000102.1 GCA_004292515.1 Oscillatoriales cyanobacterium
GTGGCCAGCACCCACCAGGAAGTGGCGGAGCAATATCAGGTTTATGACAACTACCAGCCCGATCGAATGGTGGTGATTCCGCCGGGAACGGAGCTGCGGGAATTTTATCCGCCGCCGCCCGATTGGCCCACGCCGCCGATTCAGCACCAGTTGGCGCGGTTTTTGCACCAGCCCCAGAAGCCGATGATCCTAGCCCTGTCGCGGGCGGAACGGCGCAAAAATGTGTCGGCTCTGGTGGAAGCCTATGGCACTTCGCCGGAGCTGCAATCTTTGGCCAACTTGGTGTTGGTGTTGGGTAGCCGCACGGAGATTCAGGCGATGGAGTCGGGGCCGCGGCAGGTGATGACGGAGTTGCTGTTGGCGATCGACCAGTACGATCTCTACGGCAAGGTGGCCTATCCCAAAAAACACCAAAGCGGCGAAGTGCCGGATCTCTATCGGCTGGCCACCCAGACGCACGGCGTGTTTGTGAATCCGGCCCTAACGGAACCCTTTGGCCTGACGCTGATTGAGGCGGCGGCCTGTGGCTTGCCGGTGGTGGCTACCAATGACGGCGGGCCGCGGGATATTGTGGCGGCTTGCCAGAATGGGCAACTGATCGATCCATTGGATGTGGGGCAGTTGCGATCGGCGCTGCACCGGGCTTTGACCGATCGCGAGCAATGGGATTGTTGGTCACAGCAGGGCTTGGCCGGTGTGCGGCGATCGTTCTCCTGGGAAGCCCACACGACGCAATATCTGCAACAAATTCGCCAAATCTTGCAGCCCAAGGCCTTGCACGTTGGTAGTGCGCTGAGTGTGGTGGCTTCTCCGTCTCACCGCCGCCGCTTGGAGGTTTCGGCCAATCCGCTGTTGCGGGCCGATCAGCTGTTTGTGTCGGACATTGACAACACGTTAATTGGTGATCGCGCTGGCCTAGATGCTCTGCTCAAACAATTAGCCCAGCTCGATCGCCCCTTGGGGTTTGGTGTGGCCACGGGGCGCACCTTGCCCAGCACCCTGGAAACCCTGGAGGCTTGGGCCGTGCCCCTGCCCGATGTGTTGATCACCGCCGTGGGCAGCGAGATTCATTACGGGCCGGACTTGGTGCCCGACACCCGCTGGCGGCAATACATTAGCTATAACTGGCGGCCCAACGCGATTCGCCAGGCCATGGTGGATTTTGAGGGATTGGTGTTGCAGCCCGCCGAAAACCAGCGATCGCACAAAATCAGCTATTGGATCGACCCGGCGATCGCCCCCAGGATTCGGCAAATTCGCCAGCATTTGCGCCGAAATGGGCTAAATGTGCGCTTAATTGGTTCTCACGGGCAATATCTGGATATTTTGCCCTGGCGCGCTTCCAAAGGCGATGCCCTGCGCTATTGCGCCCTCAAGTGGGGGTTTTCGATCAAAAACCTGTTGGTGGCGGGTGATTCGGGGAATGATGTGTCGATGTTGCGGGGCAATACCCAGGCGATCGTTGTCGGCAACCACAGCGGCGAACTCAACCGCCTACGCACCCAACCCAACATCTACTTCGCCCAGCAACATTACGCCTGGGGGATTTTGGAAGGTTTGGGCCATTACCAAGTGCCGTTGGTGCCGTTGGTACCGTTGCCGGTCGATCGCCCCAATCCCGCATTGGAGTTGGGTTAGGGTCTGTCATCAATTAGCCTGAAGCCCTGATCCTGCCGTTAGCAGATCGTGGGGCAGCAAGGGGCTTAAGCCCCTTGTTACGACGATTGAGGCGTGGAAAAGCGACAATTTCAGACTCATTACAGGAAATGATGACACCTCCTAAGCCCCATCAACGGGTTAGGATTTCTCGCGCTGGGCCAGTCGCTGGCGCGTCAAAATCCCTTGGCTGGGGCTAAACAACAGGGCCAGCAGAAACAAACTGAAAATCACCAGGGCGATCGCCGCACCGGAGGGCAAATTCCCATAGAAACTGAAATATAGCCCCCCGATCGCGGACAGCACACCCAGCCCCGCCCCCACCGCCATCATCTGGTGTAGTTCCTTCACTAACAACGAGGCGGTGACGGCCGGCCCCACCAACATGGCGATCGCCAAAATCACCCCCACCACTTTCATGCTGGTGATGATCGCTAGGGTGACGCTGGCCATTAGCCCGTAGTGCAACAGTTGCACAGGCAGACCCGCCGCCTCCGCCCCCAATGGATCGAAGGTATAAAACAGCAATTCTTTGTAGTGGAGTTTGATCGCGATCGCCAAAACACTGCCCACAACCACGGTATGGATCAGGTCATCACTTGTCACATTCAAAATATCGCCAAACAAAAACCCTTCCAAATCCAATTGGGTTTTGAGCAGGGAAATCAGGGCAATGCCTAACCCAAAAAAGGTGGAAAAGGTCAAGGTCATGGCGGCATCGACCCGCACCCGTGATTGCTGCCGAATCCAAGCGATCACGAAGGTGCTGCACATTCCCGAGCAAAAGGCCCCGATCGATAAATCAATTCGCAACGCATTGGCGATCGCTAAACCCGGCATCACCGCATGGGCAATCACATCACCCAACAATGACATCCGCAATACGATCAAATAGCTACCAACGATCGGGCAAATGATGCCAATAATTGCACCAATGGCGATCGCGTGGCGCACAAATTCGTATTGCAGTGGTGTTAAGAGCCAGTCCAATCAACCATCCTCAAAAATTATCCAAAACCCTGATTTAACGGTTAACGGATCGTTAGGCAGCAAGGGGCTGAGAGAGTCTCATCATATCGCCTGAAATCCTGATTCCACCGAAACCAGATCGTTAGGCAGCAAGGGGCTTAAGCCCCTTGTTACGATCATGGGGGCATCCCAGCCGCATCTGCATAGTTGTTAATGTGGGCATTGCCCACCGCTTCCCCACGAATAGGAATCGACTTGAGCACCACGGCTCTTGATCTTGGTTCCGATTACTTTGCTGTCGTAGTGATTGGTGGGCATTGCCCACCCTACTGTGCTGGTTGGCGACTAGTTGGCGATTATTCCTAGCAGGCCAGCATCGATTCTAGGGACGATCGCGGGTCAAGTAGTTGGGTGTTTTCGCCATAGGCGCGGCGGATATTATCCAGCGTCATCACCACTTGGGGGCGATCGTCGGCTAGGAGCGATCGATTGAGCAACAGTAGGCGATCGTAACGCTCTAAGGCGCTGCCCCACTCATGGGAGCAAACTAACACCAAATGCCCGCGCGATCGCAACTCAGCAAAGAGATTCAGCAAGATCAATTCGCTGTGTTTGTCGATGCCCGTGAAGGGTTCATCAAACAAGAAAATTTCGGCTGATTGGGCGATCGCTCGGGCCAAAAATACCCGCTGTTGTTGGCCACCGGACAGGGAACCGATCGGGCGATCGCGCAGATCCCAGATCTGCATTCGCTCCATCGCCGCGCGGGCCGTCTGGTAGGCCGCTGCATTGGGCGATCGCCACCAACCCAGCCGCCGGGTCAGGGCCATCATCACCACCCGTTGCACCACGATCGGGTAGTCCCAATCAATTTGCGATCGCTGGGGCACATAGGCCACCTGTTGCCGCAACCGCCGGAGGGACTGGCCATGCCAGGAAATATGCCCCGAGGCGATCGGCACCAACCCTAACAGCGCTTTGATCAGGGTACTTTTGCCAGCGCCGTTGGGGCCAATCAGCCCCACCAGTTCACCGGGCATCAAATTAAGCGACACGTCCTCTAAAACCGATCGTCCACGATAGTGAACGCACAGCGATCGAACTTGGAGCATGGGTGCTGAGGGTCACTGCCAAATCAGAACCTTACGCAGTGGCCGAGCCAGGGAGTCGCCGAGGAGGTTGGCGTAAGTTCTGGGGGATGGGGGTAAGTAAGGCTGGGTGAACGAGTCTGTGTGATTGAGAATCGTTCTCAGGTGAATTTTAGCATAACCGATTCGCACCCTCGATCCCCGCACCGGTAGATCCAGGCTTTCCCATCGTTCCCACGTTCAACGTGAGAACGATAAAAGCTAGCTAGAAGGCGTAATCGATCGCGATCGCCACAGCCACCAAGCCCCCAAACAGAGCGTGCCGTTGCCGATGAGGGTGGTGGCCGCCTGCACCGTCACCAGCCAACCCAAGCTCGGCGCATTATCAAAAAAATGCCAGGTGCAAGCGCACATCGCGCTGACCAAGGAGGGCAGCATCCCCCAAGACAGCGCTCGCCAACGCGGATTGCCCACCAAATCGCCGTACTGCCAAATCAGGGCGATCGCCGCGATCCATTCGAGGACGCTCGACACATGCACCATCCAAGTGGGAATTGATAGGGCGTTCATCACGCATCTCCAAGGCAATGAATCGATGATTTCACGATTAGCGGATCGTGAGGCAGCAAGGGGCCGAGGGCCGATCGTCAAATCGCCCCAAACCCTAATGCCACCACTACGAGATCGTTAGGCAGCAAGGGGCTTAAGCCCCTTGTTACGACGATTGGGGTCAGGATCGATCGGGTGGCAGCCCGTTAGGCCGTCCCTCGGAACAGCCCTTGGGGCCGCACCAACAGCACCAAAATCACGATCGCCAGGGCCACCGCCAATTTGTATTCCGTGGGTAGCCAATAGGTGCTGACTTCCTGGGCCACACCCAACACCAGCCCGCCGACGATCGCCCCGTAGGGATTGCCAATGCCGCCCAAAATTACCGAGGCAAACATCGGCAAAATCAAAAACCAGCCCATGTTCGGGCGCACTGCCGTTAGCAGGCCATACATCCCACCACCGAGGGCCGTCAGCCCCGCCGCAATCACCCAAGTCCAGAGCACTACGCGATCGACATTAATCCCCGTGACCCGCGCCAAGTCCACATCATCGGCAACAGCGCGCATGGCCTTGCCGATCTTGGTGTTTTGCAGCAGGTAATGTAGCCCCCCGATCGCCAGGGCCGCCAAGCCCACGACTACTAAGTTATAGAACTTGATTTTCAAACCCCACAAATCGTAGGCGGGGGCGATCGGTAGGTCGTAGTTTTGGTTGTTGCCGCCCCAAATTAGGACGATCGCATTGCGAATAAACAGGGCTAACCCGATCGAAATGATGATCAGCGTGGTGGGGGAGGCTCGCCGATCGCGCATCGGCCGCCAAACCAGGGCCTCGCTGGCCAAGGCCGTCCCGATCGTGCCCACGGCTCCCAGGGCGATCGCCAACCAAATATTTACGCCCGCGCTGTTGGCCACCCAAGCCAGGTAGGCCCCCAGGGTCATCAGATCGCCGTGGGCAAAATTCGATAGCCGCAAGATGCCATAGGTGAGGGTCAAGCCCACCGAGGCCAGGGCGATGATGCAACCAACGGCTAGGCCGTTCACTAAAAACTGAGCCAGTTGCAAATCCATGGGCGATCGAGGGCGATAATGCTGAGACTGGGCAACGGTTGCCAGTGTACCGCTCCCGTTGCGTTCCCGCTCAATTCCCGCGCTTCGGAAGTCGCGATGGTTTCCTGTCCTATGTTGCAACTGACGGTTCCGACCATGGCTTGTGCATCCTGTGCGACGGCGATCGCCCGTGCGGTGCAAGAAATCGATCCGCAAGCTGAAGTCCAGGGCGATCCGGCTACTAAGCAAGTGACGATTGCCACCCAGGCCCCGGAAGCGGCGGTGCGCGAGGCGATCGAGGCGGCCGGCTTCCCGATCGGTTAACGGGGGGTTAATCAACGGATCTCCCAACGGCAAGAGGCTAGGGCATATCGCCAAATCGCCCAAAACCCTGATTCCACCGTGACGCGATTCCACCATGACGAGATCGTGGGGCAGCAAGGGGCTTAGGGGCTGTCATCAAATCCCTGAAACCCTGATTCCACCGTGACGCGATCGTGAGGCAGCAAGGGGCTTAAGCCCCTTGTCCATCAATGGCATCTGATGACACGCCCTAAGCTCCTTGTCTACGGTGGTTGGGGCATGGGCAATTAGTTGAATAAATTAGTTGAATAGAGGTGCGACGATCGCTTGGGTGCGAGTTGGGAGACGCAACCCCTACGGCGATTGGCAGATTGGCGATCGCTGATCGCGCAAGCCATCATAGGACAGAATTTTTGGGTCTGGTGGTTCTAGAGTGATCGGTGGTGCTGATCAGCGGAACCCAGATCCGATTCCAGGCAAGCTTGGTTCGTCAGCAATCTCAGCAATTCAAAACGGGTGTGATGGTGCAACAACTTCCGCCACGGCAGGTAAACAGCGATCGGGCCAGCGGGTTCAGGATGGGGGGATGGATTGGGGCGATCGCCTTGGGGTTGAATCCCGGGCTGGCCCTAGCCGAAACCGCTCACCGGCCAGCCGTCTCCGTGGCCAACCTGGCCGCCACCGCCCCGATCGAAGGGTTAGCCCCAGTCATGGACATCCCCAACAGTCCGCACAATGCCGATCAGGGTTTGCCGCCCGTGAGCCTGATTGCCCAAACAATGACCAACGCCCAAACCAGCACCCAACTAACCGTCAACGGTCGGCAAATTCCCAATAGCTGGGCGAGCTGGGCCGCTTGGACGGAAAACGGCCAAGCTCGAATCGGTCTGGCCGATGGAGCCATGGCCCAACTAGTCGGCGCGGATCTGTTGGATACGGCCGATCCCAACCGTCAACCAATTCAGTGGTTTACGGTCAATCCCACGCCCCTGACTGCTCGGCAAATCGGCGCTTTTCGCTATTTGGACATTACCGACTGGGCGCGCGATCGCGGCTGGCAACTGCAAGTCAACGGCGCAAATTTGGCGATCGCCACGGCCCCGCCCAGCCTGCAATCGATTCGCCAAGGGAGCCAGCCTTGGGGTACGCGCTACGTGTTGCAGTTCGATCGCCCCGCCGCCTTCCAAATCGACGAAGAGGCCAGCACGGCGATCGTCGCTCTGGATGCGCGATCGGCCCTGCCCGCCAACAGCACCAATCTGGACGTGACCGCCGCTGGCAACCGCACAATCATCAAACTACCTTTGCCCAGCGGCGCGCGCCCCCGCACCTTCACCCTAGTGCAGCCCAACCGCCTGGTAATCGATTTGCGGGCCGATGGATTGCCCAGCCGCTCGATCGCCTGGGCCAACGGCCTGACCTGGAAACAGCAATACATCACCCTCGGAGCCGCCCGCTTTCCGGTACAACTGCTGGAGCTGAACCCCCGCCAGCCCGGATTGCGCCTGCGCCCTTTACCGCCCAACGCCGACGGCCAAACCGGCATCGCGCCATTGGTGCAAACGATCCGCCAATGGCAAGCCCCAGCCGGGATCAACGGTGGCTACTTCAACCGCAACACCCAACTGCCCCTGGGAGCCGTCCGCCGCGATGGGCGCTGGCTGTCGGGGCCGATTTTGGGGCGCGGGGCTGTGGGCTGGGATGACGGCGGGCAATTTTTGTTCGATCGCCTGCAACTGCGCGAACAACTCACCGCTGGCTCCCAAAGCTGGACACTCACCACCCTGAACAGCGGCTATATCCAAGGCGGCATTGCCCGCTACACCCGCGACTGGGGCAGCAGCTACAAAACCCTCAGCGACGGGGAAGTGGGCATCATTGTCCAGGGCGATCGGGTGGTGCAGCAAGTGACCGGCGGCGCGGCCGGCAGCAGCAGTTTTCCGATTCCCACCGAGGGCTATTTGCTGGTGACGCGATCGCTGGCCAGTGCCGCCGCGGCCCTGCCCGTGGGCACAACCCTGCGCCTGCAAAGCAGCACCAACCCCAGCGGGTTCGATCGCTTCCCCCAAATCCTGGCAGCCGGGCCGCTGCTAATCCAAAACAGCCAAATCGTCCTCGACCCCAAACGGGAAGGCTTTAGCGACTCCTTCATCATCGAACTAGCCGCCCGCAGCGGCTTTGGCCAACTGGCCGATGGGCGGTTACTGGTGGTGTCGGTACACAATCGGATTGGCGGGCGCGGCCCCTCCCTTGGGGAAATGGCGCAACTGATGCGCCAACTCGGTTGTGTGAATGCGGTGAACTTTGACGGGGGCAGCTCCACCACCCTGATGGTCGGTGGGCGAATTGTCGATCGCCCCTCCCGCAGCGCCGCCCGTGTCCACAACGCCCTGGGCATTTTCCTCGGGATTCCCTAGCCTGTCCCCGGCGCGATCGCCTCAATACGCGATCGCTTTAATAGAAGAACCGGTTTTGCTTTGGCGGTGATCGCTCGTCCTGTGTGGTGGCGATCGCCACTCATGGTGGGCTTGCTCGATTGGAATGATTTCCAGCCATGACCAGCTTCAGCCGGCCCGGGCGATCGCCCCTCGCATCGCCCCCCACAAATACCCACGCACGATCGACTATCCCTCCTCGGACGACAGCCAATCGCTGAAACCTAGCTGCATTTAAATGCGATTAAATGCGATCATTGCGATTTTGAATGATGGACAATTCTAGGATTACTGAGTTTCAGGCCATTTTTCAGTCTCGATTAGCAACCTTGAGCCATCTGCTCGATATTGCCGATCGCCACTTCGCCACCGATCGCGCCGCCCTCTTTCAGTTGCGGCTTGCGCCCGATATGCTGCCCTTGGGCACACAAATCGCCTTCACTTGCAACCAGCCCCGCAACTTTGCCCTCTGGTGCGCCAAGCAACCTGCCAGCAACCTCAATCCCAACGTGACTCGCTTGGAAATTGCACGGGATGATGTTGCCACCACCCAGGATTTGCTGGCAGGAATCAAGGCCACCGATGCTCAACTATCAGAAATACATCGTGTGGATCTACAAGACGGAATTTGTTTGGAGTTGCATGGATTAGCCTATGTGGATGATTTTTTGATGCCGAATTTTTACTTTCACCTCACCACGACCTATGCCATTTTGCGTATGGCTGGCGTGTCGATCGGGAAGCGCGATTTCATGATTCATCTTGCGCCTTTTGTGAAGCAACAGGGTGACGCTTAGAGGATGTCTGAAAAGTATCTTTCGGCCCGAACCAAGCACCAATAGTCGTGGCAGCAAGGGGCTTAGAGCGTGTCGTCATTTCTCCTGAAATCCTGATTTCACCGTTAGGAGATCGTGGGGAGCAAGGGGCTTAAGCCCCTTGTTACGAAGCCCCTTGTTTCCGTCGATCGATGGAGCATGCAGAGTATCAACTGTGGCTTTTCAGACATCCTCTAACGAATCAGGTAATCGGCCAGGGTTTGGGCGTGATGCCACCAACGGGGGCCGCCCACCCAATTGCGGGATGGTAGGTGGCCGATCAGGGCATCGGCTCGAAACTGAAAGGTCTCATCTCCGGTGCTGGTTCGGCTGCCGGGCCAACCGACGGTTTGGCAAAACTGGTGATAGTCCCGGCTTTGGAGGATGAGGCGACTTTGAATCATCAGCCCAAAGCGACCGTGGCTGTAGTGCATCCACAGCAGGTCGATCGCCAGCAAATCAGGACGGCTGAGGCGGGGAATATCGCCCACCTGTACAAAGCGCCGCCGCCCGTCCAGTTGCTGACAAAGTAGTTGGCGGGTTAGTTCGTCGGCAGGTTGCCATTCTCCGGTGGCCAAGAGGCGCTCCAAAGGCCGGTAATCGAGGCCGGCTACGGAGACCACCACGCCCCGATCACACAGGGGTGTTTTGACCAACCGAGAGGGCAACAACCGATTTAGCCACTGGGGCGGGGGCGCAGACAGGCTGGGCAAGGGGCGAAAGGGGGGCTGATTGGTGCTGCCAAAACCAGTTTGGGTGGGCACTTCATCACCGGTCAACCGCCGGGGAAAGGTGGTGATGGTGGGTTGCTCTTCAGGAGGCTTGGCGGGGCGATCGACTCGGGAGGTTTGTCGCTGGGGTGGGGCGGGACGATTCCTCTAATGCCGCCAGCATATCGGCGGCGGTGGCGTAGCGCTGGCCGGTGGCACGGGTGACGGCGCGATCGAGCACGGCAGCCAACCGGGGCGGGATTGTCACCCGTGGGGGCAAAAAATTGCGCCAGACCCAAGCATCGCTGGTGCTGTCGCGCAGCATGAAGGGCGAAACCCCCGTCAGCAGCCGCAAACAGGTCACGCCC
The DNA here is from genome assembly GCA_004292515.1 of Oscillatoriales cyanobacterium. Taxonomy (GTDB): domain Bacteria; phylum Cyanobacteriota; class Cyanobacteriia; order CACIAM-69d; family CACIAM-69d; genus CACIAM-69d. Next base: position 9,946 of record RDXB01000102.1, read on the forward strand.
AAACTATAGAGATCACTGGCGGGCAGGGCTTTGCCGGCCAGTTGCTCCGGGGCGATGTATTCCGGGGAGCCAATCACTGTGCCGGTTTTGTCCCACACATAGGGATCGAGTACCTTGGCAATGCCGAAGTCAATTAGCACCATGCGGCGATCGCGCAGACGGCGGATAAAGTTGCTGGGTTTGATGTCTCGGTGCACCACGCCGCGATCGTGCACAAATTGCAAAATTGGCAACACGTCCCGCAGCAACGCTTCGACTTTGCGGGCCGACCAAGGGCCGCCGAGGGCTTCACGGTTCAGGGTGGGGCCTTCAATCCATTCCTGAATCAGATAGATGGTTTGGTCGGCTTCCACAAAGTCTAGAAACTGGGGAATTTGGGGATGAGATCCCAAGTCGGCTAGCAGTTGCGCTTCACTGGTAAACAGGCGGCGGGCCTTGGGATCTTGGGCAAAGGAGCCAACCAACTGCTTGATCACGCAGGGGGGGCGATCGGGCTGGGTTTGATCAATTGCCAGGAAGGTGTAGCCAAATCCACCTCGCCCGATCGGGGACTGGGGCAAATAGCGATCGCCCAGCAGCAGCGGTCGGCCACAGGCGGCGCAGTTCATCGCATCATCCCCATTGTCAGGGGCGGTGCAACAGGAATTTAAGCAATAGCTCATGGTGGATGACGTAGATGCAACCCAGATGCAACCCATGATCTGAATCTCGGTTGAAACCTTGGTTTGCATCTTAACGGTTGCTCAATTCACCCACTAGCCAATAGGTGGTCATCTCGCCCTTGCCCTTCACCAAAATTGTGCCGCGCCGCTCAAACTGAAATTGGGATTGCAGGCGATCGAAGGTGGCTTGGCTGACTTGGATGCGGCTTGGTTGCCCCAGGGCTTCCATCCGGCTGGCCACATTCACCGTGTCACCCCACAGGTCATAGACCAGCTTTTTCATGCCAATCACACCGGCTACGGCATTGCCGCTGTGAATGCCAATTCGGAGGCGAAAGGGGCTGCCATCGGGTTTGCGATATTGCTGAATTGCACGATGCATCTCTAGGGCAAGATAGGCGATCGCGCTGGCACTGTCCGATCGCGGCTTGGGCACACCACCCACAACCATGTAGGCATCCCCGATCGTCTTGATTTTTTCGAGGCCATATTGCTCCACCAAGTCGTCAAAGGTGCAAAACACATCATTCAGAAACTGCACCACCAAGGTTGGCGGTGAGTTGGCCGCAAAGCCAGTGAAGTCCACGATGTCCGCAAATAGCACAGTCACATCGTTAAAGGTTTCCGCCACGGTTTGGGAGCCACTGGCTAGTTGCTCTGCCACACTCGCGGGCAGGATGTTGTGCAATAGGTCATTAATCCGGGCAGTTTGGGCGGCTAGTTCGGCTGTGCGCCGAGCCACGCGCTGTTCTAGTTCACGGTTGAGGATGGCAAGGGATCGCGCCGACTGCGATCGCTCAACCTCCGCCGCCGACAGCACCATGGACGTAATTGTGATCACGCCCAAAAAGGCTTGCAAAAACAGCATGGACTGTTGGGTGCTGCTGGCTTTGGCCACAAATGGCCCCATGCCAAAGGCTGTCCCTCCAATCGCGATCGCCGAAATGAGGAATGATCCCACCACGGCTGCTTTGGGCCCAAACTGCATTCCGGCCCAGACAACCAAGGGAAAGGGTAGGTACTCTAAGGGGTAGCGGGCTAGGTCAGCCTCGGTTTTGGCCCAAAACACCGTGCTGCTACCGCCGAGCAACAACCCTAGCCACAGGGTACGCAGGAGCGATCGGCGCGTGCTGTGCTGCCAGCGAATTTGGGTGATCCGCTGCCAATCTTGGCGCTGGAGTTGGGCCACCACCAAAATTAGCGGCGTGAACACGAGCACTCCCATCGCATCGCCCAGAAACCAGCCCCAGCGCACCGAGGAGAACTCTGACCAGGGCAAATGACCCGTGAGGCATAGGGCTAAAACGCCGCAAGTACAACTGATTTGCGTAGCAATCAGGACATTGCCGACCAAGAAGATAAAGACGTTGGCGACGCGATCGAGTAGATTACCGCCCCCGAGTCGTCGAAACAGCCAAGCCCCCACGATCGCTTGAGCGGTGGCCCCCAACGGCCCCAGCACCCCCAACAGCAAAATACTTTCCCCTGAGTGGATCAGGTCGTAAAAATTGATGCCGAGGGTGATTGCGGGCCACAACTGCAAGCCTCCGAGCATCAGTGCTGCTTGGGCAATGCCGGCTGAGGGCCAAACGGCTGTCCCAATTTGACGCAAACCGGGCAAGGACGTGGCCAGGTAGGCAGCTAGTCCGTAGGCGATCGCCACACCCACAATCGACCTGACCAGCCCGAATCGGGGGACGGGTCTCATGAGTTGCCCAAGTTTGACTGGCCAGCGATGATTCAAGATCTGTTGAGTGTTGGCTGAGAGCTTGATGAGATAGGTATCGACTACGCCACCAGCGATCGCCCATTCAGTCGGGCAGAGTTAGTCAGCAGAGTTAGTCAGCAACGGAGCGGGTGTTACTGATCATCCTAATCCGAGACCTGCTGAAGCACCGATCGCTACCGCCTTTGACCCATCAGGAAGAAGACAGCAATCAACGCGATCGTCATTCAGGATCAACCCGATTAGCTGTAGCTTGACAGGGTGGCAGCTCCTAGGGATGATGGTAAGTCGGCACTTCTTAGCTCAGGGAAAGTAAACTGCCTTTGATCGCAGCTTCACCCAGGAGCAATTAAGCCCGTTTCTTGCTCGGATCGGGTCGAGCAAAAGCCAGCCCCCACGCCAGCTACCCGTACGGCAACCTTCACCTTCAGCACTGTCCATGGCTTACGCAATTATTGAAACCAGCGGCACGCAACTCTGTGTCGAACCCGGCCGCTTCTATGATGTGAACCGTGTGTTCGCAGAAGTTGACGAAACCGTGACCCTCGATCGCGTGTTGTTGGTTCGCGACGGCGAAACGATCGACATCGGCGCACCCACCCTCGAAGGCGCAACGGTCACGGCCAAAGTGCTTCGTCACTTCCGCGGCCGCAAGATTATTGTTTACAAAATGCAGCCGAAAAAGAAAACCCGTAAAAAGCAAGGCCATCGCCAAGAGCTAACCCGGTTGGCGATCGAGTCGATTACCTACGGCGGCAAAACCGTTACCGCTGAATAGGCATCGCTGCATAATGGAGCTTGGCCTAGTTTGGTCAGCCGCTCTATAACCTTCTGCCCGGTTCAGTTCCCAACCCGCTCGGTCACTATTGATTTAAGAGGTAGCTCGTCATGGCTCACAAGAAAGGTACTGGTAGTACTCGTAACGGTCGCGACTCTAATTCCAAGCGCTTGGGTGTGAAGCGCTACGGCGGCCAAGTCGTGCGTGCTGGCAACATCCTGATCCGCCAACGCGGCACCAAGGTTCACCCCGGCAACAATGTGGGCCGTGGTAACGATGACACCCTGTTCGCTTTGGTGGATGGCGTGGTGACCTTTGAGCGTCGTGGCAAGAATGGCAAGAAAGTCAGCGTCTATCCCGCTGTGGCTGCCACTGCCTAAGCGATCTGGGGTTTAGCCGAGGGGATAACGTCCAAGATCCTGGTAGGGGCGGGTTTGAAACCCGCCCCTACGACTATGTGGGTTTGAAACCCGTTCCTACTAGCACGGCTGTCTTAATTTACTGGGTCAAAGTCGCGAAGTCAGTCGTCGTAACAAGGGGCTTAAGCCCCTTGCTGCCTAACGACCTGGTGACGGCAAAATTCATTTGAATTGACCTATCGAAATAAGCTTGCCGTGCTACTACGACAGTTTTGACCTCTTGGACGAATTTTCAAACAGCCTCCGACTGATTTCATCAATCAGCTCTTAGCTGCCGGTCGATCGCCCAATCGCCCAACGGCGCGCGGCCCACAACCCGGCGGCAAAGATTAACCAATAGGGCGTGTAGGCCAGCAGCCACAAACCTAATTTCAGTAACGAGAGGGTGACTTTGCCCACAGACTGGGTGGCGCGGCCCCAGGTTTCGGCCAGTTGGGCGGTGATGGGGTTGGCATCGGCAGGCCCGGCCAGGCTTTGCTCGATCGTGAGGTTAACGGTGGAGTAGGCGACGCGGGTGCGGAGATTTTTGAGTTGGGCCTCGATTTGTTCGATTTGCTGGCGGGCTTGGCTGATTTGTTGGTTCACGGCCAAGATGTCGCGAATTGAGCCGGACTTTTGCAACAGGGCCAGCAAGCTCTCCTCGGTTTTCCGCAAATTTCGCAACCGAGCATCGGCATCCACGAGCTGATCCGTTACGTCTTCGGCGCTGATGGTGCGACTTTGCAGGTAGCCCAGTTCAACCACGGCGGTCACGGTGCGATCGAGCTGGCTGGCGGGGATCCGAAAACTGAGGGTGGCGGTGCGGCTGTTGTTGCTGCGTTCGTCGTTCAGATTCAGCACATCGCCCTGCTGTTGGGCCACGATCGCTTGGGCGGCGGCGATCGCCTCTGTCACCGAATTAACCTTGACCCGGATGCTGACGGTCTTGATCAGTTGCGGCTGGGGCACTTTTACCGCTTCGGCAGCCGGGGCAGCCCCATCGGGGGCGGGGGCTGGCATCCCACTGGTGCGCTCGGCCATGGCAGCGGGGGCGGCCTTGTTGGCCATGGAAGTGGGTGCGCCTCCACAACTCACTAGGGTCAGGCCGACCAGGCCCAATGCCCACAGGGAGGATGGATGATGCGATCGCCCTGGTCTGGATTGTCTAGCCATGACGGTTCCTGGTAACGATTGGCCCAATAGCACCTGGATCAACCCGACCATTCGAGGCGATCGCAGCTCGCTAAATCCCATCTTGCGATCGGGAATCAGAACTGCCCGCAGGGGTAGGATAGTTTGAAATGTTTGTTTAGATTGCTTGTTTAGATTGCGGGCACAACTCACAGTAGGCATCATGGCGGGCGATCGTGTGACCCCAGCAACCATTTCAGAAACCGTCTGGGAAGTAGACTTTTACCGCCGACCGCGCATGGACACCACGGGGCAACCGCTCTGGGAACTGGTGGTGTGCGATCGGGCGCGTAGCTTTGTCTTCCGGGATGTTTGTCCCCAAAGCCTGGCCACGGCAGACTGGCTCGTCGATCGATTGATTGCGGCCTTGGGTGATCCGCCCCAGCCACCCGATTGGCTCTGTGTGTTTCGTCCCCAATCCCTGAGCCTCATTGAAACGGCAGCTCGGCAACTGGGCTGGCCCGTGGAAGCCACGCGGCGCACCCTGGCCCTGAAGGATTGGTTGCAGCGACGGGCGATCGAGTCGCCTTTGCTCGATCCAGCCACGCGCCAGCCCTACGATCCCCTCGCGATCGATCAGCCGCCACCCTTGCCCATGCCCGAGAGCCTGTGGGGCGATCGGTGGCAGTTTGTGGGCCTGTCGGCGGCGGAACTCACCAACCGGCTGTTACCGCGTCCCATTCCCCACGGTGCGCGCCCCCCTGAGTTGCAGCCCGCGGCCTTGGGCTTGCCGCCAACGACGACCATTCCCGGCGTGGCGATCGAGGCGGCCCGGCGATCGCGCCTGTTGGCCCAATGGCTCGATTCGGTGCAGCCGGTGGCCTTGCAGATGGTGGCCGGTCAGCCCAATGGGTTGGTGTTGGATGCGGGCCTGTGCGATCGCTGGATTTTAACCACCTTTGAGGATGCGGAAGTGCAGCAGGCGGGCCAGAGCTTTCAGCAACGCAAGGCCGCCAGCCAGGGCTTACATTTCCTGTTGGTGCAGCCCGATGACTCCGGCATGACCTACAGCGGTCTGTGGCTGCTCCAGCCGGTCTAGCTCACCCCACCCCGCTAACCATCACCAGCAGTCCCGTAGGTTGGGTTGAGCTGTGCGAAACCCAACGCGATTCATACAATGCTCGCTGGTGTTGGGTTTCGTGCCTCAACCTAACGTGATCCATGCAAATGTTGCTGATGTTGGGTTTCGTGCCTCAACCCAACCTACTAGCTGGCTCAACTCAACCTACTGGCTACTGGCTGGCTTAGACCGGCCGGATTGCGAGGGTGACGGTGCTGGTGTGGGTTTCGCCGGGAGCCACCCACAGCAGTCGATCGCCCGTGTTCAGAGCATTGCGCGGCGCGCTCCAGGGTTCCAAACAATAAAAATCCTTGCCCTTCAGCGTCCAAAACACCAACGTACCGTAGCTTTCATCAAAACTCAGATCCAGGGCACTGTGATGGGTGCGATCGACCACGGAAGCTTGCGGGCGGGAAATTTCCCCAAACCGCAAATCTAATTCATCGCGATCGAAATCCAAAGCGCCGTTGTAGGGGTCGATCGCCTGGGTTTTTTGATCGAAATAGTCCGTTGCTGGGATGTCCAACGCCAGCGCTGTCTTGTCGCTGACTGTGAAATAGGGATGCAGCCCTGTCGAAAAGGGCATGGGGCGATCGCCCGAGTTGTGGTGCTTTTGGATGATCTCCAGTTGGGTTCCCTTCAAGCGGTAGGTAAACTCCAACCGAAAGGCAAAGGGATAAACCGCCAAGGTGTCGGGAGTCGATTCCAGGGTCAGGGTCAAGCTCGCCGACTCCCGCAGGTCATAGCCCGTCACCATCCAGGGCAAATCGCGGGCAAAGCCGTGCTGCTTGAGGATGCCTGATTCGCCCGAGGGCAACTGGTAGCGGTTGTCGGGCAAGTTGCCACAAATCGGAAACAAGATGGGGATGCCGCCGCGAACGCTCAGGCTGGGGTCAGCATAGCGATCGTGATCGAGATACAGCAGCTCCCGATCGCCCACCGCCCACCGGGTGACAATGCCGCCGCGATCGGGCACAACCTCCACCAGGGAGCCAGCCACCTCATCCAGCAGCCGATAGACCCGCCACTGCTCTGCCAACTCCTGCATCTGAAACATACTGCGAAATTCCCCCACCACTGAAAAATGACTGACGCGATCGCCCCGGATCGCGATCGCCCTGGATTAGCACGGGTCATCCCGCATCGGTGGAATCGATCGCCCCACAGATGTCTGCTCCCGGCTTGATTCCCAAAATAACCCCAAAACGCCGCAGGGGCAGGTTTGAAACCTGCCCCTACCCACCTGGTGCATTCGTGATTTAGATTGGCTGGCCGTGGGTCAACGGATTCGATGAACCGAATTAATAGCGATTAATCTTGCTTTCAACCCAAATCGCCAACCAGTCCAGATAGAAACTAGTCCAAGAAGCCCATCAGGTTCGAGTCTTCGCCCAAATCATTGGAAGCCACCGGCCGGTTGCTGGGCAACCAATCGCTGGTCGTGATCACCAAGGTGTTGGCCGTGACAGGGCGATGGCCCGACAGGGTAATGGTTTCCACCACATCCAGATTGCTCGCCGCCACCGGGCGCGACCCGTAGGCTGCGACCGTGCCGACCACCTTCATGTCGCTGGCTTGCACGGGACGGTGCTTGGGCAGGTCGCTGTCTACCAAGGTTAGGTGGCTGACTTCTACCGGACGGTTGTTCGGCAGATCACTATCCATAAACTTCACGGTGTCTTCGCCCACGGGTCGGTTGCCATGCATGGGAGCCAGGGGACGCTTGCGCACGACCGCAGGCAGGGCGCGCTGTTCGCGGGTTTCACGATCGTCGAGTTGCAGATCTTCGCGATCGTCGCGAGCGCGGTTGTTGGTGTCGGTGGCGTTGCGGTTGCTCATGAAACGTACCTCAGGTGCCGATACTAGTGCCGTTAAAGGGGTGGGATAGGAGCCGATGGGCTGGGAATCTGCTTGAAAACCAGCTTGATAACAGCCTTAATAAAATGAACTGTCAAACCCAGGTCATCGTATCAAATGCGCGGACTGTCAAATGCGCGGAGACTGCGGCGGTTTCGATCCAAGCTCCCAGCTAACGACGGTTCGATCGAGTAGCGTGGATAGTCAGCGCGCGATCGCGGTGCGGGACGGCCAAAGGCAAAGTTGGCGCGCTGCCAATTTGGGCGCGTTTGGCCAGGGGATGAGTTGTCTCTACAGTTATATTTTAGCGACGCTATAAAAAGATTATTAAAAAATCATCAGATGTATAAGCGGCCCTGAAGCAAGCTCGAAACAACGCTAGGCTAGAAACCAGTGGCGATCGCCCCCAGCCGTTAGGGTTTGGTGAGTGCTTCTCACTGAAATGCCGCTCGGATCATGCCAATTGGATGATGAGGATTTGTTATGGCTCTGTTTGATTTACACGCCCCCTTTGCACCCATGGGCGACCAACCCAAGGCGATCGCCCAACTCGTCCGCCAAACCCAACAGGTCCAGCGCTACCAAACCCTACTGGGCGCAACCGGCACCGGCAAAACCTTCACGATCGCCAGCACGATCGCCCAACTCAACCGACCGACCTTGGTTTTGGCCCACAACAAAACCCTAGCCGCCCAGTTGTGTAATGAACTGCGGGAATTCTTCCCTAATAATGCCGTTGAATATTTCATTTCTTACTACGATTACTATCAACCGGAAGCCTATATTCCCGTTACCGATACCTATATCCAAAAAACCGCCTCAATTAATGAAGAAATTGATATGCTGCGCCACTCGGCCACGCGATCGCTCTTTGAACGACGAGACACGATCGTGGTTGCCTCCATTAGCTGTATTTATGGTTTGGGGATGCCCGCCGAATACTTAAACGCCGCAATTCCCTTTCGGGTGGGAGCCGAGTTAAATTTGCGGCAACTGCTGCGGGATTTAGCCTCCGTTCAGTATGAACGCAACGATGTGGAAACCGGGCGCGGCAAATTCCGCGTGAAGGGCGATGTTTTAGAAATTGGGCCCGCCTACGAAGACCGGATCATTCGGATCGAATTCTTTGGGGATGAAGTTGAAGCGATTCGCTATGTTGATCCGCTCACAGGCGAAATCTTGCAGAGCCTCGAAGCGGTGAATCTCTATCCTGCCCGTCACTTTGTCACGCCTGAAGATCGCTTGCAAGATGCGATTCAGGCGATCGCCCATGAACTATCCGAACAAAAAACATTTCTCGAATCTGAAGGCAAACTGCTCGAAGCCCAACGAATTGATCAGCGCACCCGCTACGATCTGGAAATGTTGGCGCAAGTGGGCTATTGCAACGGAGTCGAAAACTATTCGCGCCATTTAGCCGGTCGGCAAGCGGGCGAGCCGCCGGAATGTTTAATCGATTATTTTCCGGAAGATTGGTTGCTGATTGTTGATGAGTCCCATGTGACTGTGCCGCAATTGCGGGGGATGTATAACGGTGATCAAGCTCGCAAAAAAGTGCTGATTGACCACGGGTTTCGGTTGCCTAGTGCCGCTGACAATCGCCCCCTCAAATCCGATGAATTTTGGGAAAAAGCCAATCAATGTATCTTTGTTTCAGCCACGCCCGGTGATTGGGAATTAGAAGTCTCAGCAGGGGCAATTGTGGAGCAAGTAATTCGCCCGACGGGGGTGATTGATCCCGAAATTTTTGTGCGGCCCACCGAAGGTCAGGTTGATGATTTGCTCTCGGAAATTGTCCAACGGGTCGATCGCTCCGAGCGCACCCTGATCACCACCCTCACCAAGCGGATGGCGGAAGACCTAGCCGAATATTTCCAAGAACGCGGTGTACGGGTGCAATATCTGCACTCAGAAATTCAATCAATCGAGCGCATTGAAATTTTGCAAGCCCTGCGTGCTGGGAAATTCGATGTGCTGATTGGGGTGAACCTGTTGCGGGAAGGGTTGGACTTGCCCGAGGTGTCGTTGGTCGCAATTTTGGATGCGGACAAGGAAGGATTTTTGCG
>RDXB01000050.1 GCA_004292515.1 Oscillatoriales cyanobacterium
CCGACTCGGCGATCGGGCGGACAACCTTGGCGATCGCCTGTTGCACAAAGCGTTTGACGAAGCGATCGCGCTGTTCCAGTTGGAATTGTTTTTTCACGGCCTCGCTGATGCCGCCGTCGCCCCAGTCTTGGTCGTGGCGGAAATAGTCGATGAAGCTGCGGCCGGCGATCCGGGTCAGGTAGGCCGCCGTGACTGCTTGGATCGTGCGGCTGACGATCGCCGTGGCCAGGTTAAATTGCAGCGCCGTGGTCAGCAGGCCGGCCGCTCCCTTGACGATGCCCAAGCCGGTCATGGTTTTGGCCAGGGACAGGGCTAGCTCCTGAGCCCGATCGCCGCTGAGATTGCAGCCATAGACCTTGCCCAGCTCGATGATCATTTGGGCATTCACCGCCGCCGTGGCTAGCAGATCTAGCAGGGGAATCGGCGTGACGGCGACGGCTCCGGCGCTTAACCATTGGTAGCGATCGACGATCGATTCGGCTTGGCGGCGGCGTTGGCTGTCGATCAGTTGGCGGGCCCGATCGCTCAACCGTTGGGCCTGGAGCAGCATATTGTCGGCAATCAAGTCCTCGCCCTCGGCCCGCAACACGGCCACCATCCGCCGAATTAGGGGCATGATTTCCGGGTCGGGTTGCAGGGTTGTGCCATCGGGCAGTTGCACGGCGGCGGGGCGGGCGGCGATCGGCACAATGTCGGCGGCTAGGAGCTGATCAATCAGGCGTTCTTGCAGCTTGCCCAAGATGGCGGTGCGATCGAGTTCGGGGTAGCGATCGGTTTTGTTGAAGGCCAGGAGCGATCGCTTACCGATCGCCAACAGTTGCTGGAGCGGGTCGAGTTCCGATTGTTGCAAATCGCCCTCCACCACAAAAATCAGCAGGTCGGCTTCGGCGGCCAGTTGGCGGGCCAGGCGATCGCGCTGGGTGCCCGCCACCCCCGGCTCCAAAATCCCCGGCGTATCGGTAATCAAAATGGCGCGATCGATCCCCGGTAAGTCCAGGCGGTAGGTTTCGCCCTCTTCAGTCGTGCCCGTGGTGGGGCCCACTGCGCCGGCCACTCGCCCCAGCAGGGCATTCACCAAAGAGGTTTTGCCGGCCGACCCCGTGCCAAAGACCACCAGCAGCAGTTCTCCCCGATCGAGGCTGCTGGCAATTTCCCGCGATCGCTCCAGCAGGGCTTGGCGGGCCACCCGATCGCGAATCAAATCCACTTGGGCGCGTACGGCTTCCAGGGCTGCGCCGGCCGCTTCAGTTTTGATTTCAGAAACGGCGGGCGGGGGCAGTTCAACGGGGTTGGGGGTTGGGTCACTTTGGAGCGATCGGCGCAGGGTTTGGCCGAGCGATCGCCAGTCGGTGGGCCAGTCCAGGGGCTTTACGTAGCGGAAAAAGGCCACCAACAGCGCCCCCAGCAAAGCCAGGGTCAGCAGCACCACCACGGGCCCCAAAAAGGGAGCCGTCCAACTGACTTGCCAATAGAGCTGTTGCAACGCGCTGACCAACCACAGCACCAGCGCCAGAATCACGCAGAGGCCGGTAATCAGGATAATGAAGCGCGTCAAGGTCATGGGGGCACAGGAGTCAATCGGTAGTAGGGCGGCTGTCTTAACTCACTAGGTCAAGGTTGCGAAGTCAGTTGTCATAACAAGGGGCTTAAGCCCCTTGCTGCCTAACGATTTGCTTACAGCGCTAGTAGGTTGGGTTGAGGCACGAAACCCAACACCAGCCAAGTTTGCATTGATCGCGTTGGGTTGAGCAAAGCGAAACCCAACCTACGGGGCTAGGGTTCGGTGCGAGTGATTGCGATCGGGGCGGCATCGACGATCGCCCGCAGGGGGCCGGCCTGATCTTGACCGGCCACGGATAGCTCACTGTGGCACAGGTAGAGTCGATCGCGACAGCGGCCCAACAGGTCATAGAGCAACCGTTCAAGCCGATCGCGATCGGCTGCTTCTTCGTCATCTACTGTCCAGCGCCGACCGGCCCAATTTTGTAAAAACAGTGATGAGCCAAACAGCACTGCCGCGCCGCCTCGGGGCCACAGGGGTGATCCCACATCTAGCCAAAAATGCCAGCGGTGGGCCAAGCGGCGGGTGCGGTACTGGAAAATGTTCGCCAGGGTCACGCCCTCAGCTTCCGGCGCAAAGGCCCGCAGGGGGAAGGGATCGGCTGTGAACGTGCCCCGCCGCAAGAGGCTAATAAACCGGGCGATCGTTTCCGTGGGGGGCGCTTGGGGATCGATCCGGTTGCCCACTTCCCAATAGCGTTGGGCCGCTTCCAGCAATTCGCGCAGGATCGCCAATTCCGCCGGGTCGAGTTGTCCCCCATGCCACAAAAACTGTTGAACGGCCCGATCGAGCACCAACAGCGGGCTGGTGACTAGGCGTTGGCGCACTTGGGTTTGTTGCTGATCAATCCAATCGAGTAAGCGTTCATAGGCGGTGGCGGCCCGGTAGCCCAGGCGATCCCAACGGACAAAGGCGGCGATCGGCAGCAGTTTGGGGGCTTGGCGATCGGGCTGGAAGCAGTGATCGGCAATTAGGCCGGCGCGCACGGGGTCGATCGCCCGTTGGAGACCCGGCGGCGGGGCCTGGGGATCAGAAACAGCGCGATCGGGATCAGTGGGCGATCGCAGGGGATCGGGTTCCAGGCTCAAACAAACCAACATCTCGGCCACATCTTCGCGGTTGAGCCAATCGCCCAAACCGGGATAGACCAGCGCCCAGAGGGCCAAGAGCGATCGCACCAGGGGCGAGCTAATGGGGGGGCGACGGTTGCCCGACCAATCGATCGGCAGACCCCGATCGCGCAGAATCGTAGACAGGCTGTAACCGGCGATCGCATCCAGCCCGGGCCCAATCACGGCAATGTCTTGGGGAGCTACCTGGCCCGACTGCACCGCCTGGACGATCGTCTCGGCCGTTTCCCGCAAGAGCTGCGATCGCGACAGGGTGGCGATCGTCTGCACTTCGGCGGGCCATTGGTCGGCCCACTGGGCGATCGCAAAGGGATCGTGGGCCACAGCCACCAAAACCGGCGCAATGTGCTGCACGAGGGGTTGATTGGCTCGGCCCAAGTCCACCAGCTCGCAGCGATCGGCGAGGGTTTGCAACGCCGCCGGGTCAGCACCTAAGCCCGATCGCGCGCCCCCGTCGGGATTGTGGGTGAAATAGCCCGTCGCGCCGCCCTCCAGCAGCTTGGTCAGCAGCCGCCCCGCCAAGGCCGGAAAGTCATCCGTATCATCAGCCAGCACCAAGGCATAGCGCTGACGGAGCCGATCGCCATAGGCCGGATCGGACAACAAAAATTCCCCATAGAGCCAGCTCACCAGCCCATAGGTCAGCAGCCCCCGTGCCAAACACCAACTGCGCCACTGCTCGATCGCCTCGCCAGCCCGCTCCACCCAGCCCCCCGGCAACTCCACGGCCGCCGCTGGCCCCAGCCCTTGGAGCAGGCGATCGGGAATCTCCGCCACCGCCACCGAACCATTGGCCGCCAGTTGCATCAAGTCCAACAGTCGCCGCACCAGCCGTTCCCAAGCGGGAGCCGCGATCGCGCCGAGAGCATCCGGGTCGCCCTCGGCCCAGCAACGCCCGGCCAGTTCCTGCTCATTTTCGGGGCGCAAGATCACCGGAAACTGCGGCCAGGGCACGATCGGTAACACGCCGGTTCGCTGGGCCAAGCGAGGATAGAACAGAATCACTTCCTGCTCAAAAAAACCGAGGGGCGTGGTGCAGTCGATCGCCGGCCAACGGGCCGCCGCCAGTTGTTGCATCAGGGCCCCACGGGTTTCACCATTGCCCACCAGGGCCAGCACCCGATCGCCCGCAGCCAGATGGGGGACAGCTTCCGCAAAGGCCCGCAAGAGGGCTTGGGTTTTGCCGCTTTTGGCCCCGCCTGCAAACCAGCGCGATCGGCAATTGCCGATCGCCGATGAGTCGGGTTTGGATGACTTGCTGGATGATTTTGGGGATGACTTGGCAGAACGGTTAGCCACAGGCAATCAACTAGGACGGTTTTGCTATGATACCGATCGCCTAGGGAGTCTTGAGAATTGCGCCGCCAAATCCATCGTGAGCACCATGATCACAATCAACGATTTTGATGTTGCGGATTGCAATGATTAACGACCCAACCCACCGGGACAATTAGCGCGATCGCCCCCCAGTAGCCGTTAGTCACTGAACGATTTGTTGACTCACTCGTTACTCATCAACGGTGCAAAATAGTAGGTGCAAAATAGTAAGCATTGCTGTTGGGGGATGACCCGGCTAATTGTCCCCAATCCCCTTGCTATAGATTCCTGATTGCGATCAGAATCCTAGTGACTGTTCCATCAGTCAATTGGCGATCGCATAATATCCTCGTGAGCAAAATTTGATCGTCTTAATTATTTTGGCAATTTTGCGCAACTTGCCGCTAGTCGTGCGCTAATTTAAAGGGATTGAAATCGCCAAGAATCGGTTAGTTGTTGTTGAGAAGTTGGGTTTCAGGCGCAATCAACCACAACGCACCGCAGCCAACCCAATCTTAGAGGATGTTTGAAAAGCCAGAATTGACACTGTGCACGCCCCATCGATCGACACAAACAAGAGGCTTAGGGCCTGTCATCAATTACCCTGAAACCCTGACTCCACCGTTAGCAGATCGTGGGGGCAAGGGGCTTAAGCCCTTTGTTACGACCATTGAGGCGCGGGAAATCGACGATTTCAGACTCAGTTATGGAAAATGATGACACCCCCTAAGCCCCTTGGCTCCCACGACCATTGGTGCTTGGCCCGGGCCAAAAGGTACTTTGCAGACATCTCCTTGCAGACGGCTCGTTATGAGTGATCTTGTCGCACCTCCAATGCATTCTCAAACCTATGAAGAATCGATGGACTCCGAACCTCCGATCGCTCTGGACTAAGGCCGGTCACTGGTATGAAACAACCCCTGAGCGAGCGCTTAACCAAGCCTACGAAGCTGCTTTGGCCATTCGGGCGATCGAAGAGCGGTATTTTGACGGCGGTGCGATTAACTTTGACACCACGCGCTATGGCGAGAGTACTTGCGATTTTTTCCGCACGGAACTGCGCAAGCATTTAAAAATGATCGAAACTCGCCTATGGGAATTCAATAGCAGCAATGCTTTTTTGGATTTTGCCTCGAAGACCGTTGGCATTCCCGCCCGCAAGCCCGAAACCGGATTGCTCGATCGCGAAAATCCTGTGGCCTTGGCTTCGGAACCCAGCAATCGGCGGTTTTCTGACCCAGGCGATCGCTCCTTTATTGTGCTGAAAAAACTGGAGGCGATCGATCAAATTCTCGATCGCTACGGGCCCGGTCGTTTAGCCACGGGTCTGAGCTCCCCCACCGGCTCGCCCACAGAGGCCGCACCCCCCAAAGCCGACCCGGTGACGAACGCCCAAATTCCCAGCCAGTCGAACATTGAACAGTCGCGATCGTGGCAAGCGGCCGCCAATGCAGCCCTGCAACCGCCCCAGCGGCCGTCCAGTTGGCGGGTGGGGGCGATGAATGTGTCCTCGGGCAAAATTT
This sequence comes from Oscillatoriales cyanobacterium, assembly GCA_004292515.1. Classification (GTDB taxonomy): domain Bacteria; phylum Cyanobacteriota; class Cyanobacteriia; order CACIAM-69d; family CACIAM-69d; genus CACIAM-69d. The sequence continues at coordinate 5,532 of RDXB01000050.1, forward strand.
CTGGGGCCATGCGCAAGCCCTCGGCCACGGGTGGCACGAGCTTAATTCCCCGATCGTTACTCACTACCTTCGATCGGGTGCGGCGGGACATTGGCGATCGCTCCGAAGAAGAAGTGCTGCAAAACTATCGCACCTCCAAAATTCGGACAGTTGTTTCGCTCAAGTTTATTTTGTTGCTGATTTTAGTGCCGTTGTTAACTCAGCAATTATCTAAAAATTTTTTGGTGGGCCCCCTAGTCGATCGCATCTATCACCCCCAAATCAGCAATGTGTTCTTGAATATCGATATTCAAGAAGAAGCCCTGGTGGAACTGGAGCGCTACGAGCATTTACTGAAGTTTCAAATGCTGACGGGGCGATCGCCCAAGCTATCGGAGGAAGAACTCGAAGAAAAAATCCATGAGCGAGCTGACGAAATTGCTGAAGAATCCCATAAGCGGGGTTCCGATGCCCTGAAAAATATTTTTTCAGACTTACTATCGTTGGTTGGCTTTGGCTTTGTGATTGTGTATAGCCGCGAGGAAATTGCCATTCTTAAGTCATTTATCGATGAAATCATGTATGGCCTCAGTGATAGTGCTAAAGCCTTCGTGATTATTCTCTCGACTGATATCTTTGTGGGTTATCACTCGGCCCACGGTTGGGAAGTGATTGTCAGTGGCATTTCTCGTCATTTGGGACTTCCCGAAAACAAAGACTTTATGTTTTTGTTTATTGCCACTTTCCCGGTGATTTTGGATGCGGTGATTAAGTATTGGATCTTCCGCTACCTGAACCGAATTTCGCCATCGGCTGTGGCAACCTACAAAGATATGAATGAGTAGTTATGAATGAGTAGTCTAGTGGCGATCGAGAATGCCCGATCGCAACGGCTCGATGGTGAGGGGATTTCCCGAAGATCTCGATGATCTACAAGCGTCCAAACAGACGTTAAACTAACAAACTGGCCATCAGTGCCGTTCTATGGCAGCTTGCTATGACAACTCCCACGATTCAATGGTATCCCGGTCACATTGCCAAGGCGGAAAAGGCCTTGCTCGAACAGTTGAAATTAGTTGACGTGGTGCTGGAGGTGCGAGACGCGCGGATTCCGTTGGCGACGCATCACCCCAAGCTGCAAACCTGGCTCGATCGCCCCGACAGCAAAACCGGCCGGGTGTTGGTGCTCAATCGGGTGGACACGATCCCCAGTCCGGTGCGCCAATCCTGGGAACAGTGGATGCGGGCTAATGGCGAAACACCCTACTTCACCGATGCGCGCCAAGGTCAGGGGGTGAAGGCGATCGCCCACGCGGCTAAGGACGTGGCGGCTTGGGTGAATGAGCGGCGACTGAGTCGGGGAATGCGCCCTCGACCCGTGCGGGCGGCGGTGGTGGGGTTCCCAAATGTGGGCAAGTCGGCCCTGATTAATCGGCTGCTGAACAAGCGGGTGGTGGAGAGTGCTGCCAAGCCGGGGGTGACGCGCCAACTGCGCTGGGTGCGAATTTCCTCGGAGCTGGAGTTGCTGGATGCGCCGGGAATTTTGCCCGCCAACTTGGTAGATCAGGCGGCGGCGATCAAGCTGGCAATCTGTGACGATATTGGCCAAGCGGCCTACGACAACCAAAAGGTGGCGGCGGCGTTGGTGGATCTGCTGTGTGGGTTGCAGTTGCCCAGCAAGTTGGCCTCGGTTGTGCCGGAAGCGATCGCAGCAGCGGAGGTTGGGGCCGAGGAACCAACCCAGCGATCGACGGGCGATCGGGTGTTGGATCATCGCTACGGTTTGGCTCCTGGCTTGTTGAATGGCGAGGACTACGTGCCGGCCCTGGCGGATTTTCGCTACAAGGGCGATCGGGAACGAGCGGCCCGCACCTTGCTGCAGGATTTTCGCAAAGGGCTGTTGGGGACTTTGCCGCTGGAGCTACCGCCCTCTATCTGAATCTTGAAGTGATCAGGCTGATTGATCACTTCCCAAATGAATTTCAGGGCAAACTTCAGATTAATTCTGTGCGTTTCTGTCTGTGCGTTTCTGTTCAGACTGGGTATTCCAAGATGATTGCGATCGGGAAACGGCTGCTTTTTGGGGTTTTGTTGGCGCTGATCTGGATTGTTTTATCGACTTTGCCGGCCCAAGCTGTGGCCAACTACAGCAAAACGAATATGGAAGGTCGCAATTTTGCCGGTGAAGAATTGGTGGGTGCGGCGTTTTTGGCGACGGATTTGCGGGATGCCAATTTTGAAAACGCGAATCTGGGGGGAGTGACTTTCACCCAAGCGACGCTGTTGCGGGCAAATTTGCGCGGGGCTGATTTGACGGGAGCTTTAGTCGATCGCGCGGTTTTGGAAAATGCTGATCTGAGTCAGGCGATCGCCCAGGAAGCGGTGTTTACGCGATCGATTTTGACGAACTTAGTGATCGAAGGGGCTGATTTTACAGATGCACTGATCGATCGCTACGATGTGGCGCAACTGTGCAAAGTCGCCAGCGGCAAAAATCTCAAAACTGGCGTGGATACTCGCGAAAGCCTCGGTTGTCCCGAATAGAAGCTTGGCAAGCGATCGCAGGGGTAGAGACCGGTTTCAAGATTTTGCGTCGTTTGACTTGAGGGCGGCTGACTTGAGGGCGGCTGTCGATCCAGCCAATGACCTGATCGATCGCCGATCGCAGTTCTGCACTAGAAGCCGTCGCCCGATCGACCATGATGCTAAAGGCGATCGGGCCCCACTCGGGATGATCCCAGTAGCCCGCCAGGGAGACCACGCCCGTGAGTGTACCTGTCTTGGCCCGCAGTCGGCCGGCCAGAGTGGTGTTGGTAAATCGATTGGTCAGAGTGCCGCTGTGGCCAGCCAGGGGCAAAGAGTCGCGATAGATCTGGGCATGGGGCGATCGGGCCATGGCTGTCAATAATTGGACGATCGCCTCGGGGCTGACCAAGTTTTGGCGCGACAAACCCGACCCGTCCACCAGTCGATAGGCCTGGGGATCAACCCCCAATTTCGTCAGCACTTGTCCTAATCGATTGATCGGCTGATCGGGATCTAGCCAACGCAACAGCACCTCAGCCCCCAAGTTATCGCTGGCTTGGTTCGTGATCGTCACAATTTCCGCCAGGGGAGGCGAGTTTAGCAGGGCAGTCGGTTCGCCCAGACCATCGGGCAGGGGGAACGATCGCACCTGATAGGCCACCGGCAAGTGGCGATCGCGATCGTACCCAGGGGCAGTGGGTGGCTGAAGAGCGGGAACCTGCCAAGGATTGGTTGAACGGTTGGGGCGTTGAGCAGGGGTTGAACTTGCCGAGCGGTTAGGCGGTTGCAGCTCAAAAAAGCGCCCCGAAAGGTGGTCAGCCAAAATCCAAGCAAATTGCTGGGCCGGCTGGGGATGGGCCAAAGTGAGCGTCACCGACTGCCCCGTGGGAATGCCGCCACTAAACAGCACCATGCCCGTGCTGCGATCGAGGGTGACGCGCCAGGTGGGCGTGGCTCCGGCCGGCAAGGCCCGAAATCCCGACGGGCGAAACCACTCGATCAACGACGACAGGCCCGTAGCTGGCTGGACTTGCAACCCCTCAGGGCTGGGAGCCAGGGTTAGTTGCACCGCGTTGCGATCGACGATCGCCCGATTCACCACGGGTGCATAGTGATAGATCAAATCGTCCCACTCCCAACTGGGCGGCGTTTCTGCGCGATCGAACACCACCAAATCCATCGGTTCGCGAGGCGGGTGTAACTGTGCCAGTTGTTCCGCCCAGGCCCGCAATCGATCGCCCGTCAAACTAGGATCACCACCGGGCACAATCACCCAAGCCGGTCGCGGCTGAATCTTGGCGGTTCCGCGCTGCCAATAGGCCCGAGGTTGCCAATAGGCCCGCGTGGGCGATCGAAACTCCGGCCCCAGCGCCGTCAGAGCCGCCGCCGTTGCAAACAACTTGGTATTAGAAGCGGGCACGAATAAACGCCGCTGATCCAGACTAATCAGGGTTTGGGAATTGTTTGGATCGAGGGTGCGGGCCACGATCCCCCAGTGCGATCGATCCCAGCGCGGGTCTTGTTGTAATTGGGCGATCGCCGGGGCCAAGTCCGCCAAGCAACGGGATTTGGGCGCAACTTGGGCCGGGGCCGGCTGTGCCCAACCCAAGCCCACCAACACCAGCCCCAACAGGGTTTGGCGGTGGCGATGTCCTAGGCCGTGATCGTGTTTGGTTTGCATCGCGATCGCCTCCTGCCCCTTCGTCGGGTGCGTTCCCCGGTCTCAATTCCCTGCCACAGTCATAGCAGCGCGATCGCCACCGTTGGTATTGCAGCACCATTAGCCCCGGACGGGCAACGACTACACTGGAGACAGGCCGGGCGCATTGCAAACTGGATTGGCAATCGAGGCGGATCATTCAGAGCCTGACGAGTACTTGAAATTGAGTACCGCAGCTTGAGTGCTGGAACGTTGAAGGGTGCATGGATCGTTCATGGGCTGATCAGTCCCAGGGGTTGACTTAATCGTGGATTGATCGTCCAGCGGCAAAACGCGATCGGTTGGGTCAATCTGGGCTTGGGTCAATCTGGGCTTGGGTCAATCTGGGCTTGGGTCAATCTGGGCTTGGGTCAGTCTGGGGCAGTTGGGATCAGCGCTGATGAGCAACCGGCAACCCCGCGATCCCCTGAGATCGTCTCCCTTGGACAGTCACCCTTGAGTAGCCATCGTTAAATAGCCATCATGTGCGCCCTTTCGACCGATCCTCCCATCGATCCCGCTGACCTTTCCGCAACCGACCTCACCTGGCCCGATGCGCCCATGCGACAGCCGCTGATTTCAGCCATCATTTGCACCCACAACCGGGCGGACTATTTGGGGGCAGCGATCGATAGCTTGTTGCGCCAGGATTGCGACGAGGGCAGCGAAATCCCGTTTGAAGTGTTGGTGGTGGACAACGCCTCGACCGATCGCACCCGCGAAATTGTGGAAGCCCGCGTCATCAACCCACACCTGCGCTATCTCTACGAGCCAGTCACGGGCCTGTCGGTGGCCCGCAACACCGGAGCCAAGGCCGCCCGTGGTGCTGTCTTGGCCTATCTGGATGACGACGCAGAGGCCAGCCCCCAATGGTTGCGCTGTTTGCATCAGGCCTTTGCCAACAACGATCGCCTAGCGATCGCCGGAGGACGGGTGACGCTGCTGTGGCCACCGGGGCGATCGCGTCCCCCTTGGCTGTCGGATGGCTTGACGGAACCCCTGGGCGCATACGATCTAGGCGATCGTCCGATCACGATCCAAAATCCGGGGCAAACGCCTCGGGGCCTGAACTATGCCATTAGGCGTAATTTTCTAGATCAGGTGGGTGGCTTTGACCCCAGCCTCGGCCGCGTCGGTACAAAGTTATTGTCCAATGAAGAACTAATGATGACCGAGCAGGCGATCGCCCGGGGCTGGGAAGTGGGCTATGTCCCCGAAGCCCACGCCGCCCACAACGTTGCCCCCGAACGACTAGAACCGCGCTGGTTTCTGAAGCGATCCTGGTGGCAAGGGATCAGCGAATGCTATCGCGAGCAACTCGCCGGCCGTGCAGGCATTGACCAACTGCGACTCGCGCTCGATCGCTTCTCCCGTGGTCTCTACAAAGCCCTGCGCTACTGGCGAAACCCGGCCCTTTGCTTCGATAACTTGGTCTATGCCTACGGTCAGTTGGGCTACTTGCTCGCCATTCTGCGGCATTTCTTCGGCCGCAGTGCCCTTTAGGTTTTCGCTGTTTTCGTTACTTTCGTTGTTGGTGTTGTTTGGGATGGCGATTGCTACTGACAACTCGATCGCCCGCCTGATCTTGCTAGCGAATTTCTAATCCTTCTCTTGCCCAATTACCCATAATGACCATTACTCAAAATCACGCCAATACCATCCCCATTTCGGTCTTGATTCCTGCCAAAAATGAGGAAGCCAATCTACCCGCCTGTTTAGCCAGCGTGGCCCGAGCCGATGAAATTTTTGTTGTGGATTCTAACAGTGACGATCGCACGGTGGAGTTAGCAACCAGCCACGGAGCCACCGTCGTGCAATTTGACTTTAATGGCCGCTGGCCCAAGAAGAAAAATTGGTCACTCGAAAACCTGCCCTTTCGCAATGATTGGGTCTTGATTGTGGACTGCGATGAGCGGATTACGCCTGAACTTTGGGATGAAATTGCAGAGGCGATCGCCCAGCCCGGCTTTGCAGGCTATTACCTGAATCGTCGGGTGTTTTTCCTAGGGAAATGGATTCGCCACGGCGGTAAATATCCCGATTGGAACCTGCGTTTATTTCAACATCGCCATGGTCGCTACGAAAACCTCGGCACTGAAGAAATTCGTAATACTGGTGATAACGAAGTCCACGAACACGTATTAATTCCGCCCGAGGCCGGTCAAGTGGGCTATCTGAAAGCAGATATGTTGCACATCGACTTTCGAGATATTTACCAATGGCTTGCACGCCACAATCGCTACTCCAACTGGGAAGCGCAGGTTTATTTAAATTTGCTCCAAGGCCAGGGCAAGGATGGCACGCTGAAGGGCAATTTGTTTGGCAATGATGTGGAACGGAAGCGGGCCCTCAAGAAAATTTGGGTACGATTGCCCATGAAGCCGCTGATTCGATTTGTGCTGTTTTATATTGTGCGACTGGGTTTTTTAGATGGCTATCCCGGCTATGTCTATGGTCGGCTGCTGAGTCAATATGAGTTTCAAATTGGCGTAAAGCTGTATGAATTGCAACAGTTTGGCGGCCAGCTCAATGTCCAAAAACAGAACCAAGCAGCGCGATCAAACCAGGCTCCATCCTCATCTGCCAAGCTATCGTAGCTCTCCTAGGTGCTTAACTTTTAAGCCAACCACTTAAGCCAATCACCTAATACCAATTTCGATTGCCAATGCTACAAATTCTGACCTGGAATCCTTGCTGGCTCTAGATCTTGTGTAGCGTTAATTCACAAAATTGGTATAAGCCAATCGGTAGTGCCGTAATTCAGTAATGATGAGCTAGTAAAAGCCTTACGGTGTAAGCGATCTTTTTCCAAAAAGCATCACCTCACAGGCACTACCAGCCAATCATGCAAGCTAATCATGCAAGCCAACTATGCAAGCTAACCATGCAAGCTAAATTGTGCGGTTGCTGTCTCCTGGGGAGTATCTTCAAGCGTGGATCATTCTTCCGAGTTGCCACCTGATTTACCTAAGCCACCCGATCGCACCCAGCGATCGATTCATGATCATGCCGATGATCGATTCACACCTCAGCATGATCATCAATTTACCAATCATCAACCGTCGATTTCCCTCGACGAATCCGCCTGGTTTGACCTCAGCCAATACGATCAGTCGTGGTTCGATCGCGGTCGGCCCGGTTGGTTTATTTTGCTCTGGTGGTTGGTTCAGGGATTACTGTTTCCCCTATCGCCCCATCCGGCGAATGGGTTTCGGTGTTGGCTGTTGCGTTGTTTTGGAGCAAAAATTGGTCGGCGGGTGGTGATTCGGGCCAGTGCTCGATTTGTCTATCCTTGGAAGGTGGAAATCGGTGACTGGTCTTGGGTGGGCGATCGCGTCATGTTCTACAGCCTCGATCGGATTGTGGTTGGCTCCCACTGCGTGATTTCCCAGCATAGTTATCTTTGCACCGGCAGCCACAATAGTCGCGATCGTGCCTTTGGTTTAATCACCAAACCAATCGCCATTGGCAATGGCACCTGGATTGCCACGGACTGTTTTGTAGCTCCCGGCATTCGGATTGGAGCTAACAGTATTATTGGTGCGAGAAGCACCGTGTTAAATGACATTCCCGCGCGCAAAGTGGCTTGGGGAAATCCTTGTAAAGTGCAGCGCGATCGCGAGCCTTTTGCTGAGATCTAGCCCGGTTGTTTGTCCACGCCCCAGTTGTCATCACAAGGGGCTCCAGCCCTGTCGCCATTTCCTAGGAGCAAGCTGAAACAGTTGATTTTCCATGCCCCAGCCGTCGTAACAAGGGGCTTAGGGGCTGTCGTCATTGCCAGTAGGGATGCTGAAACGGTTGATTTTCTGTACCCCAATGGTCGTAACAAGGGGCTTAAGCCCCCCTTGCCCCTAACCATCGATCGCGTTACGGCGGAATCAGGATTGCCGGCGATTTGACAATAGGCCCTAAGCCAAGGACTCGGAAAATTGCACCGATCCTTGTCGCAACAAATCCCAACCCGTCGGAGTCCAGCGCACCACCGTTGACGGCAGACCCGATCCTTCCTCTGCCTCACCCATGGCCGCCACATCGTCTGGCGATAGGGTCAGCACATGGGGAAACTCGCGATTGATGTCGGCAATGGTGCGCAAAGGCGGCTGACCCGATCGATTAATGCTGGTAGTCAGCAGGGGCCCCGTTTGGGCCAGGATCGATCGCGCCACTTCGCAAGCCGGAACCCGCAGGCCAATGGTGGCATCCCCGGCCGCCAAGTCTTGGGGAATGGGGGGGCGATCGGGCGAGGCCGGCAACACCAGGGTCAGGGCCCCGGGCCAAACCTGTTGGGCGATCGCCTGCCACTGGGCGGTGGCTTCCGGGCGATCGGCCACGTAGGGCCACAGATCCGCTGCACAGGCTCCCATCAAAATCAGCGGTTTCGAGGGGTCTCGCTGCTTGGTTTCATAGATGGCCCAGGCGCGATCGGGGCGGGCGGCCAAGGCGGGAACCGTATCGGTCGGGAAGCTCCCCAAGGCAGAGCCGTCGCGCAGTCCGGCGACTAATCCTGAAAAAGTAACCTGCGGCATAGCAACTCTCTTGATTGATCCAGCTTTAACCCGGCTTTAACCAATGAGGCGCATCGAGCTGCGAAGCCGATCGCGGGTTTCCATCAGGACTTTGCCCAGCTCGTTCTTGCCGGTGCGATCGGCTCCGCAGCCCCAGTAATAATCAATGGGTGAGTCTTCCACCAGCTCTTCATTGCCGGTGTGCAGCAGTATGTTGGCCAATTCCGGGTGCGTCGAAAACTTGATCCACACGGCCTCGTCCATGATCGATCGCTTCACGGTTTCCCAGTCCGATCGCAGGTGCAAGCTCGGATCGCGTCCCATTTTGGCGGCCTCCGAGGGGGTAGCCAGCGCCCGAATCTGAGCGATCGCGTCAGCCGACTCGGTTCCTACAAACTTTTGAGCCTGGTAGAAATGCTCAACCGTCGGCCAATCCAGTCCTGCAACTTCGATCCAATGGGGTGAAAAGTTCGAGAAACACCCATAGGGATCGCCCAATTTGTAGAAATAGATGGTCATACGGAGGCCAGCAGGCGATCGAACCAGCGATTCAGTAACAGTGATCGACCCAAGCAGGTCGGATCATCAAGCCCGGCCACAGGGTCTCACCGCAGGGGTGTCATCATCTTACGGCGAGACCCGGCCGGGAATGGCCAGCAACGTTAGGAATTGACCGCCGCGCGATCGACCTCCAGCAGCTTGACCCGATCGACCAAGGGCGCACAACCCAACCAACGCTGGGCCAACTGGGCAAAGCGATCGCCATCGCCCGTGACGCAAAAGCGTGTGGGTTGAGGCTGGCCATGGTGGCGCAGGTTCAGCAAGTCCAGCTCTTGGGCGGCTGCGGCCACGACGTGCTCGGCGGGGTCGATCGTCTGCACACCCGACGGCAACAGGGTTTCGATCGTGCCGGCCAGGTGTGGATAGTGGGTGCAGCCATAGACCAACGTGTCGATTTGACAGTCGATCAAGGGTGCTAGGTAGTCTCGGGCAACGGCGATCGTTTCTGGATCGTGGAGCCGCCCCGCTTCGATCGCGGGCACAAACTCCGGACAGCCTACCTGCCACACCTGCACCGTAGGATCCACTTCCACCATGGCCCGACGGTAGGCGTTGCTTTCGGCCGTGATTGGCGTGGCAATTACCCCAACGCGCCGGCCTTGGTTGACGGCTACCTTAGCGGCGGGCAAAATCAGCCCCACAATCGGCAGGTCAAATTCTTGGCGCACCACATCCAAGGCCAAGGCCGATGAGGTGTTGCAGGCCATGACAACCATCTTCACGCCTTGGCTTTCCATCCAGCTCAAGATTTCTCGCGAAAACTGGATGATTTCGGCGGGCGATCGCGTGCCGTAGGGAAGGCGGGCCGTGTCGGCCAAATAAAGCAAGGACTCATTCGGCAGTTGGCGATAGAACTCGCGCAACACGGTCAGACCGCCCACGCCGCTGTCAAACACACCAATTCGCCGCTTGCGAGCATCTAACGCGATCGCTCCCGAATTGAGCACCTTCAAACCCTAGACCTCCGAAGCTGAATGGATGGTTAGCTGGCTCGACACCGGCCCCTGCGGAGGTGGGGCGAAGGGGGGCAAGCCCGATCGCGTAGCAACAGATGGGGCGATCGGGTGGGGGTGTCGAGGCCCCCTATGGGGCGATTTCCCATCAATTACGCTATAGCTTGGCTGGGATGTCAACCAATTGCCTAACGCAGTACCTAGGCAAATACCCGGTGTTCAAGGCAGGGCATTTGGCGGCGGACTTGGTTGAGGCGATCGGGATTGACCTCTGCGATCGCCAGGCCCACCGGGTCGCCCGCATCGGCCAGAATCGTACCCCAAGGATCAATAATCGCCGCGTGGCCGTGGGACTGGCGGCGGCCGTAGTGCAAGCCTGTTTGGGCCGGGGCGATCGCATAACAGGTATTTTCGATCGCCCTTGCTTGTAACAGCACTTGCCAGTGATCTTTGCCCGTGTAGGCCGTAAAGGCCGCAGGCACAAACAGCACATCCGCCCCCTGCTTCGACAAGTGGCGATAGAGTTCGGGAAAGCGCACGTCATAGCAAACGGACAACCCCAAATTGCCCAAGGTGTCCGAGCGATAAACCGGCGGCAGATTGGAGCCGGCCAGCACTGTTTGCGACTCACGGTAGGTATTGCCATCGGGCAAATCCACATCAAACAGATGCACCTTTTCGTAGCGCACCGTGTTCCCGTCGGGATCAACCAACAGCGCCGTGTTGGCCACTTTGCCCCCCGCCACCGGGACGGCAAACCCACCCCCCAAAATCGTGACCTGATATTTTTGGGCCATGGTCTTGAGGAATTTCTCGCTAGCGGTAGCGATTTCGGCGGCCCGGGCCAATTTTTCGTCTTCGTTGCCCAAAAATGAAAAATTTTCCGGCAGGCCAATCAGTTCTGCGCCTCGGTTGACGGCCAGATCGATTAAATCTTCGGCTTGGGTGAGGTTGTGGGCAAGATCGGGCTGGCTGTTCATTTGCACTGCCGCAGCCAGATAGGACTTCATAAGCTCAGATCGGGTAAGAAAATCAAAGGAAAAATCAACAGGGAACAACCAGCGATTAGCTAGTTTCGCGCCCAGGGGACGATCGAAGTCATTGCGGCTTTTGTCGGGAGCATGATGAACCGTCAACCATGGTTAACCGTCAGCTCCTGAACGCAGATGAACTGGGATCAGCCCAAAACTGCCCTGGACGGTTTGTTAACAGGCAGATTAGTAATAGCGGACGCGCGAATCTTCCCATTATCCCTAAATCGGCCGTTTTTCTAGAGGTTGGCGCGATCGAGCTGTGACGGGATGGTGGAGATCATCCCCGATTGTTCCCAATTGCCCCCGATCGCCCCTAATTGCCTCTGAATGGCGCTTGGGTTGAATGGCGCTTGGGTGATCGCCGACTGTTGCTGGGTGGGTAATTCATCGCTAGCGGCTGATGGCTGATTGGAGATTGCGAGCGAGGGATCGCTGACTGGCTGCCACGGCCACGGGATCGCGGGGCAATGGTGAAGAGAAGGCCGCGGCGATCGGGCATCGTCCCAATTCGTGATAGGTTTGATGCTCTTTGTCGAGCGTGCGGCCATCCGAGCCGGTGCACGGGCTGCGACGGACTCCAGGGTTGATGGTCGTTTTGCGGCTGGTTTGACCTGGGCTGGTGGTTGCAGCAACTGTCCTATTGGGCAAAGACGGCTAGAATGACTTCGCCCTGTTGGTTGTTGGTGATGACAACCGGGTGGCGATCGCCCAAAATTTTCGGGTGGTGGGGCCTGTGGCCGTTGGTCAGCACGAGCCTTGCAAAACCGCGCATTGCCAAGATGCGCACTGTAAAGATGCGCACTGTAAAAATGTGCCGGAGCGATCGCCGTTCGATCGAGATTCGTCCAGAGGATGTCCACCGTGGAAAAGTCGCTCGATGTGTTCTGGGGGCAGATTTTGGATCAACTCCAAAATCAACTGAGCCGGCCGACCTTTGAAACTTGGATCAAAACGGCCATTGCAGAGCGCTTGGACGATCGGGCATTGGTGGTGCGGACTCCGACTCCCTTTGCGCGCAATTGGCTGCAAAAGTATTACCTGAAGGCGATCGCCCAGGCGGCCCGTGAGGTGCTCGGCCATGACGTGGAAATTCAAATTGTGGCGGCTCGGGGCGACGAGAGCGTGGGCGGGGCGATCGATCCCGAGGCCTTTTTGCCACCGGCCGAACCGATCGTGGAAGCGCCTGCCGCCCCCGCCAGTTCGGAGCGAGCGGATCGGTCAGATCGGGGCCGCAACGCCACCGAACTGAATTCCAAATACACCTTTTCGCGGTTTGTGGTGGGGGCCAACAATCGCATGGCCCACGCCGCGTCCTTGGCGGTGGCTGAGTCACCGGGGCGGGAATTTAATCCGCTATTTTTGTGTGGCGGCGTGGGTTTAGGCAAAACCCATTTGATGCAGGCGATCGGGCACTATCGCCTCGAAACCGACCCCAACGCGCGAATTTATTACGTCTCCACCGAGCAATTCACGAATGATTTAATCGCGGCAATCCGTAAAGATGGAATGCAGCGATTCCGCGAGTTTTATCGCGCGGTAGATGTGCTGATTGTGGATGACATTCAGTTTATCGAAGGCAAAGAATATACCCAAGAAGAATTTTTCTACACGTTTAATACGCTGCATGAAGCGGGTAAGCAAGTAGTGCTAGCGAGCGATCGCCCACCTAGCCAAATTCCCCGACTGCAAGAGCGCCTCTCATCGCGATTTTCGATGGGGCTAATTGCCGATATTCAACCACCGGACTTTGAAACCCGGATGGCGATTTTACAAAAGAAAGCAGAATACGAAAACATCCGCATGACCCGCGATGTCATTGAGTATATTGCAGCGAGCTACACCTCCAATATTCGAGAATTAGAAGGGGCGTTAATTCGGGCAGTAGCCTACATTTCGATTTCTGGCTTGCCGATGACGGTGAGTAATATTGCCCCAGTTTTGAACCCGCCGATCGAAACCGTTGAAGCCTCGCCCGAATCCGTGATTCAAATTGTGGCCGATGCCTTTAACATTTTGATCGAAGATTTGAAGGGCAATTCCCGCCGCCGTGAAATCAGCCAAGCGCGCCAAGTCGGGATGTTTTTGATGCGGCAACATACGGATTTGAGCCTGCCACGGATTGGCGAAGAATTTGGCGGCAAAGACCACACAACGGTGATGTATAGCTGCGACAAGGTAGCCCAGCTCAAAAACGGTGATCCAGAATTTGCCCAAACCCTGCGCCAACTGAGCGATCGCATTAATTTAGCTGCCCAACCCCCGGCCCCCTCCAACTAGGGCGATCGCCTGAAGAGACGAATCGATGCATATTCCTGGTCGCGATCGGCGGTAGGATATCGATACTATTTCGATCGGCGATCTGAGCCAATCAACTGTTAATTCCCATGAGCGAAATCAACAGCACAATCCAACAAATTTCAGGGCCGGGTTTGCCCCTGCGCGGTGATGATATCGACACCGATCGAATCATTCCTGCTCGATTTTTGCGCTGCGTGACCTTTGATGGGCTTGGAGACCACGCCTTTGTCGATGATCGCCAACAACTGAACGGTGAACACCCCTTCGATCGCCCGGTCTACCAAGGAGCCAAGCTGTTGGTTGTCAATCGCAACTTTGGCTGTGGCTCCAGTCGGGAACATGCACCCCAAGCGATCGCCCGTTGGGGAATTCAGGCAATCATCGGCGAAAGTTTTGCGGAAATTTTCTTTAGCAATTGTGTGGCGATCGGGATTCCCTGCGTGACGGCCGATCACGAAGCCCTCTTGAGTTTGCAAACGGCGATCGAAGCAAATCCCACTGCCCCTGTCACCCTCGACTTGGATCAACTGACCGTGGCGATCGGCGATCTGACCATCCCCGTAGCCATGAAGGACGGCCCGCGCCAGGCCTTCCTCAGTGGCATGTGGGACAGTTGCGGTCAGTTGGTCGCTCAACTGCCCACCGTCCGCGAAAGCGTCACCAAATTGCCTTACCTCGCCTGGACTTAAGCAAGGCCCGGCCACACGAATTTTCACCTTGCAGGCTAGGGGGCAACGGACGATTGGTGGTCTACCGTGTCCAATACTGGCCTGTCCAATACTGGTCAATGTCAAATACTTGTCAAAAGGTAAAAAGATGCATCGATCGCCCCCAACCCCCTAGGAACTCGCGAGGTTGTTCCGTAGAATGAGAGAGTGGAGATTTGGGAATCGCCCAAGACTCCGAAACCATCACTGCGCGCCCACTCCCCGAGGTGGCATCTGATGCTGAAGGCCTCTTCCCAGCGATCACTCTGTACAACCTTAGCCGCCCTCTTGGCGACCAGCGCGGTTGCCCTGCCAGCCCAAGCCGGTAACCTCTGCATGGGCGACCTGGAACAGTTCGTCTGTTTGGAAAATGCCGACCAGCACGTGGAAATTGCCGGTGCTTGGAATGAATCCCTATTGGCTATGGGGCTAGATCCCGGCCAAGCCGCCGAAGTCGATCGCCTCTATCAGTCAATTTTGGGCCGGCCGGCCGATTTGGATGGGCTGCGTACCTACACCCGCGCCCTAGGTCAGGGCTGGTCGTTGCACAAAGTTCGCTGGGCGATCGCCAACAGTTCCGAAGCCCAGGTCGCGATCCATCGCATCTATCGCGAAGTGCTCGATCGCGAAGCCGACAACGAAGGCCTCAACACCTACCGCGATCGCCTAGAGCGGGGTTGGGAGCTGAACCGAGTCCGCAACGACATCAACGCTAGCTATGAAGCCCAGTCCCGTCGTCGCCCCCTCACCAGCTAAGGGGGGTGAATCCTCGCCCTGCTAGATTTTGAATCAGTCCGCTAGCTAGCACAATGCAATCATCGCGATCATCCACAACCCGCATAGACCCACACTACTGGATTGGGCCATGCGGGTTGATTTTGGGCACTTTCGCCGAAGGAACAGCAGCTCCATGCCCCATTGATCGATCGATGCAGACAAGGAGCTTCAGCCCCTTACCCCCACGACTATTGGTGCTTTGCCCGTGACCAAAGATCCTTTTCAAACATCCTCATAGGGCCTGTCATTAATTAGCCTAAAAAATTAGCCTAAAACCCTGATGCCACCGGGACGCGATTGTGGGGGCAAATTTTTGGGGGCAAATTGTGGGGGGCAAGAGGCTTGAGCATCTTGTTACGACTATTGAGGCATGGAAAATCGATGATTTCAGACCCATACCGGAAGTGATGACATCCCCTAGCCTCATTTCCGCAATTAAGCTGTTATTTAAGCTGTTATTGATCTCCTTTGGCACCCTATGTCTTTGCTGAATGACTCCGTCTTCACCCGCCGCCGGCTTTTGCAATACGGGGCGATCGCCCTTGGTTCCGGGTTAGCCACCGCTTGTAACAGTAACCCCGAAGCCAGCAGCAGCCCAGCAGCCAGCAGCAGCCCAGCAGGGCTTGATCGCGTCACCCTCGCAACGGATTGGGTGGCCCAGGCAGAGCATGGCGGTTTTTATCAAGCCCTCGCGACGGGGATCTATCGCGACTATGGCTTGGATGTGAAAATTCGGATGGGCGGCCCCCAAGCAGCCACGGGCACGCAACTGCTGTTTGGCAAAGTGGCTGACTTCGCCATGAGCAACAGCACGATCGCCCTGAACGCCGTTGCTGAGGGTGTTCCCAAGGTGACGGTTGCAGGCTTTTTCCAAAAAGATCCGCGCTGTATTGTGGCTCACCCAGGCGTGAAAGATTTGGCTGATTTGAAGGGTAAGCCGTTGTTTGTTACGCCCCAAGCTGTTTCAGATTTTTGGGGATTGCTGGCGAAGAAATACGGATTTACAGATAGCCAACGCCGAGTTTATAACTTCAATCCTGCCCCATTCTTGGCAGATAAAACCTCTGCGCAACAGGGATTTGTCACCTCAGAACCCTACAGCATTGAAAAAGAGGGTGGTTTTAAACCTGCTGTGTTTTTGCTCGCTGATGTGGGATATAAACCCTACGCCACCACGATCGACACCACCAGTCAAATGATCGCAGAGAAGCCAGATGTGGTCAAACGATTTGTGCAGGCCTCCACGAAGGGATGGTATAGCTACTTGGCTGATCCGGCCCCTGGCAATGCCTTGATCAAAAAAGACTATCCCGAAATGACAGACGATCGCTTGACCTATGGCATTGCCAAGCTGAAGGAATATGGAATTGTGCTGTCTGGTGATGCGCTAACCAAAGGGATTGGCTATATGAGCGATACCCGCTGGCGGGAATTTTTTGAGGATATGGTGGGTTTTGGGGTTTATGCCAAAACCCTGGACTATCGCAAAGCATTCACGTTGGATTTTGTTCAAGACTTGCCTACGTCGGTCTAATTGTGGGGGCGATCGCAGCTCTGATTGCAGTCATGATCGCAGCCCCGATCGCAGCCCCGATCTCAGTCATGATTACAGCCACTTCGGTTTAATAGTTTGAATAGCTTCCAGAGGGTGTCTGAAAAGCCAAAATTGATACTCCAGATACCCCAGCGATCGATGCAGACAAGGGAATTAAGCCCCTGGCTTCCCAGCGACCCTTGGTGCTTGGCCCGGGCCAATTGATCCTTTGCAGACACCCTCTCGGATTGCGGATGCTATGGGGTTGTGAGTTGGTGGACATTTGCCCACCCTACGGGCTACGGGCTTCTTCTACGGGCTTCTACAAGCTGCTGTACTTATTAAGCGAGGTCAAGGCTGTATTCATCATGTTTGATGAGGTTTGGTGTGAAGGTTTGGTGTAAACGACAGCACTAATTGCAGCGCAATTTTTGTGAAAACTTCGAGCAATTGTGCATGGTGATCAGGTCATGTCAGCCAGCACCGGCAGCAAGATAGTCATCGTGGTGCCGTGATGTGGAATCGAATGACATTCGATCGTGCCGTGATGACGCTCCACCACAATTTGGTAGGCGATCGCCATCCCTAAACCCGTTCCTTTGCCCACGGGCTTGGTTGTGTAAAACGGATCAAATAGCTTGGCGCTCGTGTCTGCACTCATGCCAATACCGTTATCAGCGATCGCAATTTTCACCCAAGTTTCTTGAATCGATTCAGTTGAGATTACGATCTGCGGGGATTCGTGATGGACGGGGGCAGTTTGCCATCGCTCTTCGATCGCATCGATCGCATTCACAATCAAATTTGTCAGCACCTGATCAATTTGACCGAGGGTGCAGTCCACTGGAGGAATGGGGCGATCGTTCCGAATCAACTGAATTTGAGGTACCGACTGTAACAGCCGATGGTGCAGAATCATCAGAACACGATCGAGGGATTCATACAAATTAGCCGGCTCCTTGGCCTCATTGGTGACGTGGGAATAAATTCGTAAGGACTTGACAATCTCTCGAATTCGCCCTGTTCCCACACGCATGGACTGCAACAACTTGGGAAAATCTTGGGCAATAAAATCCAGGTCAGAATCTTGTAAAGCTTGCAGGGCTTCATCAGCAAATGCAGGAACTTGATCCCCTGTTGCCATCCATTGACGAATAGCGCGCTGGTAGACGTTTAAGGCATTTAACAAATCAACGGCATATTCACTGGCATGGTGTAAGTTGCCATGGACAAAACTCACCGGATTATTAATTTCGTGAGCAATGCCTGCCACCAATTGCCCCAAACTCGACAGCTTCTCGGACTGAATTAAGTGGGTCTGGGCATTTTTGAGATTGGTCAGGGCCGTTTCGAGTTCGTGGGTGCGTTCTTGTAGAGACCGTTGAGACTGTTGGAGATCTTGATTGGCACTCACCACTTGACCGAGCAAACCGTCACGGGCGATCGCTTGTTGAATGCCACGAACTAGATAGGCCGTAATGCTGCCCGTTAAGGTCAGTCCCAACACGAGGGCCCACAAACTGCCAGACCCAAGGTGCAGTGCTGGGGCTGTGGGCAGCAGCAGCAATGACAATTCCCGATCGCCGACCCCGATCGAGTGGGTGCAAATATCCCACGGGCCGTTCCAGGGACAGGTGACGGAGGACTGGAAGTGATCAGCCCCAGAAACAGTGCCAGGAATGGTGGCCACGAGGGGATTGAGGGGATCTAGAGGGCTAGGTTGGGGCAAGCGAGCTTCTAGGTAATCTAGGGGCCGGTCAAATAAGAAGACCTGTAAATTCAGCACTCCCATACGCCCCAGGGTCATCCGCAGCGATCGATTCACATCGATTTCAGCCAAAAACCACCCTCGATCGCTCGCCTGCACCACCAAAAGCAGTGGCTTGAGGCCAGGCACAATCGCTGTGATCGGTCGTTGGATCGATCGCGATCGAACAAACAGGGGCAAGAGCTGCTGCCAATCACGATCCGTGGCTGTCGCGGCCCAGGTGCGGTCAGTGGGCCCATTGCCCACCGTCAGTCGAGGGCGCGGCAGGGTTGCCACGGTGGTCGCCGACTGGGGCGTGGCGGCGGCGGCCGACGATGGCAGCTCAATCCAGTTCACTCCCTGCACAGCCAAGGCATCCGATCGCAAAATGCGACTGCTGGCAGCAAAGTCCGCCGCCGACTCGGGCTGACGGCGACTGTAGAGCAGCGCCCCAGCCCGCGTCATTTGCAACGACTGTTCTAGCTCGTAGTCAAAGGCGGCGGCGATATCCTGGGTGCGACGTTGCAACTCAGCCCGAGCCTTGGCCATTTCGTGATCGGTGAGCTTCAGCGCCACCTCGATTGCACAGCCCACCCCAATTACCGCCGTCAGCGCCACGGGCCAGTAATGTCGCCACAGCGATCGACCTCGGGGCGGCGTGGGCGGGCGGTTGTCGGGAGCCAATCGCGGCTCTGTTGGTGAAGGGTCAGGAGGTTCAACCGGCAATTTTGTGGGTGAAACCGTCAACATTGACCAAAGAGTGGGGGGAGGTTGATCAAGGCGACCTGATATCAGCGGCTGACCGGGCGTGACGGCATGGGATTTCCAGCCTGCGATCCAAGAATTCTGAGGAGATGGAGTATTCACGAATGGCATTCACCCGGCAGTGTTTTGACCGACGGTTTGGAGAGGGTGGAATTGAGAAAGTCCTTCTATTCTAATTGAGAAGTATTTGCAACTAGGAAGGATCATATTTCGATTAATCTATTGAACAGCCAATATCCATAGGATCTTCAAAAGTCCAGGCCAGGTCGTGATGCTTTCAAGGCTGTGCGGAACGACCGATTTACGCTGCTCTGGTCGTTACAACAGGAATTTACAGCACTTTTCAGCCAAGGCCTTGACAATGCTGGCCTCAGCGGCTGGGAGGTCTGACTACCGGTTTCAGGGTCGCGATCGCTGCCACTACCTGACCCGAAGTTATTGATAAATCTGGCTAACACCGGCTCACACTGGCTAACACCATAGACCGTTGGCAAGCATCGACTACCAGCCCTCATCGCGCAGCATGATCCTGAAACCGTCGATTTTCCATCCCTCAATCGCTGTAATTCAGACGCTGTAATTCAGATGCTCAAGCCCCTTGCCCCCACGAGCCGCTAACGGTGGAATTAGGGTTTCAGACTCATTGAGGACAGGCCCTCGGAGTCAGGGTTTTGACCAATCCTGCATCAGTCCTGGCAAAATCAGGGGGCATCTTAATTCAACTCTGAAGCGATCGCTGGCCGCGCCATGACAAACCGTTTACCGATCGCCCTGCCCCTGATGGGTTGTGGCACCTGGGCCTGGGGCAACCGCTTGCTCTGGGGCTACGACGAAACGATGGACGGCGAGTTACAACGGGTCTTTAACCAATGCGTGGCGGCCGGCGTGACCCTGTTTGATACGGGCGATTCCTACGGGACAGGGCGCTTAAACGGTCGCAGTGAGCAACTTTTGGGGCAATTTGCCCGCGACTATTCCGGCGACGATCGCGATCGCCTCTGCCTGGCCACCAAACTCGCCGCCTATCCCTGGCGATTGACGCGCGGCTCCATGGTCAAAGCCTGCACTGCATCGGCCCAGCGGATGGAGCGGGTGGACTTGGCCCAACTGCACTGGTCCACGGCTAACTATGCACCCTGGCAGGAGTGGGCCCTGTTGGATGGGCTTTGCGATCTCTATGAGCAAGGGCTGGTGCGCGGGGTGGGTCTCTCGAACTTTGGCCCCCAGCGGCTGCGACAGGTACACCGCAAATTTCAGGAACGCGGCATCCCGATCGCCACACTCCAGGTGCAATATTCGCTGCTGTCCACCTACCCGGTCACGGAACTGGGCCTCAAGGACACCTGCGACGAGCTGGGGATCAAACTGATTGCCTACAGCCCCCTGGGATTGGGCTTGCTGACGGGCAAATACGATCCCCAAAAATCTCTACCCAAAGGCATTCGGGGGCTGCTCTTTCGGCAATTGCTGCCGGGATTGCAGCCACTGTTGGCTGGTTTGGAGGCGATCGCCCAGGCCCGGGCCAAAACGATCGCCCAAGTGGCCCTGAACTGGTGCATCGCCAAGGGCACAATCCCGATTCCTGGCGCAAAATCCTTGGCCCAAGCCACGGAAAATACGGGGGCGATCGGCTGGCTGTTGGAGGCGGGTGAGGTTGCGGAACTCGATCGGATCGCGGCGGGACTCGATCGCGTGATGGTGCAAAACATTTTCCAGTCGCGCTGATTCCAGTCGCGCTGATTCCAGGCAATCTGATCACAGGCAACCCGATCGGGGCTACCGGATTGCTGGCTGGGCGATCGGTGGATTCCTGGGCCGTGTTAGCCTGTTGACGTAAAGATTTGTAACGAAAACCATAAACCGACCGTGCAAGACTGGCAAAGCAAGCTTCAAGGCAAAGTTGTAGCGATCGCAGGCGGCACGGGTGGCATTGGCTCGACCCTGGCTCGCAAGTTGGCCCCCGCTGGGGTGCAGTTGGTGTTGGCAGCGCGCCGAGCCGATCGGTTGGCTGCCTTGGCCCAAGAACTGAGCGCGATCGGCCCCACGCCCCTGGTGATTCCCACAGACATTACGGATGGGGCCCAGGCGACGCATTTTTTGCAACAGGCGATCGCCCAGTTTGGACAAGTAGACTGCTTGGTGAATGCGGCGGGCGCAGGGATTTTAAAACAGTTTAATAAACTCACCGAAGCCGATTTTGATCGAATGTTGGCGGTGAATTTAAAGGGCAGTTTTCACACTTGCCAAGCGGCGATCGAGGTAATGAAAGATCGCAAAGTCGGTCACATCTGCAACGTGATCGGCATTTTGGGTAAGCATTCAATGCCGATGGGTGCTGCCTATTGTGCCTCCAAGTTTGCCGTTGCCGGTATGAGCAAATGCATGGCCGACGAGGCGCGCCGCTACGGAATTAAGGTGACGCTGTTCTATTTCGGTGGGATTGATTCGCCTTTTTGGGATGAAGTGAGCCTGAAGGTCGATCGCTCCAAAATGCTATCTACGGAAACGGCAGCCGACGCGATTTTGTTTGCCATGGCGGCGGAACCCCAAGCGATTCCGATGGAAATCAACATTCAACCAGAAAGCCACCTGTTTTTCTAGTAGAAATCCAGTTGCGAAATCAGTCGCGACAGGGGGCGTAGGAATCCCCATCAGTCGTGACAGACAAGGGGCTTAAGCCCCTTGCCCCCCACGATCCCATCACGGTGGAATCAGGGGCTCAGACGATTTGATGGCCGGCCCTCAACCCCTTGCCCCCCACGATCCCATCACGGTGGAATCAGGGGTTCGGGCGGTGTGATCACCAGCTCTGGCGCTACCGACGGATGATCACGGTGGTGCGATCGAATCCCGGCGGCAAACCCGGCGCAACGGGCGGAGGAGCGGGACTGTTGGGATTGCTGGGATTGTTGGGGGCTGTGTCGCCCGATCGCACCCGGCTGGCCCCTGCGCCCGTGCTGTTGGGTGCGCCGCTGCCCGCAGCCGATCGCCCACCCAAAGGATCAGCCATCCCATCCAGCGCATCAGTGACAAAGGTATCCGCAAAACCCGTGCGAGACGGTCGGCGCGATTCCTCAAAAAACGAGGGTTTGGGCGCTTTGCCACCCCCCGGTGCGGGCGGCGTTTGGGCGATCGCCCCCGTTCCCAACCCGATCGCCATCGCCAAGCCCAGACCCATCCAACGCATGATCCATCACTCCCCAATTTGCAGTCCAGCTTAAAACCACGATTGAATCCAGCAGACCACCGCGCTAGGATTCCTAGACGACAAGCTGCGGGCGATCGTTTCCCGCCTTGCTCGTCTTGATCCATTGCCAACCTGTTCGATCGGCCCCTTTTGCAACCCATGAGCCAAACCAGCAACAAGCGCGTTCTCTCCGGCGTACAACCCACCGGCAGCATTCACCTTGGCAACTACCTGGGCGCAATCCGAAACTGGGTCGTCGATCAATCCCAATACGACAACTTCTTTTGCGTTGTGGACTTGCACGCGATCACCGTGCCCCACAATCCCGCCGTCCTGGCCCAAGATAGCTACAAAATTGCCGCCCTTTATCTGGCCTGTGGCATTGACCTATCTTGCTCAACGATTTTTGTCCAGTCCCATGTCAGCGCCCACAGTGAGCTGACTTGGTTGTTGAACTGCATCACGCCCCTGAACTGGCTGGAACGGATGATTCAGTTTAAGGAAAAAGCCGTCAAACAAGGCGAAAACGTCAGCGTTGGCCTGTTGGATTATCCGGTGTTGATGGCGGCAGATATTTTGCTTTACGACGCGGACTTAGTGCCCGTGGGTGAAGACCAGAAGCAGCATTTGGAGTTGACCCGCGATGTGGCAATTCGGGTCAATCACCAGTTTGGCCAGGACGATCGCCCCGTGTTGAAAGTGCCAGAACCCGCCATCCGCAAGGAAGGGGCACGGGTCATGAGCTTGACAGACGGCACTAAAAAAATGTCGAAGTCTGACCCAGCGGAACTGAGTCGGATTGAGCTGCTGGACGATCCCGACACGATCGCCAAGAAAATTAAGCGCTGCAAAACCGATCCGCAACGGGGCCTGGAGTTTGACAATCCCGATCGCCCCGAGTGCCACAACCTGCTGGGCCTCTATCAAATCCTGTCGGGCAAATCCCGCGAAACCGTAGCGGCAGAATGTGCCGAGATGGGCTGGGGCCAGTTCAAGCCCCTGCTGACGGAAGCAACGATCGCCGCCCTGGAGCCGATCCAGCAAAAGTACCGCGACGTGATGGACGACAAGGGCTATCTGGAATCCGTGTTGCGGGACGGCCGCGAAAAAGCAAGCGCGGTGGCCGATGCAACCCTGCTACGGGTAAAGGATGCCTTGGGGTTCTCGCGGCCGCTGTAGTTGCGTGACATGCTTAAAATGCCCGGTCAAACCTTTGCAGCGACACAAACACCTAAGCACGGTAGACAAGGGGCTTGGGGGTGTCGTCATTTCCCGTCATGAGTCTGAAATCGTCGATTTTCTACGCCTCAATCGTCGTAACAAGGGGCTTAAGCCCCTTGCTGCCCCACGATCCACTAACGGCAGAATCAGGGTTTCAGGGATTTGATGACAGCCCCTAAGCCCCTTGCTGCCCCACGATCCACTAACGGCAGCATCAGGGTTTCAGGGATTTGATGACAGCCCCTAAGCCCCTTGCTGCCTCACGATCCATTAACGGCAGCATCAGGGTTTCAGGCGAATTGGTGACAGACCCTAAGCCCCTTGCTGCCTCACGATCCATTAACGGCAGCATCAGGGTTTTAGGCGAATTGGTGACAGACCCTAAGCCCCCTGCTCCCGACGATCTCGCCACCACAACATCAGGGGGTGGGGAATTTGGTCAGAGTGCCTAGTTATCCCTCCAGCTCGTTAAATTCCTCATCGCTTGTGGGTAACCCTTCTCGCGACACGGCTACGATAGGAACAAGATCCATATCATCCGGATCAAGCTGACATCCAGCGACATCTAGCGCGTGAGGCACGAGTATGAAACTAGCCGAATTGCTACAGCGTTATGAGCAAGGCGAGCGAGATTTTCGAGGCGTTGATCTCAGTGAAATGGATTTGTCGAATGTTAGCCTCCCGGGCATTAATCTGAGTGGTGCCACCCTGGTGCTGTCTAACTTGATGCGGGCAGATTTGCGTGAAGCCAATTTGAATGGAGCCAACTTAATTGGTGTGGACTTCATAGAGGCTAATTTGTCGCAAACTAGCTTGACTTGGATCCGGGCGATCGGGGCGAATTTTTCGGGTGCGAGTTTTGTGGGTTCCAATGCGATCGAAGCAATTTTTACGGGTGCTGTGTTCGATCGCGGCAACTTGTCTAGAATTTGTGCCCTAGGAGCCGATTTCATGGGCACTTCTCTGATTGGAACTGACCTGAGGGATGCCAACCTATTGGGAGCAAATTTTGCGGGAGCTGACCTCTCTTCAACCCAGCTCGAAGGCTCAAATTTACATGATGCTTATTGGAAATCTGCCAAGTTGTCTCCCGAAACGATCGTCTATCTCAATAACTATCAACGCCGTCGCATTCATAGTGCTTAACGGATAGTTAAAAAGTCAGAGGGCTTCCGGTGGATAATGTTATGGCAAAACTTATGGCAAAACGGGATTAAGTTGCTCTCCAATTTGGGATGAGACGCATCCTCAGATGAATTCTGAGATGGATCGGTCGGCTGATTTTCAGGGCTGGGCCGAGACTTGTCGGGCATCGCTTCAGTCTGTTGATTAACCTTCCTTTGTCCTCTAGGGCATAGCCTGAAGTTTAGCCAGGGCGATCGCTATCCTTGCAAGGCTTCGGCGATTTTGGTTTGCAGCGTGCCCACCAAATCGGCGATCGCCACTTCTTCGGCCGTTGCCGTGGCGCGGGTCACGAGTTCCACCTTGCCCTGGGCGATCGCCCGGCCCGTCACCACCCGGAACGGAATCCCGATTAAGTCCGCATCCTTGAACTTCACGCCGGCCCGCTCTTCGCGATCGTCCAGGATTGTTTCGATGCCCGCCGCGTTTAGGTCGGTGTAGAGCTGCTGGGCGATCGCCATTTGGTTCTCGTCGGCAATATTCGGAACCGTCACGATCGCCTGGTACGGGGCGATCGCCACGGGCCAGATGATGCCGTTTTTATCGTGGGACTGTTCCACCGCCGCTTGGGCAATCCGCGACACCCCCACGCCATAGCAGCCCATCCAAAAGGGCTGGCTTTCGCCGGATTCCGTCGTGAACGCTGCGCCCATGGCCTGGGAATATTTCAGCCCCAATTGGAAAATATGGCCGGCTTCGATGCCCCGCGCCGATTGCAGGATTTGTGAGGGATCATGCACCGCGCGATCTCCTGGCCGCGCCAAATCCAACTCCACCACGTCCGGTAGTTTGTATTGGGTTCCCCAGTTTGCGCCAACGACGTGATAGCCCGGTTGGTTTGCGCCGGTCACGAAGTTCTGGAGCTGGCTGGCGTTTGGATCGACTAGCCGCAGGAATTGGGGAGCCGTGTCCTTGGTTGTGGCGATGTGGTCGTCGCTCAAATCTGGTGCAAGGTAGCCGAGGGGCAAGGGTTTGGCCGCCCAAGCCGCTTGGGCCGCCGCATCAGGTACTTTCAGGGCCAACACCTTCGAGCCGCCGTAGTTCGGGGCCCGTTGGGTAATCGCGTTGAACAACTTCACCTCGTTCACATCCCGATCGCCCCGAATGCTAATCAGCACCAGCACCCGCTTGCCGTTATCCAGCGTGGCTTCATAGAGCACATTTTTCACCACCTGGGTCGGGTCGCACTTCAGCACCTCACACAACCGGGCGATCGTCGTGGTGTCCGGCGTTTCCAGGGTTTCAAAACTCGTAAAGGGCGAGGCAACCGCATCCACCGGCAGCGACACCGCCTTTTCCACATTGGCGGCGTACTGCTCGTCCTCGGTGAACAGGATTTCATCTTCGCCCGTATCCGCCAGGATCATAAATTCCTGGGACGCGCTGCCCCCGATCGCCCCGGAATCCGCCTGCACCGGCCGGAACTTCAGGCCACAGCGGCGCAGCATATTCCGATAGGCCTGATCCATCGCGTCGTAGGTTTCCTTCAGGCTTTCGGGCGAGGTGTGGAAGGAATAGGCATCCTTCATGATGAATTCGCGACCCCGCAGCAGGCCAAAGCGCGGGCGAATTTCATCCCGAAATTTCGTCTGAATCTGATACAAATTCACCGGCAGTTGGCGATAGGAACGGATCAGTTCCTTGGCCACGGTGGTGATCACTTCCTCGTGGGTGGGCCCGAGCATCAGCTCCCGATCGTGGCGATCGCTCAGGGTGAAGGCGATTCCTTCTGCCTTATACACATCCCAGCGGCCCGACTCCTGCCACAGTTCCGCTGGTTGCAATTGCGGCAGCAGGCATTCCTGCGCGCCGGTTGCGTCCATCTCCTCGCGCACAATCTGCGACACCTTTTGCAGCACGCGCCACATCAGGGGCAAATAGGCATAAATCCCGCTACCGATTTGGCGGATGTAGCCCGCGCGCAGCAACAGCTTGTGGCTGGTGACAACGGCTTCGGCGGGGTCTTCACGAAGGGTGACGAACAGGGCTTGGGACAGACGCATAAAACAGCCAGGAGCAATGCACAGTCCAGAATATCGCAGTTGGGGCGATCGAATAAGGCGATCGCGCTGGAGAGTGGGCGGCAATGCCCTGTTACTTGGTTATCGATACAGTATTTTTTAAAGGCTTTAATGGATTTTTATTTTATGATTTTATAAGTGAATTATGAGAATCAAGATGTCTCATTCTCGAAAGCTTGCTTTTGGCTCCTTAATCGGTTTAGGTGTCGCCTTGGGTGGGGGAATTTGGCCCCAACAGTCTCTCGTTGCTTCAGTTGCTCACCCAAAACCGAGCCTAGAATCGGCGATCGCACTCCCCTCGATCTCCAAGCAAGCTACTAAGCAGGGGGCGTTGCTCCGATGCCGTGTGGTGGGCATTCGTACAGGGCAATTGGCCCTACGTCATACACCTGGTGGCGCATCACGGGCTGGTCTGAACAATGGCAACATTGTGGATGTGTATGATCAGCAGGATATTTGGAATTACGTGCAAGTGGTAGCTGGCCCCAATCGACAAGTAACGGGTCTTTGGGGCTGGGTCAATCGTAACTATCTGGCTTGCAATGATTGAGTTTATAGGAGAGGTCATGCTCACCTAACGCTTATAGTTCATCGCTCAAGCAATCCAATCAGCTAGTTAGTCGCTAGTAAGTTGGGTTTCGTTCCTCAGCCCAACGGCCGTGATCTCGGTCTAGATTGTTGGTATTAGGTTTTGCGAGGCCCAACCCAACCTACACCGAACGGTCAGCAGGGCGATCGATTACGATCAAGGACAAAGAAGCAACCGGCTATGACCATTGACGATTTAACCCCCGTGATTCGGGTGCGAATCAAAGAAATCGCCGCTCAACATGGAGCCTACAATGTCCGCATTTTTGGCTCCGTTGCTCGTGGGCAAGCGGATCAACACAGCGATTTGGATTTGCTGGTGGATTACGATCTCGATCGCATCAGTCCTTGGTTCCCTGTGAGGTTGATTCGAGATTTAGAGGACTTGTTGGCAGTTAAAGTTGATGTTGTGACTCTCGCAGGTTTGAAAGAACGAATTCGCCAAGAGATCTTACAAACAGCTTTACCGCTATGAGAAATGATATTGAACGAATGAAGGATATCCAAGAGGCTATTCAAAAAATAGAAAAATATACCGAAAGAGGTGAGCAAGAATTTTTTGAGAATGAATTAATCCAGGGATGGGTATTGCTTCAGCTACAGGTTATTGGTGAAGCTGCAAGAGCCATGAGTGTTGAGACTTATAACCAATAAACCAATATCCGCATATTGCGTGGCGCGACATGATCGATTTCCGAAATATTCTGGTTCATGAATACTTTCGAGTTGATCTAGTCATTGTCTGGCAAATTGTTGATCGAGAAATTCCTAGGCTTAAATCCCAAATTCGAGCCATTCTAGCTAGTAGGTTGGGCTGAGCCTTGCGAAACCCAACAACAGCAATTTAGGCAAGAATAACGGCCGTTGGGTTTCGTTCCTCAACCCAACCTACAACTACAACTGATAATTAAGCTTTAATATGACGACTTTGTTTTATGAAAGATTTATTCAAAAGGTGATTGATTTTAGCCGATTGTCGGAATATTCATCTATTTCTATTGTTGAGCAATATTTGAGAATGGATCATCAGCCTAAAATTGCACAAATCAACCAACTTAAGGCTTGGCTCGATCAGTTTCGACCACTGGAGCCGATGATCGTTGCTGAACTCAAACAACGCTATGACGTTCGGTTTACTTACAACTCGAATGCGATCGAGGGCAACACCCTAACCCAAAGTGAAACGGAGCTTGTCTTAACCAAAGGCATCACGATCGGGGGCAAGACTCTCGATGAGCACT
The DNA here is from genome assembly GCA_004292515.1 of Oscillatoriales cyanobacterium. Taxonomy (GTDB): domain Bacteria; phylum Cyanobacteriota; class Cyanobacteriia; order CACIAM-69d; family CACIAM-69d; genus CACIAM-69d. The sequence goes on from RDXB01000050.1 coordinate 34,057, forward strand.
TGGAGGTGATTGGGCATCAGGAAGCGATCAATTATATTGAAGCTCTGGCTCAGCGAGAAACCCGGATTGGTGAATGGGAAATTAAGCAAATCCATAACTTGATTTTGCGAAAAATTCGCCCCGAAGAAGCCGGAAGCTATCGCACGATCGATGTGATGGCGGCAGGAACCAACTATCGCTATCCGCCCCATTATCTGTTGGCTCAGTTGATGGGAGATTTTGTGGACTGGCTGAATTCAGAATCCGCCTTAAATTTGCATCCAGTTGAATATGCAGCGATCGCCCACTATCGGTTTGTGTCGATTCATCCGTTTCGGGATGGCAATGGTCGGACGGCGCGCCTCTTGATGAATCTGTTGTTGCTGCGGGCGGGTTATCCGATCGTGGTGATTCATAATCGCATTCGCAATGACTACATCAACGCACTGGCCTACGGACAGCAACATCAAGATGATTGGAGTCGGCTATTGGACTTAATTTTTGATGAGGCGATCGCATCACTCGTGGAACTATTGGGACTGTTGGCCACGGCCCAGAGCAGCGCCGAAAGAGCACAGCCGTTTTATCAGACCATGATTGATTTTTTGGATCGCTACGGGACAACGATCGCAACGTCCGGCGGCGATGGATCTTGATCGATCGCTGGGAAGATCGGGTTGATTTTGGCTGAGTCTCCTGGTGGGCGGGGCGTTTGGCGGGATCGATCGAGCCAGATGATCGCTGCCCTTCTACAATGGGGGCCTGTTGATGTTCCAGATGAGTTCACTGCTTTGGCCGTGCCACAATCCGAACAATTCGAGCGAGTTCGATCGAGCTTGCAACGGGCGATCGAGCAATTTGGCCCCCGGAATTCCCAGCGTTGGAATGATTTGATTCAGCCCGACTTGGATCGTTTGGCCGGTGCCTTAGACAAGCTCGATCGCTTTGTGGTGAGGATTGCGGCCTTTGGGCTGGTGAGCCGGGGCAAATCGGCGGTGCTGAATGCGCTGTTGGGCGAGCGGCTGCTGGAAACGGGGCCACTGAATGGGTTGACCCGCCTGCCCCGATCGGTGAAGTGGCATCCCCCGGGGCGCGATCGCCCGATCGAGGTGGAGCTAATCGACACGCCGGGTTTGGATGAAATTGATGGGGCCAGCCGGGCCGAGTTGTCGCGGGAAGTGGCCGATCGCGCCGATTTGATTCTGTTCATTGCGGCGGGCGACCTGACCCAGGTGGAATACGACGCGCTGCGCCAGTTGCGATCGGCCCATAAGCCGCTGATTTTGGTCTTTAACAAAATTGATCTGTTTCCCGACAGTGAGCGACCGGCGATTGTGGCGCGGCTGCAATCGCTGATGCAGTTGGAAGCGGCCCAGCCCGTGCCTGCGCCTGCTCCCGATCAGCCCGATCGCACCTGGGGCCCCGTGTTGCCCGTGGATGAAATTGTGTTGGCGGCGGCGGAACCGGCTCCGATTCAGGTGCGGGAAGAATGGCCCGATGGGCGGATCACCTATGGTTGGGAATCGCTGCCCCCGGAAATTGAGGCCCTCCGATCGGCGATTTTGGCCACGATTGATCGCGAAGGGGAGGCCCTGCTGGCCCTGAATGCCCTGATGCAAGCGCGCACGGCCCAGCAAACGATCGCCCAAAAAACCCTGGCTCACCTGCGCGACGATGCGGAGGCCAAAACCTGGCAACTAATTCAAGTCAAAGCGGTGGTGGTGGCCCTCAGTTCCTTTGTGTTGCTCGATGCGATCGCGGCGGTGTTGGCCGATTGGTTTTTGGTGCGATCGCTGTCTCGGCTCTACGGGTTGCCTCTGGTGCGGTCGTCCCTGCAATCCTTTTGGCAAGCGGGTTTGGTTAGCTTGGGGGCGATGCTGCTGGGGGAAGTGGGCGGCGAATTTTTAGGCGGCAATGATGGGCGATCGCTCCAGGCCGGGAGTGACGGCTTTGGCGGCTATTTGGGCGCGGCCTTGGTGCAGGCGGCGGCGGCGGCTTTTGGCAGCTTTGCGATCGCCAAAACCACCCGTACCTCCCTGGAAGCCGGTTGCACTTGGGGGGCCGATGGCCCCGACACCCTGGCTAAGGATTTGCTGGATTTTGTGGAGCCGGGCACGGTGTTGCATCGGTTGCGGCACGAGTGGCGATCGCGGATTGGGATCGGTGATTTGGACGAGCTGCCCAGCGATCCAACTAAAACAGTGGCGATCGTACCCGCGCCGAAAATCCCCCCGGCAGATAGATCGGACAAGTAGACCAGCCCCGCATCTGATCCCAGGTGCAAAACTGGGCAGCCAAGGTGTCGCCGCGCGGATTGCAAACCCGCACGTTGTAGCCATATTCCCGCGCCACCCGCCCAAACTCGTTCAGATAGGCATACTGGCGCGGATATTCCAAGTTGTTCCAGGGCTGCAGGTTGAAGGTGACTTCCACCCAGGGCGGCAGTTCGTCATTGCCGGTGTGAATGGTCCAGCGGTTGACGATTTTGCCGCCGAGCAAGTCGCGGGTTAACCAGAGGCTCGGCGGTGTCAGGCCCTGTTGGCGGATTTCCTTGTCCGTGGCGATCGGCTCGTCCCCAAAGCAACCCGTTTGCCGAAAGGCCCGGTTGGGTTCTTCCTCGGGTTGGTCGCTGGTGGGATTACCAGTTGGATTACTGGTGAAATCACGGGTGAGCGTAGCCGCCTGGCCGACGGTTGGATCAACCGATGTGGCGGTCTCGCTCGGGGGCGGGGGTGCGGCGTGGCGAGCGATCGAGTCGGCCGCTGGCTCGGGAGCGGCCTGGGCCGTCGGGACTTGGGCCGCCGCCGGCCAGTGGTTGCCCAGCCCCCCCAAGCCCAGACCCCCCAGTCCCAGTCCCCCCAGGCCCAGACCCCCCAGGCCCAGAACACTGCCCCAAGCGACGGCAACCCAAGAATGACGAGAGTGGTGCATGGTGTTGCCTCTAAGGGCGATGAAGGGCAATGAAGGGCGATGGCAAGAGTTTTGGACTAGGGTTTGGGATCAAAGACCGCCGGTATTCCCCAATTATCCGAGGGGGGGTTGCTCGCGGCCTCAGACCTAGGGGCGATCGGCCAACTGTCCGAGGCGCTGGTGATCGGTCTGGTGAAATTAGGGCGATCGAACCCTGCAATGAAACCAAGTGAAGTTATTAGAATGGGTCTCGGGTTAGGCGGCGATCGCTTGGCCCTCGTCCTTTTTGCTGTTGCTGAGTTGCTTTGAGTCAGTCGTCCACCCCGTCCGCGCCAAAGTCCACTGCTGCTCAACCCACCCGACCATCGGACTGGGACCGATTGATGCAGCCCGAGCGATCGCAACCGCGATCGAGTTGGTTGGCGCGTCTATTGTTTTGGGGCACAGCGGGCGTGGCGATCGGCACGATTTCCGCCACCCTGGGCGCAGGGGCCGCCCTGTTCATGCCCCTTGATCCAGCGGTAGTGCCCCTATTGCGAGAAGAAACGGGCAATCAGTGGTGGCGCAACGGCTTGCAATATCGGTTGCAACAACCGCTGACAGTGTTGGTGTTGGGGGTGGAGCCATCGCCGGGCATTCCCCTGGGTGCACCGGAAGCCCTGAACGGCCATGCCGACGCGATTTGGTTGGTGCGGTTTGACCCCCAGGAAGACAACACAACGGTGCTATCGTTGCCGCGTGATACACGGGTGCTGTTTCCCAGCGGGGCGGTGGGGGCTTTGCACGAAGCCGACACGATCGGGGGCACGGCCCTGGTGCAGCAGTCCGTGAGCACGACTTTGGGTGGTTTGAAGATTGATCGCACCGTGCGGCTCAACCCCGAGGGCCTGCGGGAGGTGGTGGATCTGTTGGGGGGCGTGGAATTGTTGGTAACTCAGCCGATGCGCTATCGCGATCGCGCGGGCAACCTGACCATTCAGCTCGACAATGGCTGGCAGAGTTTGGACGGCGATCGGGTGGAGCAGTTCGCACGCTACCGGGTTGATAGTCCCTGGGGCGAGCTGGATCGGGTGCAACGGCTACAGGTTCTGTTGCTGGCCCTGCGCGATCGGGCCCTCAGTCCGGGGATGTTGCCGCAACTGTCACAAGTTGCCCAGCGGGCCCACAAATATTTGCGCACCAACCTATCGCGTGAGGAAGTGATTGCGATCGTCAACTTACTTAGCAAGCAAGATCCCGAGCGGATGCAACTGTTGTTGTTACCGGGCAAGATGGATCCCAATAATTTCTGGAATCCCGAATCCAAGGCCCTGGGCCGGTTGCTAGAAACCTATTTCCCGCCCGATCGCCCCGGTGTCGGTCGCCGCACCAAGCTAATGAGCAGCAGCGCCCGCGATCGCTACGACCAAACCTACAACCGGATTTCGGTGCAAGATGCGACGGGCAATCCAGCGGCTGTTGAGCAGGCGATCGCCCAACTGCGGCAAGCGGGATTTGTGCAAGTACGGGCGATCGATCCCTGGCCCTATCCCCAACGTCACACACAAATTGTGGCCCAATCGGGTGATCTCAACCTCGCAGAATTGGTGCAGCGGCGCTTAGGACGGGGTGAAATTGTACGCGCCGCCACGGGCGATTTAGGCTCGGATCTGACCATTCGGTTGGGAACCGATCTGGTGGAGCCGTGATCCTGGGACTAGCCCAAGAGAGCCTGTAGAGAGCCTTTAGGGTGGGCAATGCCCACCGACTAACAGCCTCATAGCATCTGCGATCTGATATCTGCGATCTGATATCTGCGATCTGGTATCTGCGATCTGATATCTGCGATCTGGTATCTGCGATCTGATGTGCCAACTGTTTGAGGTAAAGGCTGTATCTTTAAACCTCTAGCAAACTAAACCTCCAGCAAACATCTAGAGTCAATAGCGCTAAATATCTAGAGTTCACAAAATTAGTCTGATTTACTCAAACTTTGCACAAAACAAACAGGGCTGTTGAGTCGCCTGGGCCAACATGAGTTCATAGTGTCGATCGCGCACGTTGTAAGCCCCAAAGCGTGCCAAATGGGGGTTCATCATTTGGGCATCAAACAGCAAAAAGTGGCGCGATCGCAGATGCTCCACTAACTTAACCATGGCAACTTTGGAAGCATCGGCGACGTTATAAAACATCGATTCGCCAATGAAAGCACCCCCGATCGCGATCCCTAAAACTCCCCCTGCCAACTGATCATCAACCCAAGTCTCAAAACTATAGGCATAACCAGCTCGATAGAGTTCCCAGTAAATATCCTTCAGTTCTTGGGAGATCCAGGTGGTTTCGCGATCGGCACAGCCTTCGACAACTTCCAAAAAAGCCCGGTTAATGGCCACTTGGAAGCGATTTTGATTCAGAATTCGCCGGAGGGACTTGGGATAACGAAAGCGGTGATCTAAGGGAATGAGGGTACGTTCGCGGCTAAAGTACCAGCCCAGATCGCGACCCGCTTCATCGGCCATTAAAAAATAGCCTCGGGAATAGCCCGCAACCAGGGCCGCGATGTCGTATTCAGGCGTAAAGGAGTCGGTGGTCTTGCCCATCGGCTCATGGAGAAAGCACTGGAGGCGATTTTAGCGCGATCCCGTGGTCAATTGGGGGTTGCGGACTGTGTAGCAGCAGGCCGAGACCTGGCGTTCTCGCCACAGGATCTCTGATTCGAGGGTCATGCCAACTTTTTCGGCTACCCGTCGCGATGCTAAATTGTCCGGGTGAATGAGCGAAATCACTTGCGGGCGCTGGAGGATTTTGAAGGCATATTCTCGACAGGCGATCGCCGCCTCCGTCGCATAGCCCCGTCCCCAATATCGCCGAGCAATTAAATAGCCAATTTCCAGTTTTGATTGGCCATTCACCACTTGATGAATGAGTCCACATTGCCCAACTGGATCGCCCGTTGCCCGCGAACAAACGGCCCACAACCAATGACCAGACTCGCGATATTGACCAAGGGCGCGATCGAGCCATTGTCTGGTTTCTTCGCGGTTTTTTGGACTTGGGTAATATTGCATCGTGAGCGGATCTGACAAGACTTCATACAAAAAGTCCTCGTCATTGAGGGTTAACTCCCTGAGAAAAAACCGCTTTGTTTCTAGGACAATGTGAGTATTGACTAAACTCATGGACTTTGGTTTCATCATTGGATTTTGAGCAATACAGATCCAACCAACTTGATTGGCTTAATCTGACCTGACCAACCTGATGCACACCCTTGAAAGCCACTAGAAACGATTAAAAGCCGTGTCTCTTTTCTTTTTGTCGATAGCTGATCGCTGGATTGATCGCTGGTATCAAGCCTGGATGCAGTACCAATCGCGATCGCCCTGGGCACTCATCCTCAGTTTAGCGTTTTCAGCCCTCTATGGGGGGCTGGCATTACACCAAGGGTTTGGTGGGGAATTTATTGTTCAAGATGATGCGCGGCAGCATGTCTTTTGGATGCAACGATTTGTTGATCCTCAGCGATTTCCCAATGATTTAATTGCAGACTACTTCCAGTCGATCGCACCGGTTGGTTATGCCGCAATTTATCGCTTTGGGGCTGCTGTTGGGATTGATCCGAGTCTTTTAAATAAGCTGTTACCCTTTGGCTTAGGGTTATTGACTACGTATTTTGCCTATCGTGTTACGTTGCGATTATTACCCGTGCCCCTAGCGGGCTTTACGGCAACCCTGCTGCTGAATCAAAGCCTGTGGCTAAAAGATGATTTGGTGTCGGGAACGTCGCGGGCCTTTGCCTTTCCCTTATTTTTAATGGTGTTGGATGGGCTGCTAATTCGATCGCCCAAGTTGCTGTGGGGGGCGCTGGCACTACAGGGGTTGATTTGTCCTTCCTATGCACTGGTGTCAGCGGGATTGCTGGTGGTACGAGCTTTGTCGCAGGCAGCCAAGTCATGGCTTAATCATCCAAAACGGGCACTGAATTCTGCTACTACATCGCCCATTTTGCCTGTGATTCAACGGTGTTTTCAGCAAGAATCTAAGGGGGATTGGATACTGTATGGATGCGGCTTGTTAGTCACATTTATGGCACTGTTGCCAGTGCTATTATTGGGCAAAGATTTTGGGCCAACGGTGTCGAGTGACCTGGCTAAAACCATGCCTGAATTTTTGGAGGGTGGTCGCACAAACATTTTTGATCGTGACTGGTTAGACTATTGGCTCTTTGCCCGAGGAACTAACTTAATCCCGCGATCGCTGCTGACACCTGTAACCCTAATTTTGGGTTTGAGTTTGCCTGTTTTGCTCTGGAAACCCATTGGCCAGCACCTAGCTCTGTCCCAACGAGTGACGGCACGGGTGTGGATCTTGCCGCAACTGATCTTGGCTTCGGTGGGCTGGTTTTTGCTGGCTCACCTCACCCTCTTTAAGCTACATTTACCCAGTCGATATACGGGGCATAGCTTTCGGATTGTGATTGCGATCGCGGCGGGCATTGGCATGACGATCGTGTTGGCTAAGAGTCTTGAATGGTGGCGACAGTCGCGATCGCCCTGGCGATCGCTTTCCGGGGCTATTGTGACCCTTGTGCTGGGGGGACTATTGATTGGTTATCCGCTGCTGGTTCCTGAGTTTCCAGCGAACAGTTACCAACAGGGAAAAGCCCCACAACTCTATCAATTTTTGCAACGGCAACCGATCACCACGCGCGTTGCATCCTTGAGTGAAACGGGTGATGATCTGCCAACCTTTGCGGGGCGATCAATTCTGACAGGTAAGGAATATGCCGTGCCCTATCATGTGGGCTATTACCAAGCTTTTCGCGATCGCTTACTCCAGACCATTGCGGCTCAATACAGCCTAGATCCTGTCAAAGTTCAACAGTTTCTAGATACCTATCGGGTTCAGTTTTGGCTGATCGATCGCGCCGCATTTCAAGTTCCATACTTGGAAGATTCATGGCTCAAACAATACCCAGAAGCCACGCAACCTGCCCTGGAACATCTGCGATCGGGGCAACCCTTGCTGATACAAGCCGCACTCGATCGCTGCGGGGCCTTGCAGGGCGACACCTGGGTTTTGCTAGAGACCACTTGCTTGCGATCGACCCTAGATTCGGTGCGGACCGCGAGCAATCAACGGCCGTGAAACTGACCCATAAAACGGCGATCGAGCCAATTTTTCCAATACCAAGCCCAACGCCCCGCCACTAGGAAACGACCTCGGGTGGCGATCGCCCGACCGTCGGCGGTGTTGATGATGCTGAGGAATTGGCGCTGGGGATAAAACGGCTGCAAGGGCTGATCGCGCAAGGCCGCTTGCCAATTTTGGGCGAGGGGCAATCCCTGGCGCACCGCAAAGACCCCCGCTTTGGGTCGGGGCTGGTGGATCATTGAGGCCACATCGCCCGCCGCAAACACCTGTGGATGGGAGAGCGATCGCAAGCAATCATCAACCGCCACGAAACCCCGATCGTCCGTGGCCAGTCCCGAGTGCCGAATCCAGTCGGGTGCAGCGGCCTGAGTTGCCCAAATTACCCGATCGCAGTCGATCGCTAACCCGGAAGCGCATTGCAGCGTGACGGATCCGTTGGCTTCCGTGACCGATTGGGCTGTTTCACCTAAACAAAGCTCGATGCGGCGCTGGCGGAGTAGTTGTTGCAAGCGATCGCCCAGTTGGGGAGCCATGGCCGGCAGCAGGGTACGATCGCGCTGAATCAAGACCAACACCAAGCGATCGCCCACCAAAACCCGCAACCGCCGCTCCAAAGCCAGGGCCAACTCCACGCCCCCGGCCCCACCTCCGACGATCGCCAACCGCAGTTGCGCGGGCGGATGGACTGACCAGTCTGCCCACCAAGCATCCCAGTGGGTGAGCAAATCCCGAATGGGCTTGGCGGCAATCACCGATTTCCCCAACAGCGGCCGCACCTCCGGCGGCACTTGGGGCGTGCTGCCCGTGTCGATCGACAACCAATCAAAGGCCACCGTTGTGCCGCTTGCCAGTTGCACCCGTTGGGTCGCCAAGTCTAGGCCAACGGCACGATCGACCCGCAAACTCGCCCCGGCGCGATCGCAGAGCCGTTGCAAGTCAATAAAACAATCGGCGCGGCGATATTGCCCGGCCACATGGCCCGGCACCATCCCTGAATAGGGCGCATCGGCCCCGTCGCTAAAGAGTAGGAGCTGATGGTTTGGGAGGGGATGGCGCGCCCACCAATCCAGGGCGATCGCATGGCTGTGGCCGCCCCCCAGCAGCACTAATCGAGGGTTCAAGGTCAATAAGCCTAAGGCTAGTCTGAAATCAATAAGCCTTAGGCTAGTCTGAAAATTGTGACTTGAGCGCCGAACCTACGCGGCTTCGCAGACGATCGGGCCCATTTGCGATCGGGGAAGGATCGTTTCTCCATAGCCCGGAATCCACACCGTCCAAGCGTCGTCCGCCTCTTCGCACAGCAACATGGCGCGATCGTGGCAACTATCGGACGGCAACCACAGGAGTTCGACCCAGCAGCGATCGTGGGGGTTGACCACGTTAGCCGCAGCGCTCCAGGTGGCGGGCGTGTAAGAGCGCGTAACGCGGTTGAGTAGCTTCATGCTCTTCGCTCCTAAATCAAAGGGGATCGGCTGCGATCGCCCGCTTGCTTCGCAGGAAGATCGCGTTCAATCAGAAATCTGTGTCTTAAGCTACAAAATTTTGGAAAGCTTGGTCAATGTAGTTTTGTATAACGTTACACGGGTTTGATGAAGACTCCAGATCGTCCCTGGCAAAGGCGTTTACGATCATGGTCAGGTGATCCACAGGCCCGATCACGGCCACCACAGCGGGAGGACTCCCATGGCCATCGCCACTGTCAACCCCACCACTGGGGAATCGATCAAAGACTTTGCACCGCTGACTGATGCAGAACTCGCAGCCAAAGTAGCTCTGGGCGATCGCACCTTTGACAGCTACCGCCACAGCAGCTTAGAGCAGCGATCGGGCTGGTTGCATCGGGTGGCCGATCGCCTAGAGCAGGACTGTGCAGCACTGGCGCATCTGGCTGTGTTGGAAATGGGCAAACCGATCGCCGCCGCCCAGGCCGAGATCCAAAAATGCGTGATGGTCTGCCGGTTTTATGCCGACCATGCGGCGGAATTTTTGGCTGATGAAATCGTCAAAACCGATGCCAGCCAAAGTTTTGTGCGCCCACAGCCCTTGGGGATTGTCTTGGCGGTGATGCCGTGGAATTTTCCCTACTGGCAAGTATTTCGGTTCGCGGCTCCGGCCCTGATGGCGGGGAATGTGGCGCTGCTCAAACACGCCTCGAACGTACCGCAGGTGGCCTTGCGCCTAGAGCAGCTTTTTCGTGAGGGGGGCTTTCCCGAGGGTGCGTTCCAAACCCTGTTGATTGGGGGCGATCGGGTGGCGGCGTTGGTGGGGGACGATCGCATTCGGGCAGCCACTCTCACGGGCAGCGAGGCGGCGGGCATCAGTCTCGCCAGCGCCTGTGGTCGCCATCTCAAAAAAACCGTGCTGGAATTGGGCGGTAGCGATCCGCTGATCGTTTGCCCCAGCGCAGAGATTAGCCAAGCAGCGGCCGTGGCGGTGACGGCGCGAATGCTGAATAACGGTCAGTCTTGCATCGCCGCCAAGCGCTTTATTGCGGTGGGGGAAACGGTGGCGGCCGAGCTGGAACGGGCGATCGCGCGGGATTTCGCGGCCTTAGTGGTGGGCGATCCGATGAATCCAGCGACCCAACTGGGGCCCTTGGCCACGCCGCAGATTTTGGCGGATCTGGAAACCCAGGTGGCGGCGGCGATCGCGGCGGGGGGACGGCTAGTGGTCGGGGGCGATCGCGCGGCTTTGCTGGAGCGATTGCCGCCAGCCCTGCGATCGGGCCATTTTTACCCACCGACCCTGCTGGCGGATCTGCCCCAGGATACGACGATCGCCCGGGAAGAATTTTTTGGGCCGGTGGCACTGCTGTTTCAAGTGGCGACGCTCGATCGGGCGATCGCGCTGGCCAATGACACGCCCTTTGGGTTGGGGGCGAGTGTGTGGACTCAGGATGCGGCCGAGATCGATCGTTGCGTGGCGGGCATCGAAGCCGGTGCGGTGTTTGTGAATGGCATGGTCAAGTCTGATCCGCGCTTGCCCTTTGGGGGGATTAAGCGATCGGGCTACGGCCGAGAACTGGCTCGCCAAGGGTTGCTGGAGTTTGTGAATTTAAAAACCGTTTGGATTGCCTAAATGGTTTTGATTTTTGGGGTGGGGTAAATCGCTATTTCCAGCGGTCATACTAGTAGTAGAAGCTTCGAGATTTGCTGATTTTTTCGGGTTGCTAATCGCACTCCTGGTGATGGTATGAATACTGCTGAACTGTTGGTTCAATGCCTAGAAAATGAAGGTGTCCAATATATTTTTGGATTGCCCGGTGAAGAAAACTTACATTTGCTTGAAGCGATCGCCCAATCCTCCATTCAATTCATCACCACAAGGCACGAACAGGGCGCAGCATTCATGGCCGATGTTTACGGCCGGCTCACGGGTAAAGCGGGTGTTTGTTTATCGACTTTGGGCCCGGGAGCCACGAACTTAATCACGGGTGTGGCCGATGCAAATTTGGATGGTTCGCCCTTGGTGGCCATTGCTGGACAGGTGGGCACCGATCGAATGCATATCGAGTCCCATCAATACCTGGATTTGGTGGCAACCTTCACGCCTATGACCAAGTGGAGCACGCAAATTGTCCGCCCCAGCAACACACCCGAAATTATTCGCAAAGCTTTCAAGCGGGCCCAAAGCGAAAAGCCCGGTGCTGTTTATATTGATGTGCCGGAAAACATCGCAGCCATGGAAGTGATGGGCAAGCCCCTCGCAACCGATCGCCAGGAAAAAACCTATGCTTCCTTCAGTGCCTTAAACGCGGCGGCGAACCTGATTTCCAAAGCCAAAAATCCGCTAATTTTGGCGGGGAATGGTGGCATTCGGGCCCGAGCCGATAGTGCAGTAACAGAGTTCGCCACCCAACTGAATATTCCGGTTGTCAATACCTTCATGGGCAAGGGGATTATTCCCTACACTCACCCTCTGTCTTTGTGGACAACGGGCCTGCAAAAGCGGGACTTTATTACCTGCGCCTTTGAAGCGGCTGATTTGGTGATTGCGATCGGCTATGACCTGGTGGAATATTCACCTAAGCGCTGGAATCCTAAGGGCGAAATTCCAATCATTCATGTGGCAGGAATGCCCGCTGAAATTGACAGCAGCTATATCCCAGCGGTGGAAGTGGTGGGGGATATTTCTGACTCGTTGAATGAGCTATTACGGCGGGCCGATCGCAGCGATCGCCCAGAGCCTTTTGCAGTGCATTTGCGATCAGAAATTCGCGAAGACTATGAGCAATACGCGAGTGACTCAGGGTTTCCAATGAAGCCCCAAAAGATTGTCTATGATATCCGCCAGGTGCTAGCCCCCGATGATATTTTGATTTCCGATGTGGGCGCGCACAAAATGTGGATTGCCCGCAATTATCACTGCGATCGCCCCAACACTTGCTTGATTTCCAATGGATTTGCGGCAATGGGAATTGCCATTCCTGGGGGCGTGGCTGCAAAGTTGGTGTGCCCACAGCAGAAGGTTTTAGCCGTGACCGGTGATGGTGGCTTCATGATGAATTGCCAAGAACTCGAAACAGCACTGCGGATCGGTACGCCCTTTGTGACGCTGGTGTTTAACGACAGTGGCTATGGCTTGATTGAGTGGAAGCAACAAGATGCCTTTGGGCGATCGCGCTACATCAAATTCGGCAACCCTGACTTCGTAAAATTTGCAGAAAGTATGGGTTTAAAGGGCTATCGAGTGGAATCAGAAACGGACTTTGTGCCGATTTTGAAACAAGCGCTCAATGACTCTGTGCCAGCGGTCATTGATTGCCCCGTAGACTACCAAGAAAACTTCAAGTTTTCGCAAAAGTCAGGCAATATGCATTGTGAACTTTAATAGCTTGATCGAATCATCGATCGGAGCTTATTTCCTCTGAATGATCAGCCATTGATCGAGGGCTTGGCTGATAGCTTGCAATGGGTTTGACCAGTCACCCATCTTGGTCTGTCGAAAGAGCCGCATGGTGGGATACCAAGGGGAATCAGTGCGATCGAGCAGCCAGCGCCAATCGGCCCGCCGAGGTAACAAGACCCAAGTGGGTTTACCCAATCCTGCGGCTAAATGGGCTACGGAGGTATCCACCGACACGATTAGATCCAAGCGATCGCAGATGGCCGCCGTATCAGCAAAGTCAGTAATCCAAGGACTGCAATCGATCGGTAAACTGCAATAGGATTGGGGTGCTGGGGCACTCAAATCCCGAACATTTTCACCCACTTGCAGACTATAAAGCTGCACATTTGATCGAGATAAGGTTTGCACCAATGCTGAGAGGGTAGCAGACTTGTCGAGGTAGGTATTATGCAGAACTTCTTCGGGTCGATATCCACTGGCCCAGACAATACCCACCTTGACTAACCTACGATCAAAATCAATGGGGAACTTGGAAGATACTGTTTCTGCTATTTCGGGGCTAACTGGTAAATAGGGTACTTGATTGGGAATAGTATCAATAGTTGTACCTAATAGCTTGGGTAAGCTCATCAGGGGCGATCGCGCATCAATTTCAGTGACCGATAATTCGAGATCATAATCACTCAATACACGATCAACGGCGGGCATTCCCGCAACGAGTCGATGGAGCGATCGCGGGCCACTAAACCAAACCCTAGCGCCCCTTTCAGCCAGCAACACCGCATAGCGAATGAATTGTAGGGAATCTCCCAAGCCCTGTTCGGCTTGTAATAGAATAGTGCGCCCTGCGAGGGATTCACCCTGCCAAAGGGGACGAGCGATCGGGAGTGGTTGTTGCACCACAGACCACCGCCATTCGTATTCGGCAAATCCTCGCTGAAAGTCACCCGTTTCTAAGAGCACATGGCTTAAATTCCAGTGGTGCTTACTATCTTGGGGATTGAGTTGAATCGCGCGATCAAATGCTTGAATCGCGGCGGACTGTTGACCCGATCGCCAATAGTGATTGCCGAGGTTGTAGTAATGATTGGGGTTAGTGGGCTGTGAGTCGATCGCCCGTTGGTGAGCAGTTTTGGCCGCCTGGATTCGATCGAGCCGCGATAACACACAACCCAAGTCACTCCAATAATCAGCCTGCTCGGGGTCAAGCCTAATGGCCTGTTGATAGGCTGCGATGGCCGTTTGATCCTGTTGTTGTTGGTAATGTCGCTTGCCAATTTTGGCCCAGGCTCGGGCAGTCCGCTGACTTAAGCGTGAGTCGTATAAGCCTTGGGCGATCGCCCGTTGATAATAGGCTAGTTCTGCTACATAGTCCGCCATTTGTTGAGCAATCCAAGCCGCATTCAAATAGGCTTCTAAATGTTGTGAATTTTGGGTAATTGCCAGCTCATAGGCTTGACAAGCCAACTCAAAAGACTGGGCTTGGGCGAGGTAATTGCCTAATTGAAAATATTGCTGATCAGAGATAGGTTCTGTATAACAACTGAATGCTTGGAACTCATATTCTGAGGCGGCTTGTTGATTACCCATGGCACGAGCAATTAAGCTGCGCTGATGCCAGGCTAATGACAATGTGCGGTCTAATGTCAAGGCTTGTCTGATGGCTCGATCAGCCGCCTTGATCTGTCCTTGTTGGCATAAGAGTTGGGATAATTCGCAGTACAGCAGTGCTGCATTGGGTGACTGCCGCAGGCGATCGCGACAATCACTCAATGCCACCTCAAGATTAATTGATACGACAGAATCGCTAGATTGCAAAAAGTCTTCAGCCTTCACGATCAAAACAAATTGATGAGTAACCCACCCCTAGTCTAGGGGAATGGTGATCCTTACAGCACTTTTAAGGGCTATGAGAGGATGTCTGAAAAGCTAAAATTGATACTCTGCATGCTCCATTAATCGACGGAAACAAGGGGCTTAAGCCCCTTGCTGCCACAACTATTGGTGTCTGGTTCGAGCCGAAAGGTACTTTTCAGGCATCCTCTGAGGCTCAATTGAAAACCCATTAAGCAACCGATCGCAACGCGAAAAATCTATCATTCATTTGCTGCCCGATCGCATTAAGCTCCAGTTGCAGTCCATCGATGAACTCATGTAGACCGCGATCCATCACATCATCAACTGCCAAGTAGCTCAACTCAGCTAATAGACGACCCAATGGCCGCTCCACTGGATTACTCCAAGTGCCGGTTGGAGTCCCTGTAATCTCATGGAGAGATTTTTGGGCTTGTAATAGGCAAAACAGAACTGCTCGGGGAAAATGGCGATCAAGCAACAAAAATTCCACAACCCCTGTGGGTGAAATTCGATTATTGCGCCACCGCTGATACATCTCATAGGCACTCGCCGACTTCAGCAAGGCGATCCATTGAATTCGGTCTAGCGTCGTCCCCACATCCTGCACAGAGGGCAACAAGATATAGTACTTTACATCTAAAATTCGGGACGTTTTATCCGCCCGCTCTAGGAAGCGTCCAATCTGACCAAAATGCCATCCCTCACTATGGGTCATGGTGGCATCCGTAACCCCATAGAAAAGGTGACTAGCCATCTTAACTTCATTAAAGAAATGGTCGAGGTCAACACCACCAGCACTGTAGTTTTCAGCCGCTTCTTTAACCATTAAATAAAAAGTGTTGATCTGCTCCCAAACTTCAGTGGAAAGGGTTTCGCGAATTGAACGTGCATTTTCACGAGCCGCTTTTAAACAAGACAAGATTGAATTGGAGTAGTTAGGATCAAAAGTCAGAAAATGAATAACGTTTTCAGCGGAAGCTTCGCCATAGCAAACCTGAAAGCTTTCTGAGTCACCCGTTGTCATAATCAGGGGTTCCCATTGCTGGGAAACCCCAGATGGTAGATCGAGACTGAGCTTGAGGTTGACATCCACAAACCGCGCCACATTTTCGGCCCGTTCCACATAGCGATTGAGCCAGTAAATTGAATCTGCAACGCGACTGAGCATCGTCTAAATCTCCAAAGGGCTAATAGTTGAGTGATCGAAATGACTAGGTTAGGCAGGTTTAAACTGTGAATCTTGGGAGGATTGCCAGCCATTGCACCTGTACATTAGTCCTTCTTAGATGGGAAAACTGATTATTTTGTTACAGTCAACTGACCTCAGAATCAGATCCTCAACAGTGAATCGCCGAGTCTGAAGCTGAGGCAGACTGGTGATGGGACGAATGAGCCAGTTGATATAGCCTTTATTTCAAACGATGGGTTTGTCAGATTGCAGATGCTATGAAGCGGTTAGTCGGTGAGCATTGTCCGTCCTAAAGGTTGCTGTACTGAATTAAGCGAGGTAAAGACCGTAGGATTGATTGGGATCAATGATCATGCAATTTGTTACTATTGATAATGATGATCATGATTATTTTAGATAATACCTAGACAGTGATGATCTTAGTTTAAGAACTGCAAACGATGTAAGGGTTCTATGAACCAATCATGACTGCAAGGTGATACTGACTAATGGTGATCATTATTGGCTTGACCCCGATTGAGAACGCCTAAACTCATCATGAAACAACAGGATCAACAACACCCCCAAGAGATTGTCGATCGCAACACCGTCCAGACCATTTCGAATGGGGAGCCAACGGATCTCAATTTGTGTGAATTGGCGCGATTGCGTATTCGCTATCGTAACTTTCCAGGCGCTCGCCAAACCCAGACAGATTTGGATGCGGCCCTCAAACGTTGGAACCTATCCGAGGAAGAACTCTACGCAAAAACGCGCGAAATTCATCAGCGCGGCAATGTCTACACCGTCACCACCCGTCGGCGGAACGAGGAAGATTGGAGCTAGGCAATAATGCCCTTAATTATGCTGGCCAATTGATTACAAATCATCTTTGAGTTATGGCAACCGTGAATCTCAATTTTGGCTCTCAAAATACTTGGTCATTGCCAACCTTGCCCGAATCATCCTTGCACTTTTTGCGTTGGGGAAATCCTACCGATCGCCCCCTGCTATTTTTGCATGGACTCGGTGATTGTGCGGCAGTTTGGTCAGGAGTAGCCACCATCCTCTCGGCACGGGGCTATCAGGTTATTGCGCTCGATCTGCCAGGGCATGGGGATAGTGTCAAGGGCGATCGCGCCTACGATTGCGAGGCAATTATTGCTGATTTGGAACCCTGGCTCGATCAATTGGGCTGGAACCAAATCACAGCGATCGGTCATTCTTGGACTGGTAAGTTATTAGCTCGTTGGGCGCAACAATCGCCTGATCGCTTCCAGCAGTTGGTGATTGTCGATCCTTTTTTTATTGGCAAGATCCCAAGCTGGCTACAAATAACATTTCCGGTGCTCTATCGCACCTTGCCGTTTTTGCAGATGTGTGGCCCATTTGCCGATCGCGCTGCGGCTGAAACGAAAGCCAAAACCCTTAAGCAATATCGTGAATGGAATGCACTACAATCAGCCGTTTTTGCAGTGAATCTAGAGCAAAAAGCTGATGGAACTTGGGGTAGCAAGCTTGATTTGTGGGCGCGCGATCGCATTTTTGTAGACGTGCTGCGCGTTGCGGGAATTACTCAACCCATTCAGATTCCGACCTTGTTGATGTTGCCCGATCGCGGACTGAACCGATTTGCTTGGCAAGTCCAAGATTTCTATACTTTTTGCCAAGCTCTCACGGTTGAATCCATTCCCGGCAATCACTGGGCATTTTTGGCTCATGCTCCAGAATTTGCCCAGGTGCTCGATCGCCACTTAAAATCAAGCATGGGCAGTGCCGTCATTCGGTAATAATCAACAATAATCAACCCATGAAAGCCTTGCGACATCAGCAATGTTTTGCCAAGCTTTACCAAGTTTTGCCAAAAAGACTATCTCACAGACACTACCGATTTTCTATCCGATCGCCCGACTAATCCTGGGGTGACTTGGAGCCATAACGGGGTTTGGACTCCGCGACTTTCAGGGACGATCGCCCTGTTTCTGGGGTTGGTAGCAAGCTTAACTGACCCTTGGATCGGTCGCGTTTTGTCGGTTCCGATCGGCGGCGATCGCTCGTGCGTTCTTCCACCGTGTCAGCCGCCACCACTTCATACAAAATTGCGCGTTTTCCTGGCTCACTGCCCTTACGTAAAATCCGCCCCAACCGCTGAATAAATTGTCGAGTCGAGCCAGTTCCCGCCAGGAAAATTGCAACTTTAGCATCGGGTACATCCACCCCTTCATCTAACACATTGGCAACCACAATGGTGTTGTAGTCCCCTTGCTTAAACTTTTGCAGAATCTCGTGGCGTTCTTTAACGGGTGTTTGATGGGTAATGGCTGGGACTAGGAACTCCTGAGAAATGCGATAAACCGTGGCATTGTCATTCGTAAAAATCAGCACCCGATCGGGATAATGTTGCGCCAATAAATCCTCAAGTAATCGCAACTTGCCATCGGTTCCCAGGGCGATCGCCTTGGCTTCGTGGTGGGCCAGCAGCGCTTGGCGACCCTCGGGCGATCGCGCCGACACCTGAATGAACCGCTGCCAACCATCCAAGGAGCCAAAGGAGATTTTCTGCGATCGCAAAAACTGGTTGCGGGTTTGGATCAGCTCCTCATAGCGCGATCGTTCCCGATCGGCTAAATTAACGCGAATTTGTACCACCTCGTGGTCGGCCAAGGCTTGACCCGACAGCTCCTCCGGCGTTTTGCGGTAGACCTCGGGGCCAATCAGTTGATCAAGATCCACATGGCGGCCATCGGCTCGATCGGGCGTGGCGGTCAGGCCCAAGCGGTAAGGCGCGATCGAACAATCGGCGATCGCCCGGTAGAAATTGCTGGGCAAATGGTGGCACTCATCAAAAATTAGCAGCCCGTAGCGATCGCCCAAATTTTCCGCATGGATCGCCGCGCTGTCGTAGGTGGCCACCAGCAGGGGCGAGCGATCGCGCGAACCGCCCCCCAACAGCCCCACAGTTACATCGGGAAAAGCCGCCGACCAATGGGCATACCACTGGTGCATCAAATCCAGCGTCGGCAC
>RDXB01000103.1 GCA_004292515.1 Oscillatoriales cyanobacterium
GTGAGGCAGCAAGGGGCTTAAGCCCCTTGTTACGACGACTGGGGCACGGAACATCACTGTTTCATCTGCCATCAATGGCATCTGATGACACGCCCTAAGACCCTTGTTACGACCATTGAGGCGTGGGAAATCGACGATTTCAGACTCAGTTGTGGAAAATGATGACACCCCCTAAGCCCCTTGTTACGACGATGGGGTTATGGGAAATCAACCGTTTCAGCTTGCTCCCAGGCAATGCCGACACTCCCTACCCCCATCGATCGCTTGTCCCCAGTCACTTGGGAATTTAGGCAACCGCCAGCACATACCTCAAGGCGGTGGGAAATGTGGCGAATATTGAACTCTTTTTGCATTCGAGGATGTGGAGCTTTATCTCCTGTGGCTTCGGGGTAGGCTGAAAGAAGCGGCTCTCCCGTTTGGGGGTAGCGAGCGTTTTAGGATTGGAATCAATGGGCGACCAATTCGCAATTGATTTCATGAGCAATTCACTGAAGGAGATGCAAGCGTGGCGGCTTCTGAGGATGGGGTGATGGCAGTGGATCGAACGCGATCGAACCTGGATGAAGCAATTGATCGGATTGGTCGAACGCTGGCACTGCCGTCCCATCATCCCCTTTCACCGGAGCAGCGGGCGGTGCTGGACTGTCTGTTGGTGCGTTCCCAAGGGGCGATCGATGGGCCCTGGCAAGGGGCGATCGCGATCCTATGGGAGTCTCCCCAGTCTGGGCTGTTGGAACTCCTGGAGCGGGTTGGTCTCGATCCCAAGCAGGACTTGACGGGCCGGCAATTGTTGGGGGTGCGGCTCGATGGCTGCGATCTCAGTGGTGCCAATCTACGGCAGGTCAACCTGCGCGGATCGCAACTCTGCGACACCGACCTCAGTGGGGCAGACTTGACCGGGGCGCGCTTGGCAGGAGCTGATTTATCGGGGGCACTCCTCAGTGAAGCTCGATTGATCGAAGCCGATTTGCACAAGGCCAGCTTGGCCTTAGCGAATTTGAGTGGGGCTGACCTGAGTGGGGCTGACTTGCGGGGGGCTAACCTGAGTCGCATCAACAGCCACGGGGCGATCGTCACGGGTGCAAAGTTAGGCAACAACGAAGGCGTGACCGCCGAAGAAATTCAACAATGGCTGGCACGCGGTGCGATCGGTGACACCAATGAAGCACAACCTAGTGGCGGAGTGGATCGAGCAATATAGCCAGGGCAAATGGAATTTTGATCGCGCGCAATTGTCAGAGCTGCGTCTGAGCGGTTCAGATTTTTCGCGGGCCCGATTTCGGGAAGCGATCGCCCGATCGGTTAACTGGTCTTCCGCCTATCTCGATCGCACTAACCTGCGGCGGGCAGATCTACGGGAAGCGGATTTGCGCGGGGCTTACCTGCGCGGGGCAGATCTGCGAGACGCGGATCTGCGCGGGGCGGATTTGCGGGGCGCGTCCCTGAATGGAGCCGATCTTTGCGGTGCAGATTTGCGGTGGGCTTGGCTCGATGGGGCCGACTGGCGACAGGCCCGCACCGATGCCCGCACCCAGGGGGCGATCGACTGGGCGACAACGGGGGCGATCATCTTGACTCCCCAACTGAAGGCAGCAACCGCAAACCTCAGCCGCGCCGATTTGCGGGGGTGGAATCTGGAGCAGGCTGATTTGCGATCGGCCTATCTCGATCGCGCGGATTTGCGGGGAACCAACCTCAGTCAGGCTCAATTGGGTGAAGCGCACCTAGAAGGAGCCTTGATCGATGAGGCGACTTGCTGGCCGGCGGATTTTGACCCGATCGCCGCTGGCACTTGGGAGATCGGCCCAGGGGCTGATTTGGCCACTGCGGATCTCAGTGACTGCGATTTATCGGAAGCCGATCTGAGTGATACCAGCCTCAAACGGGCCAATCTCCAGCGCGCGGATTTGAGCCGAGCAGATTTGAGCCGAGCAAATTTGAGCCGAGCAAATTTGAGTCAGGCGCTGTTGTTTGCGAGTAACCTGACCCAGGCCAACTTACACGACGTGCAGTGCCAGCAAGTGGACTTTCGGCGGGCGATTTTGCCCGATGGCCAGCGCTGGGATGGCCAAGGCGTGATTGCCATTACGCCTCAGCCCCAGCCCTGGCATCGATCGATGGTGAACACGGGGCAGTAATCGATCGCTGGGGCGTACAGAGTATCAACTGGGGCTTCTCAGACATCCCCCTAGGAATCCCCTAGGAATTCCCCCTAGGGATAAGGACTGTTAATCGCCCCGATTTGGGATGATACGAGTCGATCCATCCAACCCGTCAGGTAGGCAGCATTAGCCGATCGATGGGCTGGCTCCGGCGACTCCAGCGGGTGGGGAGCCAAGCCCCGAATGGCAGCAGTGGTGACGCAATACATCGACTTTTGAAAGGTCTGGCAAATTTTGACCAACAAATCGTCTTCGTGGCGCAAGCTATTTTCATAGAACTGATGCAAATAGTCCGGCAAAAAATGCCGCATATCTTGCATGAGCAACGTCGGCGGAATGCCCGACCCACCAACCGGGAGCGGATCGGCATAGAGCGCTCCATAGGCAAAGGTGGCTTGCTCGATCGGTACCTTGGCAGCTTGGGCGTTGTAAGACACAGTGCCGCTGAAGGGCGTGCCCCGGAAAAAGACCGCTTCCACATAGGGCACGGCTGTATCCATCAGGAAGGTCATCTTGGCCGATCGCGGCACGATTTCATAGGTGCTGTTGCCTAAATTCACGGCATAGTCGATCGGGGAGCCAGCCGCCGCCACCAATGCATCTTGAATGTGCTGCACCACCTGCGGGATGGTTTTGATTTTGCGGCGATCGTATTGGTCTGACAGAGTCATGAACATATCGCTCATGATGCGCCAAAACTGACCGAGGGCGCGGTAGTAGGCCAATTGCCGCACCTGTTCTAGCAAGAAGTCTGGGAACAATTGATCCATACTCAAAACGATCGGATTGCTGGCAAAGCGGGCCCGAATAGCTTTTTTGGCAAGGGCGATAAATTCCGGTGAATCGAGGTAGGTATCGTAGCGGCCTCCCCCATGCCAAAACATGGCTTTCATGCAATATTCAGCATATTCAAAGTTAATCCGATCGTGCTGCCAATGCTTGAGTAATTTGGCTAGGGTCACATCACCGTTAAAATATTTAAAAAACGGAAAGAACCGAAGAAATTGATGCTCGGCAATATAGTTTAAATTGTTTGAATAAGCATCAAGAATAATTCCATAACTGTGCAGAATTCCCACCACTTCCAGAACATTTGTTGGGCTATCTTGCAGCAGGGCTTCTCCGTGCAATAGCCGCTCAATCGTACTTGCTAGGGGGTGGGGTGCAGTCATTGTAGGCATGAAATTTAAGCCTCGATCGAGACCGTTGGCATGTTGAAAAAGGTGCGTTGGATCGATCGCGATGACAAATAACAATAACGATCGAGCAATTAGCAGGAGCTGAACTCAATTGCTGAACTCAATTATAGAAGTTCGGCTTAACCTTTCGGCTGAACGGTGCAAACAAGCTTGACACTTGACACATTGATCGCTGGTGACACATCGATCGCTGGGCCCGCTGGGGCGGGTATGTTCGATCCCGAACGGTTGATCGATCGCCCGAGGAGGCTCGGACCCAGATGACACCACCATCCAGCCTAGACCCCACGGATGAGCAGCGCTTAGTTGATGTGGCCGTGGCGATCGAGGCAGCGGATTCGATTTTGACCATTACGGGGGCGGGGATTTCAGCGGATTCTGGGATTCCCACCTATCGCGGTGTGGGGGGGCTGTACAACGATCGCCGTACCGATGAAAATCTGTCGATCGAGCAGGCCCTCAGCAGCGTCACATTGCAACTGCGGCCAGACATCACCTGGAAATATCTGTGGGAAATTGGCCGAACCTGTCGCGCGGCGCAACCCAACCGGGCCCACCAGGTGCTGTGGGCGATCGAGCAGTGGAAGCCCCAGGCCTGGACGCTCACCCAAAATATCGACGGGCTACACCGAGCCGCTGGCAGTCGTCGCATGATCGAAATTCACGGCCGCAACGATCGCCTGGTTTGCATGGGCTGTGGGGCCGAACCGGATATGTCCGAGGTCTTTCCCCAATGGCAACCCCCGGCCGCTTGGCCGCCCCGCTGTGCCCAATGTCAGGGGGTGTTGCGGCCGCGGGTGGTGCTGTTTGGGGAGCCGCTGCCCCCGGAAGCCGTGCAGCACTTGCACCTTGTGCTGGCGGCCCAGCCCGCCGTGGTAATCGTTGTGGGCACAACGGCGGCCTTTCCCTACATTGCCCAACCGGTGGCTGAGGCGGTGGAGGACGGTCGCTGGACGATCGAAATTAACCCAACTCCCACGGCGCTTTCGGGTCTGGTGCGATCGCACTTTGCGATCGGGGCGGCGGCTTGGTTTGATGCTCTGTGGCAGCTCCTCAAAGCACGCAACCCAGATCTGTCCGATATTCTGGACTAGGAGATTAGGAGATTAGGGGCTGATCCGAGTGCTCACGGCTAAGGCCGTCGTCACCGACTCGCTCCAGTAGGCCAGCCAACTGGGCTGCAACCCAAACAGGGCGATCGGAATCGACAGGGCGATCGCCGGGGCGCGATCGAGCCAACTCACCGACGGCAAGTTAGCCACCCGCTCCGTCAGCCTGCCAAAAAATGACTGGTTCAACAAAATCAAGAAGTAAACGGCGGTCAAACCCGTGCCCAGCATACAAAGCAGCGTATGCACTGGGTAAGCCGGGAAGGAACCCCGGAAAATCAGAAACTCAGCAATAAAGCCTGCCATGCCGGGAATGCCGCTACTGGCCATCACCCCCAACACCATCAGCGACCCAATCACCGGCAGCCCCCGCTGGGGATTGAACAAACCGCTGAGGGCACTGAGTTGGCGCGTGCCCACTTTTTTGTAAACAATGCCCACCAACAGGAACAGCAGCCCGGAAATCAAGCCGTGAGCCACCATCTGAAATTCCGCACCCATCAGGCTGACGGGGGTGGCCGCCGCCACTGCCAACAAAATAAAGCCCATGTGGCCCACGGAGCTGTAGGCCACCAGTCGTTTCATGTCGCCGTTGGCTAGCCCTTCAGAAATGGCCGCAAAGGAGCCATACAGCACGCTGACGACGGCCCAGGCGGCCAACAGAGGGGCAATTTGGCTCCAGGCTTCGGGGAACAGCCCGAGCCCAAACCGAATGAGGCCGTAAGTGCCCAACTTCAGCAACACACCGGCCAGCAAGACCGAAATGGGCGTTGAGGCTTCCACGTGGGCATCGGGCAGCCAGGTATGCAGAGGTACAAGGGGAATTTTGATGCCGAAGCCGACCAAAATCAGGGCTAGCAGCAGCAGTTGAGTGGCGATCGGGAGCAGGGAATCGGGGGCGCTGGCCTGGGCGATCGCAAAGTCTCGCAGGCGATCGTAACTAAAGCTGGCAAAGCCGGTGGAGCCGGCCAACCCCAAAAAGGCCGCCAAAATCAGGATGCCAGACAGGGCGGTGTAGATCAAAAATTTGGTGGCCGCATAGCCGCGCCGCACGCCACCCCAGATCGCGATTAGGAAATAGAGCGGAATCAGCTCCAGCTCGTAAAACAGGAAAAACAGCAGCAAATCCTGCGCCAAAAAGGCCCCATAGACACCGCTGGTTAGCAGCAACATCAGGCTGTAGTAGAAGCGCGGTCGGGAGATGGCTTCGTTGGTGCTAAAGATGGCAATTCCCACCAGCAGGGTGTTGAGCACCACCAGGGGAAAGGACAGGCCATCGATGCCAAGGCTGTAGCTGAGACCGAGGCGATCGATCCAGGAAAAGGACTCCACCAGCTCAATTTGCTGGGTGTTGGGATCAAACTGACCGATGATCGCCCCCGTGACGACCACCAAGCCGATCCAGTTGAGGATCGCCGCCTGACGGGCGCGGGTGGCATTGACTTCGCCGGGCCAAAGGGCGATCGCCAGCGCCCCCACCACCGGAATCCAAACCAACAAGCTCAACAGCACAGTCCTTGTCCTCGTAACCGGTACAGCAAACTCGATCGGCGTGTCGTCTGGGGCGATCGCCGCCACGTGGCCCAGGGGCCCTCAACCCATCCCTAGCACCACAACCCTAAAACCACAGTTGCGCCAGGGACCAACCCGCCAGCACCACCATCGTGCTGACGCTGATCAGCACGACCAAAACATAGCCCTGCGATCGCCCGGAGGTGCTGTACTTCAGCCCTTCCCCCCCAAACAGGGTGGCCACCCCCACCAGATTGACCAGCCCATCGATCACATAGCGATCGACCCAGGCGGTGGCCCGGGCGGCGGCTCCCACCACCCAAACGATCGTCAACCGGTAGATCCGATCGATGTAGAAGTCGTAGGACAACAAGTCCTGCAAGGCTGGCAAGGGCAATGTGACCGGCCGCGCAACGGCCCCAAAGCTGTAAATCGAAATCCCGATCGTTGCGCCAATAGCCGCCGAAGCAATTAGGGCGATCGTTTCCGACACCGGGAATTGCAGCGCGCCCACCCGTGTCAGCAGCAACTGCCACTGCTCCAGCATCAGCGGCACCAGCAGGGTCAGGACGATCGACGACACGATCGGCACCGCCATCGGCCAAGTCACTTCCGGGGCGCGGCGGGTTTTCGGCTGAGTCGAGCCACCAAACACCAGCCCAAAAACGCGCGTGAGGTTCAAGGCCGTCAAGCCATTGACCAACAGCACAATCGTGATTGACCAACCGGGCATGGCTGGCTCGCTCAACCAGCGCTCCATGGCCCAAAAGGCTCCCAAGGGCAGCAGCGCCACCATCCCCATCGACCCGACCACAAAGGCCATGGTCGAAGCGGGCATTTTTGACCACAACCCACCCATTTGGGTCATGTCCTGGGTGCTGGTGTTTAGAATCACGCCGCCGATGCTGGTAAACAACGTGGTTTTGGCGATCGCGTGGGTCAGCAGCAACAGCAGCGCCACATCGGTTTGCTGCAAGCCCACCGCGATGAACACCAAGCCCAAGTAGGCGCTGGTGGTGTGGGAGAGGGCGCGCTTGATGTCGATTTGGGCGATCGCCACCAAGGAAGCCCCGATCGCCGTCATGCTGCCCAGGGCGATTGGGATGGCCGACCCCAAGGGCGACAGGGCCAGCACCGGCGCCAGCTTAATCAACACAAAGGCTCCACAGGCCACCACGATCGAATTCCGCATCAAGGATGCCGGATTCGGCCCCTCCATCGCTTCATCCAGCCACAGGTGCAGGGGGAACTGAGCGCATTTACCCGTGGGCCCGGCAATCAGGGCGATCGCCAACAGCCCCGCTTGCCAGTCAGCTAACTGAGCCGTTTGGGCCCATTCCGCCAAATCTGAAAAATTCAAACTCCCACTGAAGGTAGACAGGGCCACCATCCCCATCAGCAGCAAAATATCGCCCACCCGCTTGGTCAAGAACGCATCCCGCGCCCCCGTCACCGCCAAGGGCTGGGCATACCAGAACCCCACAATCAGGTAGGTCGAAAGGGTGAGCATTTCCAGCAGGCAGTAGCTCAGGAGCAGCGAATCACTGATCGCCAAGCCACTCATGGCCGCTTCAAAAAAGCCCATCATCGCGAAGAAGCGAGCCAGCCCCCAGTCCTTTTCCAAATAGCCCAGGGCATAGACTTGAGCAATCAGGCTCATACCCGTCACCAGCTCCATGGCCCCCAGACTCAGGGGCGACAGCTCCAGCACAAAGGACAAATCAAAATCCGCAACCGACAACCAGTGAAAAGTTAGGTACTGTGCCTCCTGCCCCCAAAATTCGCGGAACAACCAGCCACCGTGAACGGCAGCCAGCACAGTCATCAGCAGGTTGATGTAGGCGGCCGGGCGGGGGCCCGTGCGACGAATGGTGCCCGTGGCCCAGGGCAGGGTCATTAAGGCTCCAATCAAGCCGTAACAGGGGGCAAGCCAGACGGTCTGAGTCAGCCATTGGGTCACGGGAGTCAGGGCGGTCATGGGCGATCGCGCTCAATTCGGCAAAACAACTAACAGCACACAATCCCACCCGAGCAAATTGCCCGGATCGGTTGGGGTCTCCCATGCCGAATTGCCGCAGCGGCCGCTCGGATGGGGGCAAAATTGTGCAAATCCTTAGTGGACTAGCGTAGCCGTTAATGGAGCCGGATGCTTGGGGGCTGGGGGATTGTTGATGAACTTTTGTTGGGAAATGGGCGTGGGGGACGAGCTGGGGAGATGGGCGCGGGGGATTGCTGATTAACTTTGCTAAATCAAGCCATAAGTTTTGGCAGCCTTAACCGCAAGTTATCAAAGCGATTGAGATTAAAAAAGCTGATGTGGCCCGCTTTTAACTAAACTGGTAAGCGTCAGCACCCCAATAGGAATTGCCATCCGTAACAAATCGTTGCGGAGCGGATTAGCCTAGGTGCGCGACCCTGTAGCCTTGGGCAACAGAGCCGTAACTGGGCTTGGGAGATCCGTCAACGCCATTCCGCTGCGAGTCTCGCGCACAAGGGTTTTAAGATTAAAACCCGCAACTTGTCGCGTGCGTCGGTTGCCAACCCGAGGTTGGTTGGTAGCGCGAGATCCCTCAGGGGGGTACGATAAATCCCGCGATCGCACTAGCGCAGCAACGATCGCCCTTGGCAACCGCTGAGGCGTTCTACAACATTCGCGTTTACGACACAACACAAGGAGTTCGGCAATGCCTATTGCAGTCGGAATGATTGAAACCCGTGGTTTTCCCGCCGTTGTGGAAGCCGCTGATGCGATGGTGAAAGCCGCTCGTGTGACCCTGGTGGGCTACGAAAAAATCGGCAGCGCCCGCGTGACCGTGATCGTTCGCGGCGACGTGTCGGAAGTGCAAGCATCCGTGGCCGCTGGCGTGGAATCCGTCCGCCGCGTGAACGGTGGTGAAGTGGTTTCGACCCACATCATCGCTCGCCCCCACGAAAACCTGGAGTACGTGCTGCCGATTCGCTACACCGAAGCAGTGCAACAGTTCTCGGAATAGGTTTCCCAGCGCGAAGTTGACTGCGTTAGGCGTTGACGTAATTTCAGCAGACGGCAGCTTTAAATTATCGATCGCGCATCATGTGGGCCGACCCCAAAGCGCGGCAATCAAAGTAGCGATCAACCGTTGCTTTGTGACCTGATCTTGCTTTTTGTGGGTGTCCCGGTTGATGTAGTTCCCCGCCGCCCGATCGTCTCGCTTGAAATTCGTTAGATCCTAGCCCATGCCACTGCTTGGTCAGAGACCGATGGCGGTTGTCTTCGATTCATGCTCGATCAGGGTCATCACCCATGAATCGGCATAGAGAATGGGTGTGGCTTGTCCGAGCGATCAACTGGGATGGGTCACATTTACCAGCCTCCGCAGGTTTTAGCCTCCGCAGGTTTTAAACTGACCAGTCTTTCAGCAACCGCTGCGATCGCGCCTAGTTCAGAACTCTGAAATACGTGCGATCAGGCAAATGTTGTCTAGATCGCGTGACCCGTAATCTGTTGCAAACATTTGGTTGCGAACCTTTGAATGTTGCTCTTGGCTCTCATTCCAAAACAATGCGTTTTGTTGAATTGTTGAGCGTTTCGAGAACTTTCACATCGTGACCCTGGGAGGCTCGCCACAACTCGCTACAACGGAGTCGTGGATATAGCTTTCACCCACATGCTGGGGTTGTTTGGGGCACTCGATCGCCGCTAGCCGCAATCGAAAATTGTCTTTGTATTGATGTTCCAGTGCTGATTTGAGTCAGTTGCTATGCAAATTGCACGAGTCTGCGGCACGGTGGTCAGCACCCAAAAAGAGCCAAGCCTAAGGGGGGTCAAGTTCCTGCTGGTTCAGTTGGTGGATGCAGCAGGTCAGCTCACCTCCAAGTATGAGGTGGTGGCTGATGGGGTTGGCGCGGGCATGGACGAGTGGGTCTTGGTAGCGCGGGGCAGTGCGGCGCGTCAGGTGGAGGGGGGCGAAGGCCGCCCGATCGATGCATCGGCCATTGCGATCATCGACACCGTGAGCGCCGAGAATATGCGGCTCTACAGCAAGAGCGATGAAGATCGCCTGCTGTTGCCCAACAATGCTCGGCTGCCTGAGTAGGGTCAAGGTTGGCGGGCGGCTTCGGTGGTCTCCAACATCCTTGAAGTCGCGATTTTGATGAATGGGGCAGCGGTTAGGAAGGAGGTTTGAAGCATGGCATCCCAAGGGGCCAGGGGAAACACGATCAATCGCGAGACCAGTGCTCGTGACGCGATCGCCCGGCCGACCATCCATCCATCGGCGCTGGTTCATCCCTTTGCCAATGCGGTTGGCCAGGTGACGGTCGAAGCTGGGGCGAAAGTTGGCCCGGGCACGTCCTTGCGGGCCGATCGCGGGGC
>RDXB01000051.1 GCA_004292515.1 Oscillatoriales cyanobacterium
TCGATCGCCCCCGACGGCAGATAGGCAAACTCCCGCAGCGGCGTGACCATTGGATCGTTCGTCACCTTGTAGGGCAAGCGACCCAGAGCCACGCTGTCGAAGTTGAGATCGTGGCGATCGAAGCTGGCCAGCTCATACTCTTCCGTCATCGACAGGCAGTTGGTGGGGCAATATTCCACGCAGTTACCGCAGAAAATGCACACCCCGAAGTCGATGCTGTAGCTCTTGAGTTCTTTCTTTTTGGTGGCTTTGTTGAAGTCGTAGTCCACCACGGGCAGGTTAATCGGGCAAACCCGCACGCAGACTTCGCAGGCAATGCACTTGTCATATTCAAAGTGAATCCGCCCCCGATAGCGCTCGGACGGAACCAACTTTTCGTAGGGGTACTGCACCGTCACCGGGCGGCGTTGCATGTGGTCGAACGTCACCGACAAACCTTGGCCGATGTACTTCGCCGATTGGACGACCTCGCCGGCATAGTCGCCGACTTTTTTGAGGAAGTTCAGCATGGAGGTTCTCTCTCTTGCAGGGTTACGGGTCTTGCAGGGTTACGGGACTCAATCCCCAAATGGGTGCGGTGGTTGACCAAGGGTTGGGCAACGGCTGGCGCGATCGCCCCTCGCGACCAGCGGCTCAACCGCCAAAAAAGGCCGGGAAGCTGAGTTTCAAGGCCGCCGTCAGCAGCAGATTGGCCAAGGCCACTGGCAACAGGAATTTCCAACCCAGGTTCAGCAGTTGGTCAATCCGCACCCGAGGCACAGTCCAGCGCAGCAACACCGCCAAGAACACCAGCAAATAGGTCTTGAACAGCACCATCACAATCCCGATCGCCGCCGTGATGATTTGCAGCCAAGCCGTGCCCAGATCAAGACCCAGCGCACCCGCCAGCCAGTCCACCGACACGGGCGACTCCCAACCACCCAAATACAACACCGCCACCAGCAGCGCCGACAGGGTGAGGTTCACGTAGGAACCCAAGTAGAACAGGGCAAAGCGCATCCCGGCATATTCGGTTTGGTAGCCCGCCACCAGTTCTTCTTCCGCTTCCGGCAAGTCGAAGGGCAAGCGCTCGCATTCCGCCAGGGCCGCAATCCAGAAGATGATGAAGCCCAGGGGTTGCCGCCACACGTTCCAGCCCAAAATGCCGTAGCCCGACTGTTGCTCCACGATGTCCACGGTACTCAGGGAGTTGGACATCATCACCACGGCCAACACCGCCAGGGCCAGGGGAATTTCGTAGCTGATGGATTGGGCGGCGGCCCGCAATCCCCCCAACAGGGAGTATTTGTTATTGGACGAGTAACCGGACATCAACAGCCCGATCGGGGCAATGCTGGAGAGGGCAATCCAGAGGAACACGCCCAGCCCAAGATCGGTGATGTTCAGGTTTTGGCCAAAGGGCACAATGATGTAGGACAAAAAGACGGGAACCACCACCAGCGCCGGCCCGATCGTGAACAGCCAGGGGTCGGCCTTGGCGGGCACGATGTCTTCTTTAAATAGCAATTTCAAACCATCGGCGGCCGGTTGCAACACGCCGAGGGGCCCCGCATATTCGGGGCCAATCCGCTGTTGGGCAGCGGCGGAAATTTTCCGTTCAAGCCACACAACGACAAGCACGCCGACGGTGGCAGTAATCAGCATCAAGAGCAGCGGTAGCGGAATCCACACGGCGCGGGCGAGATCGCCAGGCAGTCCGAAGTCGGCAAGCGCTTGCACGAAGCTGCTTTGGAGATCGATTCCTTGATTCATAGCTTCAGCACTAGTCTCAGCGCTTATGGATAGCGTCAGCGAGCGGGTCTGGGGAAAGCCGAATGGGGCGATCGCGACCCTTGAGTGCCATGGCCCGAGCAGGCGCTAGGCATTGGCGCTAGATATTTTAACTAGGTAAATGCACCGGCCTTTGCTGGGCATTGGCGCGAGGCATTTGCACGGCACATTTACGCTCAATATCTATGTCAATGGGGGTCAATCTGGCTTTCCGTGCCTAGTATATCGTTGCGAGAGAACCGCATTGGATTGGCGATCGGGCTGTTTCGATTGATTCTGCTGATACGCTTGATTCGCATAGCATGGGGAGAGTGCGATCGCATTCCCAGGGGCCACGGCCCATCGTGGTATTGGGTTTGTTGAGCTGGTTGAGCGAGTAGGGTGGGCAATGCCCACCATGATCGAGCCAAAACGGCATCCATCCTCCAAACAGCGATCGCCGTTTCCGATAGTGTGATTGGAAGTGGAATTGGCAGTGGGATCGGATGGCTTTAGCGATGGGCGATCGGTGTCGGTGGGCATTGCCCACCCTACTACAGGCTACAGGCTGCTATTCAAACACGCTGCCGTTGCGAGATCGTTAGGGGGCAAGGGGCTTAAACCCCTGGTCTGTCACGACTGACTTCGCGACACTGACCCAATGCTTTAGACCTGTCATGCCCGTAGGTTTGTTGAGTAGGTTTCTAGATGACTGATTCGTTCGATCGCAACCCATCCCAACCCTTTCAAGCGGCCAAGGCGAAGCTGGCCCCCGAGGCGGTCGATCGGCTGCTGCTGCAATTGCGGCGCAAGGAAGGCCCCTGGCCCGAATGGGGCCAAGCCTGTCAGCAGTTGCAGCAAACGGGTCTCAGTCCCCAAAAGATTTTTGAAGAGACGGGCTTTGAGCCGATCCAACAAAATCAGGTGATCGTGGGGGCCCAGGTTTACCAAACCCTGCTGAAGCTGGACGCGCCGGAGCCGGTGCAGGCGCATTTTGGGCACAAGGGCAGCGATATTCTCTACGAAATGCGGATTTTGGCGGAGGCCGATCGCCTCTCCACGGCGGCCTTGGTGGTGGAACGGGGGCTGGATTTGGACGAAGCTCGCGAAGTGGTGAAGGCGCTCAAGGAGTTGACCTACCTGAAGCAGCCGCCCGAGGGGTTTGCGGAACTGCCGGGTGATGCGCTGGCTTGGCATTGTTGGCGATCGGCTCGGCAGCAGGCGGACTTGCAAGCCCGATCGCGCCTGATTGCCAAGGGCCTACGCTTTGCCCAAACGCCGGAAGCCCGCGGCCAATTGGAAAAACTGCTGATGGACTTTACGGTGGTGGCTCCCAAGAGTGCGCCGCGCCTGCCGGTCTATCGGATTGACTCCGACGAGGAAGAACCGCGTCTGTTGCCGGTGGCGGGTCGGTTGCCCCTGTCGGTGGCAGATTTTCGGGCGGTGCCGATCATGACGGCGGAGGAGCCGTTTGGATTGGTGCGGTTTGCGGGGGAAGGGGCTTGGGTGGCCCTGCCCAACTGGCAAGTGCTGCGGAACTCGGAAGATCCGATCGCCCTGTTGGCCCAGCCGGAACAGTTGCCGATTCCCTTGCCGGACGATCGCCCAGAGCCGGTGCTGTTGGTGGTCGATCGAGCCGATCGCACCTGGCGGGAAGATGGCTTTTTTGCGATCGCCGACGAAGCCGAGAGCCTGAGCCTGAGTTGGTTTGATGCGGAACCCGATCGCCCGCTGCTGGGTCGGTTGGTCTTGGTGTTGCGACCCAAACGGGCCCTCGACGAGGACTATGCGAAGGAACTGTGGCAGGTTGATGAGTAGCGATCCATGAAGTGGGCGACGACGGGACGTAACCAGACTCTCGCGGGCCAACGGGCGCTGACGGGCGATCGGATTCAACTCCGCGCCACGGGCCAAGCAGGGGGCGAAGGAGCCATTTACCAAGTCCTCGATCAGCCGGGTCTGCTGGCCAAGATCTATCACCCGGAGCAGCGATCGCCCGAGCGGGTGGCCAAGTTGGCGGCCATGCTCAATGATCCGCCCCTCGACCCGTTGGAGCCGCCCGTAACGATCGCCTGGCCCGTGGATGCGGTGGTGGTGAATGGCGAAATCGTCGGCTTTTTGATGCCACGGGCGATCGACACCTACGCGCTCCATGAGGTCTACACGCCCAAAACCCGCCGCCAACGGTTGCCTGGCCTGACCTATCGCTATTTGTTGCGGATGGCCCGGAATCTGGCCGCTGCGATCGATGTGTTGCACAGTCGCGGTTATGTGGTGGGCGATGTGAACGAGTCCAACGTGCTGGCCGCGCCCACGGCCCTGGTGACGCTGGTGGATACGGACTCGTTTCAGGTGTTTGATGCCAAGCGGCGGCAGGTGTTTCGCTGTCCGGTGGGCAAAGCGGAGTATACGCCGCCGGAATTGCAAGGGCAGAATTTCCGAGAGCGCGATCGCACCCCGGCCCAGGATTGCTTCGGACTGGCGGTGCTGTTGTTTCAGCTCCTCATGGAAGGAACCCACCCCTTCGATGGGGCCTTCATGGGGGGCGGTGATCCGCCGGGGATCGATCGACGAATTGCCGCCGGCCAGTTTCCCCACGGATCGCGCCCCGGCCCCTGGAAACCCAAGCCGATTGCCCCACAATTTGGCTGGCTCGATCCGCTGCTGCAAAGCTACTTTCGTCAGGCCTTTGAGAGTCAGCGGCCCGACGATCGCCCCACGGCCCACCAATGGGCGGCGGCCCTGGAAGCGGCCGAAACCCGCCTGACCGTTTGCAGCGCTAATCCCCACCACAGCCACTTTGGCCATGTAGGCAGTTGTCCTTGGTGCGATCGGGCCCGGCAATTCAAAGGTCGCGATCCGTTTCCCTCGCCGGCCGCGATTCGGCGGGGCGAGCACCTGCAACTGGCCAAACCCCGCCGGGCCAAGCCGCGTATTGTCGCCTCGCCGCCCAAAGCCGCCAGCATTCAAGCGATTCCGATTAAGCCCCTGCCGCCTGTCGTGACGGCCCGCAGTTATTGGCTGGCTCCTGGCTATTCGCGATCGAGCGCCTGGGTCTCGACGATCGGGATTGGCTGTTGCTTGCTGGTGTCGGCGGCGATCGTGGCCAGCCGGGACTTGCTAGATTTTTCGACCCCCGGTGTGCCGCCCTTGATTCCCCGGCGCACTACCGCCCTCACGCCCGACCAGCGCCGGGTGGCGATGGTGCAGTTCGACACCACCCGCAACCGCATCCAATGGCTAGCCAATGAGCTGTCCCAGGCGGCCCGCAAACAACAGCCGGGCCTGAGCATTGCCGAAGCCGATCGCCTAGCCCAAAGTGCGATCGCCCAGGCCCTAAACAATCCAGCCCTGTATTACGGCAACGGCACGATTATCGGTTCGACCCTGCCCGGTGGGGAGGCAACCCAGGAAGTGTTGCAGGTGCAATGGATCGAAGCCCTGTTGGCCTACCAAAAACGGACGCTGGGGGCGAGCTTTGCCCTGGGCTATTTTGATCCGGCGAATCTGACCCTGAATCGGCTGAACCAAGATGCCCAGGTACATTTGCTCGAAGCCTTGGGTGCGCGATCGCCCGCCCCCTCCACCGTGCTATAGCCCGATCGCCTCTAGGGAGCGATTGGAACAGCCACAATTGACACTTGCTTTGCCCCCGTGATCGGTGCAGACAAGGGGCTTAAGCCCCTTGCCCCACGACGATTGGTGCTGGCCTGTGCCTCAAGATCCTCCCCAGGAATTCTCTAAACGGCCACGGCCGATTGCAAGTCCAACACGATTTCCCGGGCCCAGCGATCGTCCGCCAAAATATCATCCAACGTCGGCTGCTCGTGGTTGCTCGACCGGTGGCGATCGCAGGCCTTTTCAATCAGTTTGGGAATATCCAGGAAGTGGATTTTTTCTTCTAGGAACAGGGCCACAGCTTGTTCGTTGGCCGCGTTCAGCACGGCGGGCATCGACCCACCAGCACGACCCGCCGCGTAGGCCAAATCCATGCAGGGATACTTGGCGCGATCGGGCGATCGGAAGGTCAAATCACCAGCCTTCACCAGATCCAGCGTTTCCCAATTCGTGGCGATCCGCTCGGGATAGGACAGGGCATAGAGCAAGGGCAAGCGCATATCGGGCCAACCCAACTGCGCCAACACCGACGTATCTTGCAGCTCAATCAACGAGTGAATAATGCTTTGGGGATGGATCACAATATCAATCCCGTCGTAGTCCATGCCAAAGAGGAAGTGCGCCTCAATCACTTCCAAGCCCTTATTCATCAAGGTGGCGGAATCAACGGTGATTTTGCGACCCATTGACCAGTTGGGATGCTTCAGGGCATCGGCAACGGTCACTTGGGCCAGCTTTTCCACGGGCCAATCGCGAAAGGCCCCACCGGAAGCCGTCAGCAAGATCCGCCGTAGGCCCCCCTCTGGCACACCCTGTAAGCATTGGAAAATCGCCGAATGTTCCGAGTCGGCCGGCAACAGTTTCACCCCATGTTTTTGCACCAGGGGCAACACCACGGGCCCGCCCGCAATCAGGGTTTCTTTGTTGGCTAGGGCAATATCTTTACCCGCTTCGATCGCGGCGATCGTCGGCAACAAACCCGCACAACCGACAATCCCCGTCACCACCGCTTCCGAGTCGCCGTAGCGCGCCACTTCCACAATCCCCGCTTCCCCGGTCAGCAATTGCGGCTGGGGATTCAGATCCGCGATCGCCGCCTGCAATTCTGCCAACTTGCTAGCATCCCGCAGGGCCACAATTTCCGGGCGAAACTGGCGCACCTGCTCCGCCAACAGGGTGACGTTGCTGCCCGCGGCCAAGCCCACCACCCGGAAGCGATCGGGATATTGCGACACAATATCCAGGGTTTGGGTACCAATGGAGCCGGTGGAACCAAGGAGGGTAATTGCTTTCACGGTTTTTAAACTCAATAAATAGAAGGGCAGAAATTCCGGGGAGGAATGGTGGCGGGACTTGGCTGGCAAGATTCCCATCATCTTAGGACGGGTCGGGCCAGGCTCGATCGCCCCTGAACCGATCGCCGCGCGATCGCCGTGGGGCCCAGAATTCGATCGCCAGGTTCGCGCCAATCTGCAATCCAATCGGTGATTTCTGAGTCATCCCATTGATCCAGAGGATTGATCCAGCGATTGCCCCCGGCTGCCATCACCAGCCCTTGACTCCTTGGTTGCACAAAGCCCCGTTCAGCCCATATGGTTATGGCGACGGAATCACGGCGGATCGGCCCCATCGCCACGCAATGTCTGCCCACCGAGGCGATCGCCCGTCCCTCAATCCAGCTCTGAACCGCCTAGCCCTCGCCCTTGCTTGCCCACCATGCTCAGTCGTCCCGATCCTTCTCCCTCCTCATCGCCGCCACCCCGAGGGCCGCGGCCCTCGCTCCAACGAATTGCCTCAACGTTGCAATTGGGCGGTTGGATTGGTTTTTGGGTGCAATTGGCCCTGGGTTTGGCCGCCATTTTGTTATTGCTGATTGCGATTCCGGGGCTGGCGGGCCAAGGGGCAGCCCAAGGGGTGAGCATCGGCATTTTTTGGGCCACCTGTGGCGTGATTGTGGTGGCATTTAATACGATTTTGTCCTTTCGCTACACCCGGATTGCCCGGGGCTTGGTGCATAAGGGCAGTGAACCCCAACCCCGCAAACTGGAAACGATTCAACTGTTAAGAATGGGGGTTTATGTGGGGGCGATCGGGGTGGCGTTGACCCTGATTGGATCGGGGGTTTCGGTGTATGTGTTGGTGGCCAAAGCGGTATCCCAACCGGCGGGGGTGGCGATTACTGACCCGACTAAAATTGTGCGGGCGCTGGATGTGTTTGTGGTGGTGGCCAATATTGCGGGCATTGCGGCTAACTTCATGGGCATGATTGTTTCCTTGTGGCTTTACGATCGGATCGAGCGGCCCGGTAGCTAATGTCAATCTAGCGGTTGGTTGCTGTGAACAAATCGTCAGGGACAAGGGGCTGAAGCCCCTTGCTGCAACCGTTGGAATTTTGATTTTGATGCTGGGTTTTTAGTTACAGAATGGAGCGGATGACGTAATGGAACAGGGTATTAATTTGGATTGGGTTTTGGGTGGTTTGGCCGGGGCGATCGCGATCGGTGGCTTGCTGATGTTGGCCGGCGGCATGAAGGCGATGAATGATGATGATCAAAAACCTAAAAAATAGCGCGACTCGATAGGGACAGATTCCAAACCTGCCCTTACGATAGTATTGGTTGAAAATCGATTTTTCTTTTGACCTATCTCTACTCGCACAACCAGGCTATTTTGATCAGTTGCGTCACTTGATCGTTAGGAGCAAGGGGCTTAAGCCCCTTGTTTGACACGATTGATCCCGCACAGTGGTCTTTTTTAAATCAACTTTTCAATACAATCTTTTTTCTAACCTGCTCCTCCAGACTGTTCTCTTAGCTTCTCTGAACCATGACTGAGCCGACCACTGAATCGACGACTGGATTTCGCATTGAAAAAGACTCCATGGGCGATCGATCAATCCCTGATCAGGTCTATTACGGAATTCAAACCCTGCGGGCTGTTGAAAACTTCCCGATCAGTGGTCTCAAGCCCCTGGCAACCTATGTGGATGCCTGCCTACTGATCAAAAAAGCTACGGCGATCGCCAATGCCGAATTGGGTTGCATTTCCCAAGACCTCGGCCAAGCGATCGCCCAGGCCGCCGATGAAATTTTGGGCGGACAACTACGCGATCAATTTGTGGTGGATGTGTATCAAGCCGGGGCGGGCACATCACACCACATGAACGTAAATGAGGTGTTGGCGAATCGCGCCCTGGAATTGCTAGGCGATCGCAAAGGTAACTACAGCCGCGTCAACCCCAACGACCATGTGAATTACGGTCAATCCACCAATGATGTGATTCCGACGGCGATTCGGATTGGTGGGCTGTTGGCGCTCGATCGCACCCTGTTCCCCGCGTTGGAAAAGGCGATCGTGGCCATGGATGCCAAGGCCTTAGCCTTTGATGGAATTGTCAAATCGGGTCGCACCCATTTGCAAGATGCCGTGCCCGTGCGTTTGGGCGACAGCTTCCGCGCTTGGGCTTATATCCTGCGCGATCATCAGCGGCGAATTGCCACCGCTGCGGCGGACCTGTGCGTTTTGGGCTTGGGGGGCAGCGCGGCCGGCACGGGTATGAACACCCACCCGGACTATCGGTTTCGGGTGGCAGATTTGCTGGCGGAATGGATTGGGCAACCCATTCAATCTGCCCCCCATTTAATGGCAGCGATGCAAAGCATGGCTCCCTTTGTAAATGTGTCCGGTAGCCTGCGGAATTTGGCCCAAGATTTAGCGAAAATTTCTCACGATTTGCGATTGATGGATTCAGGGCCCAAAACGGGCTTCAAGGAAATTCAATTGCCACCGGTTCAGCCGGGTTCTTCGATTATGCCGGGTAAGTACAATCCGGTGATGGCAGAGATGACTTCAATGGTCTGTTTTCAGGTGATGGGCTATGACCAGGCGATCGCCCTAGCCGGTCAGGCGGGCCAACTAGAATTAAACGTGATGATGCCCTTGATTGCCTATAACTTGATCCAAAGCATTGAGATTTTAGGCAACACGATCGCCGCCCTGAGCGATCGCTGTTTGGTAGGCATTGAAGCAAATCCTGATCGCTGCTTACACTATGCTGAAGGCAGCTTGGCTCTGGTCACTGCGCTCAACACCCACATTGGTTATTTGAACGCCGCTGCGATCGCCAAAGAATCCCTAGAAACTGGCAAATCCCTACGGCAGTTGGTATTAGAAAAAGGTTTGATGGATGAGTCCAAATTAGCCGAGGTTCTAAATCTGGAACAAATGAGCCAAATGTCTTAAGTTGCGGCTGCTTCCCCTGAGTTAACCAGTCCTAAGTTAACGACTCCTGAGCTGGCTACCCCCGAGCTAACCACCATGGTTGAGGTGGATATTACCAAGTTCAACGGTGAATTAGCTGTTGATTAACCCATTGATCAGCTAATTGATTAACCCATTGATCAAC
This sequence comes from Oscillatoriales cyanobacterium, assembly GCA_004292515.1. GTDB lineage: Bacteria > Cyanobacteriota > Cyanobacteriia > CACIAM-69d > CACIAM-69d > CACIAM-69d. Next base: position 9,773 of record RDXB01000051.1, read on the forward strand.
CAATTGATTCCGAATGAGCTGGATATCCTGAGTAGGCTAGAGATATCTATAGGTTTATAGATCCAGGTTTATAAATCCAGGTTTATAAATCTAGGTCTGTAGACCATAGATGTAGATATCGATATCGATGATCCAGAGAGGCGGTATCAGGCATGGAGGGTGGATTTTGGCCGTGGTATGAGCAAGCTCGCGATCGCGCGATTGCCCATCAAGTCCCCCTCGGCGAGCTGGATTGGCTGTTGGTGGAATGGGCGGGGGTCAATCGACTCAAGCTCCGCCTGCATGATCCAGACATTACGTTGGGGGTAGAGTTAGCTTTGCTAGACGGGCTGTGGCAGCGCCGACTACGCGATCGCGTTCCTGTGCAATATCTGGCGGGCATGGTGGGGTGGCGCAATTTTCGGCTGCAGGTATCGCCCTCGGTCTTGATTCCGCGTCCCGAAACGGAACTGATTATCGATGTTGTGGCGGAATTAACGGCGGGACACCAACGGTTGAAACATGGACAGTGGGCGGATTTGGGCACGGGCAGTGGGGCAATCGCCCTGTCGCTGGCCGAAAATATGCCCGAAGCGACCATTTGGGCGATCGATCGCTCCCCTGAAGCCTTGGTCATCGCCCAGGCCAACGCCCAACTGACCGGCCTGGGCGATCGCATTCGGTTTGCCCAAGGCAATTGGTTTGAACCCTTGGCCGCCATTGCCGGCCATTTGGCGGGGATGGTGTCTAACCCGCCCTACATTCCCAGTCAAACGGTGCTGGGTCTCGATCCCGAAGTGATGCTACATGAGCCGCATCTAGCCCTAGATGGCGGCCCCGACGGTCTCGACTGCCTCCGCCACCTAGCCATGACAGCCCCGCGCTATCTCATGCCCGGTGGTTTGTGGGTGGTGGAACTGATGGCAGGGCAAGCGCCGGCTGTGGTGGCCCTGTTAAAAGACCACGGCTGTTATCAGTCCATCGCCACTTACCCAGATTTGTCAGGGATCGATCGATTTGTGTCTGCCTACTATCAGCCGCTAGCCCGGCCGAATTTCGAGCTAGAACCCTAGTGCTGGAAAGCGACCGACCCACGCGATAATAGAACCGTTATTGGAACGATCGCCGCTGGTGGCTAGCCCGCTTCCCAAGTCTGCTTCCCAAATGGTTGGTTGGCTAAGAACCTCAGCAAATCGTTTCACCCTGGTGTGTTGTAAGTCCATGTCCGTTACTGGTTCCCCATTGCCGAAAACCCTGTTGCCCAAAACCTTTTTGTTGCTGGGGTCGGGTGAGTTAGGCAAAGAGTTTGCGATCGCCGCCAAGCGCCTAGGTAACCAACTGATTGCGGTCGATCGCTACGCCAACGCACCCGCAATGCAGGTGGCGGACGAATCCGAAGTGATTTCGATGTTAGATGGGGATGCCCTCGAAGCCATTGTGGCCAAGCATCGCCCCGATTTCATCGTGCCGGAAATTGAGGCAATTCGCACCGAAAAACTCGCCGAGTTTGAAGCGCGGGGGATTACGGTGATTCCCACGGCAGCGGCGACCCACTACACCATGAATCGCGATCGAATTCGGGACTTGGCAGCGGGAGACCTAGGCGTGCGCACGGCTCGCTATGCCTACGCCACCAGCTTGGACGAGTTGGTCAGTGCGGCCGGGGCGATCGGCTTTCCCAACGTGATCAAGCCGGTGATGTCCTCCTCGGGTAAAGGTCAATCGATCGCCCATGGCCCCGATGACCTAGCGGCGGCCTGGCGCTACGCCACCGAACAGGGCCGAGGCGACCAAGCCAAGGTAATTATTGAAGAGTTCATTCATTTTGAGCTGGAAATTACGCTGCTCACCGTTCGCCAATGGGATGGGCCCACCCTGTTTTGCCCCCCGATCGGCCATCGCCAAGAGCGCGGCGACTATCAAGAATCCTGGCAACCCGCTCCCCTCAAACCAGAGTTACTGCAACAGGCCCAGGCGATCGCCCAAACCGTGACCCAGGCCCTTGGGGGGGCGGGTATCTTTGGCGTAGAGTTTTTCATCACGGCCGATGAGGCGATTTTTTCGGAGCTGTCGCCGCGCCCTCACGATACGGGCATGGTGACGCTGATTTCCCAAAACCTGAACGAGTTTGAGTTGCACCTACGGGCCATTTTGGGACTGCCAATCCCCGAGATCGAAGTGTTTTCGCCAGCGGCCAGCGCGGCAATTTTGGCCGATCGCCAGTCAGATCCATCGGAAACGGTGGTCTATGGCGGTGTTGCCGAAGCGCTGGACGAAGTCGGCACTGACCTGCGGCTATTTGGCAAGCCCAGCACGCGCCAATACCGACGAATGGGGGTGGCCCTGGCCCGAGACACCACCATCGAACTGGCCCGCCACAAGGCCAGCCGCGTTGCTCAATCAGTGCAGGTGCATTTGATGGGGCTTTGACCCGTTGGATGGTTTCTGGTGGTGGCTGGTGGTTTTTGTAGATCCATCAGATCCGTAGATCCATCGGCCATGACCCCGCCCTGCGGTGATTGGCCAGTCCCGTGACCCTAGGGTGGGCTGGATGCCCCCCGCTTTGTGGCTTGATGATTCGTGGCTTGATAACCAGTGCTGGTCGCTGTGTTGGCAATTTTCCCCTAGCAGCTTTTCGTGACCCCCGCCATGTTGGAGTTTTTGCGTCCGGATCTAGTGCAATTGGTGGCCTATCAAGCCCACCCGGGTGGCGAGTTGCCGGCTGGTGTCACGGTTGATCATTTGGATACCAATGAGTGTCCCTATCAGCTACCGGAATCCCTAAAGGAAAAGTTGGCCCTGACCTATCAGAGCGCGATCGAAACCAATCGCTATCCGGGGGGCGACCACACACTGCTCAAACAGGCGATCGCCCAATATGCCAACGAGTCTTGCTCGGCGATCGCCAACGGCACGGCCGCTGTGATCGCCCCAGAGCAAGTGTCGGTCGGCAATGGTTCCGATGAGTTAATTCGATCAATCCTAATTGCCACCTGCCTGGGCAATCGGGGGCGGATTTTGGTGGCCCAGCCCACCTTTGGTATGTATGGCATTTTGGCGAAAACCCTCGGCATTCCTGTCGAGACCGTGGGGCGATCGCCCAAGAATTTTGAAATTGACCTCGACGCGGCCCGCCAGGCGATCGCCCAGGCCGCCGACGGTGACTCGCCCGTGCGGGTGGTGTGGGTGGTGCATCCCAACTCCCCCACGGCCAACGCCCTGACCACGGCCGAGCTGAATTGGCTGCGCGGCTTGCCCCGCAACATTTTGGTGGTGATTGATGAGGCCTATTTTGAGTTCAGCCGCCGCACGGTGGTGGGCGAGTTGGCGGCGCGGCCCAACTGGGTGCTGTTGCGAACCTTCTCCAAGGCCTTCCGACTGGCGGCCCATCGGGTGGGCTATGCGATCGCCCATCCCGAGCTAGCAACCATCCTCGAAAAAGTCCGCTTACCCTACAACCTGCCGAGCTTTACCCAAGCGGCGGCCCTGGCGGCCTTGACCCATCGGCGGGAGCTGCTCTCATCGATTCCAGAAATTTTGACCGAGCGCGATCGCCTGCTGCAACAACTGCGCGCCCTGCCCGGATTGGAACTGTGGGACAGCCAAGCCAACTTCCTCTACGGTCGCCTCAAGCAAGCAGTCGATCCAGAATTAGCGATGGCCGAGTTAGTCGATCGGCTCAAACAACAGGGAACCCTCATTCGCCACACAGGCGGCGGCCTGCGGATCACGGTCGGTAGCCCTGCTGAAAATGCCCGCACCGTGGATCGGATGCGATCGGCCTTGGCAGCTCGCTAGGGGCGCTGCAATCGCACAGCATTGAGATGAGTTGAGAGCAACCGATGGGCCTAGGAACAACGATTGGTGTGGATTTGGGCGGCACGGCCATCAAGCTGGGCAGCTTCACGGCGGCGGGTGACTGCTTGGCTGCCCAAACGATCGCCACGCCCCAACCGGCCACCCCCGAAGCCGTGACGGCCGCCATCATCGAGACGATCGCCCAGATCGACCCCGATCGCTCGGCCGTGGCGATCGGGATTGGCACACCTGGCCCCGCCGATGCGGCCGGGCGGATTGCCCGGGTGGCCATTAACCTGGCCGGTTGGCAGGATGTACCCCTGGCCGATGCGATCGAGGCAGCCACGGGACGGCTGACCGTGTTGGCCAACGATGCCAACTGTGCGGGCCTAGGTGAGGCTTGGTTGGGGGCCGGTCGGCGGTTCCAAGATCTATTGGTGCTGACCTTGGGCACGGGCGTGGGCGGCGCAGTGATTTTGGATGGCCACCTATTCGTGGGTCGCCAGGGAGCGGCCGGTGAGCTGGGCCTGATTACCCTTGACCCCAACGGCCCACCCTGCAACAGCGGCAACCAAGGCTCCCTCGAACAACACGTGTCGGTGCAGGCAGTGCGACGGCGCACGGGGCGCGAACCCCACGAGCTAGCAGCCCTGGCCGAAGCGGGGGATGGGGAAGCGATCGCCTTTTGGGAAGCCTACGGGCGCGATTTGGGAGCAGGGCTAGCCAGCTTGGTCTATATCTTCACGCCGGAAGCAGTGGTGCTGGGCGGTGGGATCAGTGCCGGGGCCCAGTGGTTTTTGCCGACTGTTCAGGCCGAAATCGATCGGCGCGTGTTGCCCACCTCGCGCGAGGGGTTGCAATTATTGGTGGCAGAACTGGGCAATCGGGCAGGCATGGCCGGCGCGGCGCGGTTGGCTTGGCAGCGGTTTGAGCGCCCGATCGCCCCGCAAGTTTGATCGATCCAATTTCCCCAGTTACTGGTTTGCAAATCGGCTAGATGGCGATCGCCCACCAAATCCTGGCGATCGCCCTGGACTGGGGCTGGGGTGGTGGAGCGGCCTGGGGCGATCGGGCTAGGCTGGGGGCCAAATGGGAGACCTGGAGCAACCATGGCCAAGAGTCAATTCAATATTTGTATAAGTATCCGTTAAAAAACTTATTAATTCGCATTTTTATCACATTTATTTGTGTGTTATATATGTTATTAATACAGGAACGCCAAGCCATACCTCAACCGAAATATGACACACCCCGAGTTTCAGGTTGCCTACTCACGCCTCAACTCCCTAGGGGACAAGCTAGCAACCTACTTGGCGGAACTGAAAGCCGGATTGGAGCAACAGGGTGATAGCACCGCTGACCTCAGTGGTATTGCTGAAAGCATCAGCAGAAGCCTAGATTGCCTACAAAATCACACTTATCAGGTGGCTGTCATTGCTGCTATGAAGGCGGGAAAAAGTACATTCCTCAATGCCATGATCGGTACTGACATCTTGGCAAGTGAATCTGCATCCTGTACCGTTTGTCGGACAGAAATACGCCACGTCTCCAATGCAGCAGATTCAGAACTCCTAGAGTACCGTTCGGGATCTCGTCACCCCATCTCATTGGCTAAAGGTGATGCCCGATCCATTCAAACAGCTTTCTTGCATCGGACGCGAGAGATCCGAGAACGTAATAACCCAGACCAAACAGTTAACTTTGAGCTGCGCCATCCAATTGCAGCAATTCAAGGGCAATCTTTCCTGTCTGGTTTGGCACTCATTGACACACCTGGCCCCAATGAATGGGAATCCGCAGGTTTTGAAGCGAACAAACTGAAGGAAACCACCCTTAAAGCAGTTCGTAATTGTAATGCTATTCTTTTCCTCTTAGACTACACATCCTATAAAGACAATGCCATTACTGGCCTTTTTCAAGAGTTAATAGAAAGTCGAAAGGAGTTTCTAAGAGAGAAGTCAGGACGGCTGTACTTCATTCTAAATAAAATCGACCAGCGAGGCGAAAAAGATCCCCCTCTAGAGGAAACTATTGCGCTCCTGAAACGAGAATTAGAAGGATTTGGATTTGATTATCCTCAAGTTTATGCAGCCAGTTCGCGAAAGGGTCTGCTTGCCAAAATGATTTTGGCTGGGACTGAAAGCCCAGAGGTGCGTTCTGACTTCATCCGTTTCTTTTCGGCTGCCTATGCAATCGAAAATGAAGAAGGCGATTTGATCACGCCTAGTCCTAAAAAAATTGCTCCGAAAGCGCTCGAAGACAGCGGAATCTCTACTATTGAAAGCTCCGTGATTCAAGAAATTATTCGTCAATCCGGGTGGCATCTTTTGGAAGAAGTCATCAGTGCACTTGACAAAGATGCTGTTTTAATTGAAACACTTCTCAAAACAAAAATTGCCGGCTGGAATCAGAGTATAGAGGGGCTTCGGCAACTCATTACATCCTATTCCCAGAAATCTGAAAGCGCTCAAGAGCGAGTCAGTCAGGTGTATCAAAAGGTTGATGCAGAAAAAGAAATTGTGATTAGACAATTCAGTAATGGCATTGATCAATTCTCAAACCACTCAAGGGAAAAATTTCATGCAGTCATAGAAGAGATTGTTGAATCTCGTCGTCAGGGAAAGACGGATTTCAAGGGATCAAAAGATAATTCAAAAAAGGAGAAAGAAAAAAAGAGTAAAACAGAAGAAAGTTGCAATGAAGAAGAGCAAGTTAGGATTGAAGAGTTGTCCAGAGATCCTCAGACTCCATCAGTTCGTGTCGCTTCTATTGTTGATGGTCTTGGAGAAGGACTAAGTGCAGTCGCTCAACTTTTCAACCCCATGCTAGCTGGGGTCATCCAAGGTGCAACAAAAGTTATTGCCAATATTGTGCACTTTACAACTGATTTTTATGATGTTCTGGAGCCGCCCCTTGTCGAGATTATGACAAAGGATGTGGGCACTCCCAACTTTGATCCTCGAAAAATTCAGTGCAAGTCCCAGGATGAGGCCAAGCAAATAGAAGAGAAAATCAATGGCTACTTTGGACCATATTTACAAGGTTGGTGGCTAGAAACCCAAGACCTCTTGATTCATAGTGGGAATCAAGTTCGTCAAGAAATATCCCAAAGTATCCGCCAAGACATACAAGAAATCTCCAATGAATTGGCGATCCACCTCGGTAAAGAGCTAAAGATTGATATGGAAGTGACACCCATTCAATTCCCAGATTTTGAGTTCGCAGGGATAGACCGGCTAATTGAAGTTCAACAGATGATGATTCCTCGCGAGCGGCAGGAAAAAAAGAAGCGCAAGTCTGGCGGCTGCTGCTCTAAGACAACCTATGAAATCAAGATCATCAAATCCAGTGAGACGGTTTATTGTATCGATTTGGATGAACTTTCGAGGTCACTTGATATGATGATTGATAATCAAAATCAGGACTCCAAGGAGGTTTTGTCGAGGGCTGTTGCACATCAAATTCATCAGGATTTTCGATCTGCAAAAAGTCAGATTGATCGGTATATCAAGGGATTTCAAAGTCAATTTGAAGAACTTCTGGAGTATCGAGAATCAGAATCAGGTAGTATCGAGAAGATTCAACCCATCCTAGAGACTGCTCAATCACAGATTTCAGAAATTAGGCAAGCACTTCACGAGATGCGCGAAATGGAAACACCTATTTCGCGTCAGTAGCTTCACTAATTTAAGCTGTATAGAAAACTATCCATCCTCGAATTGAGTTGGATAGTTGTGTCCTAGTGCGTCGCGCCCGCGAAATCTATCAACAACTCGGAGCCGCTAAAGACCTCGAACGAATCGAAACCGAGTGGCATCAAGGCGCTTAAGCAATGCAACGTAGGGTGCGTGGGAGCAATCTCAAATCGTCGCGAAATGTGGGATTTTTTCTCCCATGCACCGTGGATTGGGGCGACAAAACCGATCAACCATTGTTGGTTTTGCCCGGTCAAGCGATCGATGAAGATATTTCCGTCGCCAGCCTGCTACGAATTCGTTAACGAATCGATCGCCATCTCAATCGACAACTTCTGGCCACCGCGATCGCCTCAAAACCGAGTGGACAGATCCCAATCACCCATGCCGCCAAAAGCCGGCCCCAGCCCCTAGGAATTAGCTAATTTGCTAGCCATTGCCGGTTTAGGGTCTGCATCCACATCCAAGTCAAACAGCTCAAAATCATTAGCATCAACGCCAATATCACTACCGGCATTAACACCAATATCACCGCCGGCATTAGCACCGACATTAACACCAATATCACCACCGGCATTAACACCAACATCAGCATTGGTATCCGTATTGATATCTGCATTGATATCTGCATTGATATCCGTCCCAGCCCCCTGCCCCTGCAACAGGGCGCGTTCACGCAACAGCCGCAACTGGATTTTGTAGAGATAATCCTGGTTATTGATCGGCTGGCGTGGCAGGGGCAAATTGTCATCGGGCCAAGAGGCCAAATCCTGGCAAGGACAGGGACCCGCCTCAATCACCGACTCATTCACCGGCTGCAGTAATGTACAACGGGCACAGGGCAGTAAGTCCCAATGACCTTCCAACAAATCCCCGATCGAGCAGGGGGTTGCTGCCAAGTGGTAGTGGTGGGGCGCTTGGCAAATGGTCTGCCAAAGCTGCTCGAAGTCTGGTGAGTAGGACTGGCCACGAATGACAGAGAACGTACCGAGGTGCTGGTTGTCGCGATCGCAGACTACCGGCTTGCCCAGTTGCATCCACAGGGCAATGTATTGCTTGACGCGATCTTCGGAAACCATGGCTTGACTGGGTCTTAAGCTAAAGAACCTAGGTTCTGCCGGGTAGCGGTTGGCAGAGCTTCATCGGTCAGACCACTCCGACCCAATCCTAAGTCGCGCCCTTGGGGCTTGGTAAGATCTGAAACCTTGAGCTTAGGTTAAAGTTTGGCAGTTAGGCGGGGCCCGATCGCCCCAAACCCTCGCCCATCGGGGACAGTTCGCGCAGGGATTGACCGATCGCCCGCAGGTTCACCGCATAGCCCCCAGTCACCAAATAGCAAGCGCCCGATCGACTGCCCAGCTCCCGCACCAACCGCCCTAGGCGATCGCGAAACAAGCGCCCCGAGGGATAGGCTGGCACCACGCCCCAGCCCGTTTCTTCGGCCACCAAGATCAGCGTGATTTGGCGGCTGCAACTATGGGCGATCGCCTTGACCAACGCCTGACTGATTGCTTGCCAATCTTCAGCGGGGCGATCGAGCCAGTTGGCAACCCAAGTGCCCAGGGAATCCACCAATAAGCAAGCATCGGCCGGGGCCGCCAAGAGGGCGGTGGGCAAGTCGATCGGCACGTCCCAGCTTTGCCAGTGGGGTGGGCGGCGTTGGCGGTGTTGGGCCACGCGATCGGCCCATTCGCGATCGCTTGGGTCAAGCTGAGACGTGGCAATGTAGATCACGGGTTGCTGGGAGCGGGCGGCCAGGCGTTCAGCCCACTCGCTTTTGCCCGATCGCGCCGGCCCGGTCACCACCGTTACGCCTGACCAGATCGGCTGCTCGATCGCCGCGATCGCCGGTTCATGGGCTTCTCCGCAGCTCATTCCACCCCCGCCGCGCCCGCCGACGACATCAACAGGGCAGGAGCCAAGGCCAGCGAAAGGCTAATTCCCATCACACTGGCCCCCAATAATTGCCAGAAGGACTGCCAACGCGATCGCCCCGCCACCCGCAGCTCCAACTTGGCCAAAAACTCCGCCGTCAACACCAGGGACACATCCGCCGTAATATCCAACCGCGACAGCACAATTACCACCGCCATGGCCGCCGCGATCGCCACCCCAAAAGATCGGGTCGCCGTTTGCAGCCAGCGCAATTTGCCCAACATCGGCCAAGGCAGCTTAAAGGCAAAGGCCGCCGCCAACAGCACCGCCACCGCAATGCCCCCCAAGCTCACCCACACCAGCGAATTTGGCTGGGGATGGGCCATCAGCACCACCCAACTCATGGCTTGGTAAACCAAAGCCAAAGCAATCAGGGAAAGGGGAACATGGCTGCGATAGAGACGCATGACGAGCAATGGGTGATCGAGTCGGGATCAATCAAGGCGGGCAATCAAGGCGGGCAATCAAGGCGGGATCATCAAAAGCTGGTGGAAATGGCCTGGACAGGACAGGTGGGCACGCATTGTTCGCAAACCACGCAGCGCGATCGGGCAAATTCCAACCGAAAACTGGTTGGGTTCAGCGTCAGCGCCCCCGTCGGACAAACCCCCGTGCAAAGCCCACAATGGACACAACTGGTTTCATCGATCGCAATTTCCCGATTGGCCGACGACACATCAATGTCCAGCGACTCCATCCATTCCGTAGCCGCTTCCATTTGGTCAATGTCGCCAATTAGCTCCACAACCAGCTTGCCCACGCGATCGGGAGCAACCTGGGCGCGAATGATGTTGGCAGCTACGTTGAATTCCTTGGCCAATCGATAGGCGATCGGCATCTGCACCACGTGCTTGGGAAAGGTCAATGTGACGCGCTTTTTCACAACTTTTCGTCTCCCAAACCGGCAAGAAAACCCGAGAACGCGGACAAGGTAACGATCCTGTTACACCTTGTTAGACTAAAGGTTGCAAGGCCGATCGCCTTTGCCCCGTCTTCTGTCGATAGCCTAGCACCGGAACCGATCGAACCTCGACCTATGAGCCAGTCTTCTGCTGAACCGACTGCCCCAGCCCTGACGACCGAAGCCAGCAGCAACCGTCTTCGCAACCTTGTGGTGGCGATCGCAGCGGCCCTGTTGGGGGTGGCCATGTTCCTGGGGCTGCGCGCGGAACCGAACACGAATCTGCTCGATCGCCTGGCGCAGGACTCAATCCCGCTGGATCAGGCGATCGGCAACGGCAAGCCAACGCTGATGGAGTTCTATGCCGATTGGTGTACCAGTTGCCAATCCATGGCCAAAGATCTGCGCGACTTGAAACAGGACTTTGGCGATCGGGTGAACTTCGTGATGCTGAATGTGGATAACAGCAAGTGGCTGCCGGAAGTGTTGAGCTATCGGGTAGATGGGATTCCGCACTTTGTGTTTTTGGATGGCCAGGGGCGGGAGCTGGCCCAGGCGATCGGGGAGCAACCCAAGGCGATCGTATCGGCCAATTTGACGGCCCTAGCCGAAGGCAGCGGCCCACTGCCCTACGCCCGCCTGAGCGAGGGCCAAACCTCTGAGTTTTCCGCCCCCATGGTAGACGAAGGGGCGGCCGAGCCGGAGCCGACCAATCCAGCAGCAGCGGATCGCACCAGCGCCCAAACCGATCCGCGCAGCCACGGGGCCGGGGTCGTGCGGCCCTAGGGCTTGTTGTCCAATCACCTGAAACCCCGATTCCACCGTGACAAGATCGTTAGGCAGCAAGGGGCCTAAGCCCCTTGTCATGACGGTTGGAGCATCGAAAATCAACAATCTCGGCCTTCCTTTTTTCCCCAAGAACTTGATTTAGGTGTGGCATGGCTTCTCGTTTTCCTTCGGTGAGATCAACCACCCCCAGCAACATGATGCGAGCCGCCTTACCTCGGGCCTATGAACAGTCGATCGCGATTCGGGCCAGTGCCACGGCGGTGGAATGGTGCTTCACAGATTTGACCCTGATGCACCGCTGGTTGAATCCGGCGTTGCGCTGCGACCCCGTGGGCGATCGCTGGGGGACAGATTTGGGCGATCGCAGTCGGTTTGTGTTGCAAATTCCGCTGCTGGAACCGTCGCTGGCCTGCGCGGTGGCCGAGCGCGCTCCTGGCAAAATTGTTTGGGCCTTTGAGGGCTTTTTTGTGGGGCGCGACAGTTGGGAATGTTTCCCCGAGGGGGACGGCACGCGCTTGGTGAATCGGTTTGAGTTTGCAATTCCCAACCCGATCGTTGGTTGGGGGTTCGATCGCGTGGCGGCCGGGTGGGTGCAGGGCGACATGCAGGCCCAACTGCGCCGCCTGAAGCGCGTGGCCGAACAGGTCTACCACCTGCGATCGGGACAATAGCGATTGAGTCTGGCCGATGAGGGCGATCGCCTGCCGAGCGTGCGCCACCCTGCTAATTAGGACTCAGTTGCAAATATCAGGGTGCGATCGGGATGGGATGATTCCGAAGGCATCGCAGCCCAGGATTGGCAGTTGCCGAAAATCATTGGTTGAAGCTGCAGGCGATCGCCATTCGCCGAATTGAATTTGGGAATGATTCAGCGCGATCGCGTCTTAGCTTGTTGATAGTCAGTTTTAATAGAGTCACTGCCAGTCAACTCAGTCATCCTTTACGATCACTGGTAGCGATGCTTGTTGTTGATTTCCAGATCCTCAGGCTGCTTAGGACTGGCACTTTCCTAGAGGCAACCCCATGAAAGATTTAGACCAACCCGCAACGATCAACCTGCTCAACACCATTTTGGAATTTGAGCTGGCCGGTGTGGTGCGCTACACCCACTATTCGCTGATGGTGACGGGGCCCAATCGCATCCCGATCGTGCAGTTCTTCCGCCAGCAAGCGGCGGAGTCTTTGACCCACGCCCAGCAAGCCGGTGAAATCGTCACGGGGCTTGATGGTCATCCCAGCCAAAAAATCGCCCCGATCGAGGAAACCTACAAGCATTCGGTGCGCGATATTTTGGCCGAGAGCCTGAACCACGAAAACCGCGCTCTGGAACTCTATAAGCAACTGCTAGACGTGGTGGAAGGGGCGAGCGTGTATCTGGAGGAATACGCTCGCGGTCAAATTGGTCAAGAGGAGCTGCACTCGCTGGAACTCCGCAAAATGCTTCGGGACTTTAGTTAGGAGCGCCACTAAGTCAATAGGCTGGGTCAGTGGCCAGTAGGTTAGGTCGATTTGTGCAAAACCCAATGCGATTCATGCAAAGTTTGCTGGTGTTGGGTTTCGTGCCTCCACCCAACCTACTGGCGCTCCTAGACTAATGCGCTGGGTTGATAAGGCTTAAAAACCAGATAAGTCAGGCTCGAAAGAATGATCGACCCAGTGAATTAAAACAGCTATGCCGCTCCTGCTTTACTGTTTTACTGTTTTACCGACCTGCTCCATCACGATTGGGTGATTATCGTGATCTTGAACTGATACTCAGCCTAGTTGCGTCGCTAGGGCGATGGGTTGACAAATGGTTTGACAGCCAGCGCGCCGTGCGACTGGGGCGATCAGGATGAAGGCTATCGGGATGAAGGCGATCGGGATGAAAGTGATCAGAATGAATCGGAACCACGCTTCCCCACAGCCCGCGCACCACGCACCACATCCATGACAAAACCACGTCTATGACAAAATCTATGACAAAAACGACATACAACACAAAAGCGATCGGCTGACTCGCACCGCCGAAGCAGGCAAGACAGCCGATCGCCATCCAATCAAATTAATCCAGTCAAACCAGTCCGATTGGACTACCTAGCAACGCACTTCAGTACGCTTGGTCAGGCAAGCAGGCGAAGGGCTACAACCTTCAAACTGGGGGATTACAGCAAGCCCAGTTGCGACAGAATGCCTTGGCCGGTGATGAATTCCGTAGCGATACCGATCACGAAGCCCATCATGGCCAGACGACCGTTCCAGGTTTCAGCGAAAGCGGTGAAGCCATATTTGGTCTTTTGCTCAGTCACGATCGAGGACCTCCGAAAAGGGTTGCAAGCGAATAGATAAGAGCCGAGTTGGCGTAGCGCTCTTGTGTCAAGCGCTTCTATAGAAAATTTAACGCAACTTTCCAAATCCCGCAACGTTTCGTTACTAATTCATGAATTATGGCGATCATAACGATCGCTGACCATCCCCCAAAGCATCCCCCAAAGGCTGATATGCCAACGGATTGACCCGATTTTGCTAACTAATGCAGCCAGCGTAAATGCAGCCAGTGTAGCCAGCGATTTTACCTGTCCCCCTGCCCAATCCACAGCCCAATCCACAGATCGCCCCAGGATGCCTCCTTGCAAGGAAGCAACCCTCAATCGGATCATGGAGCCATCCAGATGCGTAGAGCCATCCAGAGATCATGATGTCGGGAGACGCTGGGAGACTGTTGCCGTGAGCCATGCTGCCGAAGGGGAAATTTCCGCCAAGTCGCTGACCTTGGAAGAAGCGATCGCTAATTTGCGTAGTGATGATCCGAGCCTGCGCTACTACGCTGCTTGGTGGGTGGGACGCTTTCGGGTGTCGCAGCCGGATGTGATTGTGGCGCTGATTGAGTCTTTAACCTACGAAGCCGATCGCACCGAAGCAGGGGGATTGCCTTTGCAGCGCAATGCAGCCCGAGCTTTGGGCAAGCTGGCTGATCGCGCGGCGGTGTTGCCCCTGATTCGATCGCTGAGTTCCCCGGACTACTATGTGCGCGAGGCAGCAGCCCAGTCCCTAGGGATGTTGGGGGACGATCGCGCTGTGCCGGGTCTGTGGGCGCTGTTAGATGGGGGCGTGGCAGCGGCGGTGGAAGTGCCGGGCCAACCCCACTTGGTGCAACCCTACGATGCGGTGCTGGAAGCTCTGGGTAACCTGGTCGCGACGGAGGCGATCGGGGCGATCGAGGCCTTCACAGCCCATCCGTTGGCGAAGGTGCAATATGCGGCGGTGCGGGCCATGTATCAGCTCACGGGGAATGGTGCTTGGGGCGATCGGCTGGTGACAGCGCTCCAGGGGCCCGATTTGCAACTGCGGCGGGCGGTGATGGGTGATGTGGGGGCGATCGGCTACTTGGCCGGGGCCGGGGCGATCGCGCAAACCCAGGCAGAAAACAGCCTGAAACTGATTGCGCTCAAAAACCTGATCGAGCATCCCAACGCCACTCCCGATGGGACAACCCTGACAGATGATGGGCGACGAATCCTAGCCCTGATGGATGGACTGTTGTAGCACCTGCCAGGGTGGGAGAGCGATCGAGCGCATTTTGGCTGTAGCTTGGCACACAACGATCGCCCCCAACGGCTGTTTAATCTGCCTGTCTAGTCCGTCGATCGCCATCCGATCGCCATCCGATCGCCATCCCCATTACGCAACTGGTTAGGCCCATGACCCTCGAATTGCCCACCGTGACGGCCACGATCCTTGCTGCCAAACAAGCAAAAAACGTGAGCTTTGCTGACCTCGAAACCCTGTTGGGTCGCGATGAAGTGTGGATCGCGGCGATGATCTATCGCCAAGCCTCCGCCAGTCCCGAAGAAGCCCAAAAGCTGACTGAGGCGCTGGGTCTGGGGCCCGAAGTAGCCGCAGAATTGGTTAGCTATCCCGTCAAGGGGCTGGGCCCGGTTGTGCCGACCGACCCGCTGATCTATCGGTTCTACGAAATCATGCAGGTCTACGGGATGCCGATGAAGGAAGTGATCCACGAAAAATTCGGCGACGGAATCATGAGCGCGATCGATTTCACCCTGGATATTGAAAAGGTGGAAGACCCCAAGGGCGATCGCGTCAACGTGACCATGAATGGCAAGTTTCTACCCTACAAAAAATGGTAAAGCCCTTGCAGTAGAAGTCACCCTCGAAGTTGCCTGAAACCCTGATCAAATTATTAGGAAATCGTCAGTTGACACTGATCATTCGATCCTGGTCATTCGATCCTGGTCATTTAATACCAATGATTCAGCTGATGATTCAGCGCATGATCCAACCGCTAAATACCCAGCCAGCGAAATAGGGTTGCAGGCACGAGGGTCAGTTCAGCCATCAACACTGGCAGTGGCAATGGGCAATCAATCATTACTTCGAGGCCAAATCACAAGGCTTTATGAACCAGCATGATCGATTCTCCATCTCGCAATTGTTGTAACAGGTTGTAACAGGATGCTCAAGCATCTTGCCCCCCACGATCTCGGCACGATGGAATCAGGGTTTCAGGCTAATTAATGACAGCCCCTAAGCCCCTTGCGGCCAAGACGATTAGTGTTTGGTTCGGGCCGCAAAATACTTCTCGAATCTCCGCTCGGGCATCCCCTGAGCAGGGCAACTCCGCACAAAGCACTACAAAGCACAATATTCTGTAAAATTTAAACGAACTTTTCTGGATTAATTGCCAGAATCCGTCAATAAATCTGCTGGACTTTTGGGGTCTCGATTATATTAGTTATCGTACTAATTTTGTGAATTTGCGCTGCTCAAGATTCTTGTGTGACAAAGGTTTCAGCACAGGATCTGTAGCATTAACAATCGAAATTAGTATTGGGTTGTGATCTGATCTGCTATCCGATCTGCTATTGGTGCATCTGCGCTGCGTCCTGAAGCCTTCAGGATGACTGTTGGTTTTGAACATCCGCACTCTACATCCACAGCAGCGATGAATCTTAATAATTTAGTGGCCTTTCACGGCAGGAACTATCCCTACGCGGTGTCTGCTGGCAGTGAACAGCTGGCACAGGCCCACGATGACTGGATGCAGGATTGGAGAGCAGCGGTCGATCGCACCTCGATCATTGCCATTACGGATCAGAGTGGCAAAATTATCTATGCCAATGATTATTTTTGTCAGTTGTCTAAATATGAATGCTCAGAATTAATCGGTCAAGATCACCGCATTCTGAATTCGGGCTATCACCCGGCAGGCTTTTTTAAGAAGCTATGGCATACCATTTCGCACGGCAAAATTTGGCAGGGCGAAATTAAAAATCGCGCTAAAGATGGCAGTGAATATTGGGTTTACACCATGATTGTGCCGATCTTAGATCGCCAAAGTAAACCAATGCGATATTTGTCGATTCGGACGGATATTACCGATCGCAAATATATGGAAGAAGCCCTCAAAGCCTCTGAAGCGGCCCTACGCCAGCGCAATGCAGAGCTACAACAGGCATTGGCGGAGCTGAAGGCTGCTCAATCCCAAATGATTCAAACCGAAAAAATGTCGAGTTTGGGGCAAATGGTGGCGGGAGTTGCCCATGAAATTAATAATCCTTTGAATTTTATTGCTGCAAATATTAGTCCCGCCGAAACCTACACGAAAGATATCCTGGGTTTGTTGGAACTCTATCGGAAAACCTATCCTGAACCCACTCCTGAAATTGCCGATCGCATTGAAGATTTGGATCTGGATTTTCTAGAATCAGATCTGCTCAATCTCTTGGGTTCGATGAAGCTGGGATCTGAGCGCATTTGTGGCATTGTCAAATCTTTGCGTACGTTTTCACGGTTGGATGAGGCAGATATTAAGACTGTTGATTTGCATGAGGGATTGGAAGGTGCGCTGACTATTTTGGCGCATCGGTTAAAACCCCAAGGCGATCGCCCCGCCATTGATGTGATTCGCCGCTATGACACATTGCCCCCGGTGATGTGCTATTCCGGCAACATCAACCAGGTGTTTATGAATCTGTTAGTGAATGCGATCGATGCGATCGAAGATGCTCACCAACGACCATTGCGGGGATTGCCCAGCCGGGAGCATCCCAATCCTGGAGCGATCGCCCCCTACAGCATTGAAATTGTCACCCAACGCTACCAAACCGATTGGGTAGAAGTGCAGATCACTGATAGTGGCGGGGGCATTGATGCGGCGGTGGCGGCACAGATTTTTGATCCCTTTTTCACGACCAAGCCGATTGGTAAAGGAACCGGCTTGGGGCTGTCGATCAGTTACCAAATTGTGGTTGATCGCCACAGAGGTCATCTGTTTTGTCAGTCAGAGCCGGGCCAGGGCACTACATTTACTCTGCGGATTCCGATCCAATCGGTAGATGCAGCTTCCTAGTCGGAGGTTTCCACGGGAATGGGGGCGGGATCGCCGTCGCGGGGATTGGCGATCGCCTCGTCGTGGCTGAGTTCTGTTGGCAGCGGGGTGATCGCTCGGGGCGATTGGCCAAAGGGCCAGCGCAACCCATCGTGGAGCAGCACATAGAGGCAGGGAATTAGAAACAGGGTCAGCACGGTGGCCAGAGACAAGCCCGCAAAAATCGTGATCCCCAAGGGCTGCAAGAATTCGCTGCCAGCCCCAATGCCCATGGCCAGGGGCAACATCCCCAACACAGTGGTGATCGTGGTCATCAGGATGGGGCGCAGACGTTGGGGAGCGGCTTGGACGATCGCTTCCCAACGGGTGAGCCGATCGCGCTCCCGCAGTTGGTTGGCCAGCTCCACCATGATGATCGCGTTGTTGACCACAATCCCAATCAGCAGCACACCACCGACCACCGCCGTGGCCCCGATCGCCGTTTGGGTGACCGCTAGCCCCAAAATGCCACCCGCCACCGCCAACGGAATCGCAAACAAAATCGCCAAGGGGTCAACCAGCGAGTTGTATTGCACCGCCATCACCACAAACACCAAAAACGTGGCCAAGCCACCCAACACGGGCAGCGCCGCTTGAATTTGCTGATTGCTAGCGGCGGCGGCGCTGGGCAACCGGGTCACGCCCTCGGGCAAGGTCAGCCCCGCCAAGATTCGATCGACCTCAGCGATCGCCCCGCTCAGACTGCCGCCCGCATTCAAGCTACCGGCAATCAGGGCTACGGGTCGGCGATCGATCCGCTGAATTTCGCTGGGAGCGCGGCCCGGTTCGATCGTCGCCACCTCACCGAGCTGCACCAACTGTCCATCCCCGGCAAACAGGGGCAACTCCAGCAATTGCGAGGGCTGGCTGATTTGACTGCGATCGAGTCGCACCCGCACATCCACCAGCCGATCGCCCCGTTGGAGCTGGGTGGGCACCGAGCCTTGGATCGCCGTTTCGATCACCTGGCCCACATCGGTCACATCCAAATCCAAGTCCGCCAAACGGGCTGGATCGGGCCGAATTTTCAGTTCCGGTTGGGGGCGATCGGCATCGGGCCGGAAGCTGGCTTGGGTGGCCTGCTCATCCAGGGCCGCCAACACCTGGCGACTGGCCGCAGCCAGCACGTCTGGATCGCGACCTTGCAGGATAACGTCCACTTCGGCCCCGCGCACGGGCGAGTTATTCAAAATCAAGCCGCGCACTTCGCCCGGTCGCAACCGCAGCCGCACCTCCACCAGGTTCAGGCGCTTCAGTTGGCGATTGACGCGCTGGATGAAGCCCGCCGGATCGCTGTTGGGTTTTAGGGAAATGGTGCTGGAACTGCGCAGGGGGTTTTCGTTGACACTGGTGCCAAACAGCGATCCCCCGATCGTGGTGAAGGCGTAGACCGTTTCCGGTTGCTTCAGCAAGATTTCATCGACCCGATCCATCACCCGCCGGTTGGCAGCCAAGGTGGTTCCTGGGGGAAATTGGGCCGTGAGCTGCACTTGGCCCGTGGCGATTCGAGGCAGGATTTCTTGGGGAATGCCGCCGATCGCCCACAAGCTGGCCCCGGTCAAGCTGATCGAAATCACGGCAACCACCACCAACCGCCAAGGCATCAGGGCCCGCAAACTGCGGCCGTAGAGATACATCAGCCCATCGACGCGCCGATCAAACTCCCGCAGCAGCCAGGTACGGCCCACACCACTGGATTGGGGGATTGCCAACAATCGCGCCGCCAAGGCCGGCACCACCGTGGCCGCCACCAAAATCGAGGCCGCCACGGAAAAGCTAATCGTCAAAATCAGCTCATTAAACAGCAGGGCAATGAAGCCGCCGATCGCCAAAAAGGGCAACACAGCCACCAAGTTAGTGCTGGTGGAGGCGATCAGCGCCGACTCCACCGCTTGGCTGCTGACGATCGCCCGATCGATGATTTCGGCCGGCTCCACGGTGCGGCCGGGCGATCGCGTCCCTTCCACGATCGCCTCCATCATCACGATCGAGTTATCGACCACAATCCCCACCCCGAGCGCCAAACCGCCCAAGCTGAAGATATTGACCGTCAAGCCGCAGAGGCGCATGGCAATCACGGCGATCAGGGTGGCCAGGGGAATCGACAGGGTGACGATCAAGGTTTGCCGCAGAGAACCCAGGAAAAAGAACACGGCGATCGCTGCCAGACCCGTGCCCACGACCCCCGAGGAGACCACATTCGAGATCGCATTTTGAATAAAAACCGACTCATCCAGGGTGGTGACCAAGGTGATATCTGGCGGAATTGTGCCATTGACCCGCAAGCGATCGAGCCGTTGTTTAACCCCATCGACCACGGCGATCGTATTCGCTTCCTGTTGCTTTTGGATGCTGAGTTTGACGGCGGGCTGACCATTGAGCCGCACCGCCACCCGCTGTTCCGCCGTGCCATCCACCACCTCGGCCACCTCTTGCAGCCGAATAGTTTGGGTGGCCGCGCCGTTTTGACCCGATCGCACCACAAAGGGCAGTTGGGCAATGTCGTCGGCGCTGCGGAACCGGCCCGTGGCCCGGGTCAGGGGTTCCGAGTCGGGGGTGTAGATCCGACCGCCGGAGATGTCTTGGTTGCGATCGCGCAGGCCCTCCAGCACGGTGCTGATATCCAAGCCGATCGCCTGGAGCCGGGGCAAATCCAGCGTGACCCGCACTTCCTCTGCCACGCCACCGGAGACGCTGACGGACGCGACCCCATCAACCACATTCAGCTCGCGGGCCAATTCCTGATCGGCCAGCACCCGCAGTTCAGCCACAGAACGATTGGGCGCGGACAATGCCAACTCGTAAACCGGCAACTGGGAAGGATCAATCTTAAACAGGCGGGCATTTTCCACCACCTCGGGCAAGCGACCCCGGGCCCGGTTAAAGGCCGCCGTCGCATCGTTGAGGGCGCGATCGAGATTGCCGCCCGGTTGAAAGTACAGATCAAGGCTGATGCTGCCTTCGCGGGTTTGCGAATAGACTTGCACCACGCCCTCGGTGGCCGACAGGGCTTCTTCGAGGGGGCGAGTGACTTCATCGATCGCCACTTCGGGGGCCAAGCCGGGTGCATCGGCCCGCAAGCCAATGCGCGGGTAGGTGATGGCGGGCAACAAGTCCACCTGCATGGTGCTGACAAAGAAGCCGCCCAGGACGATCGCCGCCACCGCCAGGGTCAGGGTGGCAATGTGACGGCGAATCGAAAGGGCGCTGAGGCTCCAGCCGGACGGGGGATCAAACATAGCCGATTACCTGCTGCTCACCTGGGGGCCGAATTACCGTGCGGGTCGTGAGCTGGGCTGCTCGATCGCCGCCGGATTGGGTTCCGATAGGGCACTCAACCGCACCCGATCGCCATTGGTCAAGGGGTCGCTGCTGCGGAGAATGTAGCGATCGCCCGGTCGCAGCCCCGAGAGGATTTGCACCCGGCCATCGGCCCGATCGCCAAGCTGCACAGGACGCGCCAGGACCACCACCTCGGAGCCGCGCTCTTGCACCGTAAAAATTGTCCCTTGGCGCGGTTGGGGGCGATCGGCCTCGGGAGCGCCGGCAGGGTTGCCCGGTCGCATCCCACCACCGGGGCGATCATTGGGGCGATCATTGGGGCGGCCCTCCGCCACCTTCAAGGCCTGCTCCAGCACGGCCACCCGGTTTTGGGTGGGAGTGACAAAGCTGACCCGCGCCAGCAAGCCGCTACCCAAGTCGCCATTGGGGTTGGGCAGGGTGATTTCCACGGGGATCTGGCGCGAGACCGGATCACCCTGGGGGGAAATTTCCGCGACCCGCCCCGTAAATTCCCGATTGGGCAGGGCATCGAAGCGCACGCGGGCCGGTTGGCCCAGCCGCACGCTAGCCAGGTCGCGATCGGACAGGCGCACCACAATTCGCAGTTGGCTAAAGTCACCGATCGTCAAAATTTCGCTACCCGGTTGGGCCAAGCTGCCCGGCTCCAGCACCCGGGCCAAAATTCGGCCGGCGATCGGCGATTTCAGGCGGGCAAAGTCTTGGCGCTGGCGGGCTTGGTCGGCGATCGCCTGCTGGGCCGAAACCCGTCGCCGGGCCACAGCCACCGTCTGTTCGCGAGTGCTGACCTGTTGGCGGGCGGCTTTCAGGGCCTGTTGGGCCGTGCCCACGGCGGTGCGGGCCGTTTCCACGTCCTGCTCGGCGATCGCCCCCTCCGTAAACAGCCGCTCCAACCGTTTCAGATCCGATCGCGCTTGTTCCAGCCGCAATTGAGCCTCGCCCACCCGGGCCCGGGTCTCGCCGATTTGGGCTTGGTTGCTGGCCACCTCCATTTCGCGGGCCGACACCTCGGCCTGGGCTTCCACGGCAGCGGCCGCCAACAACCGAGCATCCACCCGCGCCAACGGTTGACCTCGGGTGACCCGATCGCCCACATCGGCATTCACCTCCAAGACATAACCTTCCACCCGCGATCGCAGGGCCACAGTGCGGGCCGGCTGGGTCGTGCCCACATAGTCCCGGGCGGCGGCCAGGGGCCCGATCGTCGCCACGGCCACATCAACCGCAGGCGGGCCGCTTGGGTCAGACGGACGGGCCGCAGGCGCTTGGGCATCGCTGGGGGGAATGGCCTGTTGGCAGCCCATAGCCAGCAACGCCAGGCCCCAAGCACTGCCGATCCAAACGGGCGATCGATGCGGTGGCCGGTCTCGTCTTGATCCAATCATGACAGTCTCGCTCAGGTCGATCGATAGAACAGTTCAGCCATCATTGAGGCGGTGTCGTGAGGGATGGAGGAGTCGCCCAGAGGAGTCGCCCAGAGGAGTTACCCAGAGGAGTCGCCCAGGGGAGTTGCTCAGAAGATTTGTTCAGACTGGGGCGATCGCCCGTAAGCTTGAATTCGTGACGGTTGGTAACAATTTAGCGCCCTTAGCGGCGTTAGGGGCTGCAATCGATCGAGCGATCAGTTCCCCGGTCGGGCCCATTGCGCCAGGCTCAACCACAGCAAATTCAGCATGGGCAATCCATTGCATCCTATGCATTCTACTGATCGTGATCCCTGGGACTTTTGGCGATCGCGCATTTTGAGCGATCCGCTGGCCGCCAACTCCTACGCCGCCCTGGGGGAATGGTTGACCCGCTCGGGCCGAGTAGCCGAGGCGACCGCCGCTTGGTCAAAGGCCCTGACCTTGGAACCCGACCATGAAAGCTGGTACTTGGGGGCCCTGACGGCCTTTGACGGCTGGTTGCAGTTGCCAACGATCTATCCCGATGCCGCCGCCGTCGAGGAATCCCGCGCGGCCTACGGTCGGGGGTTGAGTCAACTGATTGAGCTGACCCGATCGC
The DNA here is from genome assembly GCA_004292515.1 of Oscillatoriales cyanobacterium. Classification (GTDB taxonomy): domain Bacteria; phylum Cyanobacteriota; class Cyanobacteriia; order CACIAM-69d; family CACIAM-69d; genus CACIAM-69d. The sequence continues at coordinate 32,541 of RDXB01000051.1, forward strand.
ACCCGGCCTTGGTGGGGTTGGCCTTGCGCGCGATCGCCCTGCGTGTGCCCTTTTATCTCAGCTACCAGGGCCAAAACGATCGCGCCCTCCAAGAACAATACGGCGCTTGGGTGTCGGCCAGCTTGGCGGCGGCCTTTCCCGATTTGGCGGCCCTGCAACCCCGACAACTGCGCGATCGATCCCCCGGTGACAAAATCCGCGTCGGCTATTTGGGCAGCCACTTCCATCACCATTCCGTGATGAAAAGCCATCTCGGCTGGTTGCGCCACGCCGATCGCGATCGCCTAGAAATTTACACCTACTACGCTGGCAACCGCTGGGATGACACCACCGAGCAGGCCGGCCGCCTGAGCGATCAGTTTGCCTTTTGGGAAATGGGATCGCAGTTTGACCCCCAGCGGTATGCCGCCTTTTGTCGGGCCATTTGGGCCGACCAGTTGGATGTGGTGGTGCTGCTGGATGTGGGCATGGATGCGGTGATGTATTTGCTGGGGGGCTGGCGGTTTGCGCCGATTCAATGTGCCACCTGGGGTCATCCCGTCACCACGGGGCTGCCGGTGGTGGACTACTTTTTGACGAGCGATCGAATGGAACCCCCCCAGGCGGAATTTCACTACAGTGAAACGCCGATCTGTTTGCCGGGGCTGGGGATTACCTACGATCGCCCACCGATCGCGCAGTGGTCGGCGGCCGATCGGGCCAGCTTTGGGCTACCGGCCGACGCGGTGCTTTATCTCTGCTGCCAATCGCTCTATAAGTATTTGCCGCAATTCGATCGGCTCTGGGTAGAAATTGCCCAGCAAGTGCCGGCCGCGCATTTTGTGTTTTTGGCGAGTCCCTTTCCCGAGGCGGCGGCCCCGTTTCGATCGCGCCTCAGTCAGGCGTTTGCGGTGGCCGGGCTGGACTTTGCGCAACATTGCACGATTTTGCCACCCCAATCTCAGGAGCGGTTTTGGCAACTAAACCAGGTGGCCGATGTCTTTCTCGACTCGATCGGCTGGTCGGGCTGCAACAGCGTGATCGAGGCGATCGCCTGTGGGTTGCCGGTGGTGACGCTGCCGGGAGACTTGATGCGCGGCCGCCACGCCCTGGCGATTTTGCAGGAGCTGGGTCTCACTGAAACGATCGCCACCAGCCTGGAAGACTACCAGCAATTGGCGATCGACCTGGGGCGCGATCGATTCCGTCGCCAGCGCCTGAGTACTGAGCTGCGATCGCGTGCTGATCGGTTATTTGAAGACACCCGCCCGGTGCGGGCCTTGGAGGCGTTCTTTGGCCAGGCGATCGAACGGCGATCGCGCCAAACCAGCCCGATCGTTGTGGCCTAGCACAATTAACCTGATAGCCTGATAACCTGATCAACCGATGATCATGATCATCCAACCCCGTTGAGTGGAGCGGATCACATACCACACCCGCTAAAGCTGGCCGATCGCCTTGTGGGTTTGGGGAATCACGATCGTTTGGGGCAGCCATTGCTTCAGATGTTGTTGCCATTGCAGCACCTGGGCCGGAATCGGTGGTTGCGGCGGTTGGCGATCGGGCTTGATCGGGGCGGGCAAGGGCGACACCGGTTGCATCACATAAACCAAATGCGGATCGATCGCCGCCACCAACTCCGCCGATCGGGTCAAATCCGCCAGGGTCGTCGCTTCCGAAACGATCGCCTTCACAAACACCCACTTTTGCGCCGCCACACAAAGCCGCAGCATTTGCTCATGGGCGGCCCAATGGGTTTCGCCACTGACACTCGGCAACTTCAGATCCATCCCCACCCAATCGATCCAGGGCAACAGCGGCTCCAGTTGCTGGGGGCGGTGGCCGCCGGTTTCCAGATAAATCGGCAAGGCACAAACCTGCTTGATCGCGGGCAAAAACTGCTGCAAAAAAGGGCTGTGCAACAACGGTTCACCGCCAGTCAAGCTAATGCTGTCGTGTAGGTTGGGGCGATCGAGCCGTTGCACCCAAGCCAGCAGTTGCGCCAAGGCCACAGGATTTGGCTCAGTGACGAAATCCCGCGCACCGGGGGTTTGCTCAATCTCGCAGGTATCGGGGGCTAGCCAGGTGCGATCGCTGTCGCAATAGTCGCAGCGCAAATCGCATTGGGCAAACCGCACAAACAGTTGGCGCGTGCCAACGATCGGCCCCTCCCCCTGAATCGCCGAAAACACTTCAATTAGCCGGGCCGTTGTTGCTCGCTCAGTCATGGTGGGGGGCGATCATCACCCATAAAAAAACAAAAAACCGCTAACTATCTTAGACAGTTGGCGGCTTGGATCTAAATCAACTCGATTCAAGGAGAAGGCAAAGCACCAGACCTAGGGAGCGATCGCCCACCCAACTCAGAGCAGAACGGCCACGATCGCCCTAGCAAGGAACGTGAACTTGGCTCAGGAATGCCCCGTTCAAGGCTTTTATTATGCGTCGCGGGTTATGCGTCGCTTTCAATATGCAGGAACAACAGGGCCATCACCACAGCGGGGAACACCCAGCCAACAATCGGCACAAAAATCGAGGGAAGAAAAGAGGCTGCCATTGGGAAAGATCCTTATTCTTGATCGAATCCAAAATCGAATTCAGAGGATTTAAGGTTAACTGTACGGGCTGGGCTTCCCAAGCGGTGGCGGTTGCTAAAGATTTTTAACAAACGAGCGCTATGCAAATCACGATCGAACGCTTCACCCTGACCAAGCGATCGCCCCTGACGATCAGCCGAGGCACGAATCGCGGCAACACCAATCTCTGGATCAAAATTGCCGCCGACGGCCTCGAAGGCTGGGGAGAGGCCTCGCCCCTGGTGCATGGCGTGCATCACCAAACCACCGAGGCCCTAGAAACGGCCCTGCAAGCGATCGCCCCCAGATTGGCCCAATATCATCCACTCGATCGCCAACGGATTGAACAGGCGATCCAACCCCTGCCCTCGGCGGCCCGGGCGGCGATCGACCTGGCCCTGTGGGATTGGCTGGGCAAGCGATCGGGCCTGGCCCTGTGGCAACTTTGGGGGGGCGATCGCGATCGCATCCCGCCGATTTCCGTGACGATCGGGATTGGCTCGCCCGAGTCGGCCCGCCAGCGAGTGCAACAGTGGCGCGAGGCGATCGACACTCCTTGGCTGAAGCTGAAGTTGGGCAGTCCCGAGGGCTTGGCGGCCGATCGCGCCCTCGTGGAAGCCGTGCGGGACGAAGCACCCCAGGCCCGGTTGCTGGTGGATGCCAATGGCGGCTGGGATCTGCCGGGGGCAATCGCCATGGCCGACTGGCTGGCTGAACGGGGCGTGGCCTATCTGGAGCAGCCGCTGCCCGTCGGTTGTGAAGCCCAACTAGCCGAGCTAAAAGCGCGATCGCCCCTGCCGATTTTTGTGGATGAAAGCTGCTTTGACAGTCGCGACCTGCCGCGTTTGGCTCCCCTGGTGGATGGGATCAACCTGAAACTGATGAAATGTGGCGGCTTGAGCGAGGCGGCCCGGATGGTGGCCACGGCCCGCGCCTGTGGCTTACAAGTGATGTTTGGTTGCTATTCCGACAGCACCTTGGCCAACACGGCGGCCCTGCATTTAGGTGCTTGGGCGGATTATTTGGATCTCGACAGCCATTTGAACCTGATCGATGACCCCTTTGTGGGCGCGGCGATCGCCCCCGGTGGCCGCCTGCTACCCAGCGATCGCCCCGGCTTGGGAGTCGATCGGCTGTCCTAGGATTATGGTGGCCAATGCCCATCCTACGGGATGATCAATCGAGAGCATCAATCCTGGTCTCAGCACCATCTTCAAGGGGCGTATTCAAGAGCGGCTGCACCTGTTCACCCTGTGCTCGCCGCTTACTCGCTGATCAAGCTGATCTTAAATTGGGGTTAATTGGAGTTTCTGGCAATGTCAAATGCGCTGTTACGCGATCGCTTCCGTCAGGCCTATCGCAACCTGAATTTACAACCGCTGCTGGATGAAGCGGCGATCGCCCAGTTTGGGATTGAGTATGGTGAGGAGTCGATCGCAGAACTCGAAAACCTGATTGACCTAGCCGCACCACAACACAACAAAATCATTTTTGCGGGCCATCGGGGCTGTGGCAAATCGACCCTGTTGGCAACTTGGGAGCGGCGGTTGAACGAAGACCCGGAACAGCGGTTTTTTATTGTGCGGTTCTCGATCGCCGATGTGGTGGAACAGTCGGACGTGAACCATGTGAATCTGTTGTTTTCGATCGCGCTGCAAATCATGGCCCAAGCGATCGAGGCCAAGGTTGAGTTTTCTGAAGAGCAACGGAAACGGATCGAGAATTGGTTTACAGAGCGTACCCGCACGATCACCGAAACGCCCATTAGCGCCGAAGTGGAAGCCGGGTTTGACTTTGTATTCTTTAAGGGCAAAATGAAAACCGATTCATCGGTGCGCGATGAAATCAAAACAAAATTTGAGCGAAGCGTTTTTGACCTGATTCAACAACTGGACAACATTGCCTCCGTAGTTGAATTGGTTACTCAACAGGAGCTATTTGTGATTATTGACGACCTCGACAAACTCGATTTGTCAGTTGCCAGAAATCTCTATTATGAAAATGTGAATGCTCTGTTTGGCCCCAGCTTTCGGATTCTCTACACCGTGCCGATCGGGGCAGTGCGGGATATTACCTTGCTAAATAGCCTAAACACTGCTGCTGACAACCAAATGCACTTTATGCGGGTCTCCAAGCTCTATCAACGGGGTGACAGTCGCAAGAAGGATGTTCTGCCAAATCCCGAAGTAGTGGCAGAGCTGACAGCGGCCCTTCATCGTCGAATTGACCCCGATTTGTTGGAGCCAGGGATTGCCGAGCAAATTGCCGTCATGAGTGGTGGCGTTTTGCGGGAGCTGGTGCGAATTGCCAATGAATGCTGTCAGCAGGTGATGTTGCAATTGCGGCGCGATCGCACCCTCACCGAGTTCAAAATCAATCAGGAAATTTTACAACTGGCCATTGACGAACTCAGAAATAATATTGCTGCGCCCCTGAATCAAAGTAGCTATCAAATCTTGGTGAAGATTTATCATCACCACATTTACGATGATAAGGACGACCAAGAGCGCCAGACCTTCTTGAATTTGTTGCAGTGGCTGTATGTGTTGGAATATCGCAATGGGGATGATTGGTTTGATGTGAATCCGTTGGTAGTGGATTTGTTGAACCGGCGCGGTTTGGTCACCGCTTAGTCAAGCAATATGGCAACTCTCCCAACCGATATGGCGCTGCAAGATGAACTGACCTTTGAGCGGTTGATCGAGACGATCGCCGCCAGCAAGGACATGGCGGCCCTGTTGGTGGCGGTCAGCGATGATCCAATCGCGGAGGAATCGATCGTCCGGCGCTGCGAGGTGGAGTTGCGGCAGGAGGGTTTGTTTTCGGTGGAAGTGCGCTTGAACCGGCGCGACCCCAGCTTGCGAACAGCGGTGGAACGGGCGATCGCCGAGGGGCCCCATTTACGCGCGGGGCGATCGGGCTGCGTGATGGTGCGCGGGGCGGGGGGCCTGTCGGGCATCCAACCCGACAACGACAGCCCCACGGAGATCGATCGCTTTTTTGGCTATCTGCAATGGACGCGGGAGGCGATCGGGCAAATTCCCTATCCGATCGTTCTGTGGCTGACCCCACGCCTCTATCGGCAAATCGCCCAGAAAGCGCCCGACTTTTGGAGTTGGCGACGGGGCACGTTTCAGTTTCGCCAGCGCACCCCCGTGGAAACGGGCCAAGTCCGCTCCCCAGATGCGCTAGCTCGCATCACGTCTGATGGCGATGCTGATGACGACAGCATCCTTTCCCTAGAAGACTTACAAGCCGCGATCGCCGCCAACGCCGACAATCGCCCGCGCCTGGCCCGCCTCTGGAATCAGTTGGGTTGGCAACATCTCAACTACAGCAACTATCCCCAGGCGATCGGAGCCTATGAACAAGCGCTGGAGCTAGCCCGCGAACTGGGCGATCAGGAGGCAGAAGCTAACTCACTCAACGGGTTGGGAAATGCTGATTATTATCTCGGTGAGTATCAGCGGGCGATCGACTTTCACGAGCAATCTTTAGCGATCAGACGAGATATTGGTGATCGCAAAGGAGAAGCCATCTCGCTCATCGGCTTGGGCGATGCTTATCATGCTCTCGGTGAGTGTCAGCGGGCGATCGACTTTCACGAGCAATCTTTAGCGATC
>RDXB01000104.1 GCA_004292515.1 Oscillatoriales cyanobacterium
CAACACACCCGGCCGCTGCGGTTTGTCGCTCGATCGCCACACCAAATCCGCAAAACCCGTGTGGCCGCTGGCACTGCCCTTGGCCACCCGTGTTTCAAAGGCTGCCCCCGCCGCGATCGCATCTGCATAGCCAAAGGCCGCAAAAAAGCGATTTAAAAACGTCTGGGCCTCGCCTTTTTCGTCACCTCGAAAAACACTAGCCGCTTCCGAAAAGGCCAACAACGGGGCCGGATCAATCAAACTCATGGCACAAAGGAGGGGAAAACCCAGGGGCGATCGAGCTGCTCTCTATTATGAGGATGTGCTTCTGGCGCGGCTCAGGCAGCTTAAGTTGAAGCCTGTAGTTTGCAGGCTGACCCTGCCAGGATCTTGGACATAAACGAATCTGTGGTCTGATGCAGATTGAGGCTCAAGATGCGACCAGCGACGGTGCATCAATCCGGCATATTAATCGAGTTGCGCTGGTGGGTTGGGTTTTGTGCTTCAGCCCAACCAATTGGATTTGGATTGGCTAGCGGTGTTTATGGGCCCCAGCGATCGAGCAGTAGGGCCCAGGTCGGAGGAATCAGCAACACCGAACCCACCAACACCGCAATAATCGCCGCCATCAACACCGCCGCCGCCGCGCAGTCTTTGGCCACCTTGGCTAGGTCGTGGTAGTTCTTGCCCACGGTCAGGTCAACGATCGACTCGATCGCCGTGTTCAACAATTCCAAAGACAAGACAATCCCGATCGTGATCCCCACCAGCGCCACTTCCAAGGCAGGGCGATGCAGGCTGGTGCTCCAGCTCAACACAATGATCGCCACAACCGTATGCACTCGAAAATTGCGTTGGGTTAGAAACGTGTGAACCAGCCCGGCCCCCGCGTAGCGAAAGCTGATGAACAGGTTGGGGGCAACTTTCCAAGCTTGGTCGCGCCGAGCATTAGGCGCGGGTGGCTTTTGGGGCTTTTGTAAATCGCTCATCAAGGCTGACGGCTGGCAAAGGATGACGGGGATTAATCGCAGGCTGTCACTAGCTTGGCGCGATCGACCTGGGGGGTCAATCCGATCGCCTTCAGCAAGTCCAGTTGGCGATCGAGCATTTGATCGAGGGTTGCCTGATCGGGATGATCCCAACCCAGCAGATGCAAAAAACCGTGGGCCGCGAGCCAAGCCAGTTCAACGGTTAGGTCATGCCCCGCTTCACTGGCCTGGCGTGCGGCGGTTTCCACCGAAATGGCTACGTCGCCCAGTTCGATCGCCCAGTCGCCCAACTCTGCGTCGTCCACTTCTTCGAGATCCGCCAAGTCCACGTCGGCCGCTTCCCATTCCATGGCGGCAAAGGCCAACACGTCGGTGGGGCGATCGACTTGGCGAAATTCCGCGTTCAGTTGGTGAATTTCCGCATCGCCGGTCAACCGCAGGCTGAGTTCGAGGGGCGGCAACTGGCCCGCTTCGTCGGTTTGGTCGATCAGGTAGGGCATATCCTGGGGCGATCGCGGATCGAGGGCCGCCAGCCAGGTTTCAAACCACCCCTGCCAAGTGCTGTCGGCGATCGCCACGCTCAAGGGCTGGTATTGGGTTGGCTCGTCTTGCACGCAGACATAAATCGGCGCGTCGTCATCGACTTCGGCAAGTTCCATTTCAAATTCGCGCATGGGTTCTAAACTCGCGCAGGATGAAGGCTAGCGGGTGAGATAGGCCAGACCCACCAAGGCTCCCAGCAGTGCCGCCGTGGTGAGGGCAAAGTGCTGGAGTGATTTGCTGCCTTTGCGGACCATGTTGCGCATGGCCAGCTTGACGTAGCTGGGTGGGGCTTCGGGGGCCGGTGTTTGAGGGGCCGGTGTTTGAGGGGCCGGTGTTTGGGGGCTGTCGGTGGTGGGATTGGGTTGCATGACGGCGTTAGGGGTGGCGGTTCGAGACGGACAGGGCTAGTGATGGAAACGATCGAGCGGCGATCGTGGCCTGATCATCACTCGATCGTTAATGGTACAGGAGCAGGCTAATTCCCGGGCGATCGGGCCCGATCGAGCCGGATCTAACTGATTGCCGCCCGATCGCCGCCCGATTGCTCAGGAATTGCCGCCCGATCGCTCAGGAATCACCCAGGAATCACCCAGGAATTACTCAGGAATTACTCAGGAATTGTTGCACCAGTCGATCGCCCGCCTTGATCGATTGACGCAGCCAGTCCAGTTGCAACTCGGTTTGGGCCGTTTCAGTCAGGGCCCAGTCGGAGCGATCGGCCCGCAACCGCGTTGTTAGGTCATATAGACAAAGGGCAACACTGACGGAAATATTGAAACTTTCGCTGAAGCCAAACATCGGAATCACGGCATAGCGATCGGCCGCGTCCAGGGCCTCTTGGGTCAGGCCGGTCAGCTCCGTGCCAAACAGCAGGGCCACGGGGCGATCGAGCGGCACATCGTGGATCGTGGTGCTGCGCTCGTGGGGCGTGGTGGCCACCAGGCAATAGCCTCGCTCCTTCAGGGTTTGCAGACAGCGGGCGGTGTTGGAAGGTTGGTTGGTGCTGGGGGCTTGGTTGTAGCGGTGGAGGGTCAGCCAGCGATCGGCCCCAATGCTCACGCCGCGATTGGGGGCAAAGGGGTTGCGCGTTTCGATCGCATGGACATCCTGAATCCCAAACCCATCGCAACTCCGCAGCACCGCACTGGCATTGTGGGGTTGATAGAGATCTTCGAGTACCACCGTCACATGGCGGGTGCGCTGGGCGATCATGGTTTGAATCCGCTGCCACCGCTCCGGGGTGACGAACCCACGGAGGCGATCGATCAGGGCCAGGCGATCGGTGGGGGAAAGCTGGGATAGGTCAGGGCGGGGAGCGGTCATGGGCGATCGGCGAACAACCTGCCCATGATACGGCGAAGCTCGATCGCCCCTCCGCCCCTTGTTCAATCAGCCCCGTTGGTTGGCGCATTCGTTGGGGAGCAAGGGGCTGAAGCCCCTTGTCTGGGTGGGTGAGATCGACTGGTTTAGAACCGATAGTTGACGCTGAAGTAGAAGCCGGAATCTTGGGCATTGAAGCCGCGATCGTCCAAATCCACCAGCGGAATCCCATAATCCAGCCGTACCAGGAAATTGGTGAACGGTTCCCACAGCAGCCCCGTTCCAATCCCCATCAAAAACCGCTGATCGGGAATTGGGTTGGGATTGTCGGGATGGTTCCAGACATAGCCCGCATCGATGAAGGGCGCAAGGGTCAGGGTCGGTGCGCCCGCGCTGTCTCGCAGCAGGGTGATCCGATCTTCGATCGACAGCCGGAAGCCGTTATCAGCCGATCGCACGTTTTGGCGAAACCCCCGCACGGATTGGCCGCCACCCATCACAAACTGCTGCGAAGGCAACAGCTCATCCAAGGCCAGTTGCAAATCTGCCTGCAAAATCAGCAAATGGGTTGAGTTCAGCCGCTGAATCCGCTGCACCGTGCCATTCCAGCTCAAAAACTGCCCGTCGGGATCATCGCCGCCATTCGTGGTGGCATCAAACAAGCCCGTACCCAGGTTGAATTGCGATCGCAGCAGCCAAGCTCCCCGCAAATCCCGCCGCAAATAGTCCTGACCAAACCGCAAGACGCTGGTGATGCTGCGGCCGTCTTCGTCGGGGCCAATGCCAAAGGGAAAGCCCACATCCTCGAACAGGAAAGTTTGGCCGCGCTGGTGACTGAATCCCAGGGACAGGGCAAATTCTGCGCGGGGCGATCGCACCAAGGGTTGGCGGTAGGTCAGCTCATAGAGTTGCGACTCACCTTTAATCTCCAGTTCCCGAAATTGGTCTTGGATAATTTCATTCCAGTTAGGCGAAAACCGCAGTTGCAACGTGCCGTCCATGGCATTCACCGGCACTCGATAGCCCAAGTCCAACACATCCGCCCCGTCTTGCCAGGTGTGGTTGTAGTTGAAACTCAGCTCGTCGCCAATCCCCGTCAGGTTGCGGTATTGCAAGGCCAGGACACCGCGCTCAGAACCAATGCTGGGGGGTGAATAGTTATCCGTGCCGATGCTGCCGCTGAAGGCTTTGGCTTCTTTGACCCGCACGGTCAGGACGCTTTGGCCGGGGCCGTCCCCCGCTCGCAGGCTGGCTTCGATCGTCTCCAGCAGGGGGTTGGCCTTCAGCAGGCGCAATTGATTTTCCAGATTGACGGCGTTCAGGGGGCGACCGGCTCCCAGCTCAATGCGCGATCGCAGGTAGTTTTGGCTCAGGCGCTGCGTGCCTTCAATCCGAATTTCGGCCAGGTAGCCTTCCAAGACGGCAATTTTGGCAATCCCATCGGGGCCGATCGTCTGTTCTGGCACGTAGGCCCGGGAGGTGAGGTAGCCCGCATCCAGGTAGCGTTGGGTGATGCTGTCGGCGATCGACTGCAACTCCGCCAAGGTGATCGTGCGCCCCGTGGCTGGTTGGGTGAGGCGGGCCAACTCCACCGCACTGAGCCAAGTGCTGCCCGTGACAATGATTTGGTTGACTAAAAACTTTGGTGCATTGGGGTCGATCGCCGCTGGAGCCGGAGTGACGGGCGGCCGATCGATCGCTGGGCCACCGTCGGGCAGGGGTTGCAGCGGGTCGGGAACGAATTGGGGAAAGCGATCGCGGTTGAGATCGGGAATGGGCCGTTGATCTGGTGACAGTTGGGCCAGTTCAGTCACTCGATCGCTGGGGGAGTCGGGTTGCGATCGCCCGATCGCTGCTGCTAACCCCGCCTCAGCCACTCCCCCCCAAACTGCGCCCAGTATGAGTGAGCACCAACAACCCCGCAACCAAGTCATGCGCGATTGCCCTCGACGAAAACCTGCTAGATGCGAGGCCGATCGGGCGCAGGCTGGGGGCTGCTGGGCAAGGATCAAGGGGAGAGTCATGGATCTAGTCACTGCGTCTGAGTCGGTTGGCAAGGCCCGCTAGTGGTCAATCATGATTGTGATTTTGGCAGATGGCAACCAACGATCCGGCGATCGCCCGCCACTCCCCCACATCAAAATGGGTTGCATTCTCAGGCCTTGAATAGCCCGGAATGCAACCCATGAAAGTCATACTTGATCAAAAACAACAACCCTAATTTTGGTTGAGTGGGAGTTGTCAATGACCGTAGCGAGGCAGCGCGACTTTAGCGCACGTAGGCGAAGTAGGTGATCATCGGGATCGCCGTCGCCAAAACCAGCAACACCACCACCAACACTGTCGAACCATTGCGATCGGTTTCTTCAGCCTTCTTAAAGGTGCTTTCGACCGCGACTTTTTCCACCAATTCCGGCGGCCCCGGATCGGGATTCCCTGCCAGCACCGCCCCTAGGCGATCCTTTGCACCCAAAAAGGCTCCATTGTAGTTGCCATCGCGAATGGGAATCAGCAGCGACTCTTGGGCCACGCTTTGGGCAATTTCATCGCTCAGTTTTTCCTTAGCGGCCGAGCCGGTTTCGATCGCCGCATCGTTGGTTACCGCATCGAATGCAATCAGAATTTGATGCGCCTGATCCGCCGATTCCGGAAACCAGGTTTCAAACAGCTCGTGGGTGAAGCTGTTGATTGTTTCGCCATAGTCTAAGCGCCGAAACGTCACGAACCGAATTTCCGTATCGGTTTTTTGGGCAATTTCGCGCAGGGACTTTTCCAGGTTGCCCTTGGTCAAGCGGCTAAATAAATCGGCGCGATCGACCACCCACACTTGAGGGTCAAAGGGCGGCAGATCGTAAACCCCAGTGGCATAGGCAGGCAGGCTGTGGTCCAACCAAGTCCCAACCAGGGTGCTAATTGTCAGGGCGATCGCCCAAACCCAGTGACGGGCGCGGCGGGCCCAACCGGGGCGCTCAATGGGAACGGGCGGACGGGAGTCAATCATGGGGGTAGTGCCTTTGAAGTAATGATCAACCACGGAGCTATCGACAATGAGGCATTGTAGTGGTGAATAAATCGCCCGATCGCAGCCTCATGATTCACCAAGGATTGGGAAACCCATTTGGCATCGACCAATGACCAGAGCTAGTCCAGTGGCAAGCTTAAATGGCCTTTTGGGTTGAGCGAACTTGCACCCGGCGAGGAATTCGACCGGCTTGGACAGCCACATAGGATTCAATCCAAGACTCAGAGACCTGAGCAACCCGGGCGATCGCTGCTTGGGAGAGACGCTCTAGCAACAGACGGTCAATGAGCATAATCTGCTCAGGTGTGACTCGTTTCTGAGTGGGGTGCTCAATAAATTGTCGGCCACAGGCTTTGCATTTGAAGCGCTGCTTGCCGTTGTGAATGCGGCCATTTTTGACCGTGTGGCTGGATTGGCACTGGGGGCAAGCAGGCATGGACTGGAGTTGTAAATAACTGTTGCTAGACTAGCATCATTACTTCAAGGGCACTACTTTTTCTAGGTCTTTGGCTGCCTAGAAGCCTTGTGAAAAGCGAGGGACTGTCATCAATACATACCAATACATACCAATTTCAATTGTCAATGCTACAAATGCTGATCTGGAATCCTGACTGGCTCTAGATCTTGCGTGGCGTTAATTCACAAAATTGGTATTAGGGCCATCATCCCTACGCTTTTAGGCTGGGGAGGATGTCAACATTGCAGAGATTAATTGGGCGGTGGCCGGAGCCAGTAACACGCCATTGCGATAGTGACCGGTGGCCAGCCAACTGTTGGCGTTCAGCGGTTCAATCACCGGAGCCGATCGCTCCACCGGGCGCGGCCGCAAGCCAGACCAGGTTTCGACAATTTCTGCCTGGGCCAGGGCAGGAACCAGCTCGATCGCCCCTTGCCACGCCGCTGCCCACTTGGCCCCATCGGCGATCGGCGGCTCGACCCCGGCGGGAAACTCCACCGTCGCCCCCACCCAATAGTCCCCGCCACCGAGGGGCACGATATGAATGTCATTGCCGGTCAGCACTGGTTCCGGGCGATCACTCAGGGGGCACGGCAGTCGCAACCGCTGGGCCTGACCCAACACGGGCTGTAATCGCAACGGCCGATCCCAATCCGGCGCGATCGCCCGGGCTAGATCCGCCGACCCCAACCCGGCCGCCACGACTAATCGATCGCAGGCCAGTTCTCCCGCCGTGGTGGTCAGGCTGACGACCCGATCGCCTGTCGTTACTGCTCCTGTGACTTGCACCGGGGCGATCGTTGCGCCTCGTTTGACTGCCGCTTCTCGCAAGGCGATCGTCAAGGCCAGGGGTTGCACCTGCCAATCCTGGGGCGAAAATACGCCAAAAGCCACCCCATCCATGGCGGCTAAATTCACCGAGGGGAACCGATCAAGCACTGCTGAAGGTGACAGCAACTCTAGCGAGAATCCCTGGGTTTTTCGTAGTTCTGCCAGGGCTTCCCAGCCGGGACGATCAGCTTCATTAAAAGCCAGTTTTAGGATGCCGTTTGGGTTGTGGGGGATCGGGCGATCGAGCAGGGTTTCTAGTTCTTGAATTAGGTACGGATAGCGCTGAATACTGTGGCGGCGCAGGTTCCAGGCGCGCCCCTTCGTTTTTTTACTAATAATCCCCATCAAAACGCCGAGCGCTGCCCCCGTGGATGTGGGGCGATCGGCCGGCAGGGTTAATCCGGCTGATTGCGAATCGAGTGGCGAATCGATCAGCGTAATTTGCCAATCAAGATTGCCGCTCAGTTCGTAAGCGATCATGGCCCCAACAACGCCACCACCCGCGATCGCAATCCGCATTCAACCGCCCCTCGCCCTGCCCAAAACTGAGAATGATCATACGATCGCCCCCTCTGCCGGGTTTGGCAATCGGAACACCGCCAAATCGCCTACACTGAAAGGCTGTCGCAAGATTTGGAATTCGATCGGCATCGGGCGCGATTCACCCGATCGCCCGCCGTGGCCATCAGCCTTCCCCCGAACCATGAAACACACCCTTTCTGTACTTGTTGAGGACGAAGCCGGCGTTTTGACGCGCATCGCGGGTCTATTTGCTCGCCGGGGATACAACATCGAAAGCCTGGCCGTCGGCCCGGCCGAACAAGGTGGCGTATCGCGGATCACGATGATTGTGTCCGGTGACGATCGGATCATCGAGCAAATCGTCAAGCAGCTCTACAAGCTGATCAACGTGATCAAAGTCCAAGACATCACCGAAGTCCCCTGTGTGGAGCGGGAGCTGATGTTGGTGAAGGTGAATGCGCCCAGCAGTGCCCGATCGGAAATTATTGAGCTAGCGCAAATCTTCCGAGCGCGGGTGGTGGATGTGTCCGATGACTCCCTGACGATCGAAGTGGTGGGCGACCCTGGCAAGATGGTGGCAATCCTGCAATTGCTCGAAAAATTTGGGGTGCGCGAACTGGCCCGCACCGGCAAAATCGCCCTCACCCGCGAATCGGGCGTGAACACGGAATATCTGAAGTCCGCCGATTTTCGCAACTAGGGCGGTATCGGCGGGGTCGGGCTTGTGAGACCGAATGGCCACCCAGGCCCGCCATGCCCGGTCTCGGCAGCTCTGGCCGAACCCGATTGCCCCAAACCCACCCTCAGCGTCCCCTCAGACGGTAAAATTTGACCTTGGCGAATTGCAGCCCAACCATTCAGTCCTAGCGTTCCCCGGTACGATCGGCCCATGATTCACGAAGTCTTCATGCCTGCCCTTAGCTCCACGATGACCGAAGGCAAAATTGTCTCGTGGGAGAAAGCGCCGGGCGATAAAGTAGCGAAAGGCGAAACGATCCTGATCGTGGAGTCCGACAAGGCAGACATGGACGTGGAATCCTTCAATGAAGGCTACATGGCTGCGATCGTTGTTGATGCCGGTGGTTCCGCCCCCGTGGGTTCCACGATCGCCCTGATTGCCGAAACCGAAGCCGAAGTCGAAGCCGCCAAGGCCCAAGCCGCCAGCTTGGCCAGTGGAGCCAGCGCCCCTGCTGCTGCTCCGGCCGCTGCTCCCGTGGCTGCTCCCGTGGCGGCCGCCGCGCCCAGCAATGGAGCCAGCGCCCCCGCCGCTGTGCCCAGTGGCCGAACGATCGCCTCGCCCCGCGCCAAGAAGCTGGCGAAAGAACTAAAAGTTGATCTAAACAGCCTGACCGGTTCGGGCCCCAACGGTCGGATCGTGGCCGAAGATGTGGAATTGGCGGCCGGTCGCACCCCGATCGTTACCCCCGTCCCGATCGCTACTCCGGTGGCCGTGCCCGCCGCCGCACCCGCCGCCGCCGCCGCCCCACTGCCGCCAATGCCTGGCCAAGCCGTGGCCCTGACCACCCTGCAAAAGGCCGTGGTCAACAACATGATGGTCAGCCTGAGTGTCCCCACCTTCCGCGTGGGCTACTCAATCACCACCGACAAGCTGGACGCGCTCTACAAGCAAGTGAAGTCCAAGGGCGTGACCATGACTGCCCTGCTGGCCAAGGCCGTGGCCCTCAGCCTGCGCAAACACCCGGTGGTGAACGCGGCCTATGCGACCGATGCGATCGCCTACCGCAGCGACATCAACATCGCCGTGGCCGTGGCCATGCCCGATGGTGGTTTGATCACCCCGGTGCTGAAAAATGCCGACCAAGTGGATCTCTACTCCCTGTCGCGCAACTGGCAAGACCTGGTGAATCGCGCTCGCAGCAAGCAGTTGCAGCCCGATGAATACACAACCGGCACTTTCACCCTGTCGAACCTGGGGATGTTTGGGGTCGATCGCTTCGATGCAATCCTGCCGCCGGGCCAAGGCGCGATCCTGGCTGTGGGCGCGTCCAAGCCGACCGTGGTGGCCACCGATGATGGTCTGTTGGGTGTGAAGCGGGTGATGCAGGTGAACCTGACCGCCGACCACCGGATCATCTACGGTGCGGATTCGGCGGGCTTCCTGCGCGACCTAGCTGCCCTGATCGAAGGCGATGTGCAATCCCTGACCCTGTAATCGGGTGGGGCGATCGCCCTTCAAATCGTTTCAGATCAAATCGTTCCCATGCGTTGCGTGGGAACGCATCCCACAGACGCTCTGTGTCGGAACGATCGAAAAGCGATAACCGTATCTTTTGGTACGACCTGATAAGCATCAATAGTCGGGGGGCAAGGGGCTTAGGGGCTGTCGTCATTGCCAGTAGGGATGCTGAAACAGTTGATTTTCTGTACCCCAATGGTCGTAACAAGGGGCTTAAGCCCCTTGCTCCCCACGATCTCCTAACGGTGAAATCAGGATTTCAGGAGAAATGACGA
>RDXB01000052.1 GCA_004292515.1 Oscillatoriales cyanobacterium
TCAGCCTGTGGAGCGGATGAAGCCGACTTCGCCGCGATGAAGCAGGAAGTTTCCTGATTACTGCATTTGCTAGTCAATTGCAGCAATTGTTAGTGAATTAGTGACGGAGCAATCATGGAACCACTGGGGACATGGCCGCCAGATCGCATCCAGACCCAAGCCAGATTGCTAGCAATTGGGTAGGCGATCGCCCCTGCCCTATCCACCCTAGCCTGATCCCCGGAATGCTAAGAAAGTTTGCACATTCGCAACCCACCCCCGATCGCTTGACCTCGCTCAATCGGTTAGGCCGTCGGTTCGATCGCCTCAGTCGCCGCCGTAACAGATTCCCCGCACCACGTCATCGACCGATGGGAACCGGCTAAAATAGAACGCAGTCGTGCAAGATGGAGCCACACCTCCCCATGCCGGCTGCTGTCATATCGATCCGCTAAATCCGCGCGTCTTGCTGCTCGTGCATGATTGCCCGTAGCTTGCATTCCCCGCTCGACAGCTCGATACTTGGCGCGACCGTGCTAAGACGGAAGCAACTCGCCCCGCGCGACTCGCTACTGTTCCGTCGCGGTCTCGCCACCTAACCGCACTCTGTCAACGATTCACTCACAGCGATCGCGCTAACCCAGACTCCATTTGCCAATGCCACCAGTCATCGACAAACGCAAACCCGCGAATCTTCCCCCCATCAACGAAAACATCCGCTTCCCTGAAGTGCGCCTCATCGATGTTGATGGTGCGCAGGTCGGAATTATCCCCACCTATGATGCGCGGCGCATGGCCGAGGAAAAAGAACTCGACCTCGTGCTGATTAGCGATAAGGCTGTACCGCCCGTTTGCCGGATCATGGACTACGGCAAATACAAATTCGAGCAAGAGAAAAAAGCCCGCGAGGCCAAGAAGAAGCAGCACACGGCTGACGTTAAAGAAGTCAAGATGCGCTACAAAATCGACCCGCACGACTACCAAGTGCGGATTCGGGCGGCCGAGCGCTTCCTGAAGGCTGGCGACAAGGTGAAGGCCACGATCACCTTCCGGGGTCGGGAAATTCAGCACTCTCACCTGGCCGAAACCCTCTTGCAGCAGATGATGAAGGATTTGCAAGAGGTGTCGGAAGTGCAGCAGGCTCCCAAGCGGGAAGGCCGGAATATGATGATGTTGCTGTCGCCGAAACGCGATAAGTAATCCGCCGGCCTACGAATAGGGCGATCGCATCGACTCAGGATCCTTTGCACCAAGCGCACGCTGTCTTGAGCGCATTCCATCCTAGTCAGGGCGATCGCCATCCCCATGAATTGGCGTAGGGGCGTGCGGTCGCATGCCCCTATGTTGATCGGGGTTGATCGCCCCCGATCGCCCCCCATAAAACCGATTCAATTCCGTCACCCAGTCGTACATGGATGCCAACTATCAGGGAACTCGAGGCGGGGCGTGGCAGCAGGTGCTGCGCTGGTTAAACCTGCGCCCCGAGGAAGGAGAACGCACCGGCCTGATGTTCGCCTTCTACACTGCAACCACGGTGGGGTTGAGTTGGCTGGATAACAGTACGGCGGGGTTGTTTGTCGATCGCTACGGGGCGGCAGGGTTGCCCCTGATCTACGTTTGCAACGCCGTGATCGGGGCCTTGATTGGGGTTGCCTATTCGCTGATGCAAAAGGCGATTCCGTTGCGGCGGACGATCGTGATTGTGCCGTTGGTGATTGCGCTGCCCCTGGTGGCCTTCCGGGCTGGGTTGGGCATTGAGCACCTGGCGGCCTTGACGGTGTTTGTGATGCGGCTGTGGTTGGACGTGACCAATGGCCTCAATGACATCAACACCGCCATCACTGCCAACCAGATTTTTAATATTCGGGAAATTAAGCGCACCTACCCACTGATCAGTAGTGGTGTGTTGGTGGCGGATGTGATCAGCGGCTTTTCCCTGCCTTTTTTGCTGGCTTGGGTGGGCTTACCCAATGTGCTGCTGCTGTCGGCCCTGACGATCGCCCTTGGTGGCGGCATTTTGTTTTATTTAGGCCAAGCCTACAGTCAGGCTTTTCCCGATGCGCCCAGCCGCTACATCGAAGAATCCCAAGCCGATTCCAATCGCCGCTTGCAGGGCCCCTTGCGTAGCTATGCCAACTGGCTGGTGGCGTTTTTCATGTTGGCGCAGGTGCTGTTTTTGCTGGTGGAGTTTCAGTTTTTCGATCGCCTAGAACTCCAAAGCAAAACGGCTATGGTGGCCAGTGGCAGTGGCGATGTGGCCAGTTCGATCGCCACCTTCTTGGGGCTGTTTAATGGGGTGCTGGGCTTGGCGGAATTGCTGACCCAATGGTTGGTGTCGAGTCGGGCGATCGAACGAATTGGGCTGTTTCGGGCAGCGGCGATTTTGCCCTCGGCAGTGCTGCTGACTGGCTCCTTGGCGCTGCTGGGCATTCCCCTGTCGTTTCAAGGCTTTTCGGGGGCTTTCCTAGGGGCGATCGGCCTGAAGTTTGCCGATGAGCTGCTACGCTACACCCTGTTTGCCAGCACCAGCCCGGTGCTCTTTCAGCCCATCCCGGATAGTGTGCGCGGCACCATACAGGCTCGTGTGCGTGGGGTGTTTGAGTCCCTGTCCACGGGGGTGATGGGGCTGCTAATTTTGGGCATGGTCTATGTGGGCAAGCACTGGCTGCCCACCGCCTGGGTGGATGCCCAGAGCTGGATTGTGCTGGGCAGCATTGTGGGGCTGTCGGGCTTTTGGTTGGTGGCCGTGTGGGGTCTGCGATCGCGCTACATCAGTTTGTTGGTGATCAGTGCCGAACGGGGCCGTCTAGGGACGATGGATGTGGACTCCTCCACCCTGCGCCAAGCAGTTGTCGAGGCCCTAGTGCAGCCGGGCACTACTCCCGAAGATAAGCGATCGTGCATTGAGCTGCTGAGTCGGATTGATCCCGATCGCGCCAACGAAGTGCTCGCGCCCCTGCTCACCAGCTTCCCGACCGCCCTGCAAAAGCAAAGTTTGGAAGTGATGCTCGATCGCCCCCAAACGGACTACCTAGCCCAAGTTCGGGCCTTGATCGTGCAGCAGCCGCCGCCGGAAGTGTTGGCGGCCGCCCTCCGCTACGTTTGGATCACCGAATCCGATCAAGACGTGCGTCATCTGCAACCCTATTTGCGGCCTGAGGTAGACCCGATGGTGCGGGGCACGGCGGCTTCGCTGATTATGCGGCGGGGGTCGGCGGGTCAAAAGGCCGAAGCCACCAACAGTTTGCGGCGGATGCTGACTAGCAGCGATGTGCGCGAACGGGTGATGGGCTGTCGGGCCTTGGGTGAGGCAGCCTATTTGCAAGCCCTGCGGCTCTACGTGCCTGATCTGTTGCAGGATACCTCGGTGGAAGTGCGCTGTGCTCTGCTGGAGGTGATTGCCTCGGCCAAGCTGGAGGACTATTATCCGGCGCTACTGCGGGGTTTGAACTACAAAACTACCCGGGAAGCGGCCCTGCGCGGCTTGACCAAGCTGGAGCATGAGGTGCTGCCGATGCTGGTGGAGTTGGCGGAGGATTGCCACAAGCCCGATTTGATGCGGATGCAGGCCTGGGGGGCGATCGGGCGGATTGCCACTTCCGAAGCCCTGGATATTTTGGTGTCGCGGCTGCTGGTGTCCTGGGGGGCCACGCGCCAAACGATTATGCGGACGCTGCTGAAGCTGCCCGATGACGCGGGGATTGAGGGCGTGTTGCGGCGGATGGGTCGCAGCGGCGTGGAAATGGCGATCGACCAAGAGCTGCGCTACATCGGGCAATTGGCGGCGGCCCTGGTGGACTTGCCCGAATCGGCGGTGGCTGGGCGTGAGGCGGATTTGCTGCGCCAGTCCCTGCGCGACTCGATTCAGGATGCCCACGATCGCCTGTTTTCGCTGATGAAGTTCCTCTACCCGATCGGCTCCATCCAGGCCGCCTCGTTCAATATTCGATCGGGGTCGCGGGAGTCGGTGGCTCGGGGGCTGGAGATTTTGGATAACACCCTGGATATTCCTAGCAAGCGGGCGGTGTTGGGGATTCTGGATTCGGTGACCGATCGCGATCGACTAGCGGCGGTGAATGATTTGGTCACCTACGAATCATTGGCCCCGCGCGATCGGGTACGTCGCCTGCTCGATCTGCGCCATTTCCTGTCTGATTGGCCCCTGGCTTGTTGCTTCCACCTGGCCAGGGCAGTGCGCTGGAGCCTGACCACTGACCAAACCCTGGCCTGTTTGCGCCATCCCCGAGGGTTTGTGCGGGAGGCGGTGTTGGCCTATCTGTCGATGGCATCCCAGCGGATGTTGATTGAGATTTTGCCTCGGATGGTGCAAGATCCCGATCGCCTAGTGCTAGCCCAAGTCACCCAGTTGTCCCAGAGCTTGGGCGTGGCGCTCCCGGCAACGGCGACGGAACGGGCTGACCCGCGATCGTGACCCGTCTCCCCCCTCGCCACTCCCCCAAAGCGGGATAAGATAGCGGGGTATTCGGACGACTCAAGCCCCCTTTGAATCTTCAGAATTGCCCTCGCGGTGCATCAACCTGCTTTGAGCCATTGACCGCCAGGGGCCCGTTGCTCGATCCACTGCGCCTAGCCGCTCATGCTCACTAGCGTCGATCGCCTGCTGTTTATCCGCGAAGTCCCGATCTTTAAAGAACTGCGCGATGAGTTTCTCGTGCGGCTAGCCTCCTGTATGGATGAGCTTTCGTTTCCATCCAAGCAAACCATTTTTACCCAAGGCCAAGAGGGACGATCGCTCTACATTGTCGTCTCCGGGCGGGTGCGGGTGCATATTGGTGACCGCGATTTGGCCCACCTGGGCAAAGGGTCGTTTTTCGGGGAAATGTCGCTGTTTGATGCGGAACCGCGATCGGCTTCGGTCACCACGATCGAACCCTGCGAATGTTTGATGTTGACCCAGCAGCAGCTCTACGATGCGATCGACGAAACCCCAGATATTGCCGTGAATGTGATTCGTCTGTTGTCGCGCCGCATTCGGGAGTTAAACCAAAAGCTGAATGCCTCGCGTGACCTGGATGGCAAGTCACCCACCATGTCGAGCAATTAGCGCGTAGTCAAAAACGAGTAGTTAAAGGCGTTATTGAATCCAGTAGCCAAAAGGCCAGTAGCCAAAAGGGGCTGAAGTCCCCGGCTGTTGGCGATCGCGTCGCGTTGACCGTCAGGATTTCAACCCCTTGTTCTAGTGCTGTCACCAGCTTAAAGATGTTGGCTTAAAAGTTAGTCCATCAGTGATCCAGTCCAGTAGTCCAGTAGTAGCACAACTGCTCTAATTCACTGGGTTAATCATTTTTTTCGAGCTTGATTTTTCTGAATTTCAAGCTCTGATAACCCAGCGTATTAGTCTAGGAGCACTACTACTAGCTGGTACTCCTAGACTATTTTGATTGGTTGCGTTACTCGATCATTAGGGGGCAAGGGGCTTAAGCCCCTTGTCTAACATGATTGATTTCGCACAATTAACCCAGTGAATTAGAGCAGTTGCATCACTACCAGCCCAGCGCATTAGTTTAGATGCTGCTGAGCTGCGATCGCGCCAGGCCACATTGCGCCCACAGAGACCCAGCAGACTTGTGCTCAACACCAGTTTCAAGGTTTCTAAGCCAAAGTAGCTGCCGTGCAGCAGTTTCATACTGACGGGCAGGGCGATCGGTGCGGGTTCAGCCCAAGATAGGGATGCGCCCAAGCCGGCCATAATCGGGGTGAGCCAATAGGTTTGAATGAGGGCAATGGCTAGGAGCAGAGCGGCGATCGCCACCAGCAGCCGTTCGCCCAGGCGGCCCATTTCGTGACGGTAACCGAGGGCGATCGACCCGGCCAAGACCAGCGCGGCAGCGACTAGGCCAACCCGATTGACACTACCTAACAACAGCAAACCGACGGGTGCAAAGTCAGCCCGCTCCATCATGCCGCCCAAATAGAGGGCTGGCATAGCGGCTAAGTCGATCGCTAGGCTCGCACCCAGCCACAACAGCAGCGCGATCGCGATCGTTGTTTTCCAGGCCGATCGCCCCAAGCTCGACTGATGTACCGATCCAGGATTGAGTTCGGAATTCATATCGCGATCATCTCCTAAACGTCCCACTTCTAGACTAGAGATCACCAGTCATCGGTGCAGGCTTTATCTCGGTTTTGCAGGATTTAAACACGAAACTTAAACCGCCGGAGTAGGCTGATTTTCAGCGATGCGATTGCCACTGAATCATGGCACCTGAACCCGGATTCGTAGGAATTTTTTCAGGATCTTCAGCGCGATCGAGCTGCTGAAAATTGGGAAGGGCGGACTGCAATTTCATCAGGACTTACGCAAAACCTCAATTGTCCTCATCTCCCAACCCCTGCTCCCAGAACGGTAGAAGGGAGGCAGCATCATTTGGGTTCTCCTCGCCCAACTTGGAAGAGGGTCTTGGGATAAGGGTTCTAGACAGTCCTGCGTAAGTCCTAATTTGTATTACGAGATTGGTATCGAGATTGGTATTACGAGTTTTCGATGATTAACCCAGGAATCCTTCCTTGGACATCCTCCCCAGCTGATCGGCGTGGGAATTGCGACCCTAGCCCAACAACCAAAGCGGGGCTTGTACCCGTTTTTTGATCAGCTCCTATCACCGCAACTCAGGATTCCTGGGTGGTACGTTGTCGCTCCCTTCGGCTTGTCTTGGCCGTGCTTGCCTAGCCGTGCCAGTCGTTGCCGGAACCGTAGCGCCAAGCGGATCGCTGCGGTTCATCTGTTTGCCATGCCCAGCGATCGCCCATGTGATACAGCCCCAAGGCCAAGTAGTGGCGCATCCACCCCACCAGGGACGGTAAACCCAGTTGTGGAATCAGTTGAGCCACAAGCAGCGGGTGGGCGATCGCGACGCGGGCTAATGTGAGGGAGAGGGCGGGAAATTGCACCACATCTTGCAAAAAGGGGCGCAAGACCTGATCGCCCGCTGCGGCCATTTCGCCAAAAACGGCATCGAGCAAGCGGTTAATGCGATCGGGCGGTAGTTGTTGGTTCACGCCAACGCGCATGGCTTGCTGAAACAACCAAGTTACGGACAAATTCGGCTGGTAGGGCAAGAGGGCTGCGAGGGCGGAGAGATTGAGTTGATCGGTTTTCAGGGCCGTTTCGATACCCGTGAGCAGGCGATCGAGGTGGCGCAACAGAGCACCAAACCCACCGAAACTGAGGGGCGATTGCAGGCCGCTGCTGTCGCCAATGAACAAGAGGCGATCGACCGGGGGCTGGAGCGGGCTGTTGCGAAAGGCCGGAAACACGCCAAACAATGCCCGCTGAAACGTCAAGCCCGCCAAGGACTCCAGCCCCTGGTAGGCCGGGAGCAACTGAAAGTAGTCGTCAAAGACCTCGCGTAGGCTGGGGCGGCTGGGGTGCGCGTCGCCATAGCAGAACAGGTAGGTGGTGCGGCTGGTTCCGGCGGGGAAGGCTTCCCAAAAATATTGCCGCTGGTTGTCGATGCCGGTGGTGGTGGCGATCAGGTCGGCGGTGTCGTTGTGGGGGTAGCCGCTGGCGCAGGTTCCCACCACCAAGCACACGCCGTCGGGGCGGGTTGTGCCGCGTGTTTGCCGAACGATCGGGGATTGGTGACCCATTGCGTCGAGCACAAGGCGGGCGGTCAGGACGATCGGCTCATCCTGCGCTATCCAATCACCAAAGGCCGCGCCGCCACCTGCGCCCCCGGCTCCCGGCGTTGCGATCTTGATTGCCCTGGCCTGGACGATCGCCCGATCGGGATGGATCGTCAGGGTCTCAAACTGAGTATTTTCGAGCAACAGTCCGCCGGCCGCCAGGAATTTGGCCCGCAGGATCGCAATTAGCCGAGCCGGACTCACGCCCAGGTTCAAAACGTCGCGCACCCAGCGATCGGGCCCGCCCGCGAAGGCAATCCGCACCGGGTTGAACTCTGAGCCGATCGCGCTGGCCAGTTCATCCGCCGTCAGCAACCCTCGATCGACCAACACCGCCAGCTCCGATCGGGAAATATTCCAGTCCTGGTCGCGCCCTTGCAGCCGGCCCCGCTCCACCAGCGCCACCCGTGCGCCACCCTGGGCCAGGGCTGTGGCCAGCACGATTCCCAGGGTTCCCCCCAAGACCACCACATCAACGGCCATTCCAACTGCCGAATCAGCCGGGATAGCAGCGGTTTGTGACGATTTGTAAAGTACCTGGGGTGGGGGCGCAACCCCTTCCCGTAGTTGCTGCCACAGTCGATCGGCGTGATCGAGACCCGCCAATGGATTGCCGGGGATGGTGGAAAGGATTTCGGCGGTTAAACTCATAACGAGCGGGATGGGAAAACGCGCTAGGTGGTTTTCGATCCTAGCGAATCCCCCAGATCGTGGCTGGCTAATCATGGCTGACCGATCGCAAAGGGATCGACAAGATTGGCAGCAAGGTTTTCAACGGGCAACTTTTGGGTGGAACATCCATGGCTGGTGTGAGGTCCGGTTCGGCTTCGGCGGCGATCGTGCAACTGCGCGATGTGGTGAAGATCTACAACCGCAGTCAACGCGGCTTGTTGGGCGCGAATTTGCGGGTTGATCGTGGGGAGTTTGTGCTGATTACGGGCGCATCTGGCGCGGGCAAATCCACCCTGCTAAAGCTGCTCTATGGCGAAGAACTGGTCGATCGCGGATCAGTGACCGTTGAGGGCCACGAGGTCAGTGAGCTTAACCGCCGCCAGTTGGCCATGCTACGCCGCCAGATTGGCATCGTTTTCCAAGACTACAAACTGATTCCTCGGCGCACAGTGGCAGAAAATATTGCCTTTGTGCTGCTGGCTCAGGGCTATTCCCAAGCAGAAATTCGGCGGCGGCTGACTCCGGCCCTGCGATTGGTGGGGCTGCTGCACAAGGCGGATCATTTCCCGGAGCAACTGTCGGGCGGCGAACAGCAGCGGGCTAGTATTGCCCGGGCAATTGTGAGCACCCCGCCCTTGATTTTGGCCGATGAGCCAACGGGCAACTTAGATGGGGACAATTCACAGCAAATCATCTCGATTTTGGAACGGCTGAATGAGTTTGGGTCCACCACGATCGTCACGACCCACGATGAACTCTGGGTGCGACGCAGCCATCACCGGGTATTGCAACTGAATGAGGGCAAGCTCTATGAAGTGCGTCCTGCCGGCAATCGCCTGAGCGATCGCCCGGCTCCGGCGGTCTGGTTAGGCTAGGACGGATTCACCAACTCCAGTGATCAGGCCCCAGTGATCAGGCCCCAAGGATCAAGCCCCGGTCATAAATTCTGGAAGTCAACTCTGGAAATCAATTCTAGGAACGGGCTTCCCCTTCTAGGAGGCGATCGGGCGAGAGGGGCACTGGCGCGATCGTCACTTTCGGATCAAGGGGCAAAATTCCAGCAACAGGAAGCTCGATCGCAAAAGTGGTTCCAAGGTTGGGCTGCGACTCGCAGATAAGCCGACCGCCATGTTTTTCATGGATGATTTTGTAGCTAATAGATAAACCTAAACCAGTGCCTTTACCCACTTCTTTAGTGGTGAAAAATGGGTCAAAAATTCGCTGACGAATCGAATCAGGAATCCCACCGGCATTGTCTTGAATTTGAATTTTGACCCACTGGCGATCGGAAGATTCGGTAGTGATGATAATGGTGGGTTCGCGGTCATCTGTCGGAGAACCAATGAACTCCTCCAGAGCATCGATCGCATTAGCAATTAAGTTCATAATTGCCTGGTTGAGTTGGCCAGGATAGCAAGTCACTAGGGGCAAATTCCCATAGTTTTTTTGCACTGTAATTTCTGATCGCACTTTGCTGTACTTCAGGCGGCTGCCCAAAATGATTAGAGTATTATTAATTCCCTCATGGAGATCGACTTGCTTATAATCTGCTTCATCGAGGCGGGCAAAGTTGCGAAGAGAGGTGACAATTTTGCGGATGCGAGAAGCACCCACTTCCATAGAAGAGATAAGTTGAGAAAAATCTTCAATAATAAAATCAAGCTCTTGATCATCAATGATGTGATCGCCATATTGCACCTCCATGCCGCCGGCATTCTGATCACGGTAAGCCGCAATCACTGCTAAGAGCTGGGCGGTGTAGAGCTTTGCATGGGCAACATTGCCATAAATAAAATTCACTGGGTTATTAATTTCATGGGCAATTCCTGATACTAGTTGCCCCAAACTAGACATCTTCTCACTTTGCACTAACTTCATCTGAGTTTCTTGTAACTGTTTGAGCAGGCGTTGTAACTCTGCTTCAGACGCTTCTGCACGTTCTCGATCGCGTATTTCTTGTTTTAGAGACTGATTGACCGCTTCTAGGAGATCTGCCTTGATTGCCAGGTCTTGGTAGAGGCTTTCAGTGTAGCTTGCAGAACGTTGGCGTGCTTGGTCAATTCTGTTTAACTGCCGAGCAACCCAGGCAATAGAGATCGCTAAAATAACTAAATTAAAAACGACAAAAAAGGCAATTCCCATTGCCGAGTTAAAGGCATTATGACGAAATCCATGTAGCACAACCCAGCCGAGAATCAAGGGCAACAGCAAGGCATAAACCGTGAGTTGCCGAGCCATGACTCCCCCGGCATAGCTACTGGTCATATCTGCCATCCACCCCCAGTTTGCTGTGGCAAGAAAACCTGCTATCGACAGCAAGAACAATGCCACAGCCGTATGGAGGGCCATGCGAGTGTAGGTGCTTAAACCATAAAAGCTCTGCACTTGATAGGCATAGCCCAGCAAGCCCAATAGAGACACTAAAGCACCGATTCCAAGGAACCCTTGAACAACATAAAACCCGCGTCTGGGTAGGCGAGGAAGACCGAATAGAAACCAAGCAATTCCTAAGGACACAAAAACTACAGCAGTGTTGAGGGCCATCCGTCCTGGATGGGAAGTGCCAATAACACTGGTGTCATCTTGAATAATTAATTGATCAATGCCGTAACTGACCTTAAATTGATATTGCAAGATGGTGAGGGCACCAATCAGGAATGTCAGGCTAGCAGACCCCAACAAGACCCCACGCACTAATTTTGGCAATTGTCCCGTGGGCGATCGCGGGGCTAATAACCAATAACTCAAGCTGCCTCCTAGCAGGGACACGCTGAGGGCTGTGTTGAATTTCATAGACACCAGGCCGGGCAGCACTTGCTTGAGGGCATCAATGTCTAGCAGCCAACCCAGGATGACCATTGCCCCAACTCCACTGGCAGTGATTGCTAAATAGCTGGCCCATTCTTGACAGGTTTGCAAGCGATGATCATTGGATAGATGCATAGCAGTTTGGGGATGGGTGGCTGGGCGAGTTCAGAAAGACTAAGAACGGAGTTTTCACCTACTGCAATCAAGGTTTTGCAACTTAAATTTCGGCATGATCCAGATATCTACCTGGGATTTTTGCACAGTGTCAAGTGCTGTATAATACTCTTTGAAAATCGGTTTTCCACTTCAGCTATTTTCGGCGGCAGTGCCGTAATTCAGTAATGATGAACGGGTGAAAGCCTTGCAGTGTAAGCAGTCTTTTTCCAAAAAGTATCACCTCACAGGCACTACCAGCGAGGTAAAGGCTGTATAAAGTCTCTACTACAAGCCTTTACTGCCTTTACTGCCAGCCTTTATTGCAAATGATTGCTCTGCCAGATCAAATGGGCGGGCCGATCGCCCCTGAACCCTATCTTGCCCTATGCACGATCGCCCGTGGGGTGGTTCAATGCCCTTGGTTGGACTGACAGCGGGATTGCAGTGATTTGAGCCAAACCAATCACCCAATTATTGACGATCGCCCCGATCGCCCCGCCCATTGGGTCGCCATGGGGATTTCGGACGAGGCGACGTGCGTTGCCCTGTCCGAGGCGAGATCGCTCCTCGATGCCCGTGAGTGGGCTGGAGCGATCGCCCGTTGTCGCCAGGTCTTGCGGCAGCAGCCCGATGGCATGACGGCAGCTCCTGGGTATGAAATTTTGGGGCTGGCCTTGGCTGGCTCGGGGCAGCGGATTCCGGCCCTGTGGGCATTTTTGCATCAGGGGTGCTGTGCGGGCTGGGACGAAGCGGCGTTGGCCTACGGTGAATACCAAACGGTGGCGGGCTGCCCAGTCGAGCGGCAATGGCTAGCCCATCACAACTTGGGACAGTGGCTGCGCGATCGCCACTGCTGGGTTGGCGCGTTGGCCGCGTTGGAACAAGCGATCGCCCTAGATCCCAGCTCGGTCGGCACTTGGGCGGCGATCGGGGATTTGTGGCGCGATCGACCAGACTACGCGATCGACGATCCCGAGCGGGTGGCGCGGGCGGTGGCCGCCTACTTGCAGGCCTTGTACCGCAACCCCACCTATTTGCGCCCCTACGATCGCCTGTTTAAGCTGCTGAAAAATGCCGGGGATTTTGAATCGGCCCTGTCCTGTGGGCGCAAGTGGATTCCCCGTGAATTAGTCGTGGACGATCGGGGGCGATCGCCCCAGGAAATCTCCGTCACCCACTTGGCTTACCGAGCGATCGACCCGCCCGAAACCGTCCAGTTACGCGATTCGCGATCGCCCCTCGGGGAGCCGCCCCACCCGGATTTGCGAGCCACCCACTACAGCGCCGATCCCACCTTTGTCGTCGAGCTGCCCCAGGGTCGAGCCTGGGCCGACCATTTCACCAGCGCCGTCTTTACTGATCAGGATGTCTTAATCACGGAGCTTTCCTTGGGTAGTGCCGAGCTAGTGGCCCTGTCGGAGCAGTTGCCGCCGCCCCAGCACCTGGACGGCAATGGGGCCCTGCTGTCGGTGGCGGGTGGCTCTATGTTTTGCCATTGGCTACTAAATCTGCTGTCGCGGTTGCGATTACTAGAAGAAGCGGGCTGGCCGATCGAGCAGTTAGACTGGATCGCCGTCAACGAGCAAAATTACCCCTACCAGCTCGAAACCCTGGAACTGTTGGGGATTCCGCACCACAAGCTAATCGCTAGCAACCCGTACTATCGCCACATCACCGCCGATCGACTGATTGTGCCGTCCCGAGTCGATCGAGCCACGCCCTGGATCTGTCACACCCTGCGGCGACTGTTTCTGCACCCAGACATTTTGGGGTCGATCGCCCCCCACGATCGGCTCTACATCAGCCGTGATCGAGCCAACTACCGGCGGGTGGTGGATGATCAGCGCCTCAGCGATTGGCTGGTGCGGGTGCAGGGTTTCAAAATCGTGCTGCTGGAAACCCTCTCCTTTGCCGAACAAGTGGCGCTCTTGGCTCAGGCCAAAGTTGTGGTGGCTCCCCACGGCGCAGGCTTGACAAATTTGGTGTTTTGCCAGCCGGGGACGATCGTGGTGGAGTTGTTTTCGCCGCGCTACGTGCCCAGTTATTTTTGGGAAATCGCCGACCTGATGGATTTGCAGCACTATCACTTGGTGGGCGAACCCCTGGCCACCCATCCCGACCCCCAGGCGATCGAGGGCTATCAGTTCTCAGATCCGGGAGCCGATGGGATTTGGATTTCGTTCGATCGCTTCCAACAGGCGATCGAGCAAGTCTTGAGGCCCTAGGGCTGGTCGTCAAATCGCCCAAAACCCTGATGCCACCGTTAGCGAATCGTGGAGCAGCAAGGGGCTTAAGCCCCTTGTTCCAACAGTTGGGGCGAAGGAAATCAAGCGTTGTAGTCAGTCGTGTCTATAGGTTGGGTAACCTGATGGCCACTGGGGCGATCGCCACCACAATCTGAGCGATCCGAGCGCCCCCCGCGATCGCCCCCGAAGATCGTCAGAAAATTCGCCTATAATCATGCTGACTTTTTGACGAAATTCGTTAACTGGGGCTGTGGCTCAGATGGATAGAGCAAGCGCCTCCTAAGCGCTAGGTCGCGGGTTCGAGTCCCGCCAGTCCCGTGGGTTCCCAAACACAGACAAGGGGCCTGAGCACCTTGCCCCCACGACTATTGGTGCTTGGCCCAGATCAAAAGATACTTTTCAGACATCCTCTGAGATTTCTGTTTTAGATTGTCGTTTAGATCGCGATTGCCGCCCCGCTGCCCATGACTTCCTCCCTTAGCGATCGCCCCGCCCTCGAACCACCCTCGATCGAGCAGCCATTGTTACAGGCCAGCAATCTCCATAAAAGCTTTGGCGGCCTCAAAGCGGTCAACGGCGCACAAATCGAGGTGCGATCGGGCAGCATCACGGGCCTGATTGGCCCCAACGGTGCGGGCAAAACCACCCTGTTTAATCTGCTCTCCAATTTCATCCGCCCCGACAGCGGTGAAGTGTGGCTTGACGGAGAGCCGATCCACCGCCTAGCTCCCCACCAAATTGCCCGCAAGGGAATGGTGCGGACATTCCAAGTGGCGCGGGTACTGTCGCGGCTGTCGGTGCTGGAAAATATGTTGCTGGCGGGGCAAGAGCAAGCGGGCGAACGGTTTTGGCAAGTGTGGCTCCAAGGCAAGCGGATCGGCCGTCAGCAACGGGAGCTGGAATTGCAGGCCATGGAAATTTTGGAAGCCGTGGGGCTGGCTCACATGGCCCGCGAATATGCCGGGTCGCTCTCGGGCGGGCAACGCAAGCTGCTGGAAATGGGGCGGGCGCTGATGGTGCGGCCCAAGCTGGTGCTGTTGGATGAACCGGCGGCGGGGGTGAACCCGGCCCTGATTGAGAAAATCTGCGATCGCATCCAAGCCTGGAACCGAGAGGGTCTGACCTTTTTGATTGTGGAGCACAACATGGACGTGATTATGTCTTTGTGCGATCGCGTCTGGGTGTTGGCGGAGGGGCAAAACCTGGCCGACGGCCCACCGGCAGCGATCCAAACCGATCGCCGCGTGCTGGAAGCCTATTTGGGGCAAACGGCATGAGCGATCGCATTGGAATCTGGGCGATCAGGCGATCAACCCTGGCCGCTGCGGCGATCGTTCTGGCTGGTACACCCGCCCTGGCCCACACGGTTAAGGTTAGTGGCGATGTGGCCGCCCTGTTTCATCTGGAGCCGAATCACAATCCGAAATCGGGGGAACCGGCCCGGGTTTGGTTTGGTCTGACGCGCCAGGGTGGGGCAACGCTGCCGCTCGATCGCTGCAATTGCACCCTGGCGATCGCGCCACTCCCCGGCGGCGGCCCGGCGATCGCCCCTTGGTCAGTTGCCCTGGAGCCAATTTCCGCCGAGGGCTACCAAAATATTCCCGGTGCAACGGTAGTGTTTCCCCGCGCGGGGGGCTATGAGCTGACTTTGCGGGGCCAACCCAAACAGGCCGGCGACTTCAAGCCCTTTGAGCTGCGCTACAAAACCACGGTACTGGCCGGCGCAGCGGCTCCCCTGGCCGCACAACCTGCACCCTCGCCCCAATCCTCCTCCCCCACTACACCAGCGACCGCGCCGCCGGAACCCTTGTGGGATCAGCGACCGTTGATTGGTCTAGGGGCGATCGGGCTGGGATTAATTGGCTGGTTTGGCTGGGCGATCAGGCGATCGGGCCGCCAATCTTAGTCAGGCATCCAAGGGAGTTGGGTAAGGTCGATCGTCTTGCCTAGCTGGAAGCGCTGGTGTAAAACCGCAGGGCAAATCGCCAAAATTGATTGGACAAATACAACAGGGCGATCGCCAAAATCGCCGACAGCCCAACCCAGGGCCAAACATTCCGACCCAGCGCAATTTCTGCCGGAATCGTCGTCATGAACAGTACTGGCACCACAAAGGTAAAGAAGAATTGAAATGCCGCCGGATAGGCAGTCATCGGATAGCGACCGGCTTCGAGCAAGCCGCGCAGGACTTCCGTGATGTTATAGATTTTGGTGAACCAAATGCTAGTGGCTCCCAACACAAACCACAGGCTATACAAAATAATGCTACCGAGCAGCAACGGCAGCGCCGCCAACCAATAATTCCACCAAGCCAATTGCAGCAATGATCCGGCGTAAGCAATCACGCCCAGACCCAAGGCAATGTCCGGCAAGCCCCAGAGGGAAATGGTGCGCGTCGAAAGCCAAAATTGCGTACTGATTGGCTTCAGCAACACAAAATCCAACGTGCCGGTTTCCACTTGCTTCACAATGCTGTTTAAATTCGGCACCATAAACGCCGTGGAAAATCCCTGAAGTAACAGAAAAATTCCCATCACCAACAGAGCTTCATGCCAATTCCAATCGCGGAAAGTGTAGCCCGTTCGATAAAACAAAAATAGCCCAAACCAACTGGTGATTGCTCCGCCCAGTGAGGTTAGGGCAGCTAGTAGAAAATTGCCGCGATATTCCATTTCAGCAGCGATCGCAGTACCAACAAATAATCGCAGCAGTTGCCAATAGCGGCCCATAGGAAAAGGCGGATCAAGAACTGTTGAAAATGGTAGCAATCAAAGCTGCTGCATCGGCTGCCTATGGGAGATTTCACCTAAACAAATGCGATCGATGGCTCGGCTGCGAGACTACTGGTTTGAGTGGGTGTTGCCCGGCCATGGCAGGCGATTCCATGCCGATCGCGATCGAATGCAGCAGGAATTACAACGCTGTTTGGATTGGATGCCAACGGTAGCCTAAGCGCCCGTCGCCGATCGCCCCTGTTTACTCAGCCGAAACATCACGAAATAGGCCAAATACAACACGTAAATGCCCAAACCCAGCACCCCGATCGCCCCGAGAAAACTCGGGTTCGTGTTGCCGTGGAAATATTCCCGATAGAGCCAGGTGGGTTCTAGCCACACACGACAGCTCGCTTCCTTCACCAAAACTTCCGTGGGCTTCAGGGCACAGGGCAACGTAACCAACTGCGCCACCGTCCCGATCGCGCAGTAAATCGTCATGGCCCAGCGCCAGGCCTTAAACACAAACTTCAAGCGCTGTTGGGGCAGGTCATCAATTTCATCATTGAGGTCAACCCAAAACCACAGACTGACGGGAATCAGCACCCGCGCGCCCAAGGCCGCCACAAAGCTGACCGGCAAGGAGCCAATCATCAGATACACCGTGATTGCCAACAGGCTCGATACGCGCCAATAGATCACCAGCAGCTTTTGCAGCGCGTCCGCTTTGGCCACAAATGCCCACAGCAATAGCACTAGCGGTGTCAAGACGGTAAAAAGCACCGCCAGGCGGTAGTCCGTCCAAACCAAAGATTCCAACCAGTTTTGAGCCATAGGGAGAGGCGATCGAGCAGACAAAATCGCCATCTATGCTACCGCGCAGCTTCCCCTTATTGGTGGATTGGTTGGCCGGTTGGGCTGGAGCTGGGGCATTCCGGCCCCTAGCGATCGCCCCAATGGCTGGCGATCGACCCTGGTTAACTCCAGTCCCAGCCCCAGCTAGCAACCGCGATCGATCGCCTAGGACTGCTTGAGGGCGGTCACTTGGATTTCAATTTTCATGGCCGGGTCAGCCAAGCCAGCGGCAATCATCGTGCAGGCCGGACGGATTTCGCCAAAATATTGCTTCAAGACGGGCCAGCATTGGGGAAAGTCAGCGGCATCTTGCAGGATGTAGGTGACACGCACCACGTCTTGCAGTGAGGATTCGGCTTATTGGAGGGCGGCTTCGATGTTTTTGAGGCACTGCTCCGTTTGCTCGGCCACGCTGTCGGAAATCGTCATGGTGTCGTAGTTGAACCCCGTCGTGCCCGACACGAAGACCCAGGGATCTTGGCGCACGGCGCGGCTATAGCCGATTTCTGCTTCAAACGGCGAGCCGGAGCTAATCAGTTGTCGAGCCATCTCGAACCATCCCTCGGAAATGATTTTTGAACCATGGGATAGGATAACCGGCGCTAGCGGGGCCGACTGTTGACATACTCCCTTAATTTTTGGGCATCCGCAGAGTTGGGCCAGCGCTTCAGCACCGATTCGAGCTGGGCGATCGCCTCGGGCCAGCGTTCTGACCAGACAAACCCTTCAGCGATACCCACTTCGGCGGTTTCTCGCTCGGCCGCATCCGCTGGGAGCTGGGCGAGGGCCTGGCGAAAACTATTGATCGCCCGTTGATGCTGCCCCCAAGCCAGATAATTTTGCCCCAGCTTTAAGTAAAACGCTGGCCCCTGGGGTGAGAGGGCCAAGGCTTGTTGATAGGCGCGATCGGCGGAGGGTGAATCGCCCCGAGCCTGGTACAGATCGCCCATCAGGTCATAAACGATCGCTTGCTTATCCGGCTCGCCCAAAGTATCCAGCCCCGTGTGGGCATCCACCACTTTTCGTAGCTCCACCATGGCTTCCTGCGGTCGATAGCGGGAGGTTAGGAATGCGCCGAGGTGGTAGTGGCCCCAAACGAGGTCTGGCTGCAAATTGAGGGCGGTTTGATAGGCCTTGAGGGCGGCATCGTAGTCCATCGATTTTTGGAGTGCGACCCCCAAGCCAAGGTGGGCATGGGCAAAGTGCGGTTGCAGCAAGATCGCCTTGCGATAGGCAGGGATGGCCGAAAGGGGACTGCCGAGCCGATCGAGGTCGTAGGCCATTTCAAAATAAGCACTGGCGGTGATCGAGGATTCCGCCCGCAGGGGGCCCGCATTTGCATCGCCCCGCAGGCCAAAATCGGTCACGGGTTCCCCCAGGGGGGACACCTGCCGATCGGCAAAGACCGGGAGAAATCCATAGATCGGATCACGGGCGATCGCTTGGCGATAGAAGTCGAGGGCGCTCGCATCCTGCTGGGCCGTCAGGTGGGCGCGGGCAAGCTTGAACAGGGCGATCGTTGTTTGGGTTGTTGCGTCCTCACCCAAGGCCTGGTAGCCCGCCACGGCCGTTTGATAGAAGCCGATCGCCGCTGTGGGATCGTTAGCGCAGAGTCGGTAATCGCCCAGCAATTCCGCCTGATCGGGTAACTGAGTTTTGACGGTAGACGGCTCGGGCGGCAACGGGTCGCAGTTGATCAAGACCGGCGGTTTGGGGGATTCCGGCGGCATGGCCTGGGCGATCGAGGGGCCTGTGGCGATCGCCCCTAACAACAGTCCCCATCCCGCAAGGCTGGTTCCGATCGATCGCGGCATAGCTGGATTCCCCCTCAGT
The DNA here is from genome assembly GCA_004292515.1 of Oscillatoriales cyanobacterium. GTDB lineage: Bacteria > Cyanobacteriota > Cyanobacteriia > CACIAM-69d > CACIAM-69d > CACIAM-69d. The sequence continues at coordinate 18,911 of RDXB01000052.1, forward strand.
CTCTGAGTTCAATGGGTCTACGAGTTAAGCGCCTCGGGATCGATCCCCAACTCCCGCAACTGGGCCGCCAGGCGATCGGCTCGCTCCCGTTCCTGTTCAGCTTGTTGCTGGGCTTGCTCGGCTTGTTGCTCGGCTTGTTCAGCCCGTTGGCGTTCTTCCAGCAGGGTTGAAAACGGCTGACCATCGGGCCACAACAGGGTCAGGGTTTCCTCATCCCACTGGAAGCGAATGCCCAGCCGGGGACTGACCCAATCGTGGGGATCGTCAACTGGCTCGAATGTGCCCTCAGCCCCACGGATCAGAACGCTCAAATCGTTGCGATCGGGGTCGTAGATGTAATATTCCTCCACACCATAGCGGTGATAGAACATCTGCTTTTTCAGCATTTCCGTCAGGCGATTTCTCGGCGACAGGATTTCAAAAACCACTTGGGGGGCGATCTGGTTTTCGCGCCACTGCATGTAGGAACCCCGATCGCCCTTGGGTGCGCCAAACACCACCATCACATCGGGCGCTTGGCGGGTTTTGTTGTCGCCTTCGACGGGATACCAGAGCAAGTCGCCCGCGACGAAGACTTGGGGATCGTTGGCGAAGAGCGCTGCCAGGTTGCTATGGATTGTTTGAATCCAAAGAAACTGTTTAGTGTTGTCTGCCGTGGGTTGACCGTCGCTGTCGGGATAGTCGATCGGTTTCGGCTGGACTAATCCCGGTGTGCTGGTGGGTTGGGCAATCATCGGTGGTTCCTCACGATCGCAATTGCTCCCATTATGCCAAGGGGCGATCAGCCAGGTCGGATTTGGCGATCGCCCCTTGGAGGCGACTCAATCGATGGTGCTAGGGCCTGCCGTCATTTCCTAGGATCAACGCTGCAATAGTTGATTTTCCCTGTCCCAATAGTCGTAACAAGGGGCTTAAGCCCCTTGCTGCCAACGATCTCATAACAGCGGAATCAAGGTTTTTGGCGAAATGACGACAATCCCTAAATCGCGCCGAAATCCGTGACATCAAAGGCATTCGGACTCACGCCCTGCACAACGGCCAGCACCTCACTGCCAAAGCGAATTTCCGCCCCGCCGGCCACCGTGGCAAAGCTGAGGCCACCAAAGGCAAGAGGGGTTGCCAGCAGAATTTTATCCACGCCGTCTTGGTAGTCGGCGATCGTCTCGGTGCCTTTGCCAGAGCCGATGATGAACCGATCGGCTCCCGCGCCGCCGGTCAGTGAGTCGTTGCCCAGGTCGCCCGAAAGCAGGTCAGCCCCATCGCCGCCTAGCAGCGTGTCGTTGTCTTGACCACCAAACAGCGAATCATCGCCCAGGTCGCCCGACAAGAAATCCGTGCCGATGTTGCCGAACAGGCTGTCGTTGTTTTGGCCCCCAAACAGGCTGTCCGCATCCCGGCCGCCGTAGAGTTCGTCATCGCCGATGTTGCCGAAAAGTTGGTCGTTGCTGGTGTTGCCAAAGAGCCGATCGCGATCGCGCCCCCCAAACAGGAAATCCGTGCCATCACCGCCCAACAGGCTGTCATCACCGGCATTACCAAACAGGCTGTCATCGCCCGTATTGCCGAAGATGTTGTCACCGCCGCTGAGGGCCACCACGCGATCGCTCCCGGCCAGGGCATCGGCCGAGTCGGCATTATCCGTCAGGGTCACGTTGTCGTTGCCAGCGGTGAACTGACCGGCCGGCGGTGGGGTCGTGCCGCCACCCACGCCAAATTCCGTGGAGCCAATGTCGATCGCCCCGTCGCGTCCCAGTCCGCGCTGATCGGTGGTCACGCCAGCCACGGCCTTGCCTGCGTTGATTGCCGGACTGCCCGACTGCAACAGGTAGCCTAACTGCCCACCGCCCAAGTCTTGTAGCGGCCCCAGTTTCGGATCAGCGACGATCGCCCCGCTGGTGATTTGGGGATCTTTGCCACCGGGCAACGAGGCGGGAAATTGCAGGTTGTTGCCACCATTGGTCAGGGTTTTGTTGGTTTGGAAGGACTCGCTAAAGCTGTTGCCCGCGCGGTTGTTGGCAAACAGGCTGTTGATCGCTTCCACCGATGAAGCGTCGTTTTTGAAAATGCCGCCGCCAAACCCGCTGGCGAAGTTGTCCGCCAAGGTGACGTTAATCAGCTTGTTGGCTTGGTTGTTCGCGAAGAAAATCCCCCCACCAATGCCGCGCGATGGGGTGGGATGGACGGCTTTGTTGTTGGCGATCGTCGTGTTGATGATCTCAACAGAGGCATTTTCCCCCAGCCAAACCCCACCCCCTTGGGTTTCGGCGTTGTTATTGGCGATCGTCGTGTTGCGAATGATCGTGTTGCCCACGGCCAGCCGCACGCCGCCCCCCAGTCCATCGCCGTTCGGGTCGGCCACCACGGTGTTGCCAATGATGATGCTGTTTTCAATCAGTGCCGTGTCGGGTCGGTAGGGATAGATGGACAATGCGCCCCCCTGGGAAGCCGCACGGTTGGCGCTGAAGAAGCTGTCGCGAATGATGATTGTCCGGCCCAGGTTGTCACCGATCGGGCTGGCCGAATCGTTATAGATCGCGCCGCCTTGACCCCAAAAGCCCGCGCCGCCTTTGCTGGAATCATTGCTAACAAAGCGGCTGTTTTCTAATAAAAATTCCGTTTGGATCGTGCCGATCGCCCCGCCGTTGGTGCCTTTGTTGTTGGTAAATTCGCTGTTGCGGACAATCAGGCTCGACTCGGCCCAGCTCTGGACAGCCCCCGCGCCGTATTCGACGATCGAGCCGCTGTTCTTTTGGCTGGCGCGGTTGTTGTCAAAGCGGCTGTTGGTAATTACGCCGCTGCCTTGATATTCCAGAGAAACCGCCCCGCCCGAGAAGTTTTCGGCTTCGTTGTTGCGGAAGGTGACATTATCGATCGCCAGCTTCACCCGAATTTCGGTACCGATCCCCGCGCCCGAGGTACTGACGTTGGTGGCTCCTCGCGTGCGCCCATCGGCCACCGTCAGGTTGCGAAAGTTGACCGTCGCCCCTTGCTTGCTGACATAAAACACCCGGCTGCTGTCGTTGCCGCTAATCGTCAGGCCGGCGGCGCTGGCCCCATCGATCGTCAGGTCGCGATCGATCACCAATTGCCCGCTGGTCAGCCGAATCGTCTGATTCGCCAGCTCTGGTGCAAAGGTAATTGTGTCGCCGTTAGGGGCCGCAGCCAAGGCCGCGCGCAGGGAGCCGGGGCCGCTGTCGGCCAGAGAGGTGACGAGTGCCATAGGGAGATGGAAAAAGGGGTCAGGAAATAGCCGGAGATTGGGGCGATCGAATGCCGCAATGGTCGAGAGAACCACGGGCGATCGCGTGCTTAATGTGACTCAACTGGCTGGCAGTCAGTGCCTGTATTTGTGCCAGTTACTGTTGATTAGCCCCACAGGCGATCGACCATGATTCGGCCATCGTTTGGAAATCCAGCGATCGAACGGGCGATCGGGATCGCCAAGGCCAGTTAGGCAATTGGCAAGTTGAGGCCAGGATGTTGAGAAAACCTGCGCGATCGCCCCTTCCTTTAGACATTTCCCCAAATATTTCTCCAATCTCTCCAAAAAAACAGCCTGTAGTAGCACGGCAAGCTTATTTTGATAGGTCAATTCAAATGACTGTTGCCATCACCAGATCGTTAGGCAGCAAGGGACTTAAGCCCCTTATCACCACGACTGACTTCGCGACTTTAACCCAGTAAATTTAAGCAGTCGCGCTAGTAGGGTGAGCAATGCCCACCAACTAACAGCTTCATAGAGTCTGCGATCTTCTGCGATCTGATGTACCAATCATTTGAGGTAAGCGCTGTATTTCTCCAATTTCTCCAAAAAAACAGCAGGGGCAGGTTTGCCAACCCACCCCTAACTCCGCACCTCAAGACCAATTGCCCCTTAGCCCTTCAGCCAGCGCGCCACATCCTTCGCGTGATAGGTCAAAATCGCATCCGCGCCTGATCGCTTGAAGCTAGTCATGGTTTCCATCACCACGCGCTGCTCGTCGATCCAGCCGTTGAGGGCCGCCGCCTTCACCATCGAATATTCACCGGACACGTTGTAGGCCATCACGGGCACGTTGGAAGCCTGCTTCACACGCCAAATAATATCCATGTAAGCCAGGGCCGGCTTCACCATCAACATATCCGCCCCTTCCGCCAAGTCCAGTTCGATTTCTTTGATCGCTTCCCGACCGTTGGCCGGATCCATTTGATAGGTGCGGCGATCGCCAAATTGCGGGGTCGATTCTGCCGCATCCCGGAACGGGCCGTAGTAAGCCGACGCATACTTGGCCGCGTAGGACAAAATCGGAATATCGTGGAATTTCGCCGCGTCCAGCCCCTCGCGAATCGCCTTCACAAAGCCATCCATCATCCCCGACGGCGCAATAATATCGGCTCCGGCATTGGCTTGGGAAACGGCCGTTTTCTTCAGCAATTCCAAGGTGGGATCGTTCAGCACCCGCCCGCTCAAATCACCGGTTTCTAAATAGCCGCAGTGGCCGTGGCTGGTGTATTCACACAAGCAAGTGTCAACGGCAACCACCAAATCGGGGACAGCTTTTTTAACTGCTTCTGTCGCTTCTTGGACAATGCCGCAATTGTGCCAAGCGCCGGTTGCATCGGTGTCTTTATCCGCTGGAATTCCAAACAGAATGATCGCGGGAATTCCCAAATCATAAACCTGCTTGGCTTCCTCAACAATTTTGTCAACCGAGAGTTGATAAACCCCGGGCATTGACTTGACTTCGTTGGCGATTCCACTGCCGGGAACTGCAAACAACGGATAGATCAAGTCGTTGGTGGTGACGACGGTTTCAGCAACCATGCGGCGCAGGGTTTCGCTAGTGCGCAGTCGGCGGGGGCGATGGGTGGGAAACATAGTTGGCGGTTTTGGGGCTAACGAGTCGGTCTAAATGATGGGGAAAGGGAACTGACGATCGCGTAGGTTGATTATGAGTTTGTAGAGGGTTGAAATCGGGTCATGATCTCAAGTGACGATCTGCAATGACGATCTCAATCAACCAGCTTGCCAATCGAGTTTTAAGCGTAAAGCTTAAGGGGTCTAGGGCTGCGATCGCGTAACGATATGTAAACTTTGCAATTACCAGCACAGGAACTGTTGCAAATGCCCTTGCAAATAAACATTACAAACCCCTTGTCAGGGGTTGGCAGGGCCCAAAAAATCGATAGAACTAAGGTGTCGATCGACTCAAGCTTCGATCACATTGGTTAGCCCATGGTGGTCATCGCTCCCCTGGGGTGATGAATGGTTGAGTTGCCGTTGCCCATTCGGCCACATTGCTGATGGGGGTTACTCTGAACCGGCTATGGGCTAAATCGCCCGCCACTATTCACGATCAATCGGATCGGCGAGGAGGGATCTATGGGATGGCATTTGGGTCAATGGCCATTTGAACCCCGCACAACACCCCAAACGACAACGCAAACGACACCCCAAACGAAAACACAAACGACAACACAAGCCCTGGGCGATCGCACTGAGCATTCGGCTTGGCTGATTGTGTTGGCCCACCTATCGGTTTTTGTGGGCTGTGGGGTTGGTATGTTGACGCTGGCTCCAACCGCTGTCGATCGCGCCGTGGTGCTGGAGTTGGGCTGCTGCTTGGGGGCGATCGCCCTGATGGTGCGTGTGGACGACCCGACCATCCAAGCCAACGCGCGATCGGCCGTGAATTTTCATCTGAATGTGCTGTTGGCTGCGGCCCTCAGTGGCGCGACGATCGGGCTGCCCTTTTTGGTGGCGCTCACGATCAAGGCCTTAACCTCGCCGCTTTTGGCCGCGGCCCGCGCCATTGAAGATCCCAGTTACACGCATATCTACGACTTTCTGTGGCAGTGGTTTGAGCCGAATGCGAATCAGCAGTCCCCAGCCGCGCGGGCCTAATCTGTGGCTGGCGCGCTTGTGATATGATCAGCGCAGCCGCTTGCTGGGCAACAGCGAAGCGCCGCTCGGGATGTAGCGCAGCTTGGTAGCGCGCCTGCTTTGGGAGCAGGATGCCGCAGGTTCAAATCCTGTCATCCCGATTACGACGAATTCACACGACGAATTCACACGACAAACTCAAAAGGGGAAAAAGACCCTCATGAGGCGCTTTGCGGATTTCCCAATCCTTGAGCGCTTACGGGGATGTCTGAAAAGCATTTTTTGGCATGAACCAAGCACCAACTGCTGCTCTAACCGCTACACCAACTGTTGCTCCAACCGTTGCTCTAACCGTTGCCCCAATCGCTGGAGCGGCAAGGGGCTTAGGGCTTGTTATCAATTAGCCTGCAATCCTGATTCCACCGTGCCGAGATCGTGGGGGGCAAGGGGCTGAAGCCCCTTGTCTACCGGGGCTGGGGGCATGGAAAATCAGCCGCTTCGGCCCCTCACCCCCAATCACGACAACACCCCTAGCAGCAGCCGTCGCCACGATAGTGCCAGGTGGCGGGGGTGATGATGATTTGCTCGGGGTTGGTTTGGGCCAGGGCGGCGGCGGTTTTGTCGCAGACTCCGGAGGGAATGCCGCGCCCCAGCAGGTGGCCCTTGTGGTCGTCGTAGGATTCTTCGGGGCCGGTGTAGATCGCGGTTTTGCCCGTAAAAATACAGGGGCCGTCGCTGGGAATGGGCAGGTTGAAGGCGACACTATCGAGACTGTCTAGTAGCAAATCTTGGTCGAGCTGGTAGGTGGCTCGATCGAGCAGGCGATAGGGCCGGCGGGCACGGATTTCCACCTGGCCAAACCCGGCGGCGGTGATCCGCCCCACATAGGCTTCGTAGGTCAAGGCTCCCGACAGGCACATAGCCCGTAATCGATCGTCTTGGCGCAGGTGCTCGGGGATTGGCCGACCGGCGATCGGGTCGCTCATCATCAGTCGTCCGCCATCCTTCAGCACCCGGCGGGCTTCGGCCAGGGCGCGATCGAGATCGGCCGGCTCAAAAATGTTAAACAGGCAGTTTTGGGCCATCACATCCACGGAGCGATCGCCCGTGGGTAGCGCAAAGGCATCGCCCGCCACCACCTGCACAAAGCTGGGGTCAAACCAAGCATTCAGGGTAGCTGCTTCCTGCAAGTTGGCGATCGCCGCTGCCCGCATCTCCGCCACTGGTTCCACGGCAATCACCGCGCCGGGTCGCCGGGAAAAATAGGCAAATTGCAGGGCTTCTAAGCCACCCCCCACACCCACATAGAGCACCGTGGGTTCCCCGGTCAGTTCCGTGGGTTGCACCGTGGTGCCGCAACCGTAGTTCATCTGGGCCATGCGATCGGGAATCGTTAATCCCGGCAACTGCATCGCGTTGCCCTGCACACAACAGAGACCCACATCGGGAGTCACGGCGGCGGCACGGTAAAACTCAGCGGCGGCTTCTAGGTAGGTCATAAATTGGAAATCGACGATCGGGGATCGATCGGGGTTGCTTAGGACGGATTGGCTGCATCCTCCTCATCGTCGGAGTCCTCGTCATCGTCGAAGTCTTCATCATCGAAGTCCTCGTCGTCGAAGTCCTCATCGTCGTCGGAGTCTGCATCTTGAAAGTCGGGGGCGATCGCCTCAAGGTCGATCGGGTTTTCTAGGCGTTGCTGTTCCAGTTGCTCCAGAAGGCTCAGAACACGGGTGCCCCGCTCGATCGACGCATCCTCAACGAAAATCACTTCCGGGGTACGTCGCAGCCCGACCCGCTGCCCCAACTCGCTGCGCACATAGCCCGTGGCCGATCGCAGCCCGGCCATCGTAGCCGCGCGGGCTTCGGAGGTTCCGTAAACACTCACAAAAATTTTGGCATGTTGTAAATCGCCCGATACATCCACATCGGTGACGCTGACCATGCCCATACCCACGCGATCGTCCTTGATGCCGCTGATCAGCATTTGACTGACTTCGCGCCGAATTGCTTCTGCGACCCGTGCGACGCGCCGATTAGTAGCCATATGCCCTTCTCCGTAATCCAAACAATCGAAAATCCAAACAGTCGAAGGCTAGGGCTATGACGATTCCTAGCCCTAGCTTGATTCCGAGCCTCGGTTGTGGCTAGCGGGTGGGAACGGCGATCGCCGTGGGCGATCGCATTGGACAAATTCCCACGCCCCTGGGCCCGGTGGGCCCCAGTGATGGTGTGGCCCCCTATTGCACAACACCCAGACCCAACATGGCCTTAAGGGTAAAAAACACAAACCCCAAGGCCGACACAAACAAACAGCTCACCGCCACGGCCGATCGCCGGTCTTGCATCAGGGCAGTGAAGGGCGAGAGCAGGGTGAGCAACACGCCCAGGCTGAAACTAATCAGAAAGCGAGGATAGCGTAAAACGTTATTTAAAAAGTCTTGCATGATTTTGCACAGGAGCTGGATGGCGATCGGTGCAGGGCAATTGCGACGGGCGATCGTACGGGACTATTTTACGAGCGGGAGGCGGCTCTTGTTGAGGTTGTTAGTTGAGGTTGTTGAGGTTGTTGAGGTTGTTAGTGGAGGTTATTGAAGTTCTTGAAGTTATTGAGGTTGTTAAACGCCCCTAAAGCAGCTCGTCTTCAAATTCTTGCTTGAGGTCGCGATCGATCAGGGCGCGCACAGCTTGTTGGGGTGTAATTTGGCGGTGCAGCAGGCGATGAACTTGCCGGGCGATCGGCACGGGAATTTGGCAATCGTGAGCAATTTCCACCAACACTTCGGTGGTGTTGATGCCTTCAACAGTGCTGTGGATGTCGGCCAAGACGCGATCGAGCGGTTTGCCCTGGGCCAAGCCATAGCCCACCTGGTAGTTGCGCGAGAGGGCGCTGTTGCAGGTGGCCAGCAAGTCCCCCAAACCCGCCAACCCAAAAAAAGTCTCCGCCTGGCCGCCCAAGTGAGTGCCAATCCGAATCATTTCCGGCAGGGCCCGGGTCAGTAGGGCGGCCTTGGCATTGGTGCCCAGTTGCAACCCGTCGCAAACTCCAGCGGCGATCGCCATCACGTTTTTGAGGGTGCCGCCCAGTTCCGTGCCGATCGGGTCGAGGTTGGCATAAACCCGCAACACATCGGAGGCAAAAGCCCGCTGCACAGCCTCAGTAGCAGCGCGATCAAGCCCGGCCACCACCGTGGCACAGGGCAGCCCATGCTCAATTTCCTGGGACAGGTTGGGCCCCGACAACACCACGATCGGGTTATGGGGAAAGGCTGATTGCCAAAGCTGGGATGGCGTGTGGCGGCTTTGGGCATCTAGGCCCTTGGTGGCCGAAATCAGCACGGCGTGGGGCGGCAAGCCGGCCGGTTTGAGGCGGGCGATCGTCTCACTCACGCCTTTCATGGACACCGCCGACAAAACAAAATCGGCATCTCGCACAACTTCAGTCAGGGGTTCGGGACTGCGCCGCGACCAGAGCCGGACGATCGCCTGCTGATTTTGGCGCGCCAGCCGGGCCAAGGCTGACCCCCACACCCCGGCTCCCACAATGACAATCGTGATGGTCTGATCTCTGCTTTGCCCAGCTCCTGTCATGGCTCCCGTTGCGTTGGCCATAGGAATCCCTCATGCTAGCGCCATCGAACTGAGCATCTTACTAGCAACCCGATCGCCAACCAACGGTTTCAACCCAGCCAAGCGAGTAGATTAGAAACAATCCCTAGTGATCAACAGTGATCAACCATTGGATCACACCCCGGACACATCGCTGATTGAAACTCCTGTGGAACCTCGATCGCAGCACTATGGCCAAGCTAGCAAACTCGACGTTCGGACGGTGGCTGCAACGACTCCAAGCGGCCGCTCTGATTGGTGGCCAAACCCTGGTGCATGTGACCCAGGGCAAAATTCACCGCCGCAACACGATCGAACAAATGCATTTGGTCGGCCCCGACTCCCTGGGTATCGTGCTGCTGGCGGGCGTGTCGATCGGGTCAGTGTTTACGATCCAGGTGGCCCGCGAGTTTATTAAATACGGCGCAACTTCGGCGATCGGGGGGGTGATGGCCGTGGCCATGGCCCGGGAGTTGTCGCCCGTGTTTGCGGCGGTGATTTTGGCGGGGCGGGTGGGTTCGGCCTTCGCCGCCGAAATCGGCACGATGCGGGTGACGGAGCAAATCGACGCGCTTTACGTGTTGCGTACCGACCCGATCGACTATTTGGTCGTACCTCGGGCGATCGCCTGTTGCACCATGCTGCCCCTGCTGACGGAGTTGGGATTTTTAGCGGCGATGGTCGCGGGGCTAATCATCGCCGATTTGGGCTTTGGCATCGGTCATCACGAATTTTTAAACTCCGTCAAAACCTTTTTGGGGCCGCGCGATTTGCTCTGTGCAGCCATCAAAGGCATCTGCTTTGGCGGGCTAATTGCCGTGATCGGCTGCGGCTGGGGCCTCAGCACCAGCGGCGGGGCCAAAGGGGTGGGCCAGTCCACCACCTCCGCCGTGGTCACATCCTTGCTGGCGATTTTGATTGCCAATTTCTTCCTGTCTTGGCTGATGTTCCGCAACGTGCCGACGCTCTAGAGACGCTAGAAAGCAGACGCTAGAAAGCAACAGACTAACCGAGCCGGAGCCGATCGCCCCGATTGCTCCGGCCCAATGACAGACCCCAAACCCTTGGCCTGGAATGGCTGCGGGATGGATGACCGGGCGATCGCACCTCTGAACCCGGCAGGTCTGTCAAACTAGATCAGGAACGATCGCTATCGGGCAAACCAGATCATGACTTTCAAGGTTCAAAAAACCGACGCGGAATGGCAAGCTCAACTCACGCCAGAACAGTTCCGCGTGACCCGCAAACATGGCACGGAGCGAGCCTTTACCGGGGAATATTGGAACACCAAGGACGCAGGCACCTATAACTGCGTTTGCTGTGGTCATCCGCTGTTTGTGTCAGACACCAAATACGATTCGGGCACCGGTTGGCCGAGCTTTTGGCAACCTGTGGGCCCCGACAGTGTCGAAACCAAGACCGATCGCACCCTGTGGATGGTGCGTACCGAGGTGCATTGCTCGAACTGCGGCGCACATCTGGGCCATGTATTTGAAGATGGCCCCGCACCCACGGGTCTGCGCTATTGCATGAACTCAGCGTCGTTAGCGTTTGCGCCCAAGAATGCGTAAGGCTAGCGACGGCCACAGGGTCTAGGGAAAAACCGGTGGGGAGCGGGTGAACCAAGACCCGCCCCACTCGCGATCGCCACCCCTCGCTAGTCATCGCATCACTAGACTCAGTCGCTGGGCTGATCGCAGGAGGTTAGGTTGAGCTGTACGAAACCCAACTCGATCGATGCTGGGGTTGCTGGCGTTTGGTTTCGTTCCTCAACCCAGCCTACTGATGCTATCAATGATGTGACTTTTGAGATGTAGCTTTTGAGATATAACTTTTGACGTTTGACTTCAAGCCAGTGATTTAATTGAGTTAGCCTGCGACAAGCAACGATCAACTGACAAGCAACTAGGTCAAAGACACATCGGGCGGCAAACGAGACATCGGCAACGAGAAGGTACGTTGCAACAGTTGACTGACCGTGTTGCCATCCACAGGATGTGAGAACCAATAGCCCTGACCATAGCGACATTGCAGGGACTGAAGCTGACGGACTTGATCGAGGGTTTCGATCCCTTCAGCTACGGTGTCCATCCCCAGGGATTCGGCCAGGGCGATGATGGCACGGACGATCGCCCAGTTGCCTTCGTGGCTACGAGTCACGAAAGAGCGATCGATTTTGATTGTGTCGATCGGGAACCGCTGCAAATAGCTCAAGGACGAATAGCCCGTCCCAAAGTCGTCAATGCTCAGTTGAATGCCCTGGTCTCGCAACTTGCGCAGGAGTCGCTCCGCCGATCGCGCATCGGCCATCACCACACTTTCGGTAATTTCCAGCTTGAGATGGTGGGGAGCCAAGCCCGTTTCTTCGAGGATGCTCTCGATCGACTTAATCAAATTGGGCTGCATAAACTGCCGGGCCGACAGGTTCACGCTAATCGTTAGGCGATGGCCCGAGTCGGTGGGTTGGCGCAGGTGGGGCATGGCCTGCAACCACACCATGGTCTGCTGACAGGCTTCGCGCAAAATCCACTCGCCCAGGGCAATGATCGTACCCGTTTCCTCCGCCATGGGAATAAACTCCACGGGGCTGACCAGGCCGCGATCGGGATGATGCCACCGCACAAGGGCTTCGAGGCTGGCAATGTCTCCGGTGGTCAAGTCCACGAGGGGTTGGTAGTGCAAGAAAAATTCCTGGCGCTCCAGGGCCCGGCGCAAATCTCGCTCTAGGTGCAATTGGGCAATCACTCGTTCTCGGAAGGAGCGATCGAAGGCGGCATAGCAGTTGCGACCCAGCTCCTTGGCGCGATACATGGCTAAATCTGCATCCCGCAGCACATCGCCGGGCCGGCCATATTCCGGGGAACCAAAGGCAATGCCAATGCTGGTGGTGACCGTAAATTCGTGCCCTTCCACATCAAAAGGCGCTTTTAGGGCCATTTGGATTCGTTCGGCAGCACGGGTGGCCAAGTCGGGGCGATCGAGATCCGTCAGCAACACCGCAAATTCATCGCCCCCCAACCGGGCCACCGTGTCTTGGGGCCGCACGCAGGCCCGCAACCGATTGGCCAAATCCACCAGGAGCCGATCGCCACAGAGATGACCCAGGCTGTCGTTGACCACTTTGAACCGATCGAGATCCAAAAACAGCACGGCAAAGTGGCGATCGGGCTGGCGGCGAGTCAGGGCAATGGTTTGGCCCAGCCGATCGATAAAGAGCGATCGGTTAGGCAAGCCAGTCAGGGCATCATGCAAGGCATCATGCAGCAAGCGCGATTCAACCAGCTTGCGCTCGTGGATATCCGCCAGAGACCCCGCCATCCGCTTGGCCTTGCCCAGTCCATCGCGCACCGCAATGCCCCGACAAAGCACCCAGCGCAAACTGCCATCCGCATGGCGAATGCGGTGCTCGCTTTCAAAGTGGTCGCTGCGGCCCTGGAGATGGGCATCGAGGGCGGCGCGCAGTCGAATTAAATCTTCGGGATGGACACGATCAAACCATTCCTGGGGGCGATCGCCCACCTCCGTTTCGTGGTATCCCAACAGGGACTTCCAGCGCGGCGAAAAGTAGACCCGATTGCGATCAAGATCCCAATCCCACAGACCATCGTTTGCCCCCCGCACCGCCAGGGCATAGCGCGTTTCACTTTCCTGGAGCGCTGACAACAACTGAGACTGGCCCAGCGCCACACCTGCTTGCACCGCAATTTGCTGGAGCAACTCCGTTTCAAACACCTGCCACTCACGGGAGGCTCGACAATGGTGAGCAATCAACAGCCCCCACAGGTATTTTTCCTCGCGATCGGGATGCATCGCCGGCTGCACGATCGGCACCACCAAATTAGCCTGCACCCGGAATTGTTGGAGCAGCAATCGATGACAATCTGAAATAGGTGCTTGATCCACATCGGAAATAGAAGAAACCCGCCCCTCTGCATATTTGGCGTAGAAATGTTCCGAGAAGCAAGGATCATGAACCGATTGACCAATTAAGGAGTAGCTAGCATCAGCCACCGCCTCAACTACAAACATACCTTGGTCGATTTTATGTAGTTGATAAACCAGGACACGATCGCATTGCAACATGCCCTGAACCTCGTCAACCATCGTTTGCAGAATCGTCTCGACACGCAACGATTGGTGAATCTTAGCAGCAATATTGGCAAACAGTTGCGATCGCCAATATTGCCGCTGTAGCTCAAATTCTGCCTCCATGCGATCGGTCACGTTTTGCCCAGTCTTTGTAAAATTTAACTGCCGAACTTCCAGCCTAGAATTGCCAAGTTTTGACTCCCAAAGCTCGCTCAATTCCTTAAATCTTGAATCCTAAATTCTCAGAATTTATCGAGAGCCAAATCGCAAAAAGCATAGTTTCTCATCCCCTGCCACCCCAGCTCTCAGCCACCCCAGAAGCGCCAGTCATTCATCGTTGCTAACGGTCTCACCAACCGTTACACAGATGCGCCCCCCTAGAGCCATGTCCTTTGACCTAGCTTATCAATGGCACAATCGACGAAATTCTCTCATCTAGAGAAGCTACCTTGGGTCGATTGTTGCCATTCCATCAAGAACGCCCCCATCGTTGGCCCAACTTGAGCCAGGGACTTTCTCGGTCAGTTGCCTCGATGCAGCGGAGTTGCCCCCACAAAACCACTGCATGACCCAGGCCCTGTTGATCCTGATGTTGGCATCATTTCGTGTCCGTCACGACGACAACAATGGCTAGAGGTAGGAGAAACACTGCGATCGCTTACCCTCAAGACCAAGCAATCTGGTATTGTCCGTCATCTCTGCCATTCCAGTAACGCTCGCTCACACAGAGTCTGACAGCCAAGGAATTGAGAGAACGCCTGCACAAGGCATAGAAGCCCCGAGGAACAAGCGACCAGCCCGATCCCTAAGCAGATGCCTCGCGAGCAAACTTTGGTTTTCTTATAGATTGATCATCTTCAAAACCAATCAGCAATCACCAATTCCTCAGAAGAGGTGTGCTATGGGTCAAGCCCGGTCGGTGTGATCAGGTCACACCCGCCCATTGGGATTGAGTCTGATTCTTCAATCTTTATTTTAGATCCAAACCCAGCATACAGGCTGATTTGACACAACGGAACCTCTTGCCCCGGGGACTTCATTGCTTGACCAATTCAAGGAGTTCATTAATTTTTTCTAGTTTTATGCATGAGTGTGATGGGGCTAAAAGGGCTGATCAAGCACTCATCATCCTCAACTGAGCTTCAGGCTAGGGTTACATTCTCAGTATCCCTACCATCGAATCAAGAATGCTAGTTTCTTAGGGCAGATCTTCCTAAAGTGATCATGCTTGGAACTAGTTGTTATATTTTGAGAAAGTCATAAAACACCAATTTTGAGACTAGTTAACTAGAAAGAATGATAGTCATACCTGTGAGAGAATCTCTGAAAAGCGCACAGGGTGAGCATGATCTACCGGCTCATGGCTTGATGATATATTTGATATAGTGTGCCAATCATTTAAGAACAATGCGGTGTGGAATAGCGGCTTCCATACACCTTTTATATTGATTTTATATGGATGCTTATATGGACGCAGTGCGGTGGCGGCGGGGCGATCGCTCAACCAATCAGCACATGGTTTCTCAAAAGCAGCAACCGTAGGGTGTGTAGGGCAACGGTTTCTTATTTTTAGAATCTCTAATGAATGCCCTACGCACCGCTGCAATTGGAGCGTAATTACAATCTGGAGAATGCGCGGTTGATCGATGGTGCGTGGGAGAAAATGCCAGCGCGATCGTTTCCCCAAAAGCGTGCTCCCACACACCCTACGCACGAACTCAACTCAACGACAATAGCCGCCGCATCAAGCTCATCACCTCACCGGGATTTTGCGTCGGCTGCATGGGCGACCACTCATACAATTCCGCAAAGCTGCGCAGATACAACACGCGGATCGTGTTTTCCACGGCACGCGGCGACCCCATCACCATGACCTTCACCGTTTCGCGCCCGTCCATCGCGCGGGTAAGGAATCGAGCTGCGATCGCCCCTCAGTCAAGGATTCCGGGGCGATCGTTCCTTCTAAAAAATTCAATGGCTGCATGATTCGCTCTCCTGGTGAGCGCTTGCTTCCATGAAGCATAGTAGTCATCCTTTTAGGTGACTGTCAGCCTTTAGGATTCCGTCAGCCACAGGGATGTCATTTACGGAAATCCAGACCTTTGAGACGATCGAGGGCATGGGAAAAGCCGGCCGCGTTTTGAAACAAGTGCTTGAGGATCACGAGGTGAGCCAATACTCCCTTGCGATGCAGATGGAAATTGAGCGCACCAATGTTTATCGCTGGTGCAAAGAAATTCGCGATCCCACCGCTGAAACACTTTTGGAAATTGTGAAGGCCCTGAAAGCGCTCAAGCCCGAGGCAGCGCGGGACTTTGTGCAGCGCTACCTTGGCGAAGTGGTGGAATAATCGATCGCCCTTGCCAGCTTCCCGCTGGACTTCCTATCCCTTATCGATACCACGGTCACATCATTCAGTATTTCGTAATTATTCATTGATGCCAGTAATGGTTTCCAATGTAGAAATCAATTTTGGTAGGGAAAGCTGAATCGTATCCCAAAGTGTGCTTAAGTTGATGCGATCATATTCATGGGCGATACGGTTTCGCATTCCGATGATTTGATGCCAAGGAATTTCCGGTATTTCTGCCTGAGATGCTTCAGAAATTCTGCGAGCAGCTTCACCAATAATTTCGAGTTGGCGAGTGACGGCTGCTTGGCGCATTAGATCAAGCTGAAATGCATCCCAATCGATATCGGCCACAAATTCTTGGGCTAATTTTGCAGCTTTTAGCATATCTAATAAGTAGTTATGTTCACGAGGCAGCATAGATCACCTTCAAGGAGCTGAGAATTTCTTGTTTGCGCAGATGATTGTTGCTTTGCTCGATGCTGCCTCGCTCAACTAGGTCTACATCTCTACCAAAAATGCTTTTAAAATCATCTTCGATGTCAACGAGATCAAACAATGTCCAGTGGGCTTCTGGATGGAAAACAACTAATACATCAACATCGCTATGATCAGGGCAGAAATCATCTCTCAGCACTGAGCCAAATAGGGAAAGTTCTGTCACATTCCACTTTTGGCAAGCTTCTACAAGGCGATCATAGTCAATGAAAATTTTGGTGCTGGTTTTTTGGAGCGTATACATAATCAGGCAGTCCCGAGTCTAAGCTGATGATCATGCAGGTACAGCCTTTACCTCGCTTAAGAAGCACAGTAGCCCGTAGGGTGGGCAGTGCCCACCGAATAACTGCTTCATGGCATCTGCGAGATAACGTACTGATCGTTTTAGGTAAAGGCTGTATTATCAATTATTGATCTCATTTTTAAGATTAAACCGTTGACAAGATTAAATTATTGATCAATTACGGTATCGAGAGATGATTAACAAAAAATCAGTGTGTATTTTGCAAAATAGCAAATGTAGAGTGTTCAGGGCAACGCTTGCTTATGCCCAAGATCTCGTTTTTGCCCTACGCACCGCTGCAACCGGGATTGATCGATGGTGTCTGGGAGAAAATGCCAGCGCGATCGTTTCCCCGCAAGCGTTCTCCCACACGCTCTACAGACTTGTGTTTTCATCTATTTAGATTAAAAAGCCTCGATTCAATCCATGGGAAATACTACCTTGCCAATCATGAGTCAGAAAATCCCTGACATAATTAAAGCAATGTATGACAGCATCTGAATAGATTGGATTCTTGCAATAGGACGAATCATATCGAAGCCCTCGATCAGTATTTTTCTGTTTCCTCAAAACATAGATTTGGTCAATTTTGTATTTTTTTAGATTAACTGACTCAGTTAGCTTCAGCCATTCAGCGACAACAATATACAGTGCATTTGGGTTTTTTTGCTTGAGTTGTTCGGCTGCTGTTGCAACATCTTGGAGCATCGTTTTATCTAGATACGTTTTGCATTCAATAGCAACTGCGGGCAGATCCCAGTTATGGTCTTCTGGAATGTCTGAACCCTCACATTGCATTCTTGCTATAATGCTAACACCAATGGCAAAATCATGGTTCTTGGTTTCTACAAATGCACGGGGAGCTATCAGCATATCAAGGCATGATTCTGCTCGAAAAAAGATATCTTTAAACGAATTAGATTTGCCAATCAGTGCATGTTCAG
This sequence comes from Oscillatoriales cyanobacterium, assembly GCA_004292515.1. Lineage (GTDB taxonomy): Bacteria > Cyanobacteriota > Cyanobacteriia > CACIAM-69d > CACIAM-69d > CACIAM-69d. The sequence goes on from RDXB01000052.1 coordinate 36,547, forward strand.
AAATCCCAAAGACAAGATCACGGAATAGATAATACATAAATTCCTCCAAGACGGAGGAGTGCAGGTTTGAGCGAGAATCAAATTTCTCGGCATAATGTTGTTGATCGAGGAAATCTTTGTATTGATTCAGAAGTTGAACACGACTCTCAATGATTTGAAAGTCATCATCACAAATTACAGACGTTGGCCCTCGCAGCTCATCATTAGCCTTTTTCCAGGCATCATACTCAGCTCTGATTTCAGCCAAATAGCGGCGTGAGTCTGGATCGTTATACTTGCTTTGATGGTTCTCTTTTTGTTCCAGATTTTTCCCATGAACTAACATAGTGATCCCGCAATGAGTCTTGTAGTTGATCAAAAAGATTTTTGGCAATTGCCTTGGCTAAAAGCGGCGGAACAGCATTACCAATTTGATTATATTGGCAGAGATGCTTCTCATCCAGTCGTCCTTCGCGATGGAGAAGCTTGTGACTGACAACAGTAGGTTTTCCCTTAAAATGATACCAATCTGGAAAGGATTGAATTCTTGCGCCTTCTCGCGCAGTGAAGTTACGATGTTGAAAGGGATGAACAAAGTTTGCATAAAATGATGCGGGAATTGTATGGCAGGGACGATCAGGGTGCATCCGACGGTTGTTTTGGTCGTATGTGGTTTCAGAAAATTCAGTGCTATTGCGTCTCAGGGGGCGCAAGTGAGTGGGGACATCAGACGTTGAATCACCCCAAGCCATCGCAGCAAATCGCTCAACCAATCGTTGCGAATGATTCATCGCTTTGTGGTTAAATAATTGAGTTGATCCCTCCCTCAAAAGACGCTGATAGTCATTCTGAGGTGGCATGGTGTAGTCTGTTTCTTCCTGACCCTCGCGGGCGTTTAATATCGGTAAGTCTGAGATGGCATCCCACAGGGTAGGACAGTTCACCAGGTGCATCTCTAATAAGTTTGGCTGCTGTGCAGTGGTATGAGTTTTTGGAGGAAATGGATTTGCTAATTTTTTTCGTGAAGCAATCACAAACAAACGTTTTCTAATTTGTGGAATGCCATAGTCAGTCGCTTCTAAGATTTGATGGTAAACGTGATACCCCATTTTGTTAAATTCATGGGTAATAATATCAATAACCTGCTCGTTTTTAGTGGTGCGAGCTTTAATGATATTCGGAACATTTTCCATGACGATTAGCTGAGGCCGAAGTAGGCTGCCAACCCTAACAAGCTCTTCAAAAAGGGAATTTCGTGGATCTTTCGGATCGCCATTATTTTTGTTGCAAACCGAAAATCCTTGGCAGGGCGGCCCACCCAAAAGAACGTCAGGGTGATATTGACCAAACGTGTCCAGAATTTTCCGATCCGAGAGTTGAGTAATATCATTTTGCATGACAATCGCATCTGAGTGGTTATACTGAAATGTTTCAGAAGCCCACCGATCAACCTCGATTGCGCCGATAATTCTTGCTCCAGCAAGCTGAAATCCAAGGCTAAATCCACCAGCCCCTGCAAAAGTATCAAGGACAGAATAAGTCATATGCTTTTGTTCAGCCATCAAATTGTGCTAGAGACTGATTCAGAAGATTATCAGCTTACCTATTGAAGGCTACTGTTTGCAAAAGTGCTGGCTGACTCATGTTGTGTTCATCGCCCCGATCGCCCTTGACGACCCTAATCGATATGATGAATCGAGATTAGGCGCATGGGCTGAGGCAGAGCATGGATCGGCGGTGGTGGTTTTGGATCGATCGCGGGGACACGCTTACCGATATTTTGGCGGATTGAGATACAAAGGTAATCGTTCTCACCTCATAATAATGACTCAAATCTTTCCCTGTCCATATCTCAACGCCGACGTGGAACTTGGGGATGATCGTATTGAGCACATTCAAGCTCGACACCCCGGAACCTGGCCCGACTTCGAGAGTGAAATCGCCCAAACCCTTGCTCGGCCAGACCTAGTGCGCCGTAGCGACTACGATCCGCAAACTCGGTTGTTTTCAAAATGGTTTCAAGCCATTCGCACTGGTCGTTATTTAGTCGTTGTCACGGTCAGCGAAACCCATCCACCTCGCCACTGGGTCATCACTGCTTACACCGCACGCAAAATCACTGGAGGAACCGTTGAATGGACTCAACCCTGAGCCTTAGTTACGATCGCACGGGTGACAGCCTCCTGATTGCCATTTGTCCGCCCTATCCCGAACAAGAAACCGAAGAACTCGGTGATGGGTTGCTCGCTCGGTTCAATCCCGACACCAACGACATTGAAGCGATCGAGATCTTCTTCTTTTCCCAACGCCTCCAAACCGATCGCCCCTTGCAACTTCCCCTTTGGGCCGATCTGCGCCTTGCGATCGCCCCATAGCGCAACGGACTAACCGATCCGCTCCTATGATGAATCGAGATTAGGCGCGTGGGCTGAGGCAGAGCATGGATCGGCGTTGGTGGTTTTGGATTGATCGCGGCGGGACGTTTACCGACATTGTGGCGCGGCGGCCCGATGGGCGGCTGGTGGTGCATAAGCTGCTGTCGGAAAACCCCGATCGCTATGCCGATGCACCCGTTCAGGGGATTCGCGACCTGATGGGATTAGCCGCCGACGAGCCGATCGACCTGGCGCAAATTGGGGCGATCGAGATGGGAACCACCGTCGCCACCAACGCCCTGCTGGAACGCAAAGGCGATCGCACCGTGCTGGTGATCACCGAAGGCTTTGGCGATGCCCTCCAGATTGGCTACCAAAATCGACCGGATATTTTTGCGCTGGAGATTCGCAAACCCGCGCCGCTCTATGAGCGGGCGATCGAGGTGCGGGAACGACTGAGCGCCCAAGGCGAGGTGGTGCGGCCCTTCGATGCGGCGGCCCAGGCGGCCCTGTTGGCGCAACTGAAGGCGGCGCGGGCCGAGGGTTGCACCAGTTGCGCGATCGCCCTGATCCATGGCTATCGCTATCCGCAACATGAGCAAATCGCGGCGGAGTTGGCGGCGGCGGCGGGATTCGGGCAAATTTCCGTTTCCCATCAAGTGAGTCCGCTGATTAAGCTCGTCAGCCGCGCGGAAACTACGGTGGTTGATGCTTACTTGTCGCCCGTGCTGCGGCGTTATGTGAACCAGGTGCGATCGACCCTGGCGGGGTCGGCTGGTGAGGCGCTGGCGGGCAAGCTGTTTTTTATGCAGTCCAACGGCGGGCTAACCGATGCCGATCGGTTCCGGGGCAAGGATGCGGTGCTGTCGGGGCCGGCGGGCGGCATTGTCGGGGCGGTGCAAACCTGCGTGGCGGCGGGCTTTGGGCAAATCGTCACCTTTGATATGGGCGGCACTTCGACGGATGTGGCCCACTACGCGGGCGAGTATGAGCGGCAGTTCGAGACGGAGGTGGCGGGGGTGCGGCTGCGGGCCCCGATGATGGCGATCCATACGGTGGCGGCGGGCGGCGGCTCGATTTTGCACTTCGACGGCCAGCGCTACCGGGTGGGGCCCGACTCGGCGGGGGCGAATCCCGGCCCAGCGGCCTATGGGCGCGGCGGCCCCCTGACCGTCACCGATTGCAATGTGCAGCTCGGCAAGTTGCACCCGGACTTTTTCCCGGCGGTGTTTGGCCCCGAGGGCGATCGCCCCTTGGACAAGGCGATCGTGGCGGAACGGTTCGCGCAGATCACCGCTGAGATTGCCCGATCGACCGGCGACGGCCGCAGCCCGGAAGCGGTGGCGGCCGGGTTCCTGGCGATCGCGATCGAGAAAATGGCGGCGGCGATCAAGCAAATTTCCGTCCAGCGCGGCTACGACTTGGCGCACTACACCCTCTGTTGCTTCGGCGGGGCGGGCGGGCAGCACGCTTGCCTGTTGGCGGAAGCCCTGGGGATGACGCGGATTTTTATCCATCCCTACGCCGGGGTGCTGTCGGCCTATGGGATTGGGCTGGCGGATGTGCGGCAAATTGGCGAACGGGCGATCGAGCGGGCGTTGGAACCGGGGGTGATCGCCGCATTGGAACCGATCTTTGGGGATTTACAAACCGAACTGGAGCCGCAATTGCCGGGATTCCAGGAGGCGATCCGCACGGCCCGGCTGCGCTACGGCGGCACGGATTCGCCCTTGGTGGTGAGCTGGCCGGCGGCCACGGAACCCGACCCGGCGGGCTGGTTGCGCGATCGCTTTGAGGCGATCCACCGCCAGCGCTACGGGTTCGCCCTGCCCGATAAGCCGGTGGTGATTGAGGCGATCGCCCTGGAGTTGGTGCGCCACAAGGATTTACCGCCGGAACCGCTACTGGTGGCGAGTCGATCGACCCCGCCGGAACCGATCACCACGATTCAGATCTACACGGCCGATCGCTGGCAGGATGCGCCGGTCTTTGGGCGATCGGACTTGCAACCGGGCGATCGAATCGTCGGGCCAGCGGTGATCGTGGAACCAACGGGCACAAATGTGATTGAACCGGGCTGGGCGGCCACCTTGGGCGATCGAGGCGGACTGGTGCTGGAAACCCTCGCCCCAACCGATCAAGACAAGGGGCTTAAGCCCCTTGCTACCAACCATTCCGATGACTTAATCCACCCATCCCCAAACCAGTTCAACCCCGAAGACAAGGGGCTTAAGCCCCTTGCCCGCCCCACCGACAATTCAACCCAGCAGCCCGACCCGGTGCGCTTGGAGATTTTCAACAACCGGTTCAGCGCGATCGCCGAGCAGATGGGCGCAACCCTGCAAAACACCAGCTATTCCGTGAACATCAAGGAGCGGCTGGACTTCTCCTGCGCCCTGTTCGATCGCGCCGGTCAACTGATCGCCAACGCGCCGCACATTCCCGTCCACCTCGGCTCCATGGGCGAAACGGTCACAGCACTAATGGCGGCGCGGGAACTGCGGCCCGGCGATGTGTTTGCCAGCAACAACCCCTACAACGGCGGCACGCACCTGCCCGATATCACGGTGATTACACCGGTTTGGTTGCGATCGCCCGCTGGAGTCCTGAGCGATCACCCGAATTTCTTCGTCGCCTCCCGTGGCCACCATGCGGACTTGGGCGGCCTGACCCCCGGATCGATGCCGCCCCACAGCCACTCGATCGCCGAAGAGGGCATCCTGTTTGGCTTCCTGCCGATCGTCCGCGCCGGGGAATTCCTGGAAACCGACGTGCTGGCGCAACTGGCGGACAACCCGTACCCCGCCCGCAACCCGGTGCAAAACCTGGCGGACTTGCAGGCACAAATTGCTGCCAACGAGCGCGGTTGCCAGGAATTGCAGCGCCTGGCCGACACCTACGGAGCCGCCACGATCCAGGCCTACGCCGGGTTTGTGCAGGACAACGCCGCCGCCTCGGTGGAACGGGCGATCGCCCAATTGCAAGACGGGCAAGCAACGATCGCCCTCGACTGTGGAGCGCAAATTACGGTGCAAGTGCGGATCGATCAGGCGCGGCGACGAGCGGCGATCGACTTCAGCGGTACATCGCCCCAGCAGCCGAACAACTTCAACGCCCCGATCGCGATCACCAAAGCCGCCGTGCTCTACGTGTTCCGCACCCTCGTGGCCGACGAAATTCCCCTGAATGCCGGCTGTTTGCGCCCGATCGCGCTGACCGTGCCGCCCGCCAGCCTGCTCGATCCCCGATCGCCCGCCGCCGTCGTGGCCGGTAACGTTGAAACTTCCCAAGCCATCGTCGATGCGCTCTACCAAGCCCTCGGCGTGCTCGCCAACGCCCAAGGCACCATGAACAACTTCACCTTTGGGAGCGATCGGCATCAATATTACGAAACGATCTGCGGCGGCGCGGGGGCGGGCGCAACCTTCCCCGGAGCCGACGCGGTGCAAACGCACATGACCAACTCCCGGCTCACCGACCCCGAGGTGCTGGAGTGGCGCTATCCCGTGCGGCTGGAGTCCTTCCAAATTCGCCCGGACAGCGGCGGCGCAGGCCAACGGCGGGGCGGCAACGGCGTGATCCGCAAACTGCGCTTTTTGGAACCGATGACGGCGGCGATCGTTTCGGGGCGGCGATCGACCCAACCGGCGGGCCTGGCGGGCGGCGCACCGGGCGCACCGGGCCGCGCCTGGGTGGAACGACTCAACGGGGCGATCGACCCCCTCGGAGCCACCGATCAGGTGCAGGTACAGGCAGGCGAGGCGATCGCGATCGAAACCCCCGGCGGCGGCGGCTACGGTCTGCCAAACCCATAAACTGGTGAGTAGCCAGCGTCAGTTTGGACATGAGCTATGGACATCACAAAGCCGACTGCTGATGTTTTCGATCGCCTGGCGATTCATCCCGATCGCCTGGGTGAATTTTGTCAAAAGTGGCAGGCGATCGAGTTAGCGGTTTTCGGCTCAGTCTTGACTGATCGTTTCCGTGCCGATAGCGATTTGGATTTTCTAGTCACCTTTGCTCCTCAATCCAAAATCAGCCTGCTGGGATTGGTGCAAATGGAAGAAGAGCTATCTGAATTATTGGGGCGATCGGTGGATTTACTCACGCGGCAATCAGTCCAGGAAGATGCTAATTGGCTACGCCGCACTGAAATTTTGAAAACTGCTCGCACTATTTATGAATTGTGATTGAGGAAATTGCTGATGTTACTGAGCAAATCAGACGAGGCAATCATCTAGAATTCCAACTCCTGAAATAACTCGGCGATCGGGAGCTGGAAACCGATAATTACGTCTTCGCCGTCGAGGTGATCGGTGGTTTTTAACAGGCGATCGGGTTCCTGGGGCGATCGATAAACCAGAATGTAGCGCTGCTGTGGATTAATCACCCACATTAACCTTGTACCGTTGGCAAAATATTTCGTGATTTTCCCGTCAATTTCTTCAACGGTATTCCCCGGTGATAAGACTTCCACAGCTAAGTCGGGCGCGCCTTCAAGAAATCCGGTGGGGAGGGTGGTGAGTCCCTGGAGGCGGTCTTTGGCAAAGAAGGCTAAATCGGGCGATCGGGTGTTGCCATTTTGCATTTTGAAGCCGGTGCTGGAATCAAATAAAAATCCCAGTTTTTGGCTCCGAATATAGCTGCCTAATAGGATCATCAAAGTGCTGCAAATATAGCCATGTAAAGCACCGGAGTTTCCCAGATCAATGAGTTGATGATTGACGATTTCGTAGCGATGGCCGTCATTGGGCAGCGCCATGAAGGCGGCATCTGTCCAAGGGGACGAGGCGGAGGATTCGGGGGTGGGTCGCGGTTGCGTGAGGGGCATGGCTGACCTCGGGCGATCGCCTGGGAATAGACCGATTATAGCGATCGCCCCCAGGATGATGAGTCCTAGGGGCGATCGTGCGGCTT
>RDXB01000105.1 GCA_004292515.1 Oscillatoriales cyanobacterium
GCTTTCGCCCTCGCCGGTTGCCAAACCAATCAACCGGCTAACTCCCAAACACCACCGCCCCCACCGAAAGCCACGGTGATGCAGCCGCCCTTTGTGGGAGTGGCGCGCAATCCCCAGTTCGCAGATCCCGAACGTGCCCTCACGCCCCAATCCTTGGCCGCCCGCTACAACAACTTCTATGAATTTGGCGGCACGAAAGACATTGCCACCCGCGCCCAAAGGCTGCCGACCGATCCTTGGACGGTGGAAGTGGCTGGCTTGGTGAACAATCCCCAGCGCTGGGATATGGCAGAAATTCTGAAAACCTTTGAACTGGAAGAGCGCGTCTATCGGTTCCGCTGCGTGGAGGCCTGGGCGATGGTTGTGCCTTGGCTGGGCTTTCCGATGCGGAAGTTGCTAGAAGCTGTTGATCCCCAACCGGCGGCCAAGTTTGTGCGGTTCACGTCCTACTACAACAAAGACGTTACGACTGGCCCCGGCTGGTTCTACAGCGAGTTACCTTGGCCCTACACCGAAGGGCTACGGATCGAAGAAATGGCCAATGAATTGGCCTTCTTTGCGGTGGGCAATTATGGGCAAATTTTGCCGAAACAACATGGCGCACCGATTCGAGCCGTCTTGCCTTGGAAGTACGGCTTTAAGGGCGCTAAATCGATCGTTAAAATTGAGTTTTTGGCCCAGCAGCCCGCCACCTTTTGGAATACTTTGGCGGCCGATGAATATGGCTTTGAGGCCAATGTGAATCCGGCTGTGCCCCATCCGCGTTGGTCCCAGGCTCAGGAGCGGCTGTTGGGTTCCGGGCCGCCGCTGAACTGGGAAACAGTGCCCACCCGACCCTACAACGGCTATGGATCTTGGGTGGCGAACCTATACAAGGCTTGAGGCCTGTGGATCGGCGCGATTAGATTCATGCGATCGCCTAGGGGGACGGGGAGCGATCGGGCGTGGCAGTTTCCAGGGCGGGCCCCATCGGCAGGGCGATCGGGGTTGGGATTGATTGGGCTTGGGTCAGCTTGGCGCGATCGAGCCGACGACCCAGCTCGGCAATTTGCCAGCCCAAAATCACGCCGCCCACACTGGAGAGCAAGTCCAACATGCTAAAAGCGCGTTGGGGTAGCGGTGATTGCAGCGCTTCATCCAAGGCGGTCAGCAGCCCGAGTCCGAGGGGAAACACCGGCACAGTCCAGCCCCAAAGCTGTACGGTCTTGTTTGGCCACACCAGCCGATAACCGATATAGCTGATGACGCTGAAAAACAAAACGTGCTTCACCAAGTCATCGAGGGGCGTGCGGCTGACAAACAATGGCATTTGGTGAGTGAAAACCAAGCTCCAGGCCGCAATGAGCAACAGAGTCGAACTAATGAGCCAAGCAGCAGCAGTCTTCGGGGCGGTGAAATGCGGGCACATGGCGATCTCAAATGACAGCGCCTCGGAAGCGGGCGGGCGAATTAGGCCCAGCTAGCCCCATCGAGGTTCACTGATCAATTTAGATCCCAATTTTGAAGTTCGTATGAACAAGAGGGGGCGATCGTGCGATCGCCCCCTGGGATTCAATCAGGCTCGATGAATTGTGGGCCGACCATGAATGGCTCAATTGAGCGACTGAACGACCCGTTCTCTTATTCGGCCTCTTATTCGGCGGTGGCCAGCTCTTCGGTGTTGCCCCGGTTGCGGCGACGGGTCAGGGTATTGAACAGCATTTGCCCGATCGCCTTGACCAAGTTGCCTTCTAGCTCCATGAACATTTTCATGTTTTGGCCAAAAGCATCGTTGGCTTCGTCCACGATCCGATCGGCCGTGGCTTCATCGATCGGCAGTTCGTCCAAGGTGGCGCGGTATTGGTTCTTGAAAGCTTTCTCGTCGGAGATGGTTTCAAACTCATAGAATGCCGTACCTTGGCCATCGGTCAAGTTCATCGCATTCACAGCAATGTTCTTGAGGATTTGACCACCGGACAAGTCGCCCAAATAGCGCGTGTAGGAGTGAGCCACCAACAATTCAGGAGCCGTAGCCGACACTTCGCGCACCCGCGCAATGTAGGCTTGGGCCGCCGTGGAGGGCTTCACTTCATCACGCCAGTTGGGGCCGTAATAGTAGGCCAGATCGTGCTCCAGGCTGCTCTTGCGGTAGAGTTCCGTGAAGTTGATGGGGGCAACTACGGGATGGTTTTGATGTTTGGTCATTTCCTCTTCCATTGCCGTGTAGACAAAGTAGAGGTTGCCCACGAGTTTCCGATAGGAGTTTTTCTCGACAACGCCCTTGAGGAAGCACTTCACGAAGCCGACGTTTTCGGCCATGCTGTGCGATTTTTTCGTGCCTTCGCGTAGCTTGCTTGCTAAATTGACGCTCATGTTAAAGGAGTTGAGAAGTCTACTAATATTAGTTTGCCAATTTTGCGCAATTCCTGGGGAATCGCAGCGGGGCAGAAATCCGCACCAGCCTGATGAAGCCGATCAAGCGGTTGTTGATTGCTCAATTTAACTGCTGTGAATTGCGCTGGCCAATTCGAGGCAGAGGCGATCGCGGCTAGGTTTTGATCGTTGAGGGACTAGATTGTTAGATTAGCGGGATTTGACAGCCATTATGGTTAAGAATCTTGACAGCACATCCAATGGGTAATCCCATGGGGCATCCCAATCTAGTTGCGTTGTTAGTTGCGTTCCAGTCTTGGGGTCAGTGGCTGTGAGTTTTTGCCTAAACCCTCAGTGCGATCGCCCGCACAATCCTGATCAGGGAAATTTCTGCTTAAACTGCGGGTCGCCCCTGTGGCTGCGAGGTCGCTATCGATCGCTGCGGCCCCTGGGGAGAGGTGGTTTTGCCCGCACCTACTTGGCGATCGATCGCGATCGGCTTGACACCCCCTGCGCCATTAAGCAATTTTTGCCCAATGCCAAGACAGCGGCGGGCCGCGAAAAGGCGATCGAACTGTTTGCGCGCGAGGCCCTGCGGCTACGGGATCTGGGCGACAATCCACAAATTCCGGCCCTGCTGGGCTTTTTTGAAGAGGGCGGCTACCTCTACTTGGTGCAGGAATACATCGCCGGGGAAACGATCGATCGGGAACTACAGCGATCGGGCCCCTTCAGCGAAGCCAAGTTGCTGGCCTTTTTGCGGGATCTGCTGCCCGTGTTGCAATTCGTGCACGATCGCAACACGATCCACCGGGATTTGAAACCCCTGAACCTGATTCGGCGGCAGCGTGATGGGCGGATTGTGCCGATCGACTTTGGCGTGGCCAAGGTGCTCGAATCGGACACCAACAGCCGCCCCGGCACCAAAATCGGCACCACCGGCTATGCACCCGATGAGCAACTGCGGGGTGGCCGAGCCTACCCCGCCAGTGATCTGTATAGCGTCGGCGCAATTTGCGTGTTTTTGCTGACGGGGGTGGAGCCGGAAGAACTCTACAACCCCTTGACGGGCCATTGGCCCTGGCGAGAGCAGTTGGCCCAGTGGCGCGATGAGTTGGCGAGTCATCCGATCGGCTCGTCCGATCGCCGGTTGCCCGTGGCCGATTCCGTGAGTGAAGGGTTGGGCCTGCTGCTCGATCGCCTGTTGCAACCGGCCGTGGCCGATCGCTACCAAAGCGCCACGGCAGTGCTAGCGGATCTCGATCACATTATCCGCGCCATGCCGCCATCGCCCTACCGCCGGGAAGAATCGAGCGCCGCCGATCGCTCCCGTTCCAAGCGCTTTTGGCTCACCCGAATGGGCACGTTTTCTGGGGGCAATGCTTCATAGAAATCCGGTAGCTTCACCTTAATCGTCCAGAGCACCACTTTTTCGATTTCGAGCAGCGATCGATAGCGATAAACAAACTGCCAAGCCATCCGGTTGGGCAGGATCATAAACGCCAAAATCTTGGCGCAAATCTTGATTGTCCAGTCGCGATGTTCCCGCACAAATTCCCAATTATCGCGCCACAGCCAGTAGGCTAAATAGCGCACAGCCAAGAAAGCCCGGTTGCGGTGAATTCCCCCATCCATCGCCTTGTAGAGCAGGAATTTGTAGCGATTATTCAGGGTGGTTTGCAGCAACTTGGCAAACCGTTTGCGATCGGTGGGGGTTTGGGTCAGGCGATCGCGCTCTCGGTTAATAATCGCCAAGCTGACCCGCTCCATCCGCAGGGCATTGGTCGAAGCGGAGCCGCGCACCTGGCGATAGTGCACCTGCAATTTGGGCACACAAATAAACTCATAACTCTCCGCCAGTCGCAACCAAAAATCCCAATCTTCAGCGGGATGCAGCGATCCTTCATAGCCCCCCAGATCAAAATAGGCATCGCGGCGAATCATCGTATTCGACCCAGACTGCACAATGTCAATCAATAAAATCTGGAGATAGGTATTGTATTCCGTGTCAATAAATCCGCCGTCTCGAATATAGTTTCCTTCTTCATCAACCCAGTCAATCCAACTGTAAACTGCACCCGCATGGGGATTGCGCTCCAAGGCCAGCACTTGATCTTCCACCTTCTCTGGTGTCCACAGATCATCCGCATCAATAAAGGTTAAATAGCGCCCTTGGGACACGGCTGCTCCATGGTTGCGAGCCGCAGCGACCCCAGCATTTTCTTGCTCGATTAACCGCAATCGAGAATCGCTAAATTGCCGCACGACCTCCGATGTTTGATCGGTGGAACCATCGTTGACCACGATGATTTCAATATTTTTAAGGGTTTGGTTAAGGACGGATTTGATCGTTTCGGCGATCGTTTTTGCGCCGTTGTAGGCCGGAATAATAATCGAGGCGATCGGAGCAGTGGGGACGGCAGTCATGGGCGGGGCCATCAGAAGATCAATCAGGAGAACTCAAACACGGAGCGATCACCCTGGCGGCGGGCCGGCTCCGTTAGCGAGGAACACGGGCTACCTGAAGCCCAGCATAGCCTCAGCTCGATCGGGGCTGGCAGACTGGCCGGCAAACTGACCCGGGCAATTGTCGCCGATCGCGGTGGTTGGGGGGCAATTGCGAGCCAGGCAAAGGCCAGCGCCCCCACTTCTGAAGTTCGCAGCGAATTGGCTCCATCCGCCTAAAATGCCCTGAAATGCTCGGAAACCCCAGCGGGCTGATCGGTTCGGTGAGGCCCGCACCAATCCAGCGCAGCGGAAATGGTATACAGGATTGGCAACTTTGCACCCTTTATTCCCTTCATTCCAGCGCCCGATCGTGTCAGTTCTCCTCGAAGTCCAAGACGTATACGCCGGTTATCTCAAAGGCCTCGATATTCTCCAGGGCGTGAACCTGACCGTGGCTCCCGGTGAGCTAATCGCGATCGTCGGCCCCAACGGTGCGGGTAAGTCCACCCTGGGCAAGGCGATCGCCGGTTTGCTGAATCCCAACCGGGGGCAGATTTTGTTTCATGGGGAGTCGATCGGGCAGCTCCAGGCCAATGAGGTGGTGCAGCGCGGCATTTGCTATGTGCCCCAAATTGCCAATGTGTTTCGATCGCTGACGGTCGAAGAAAACCTAGACATGGGCGCGTTCATTTTGGAGCAGCCGATCGCTTCCCTGAAGGAGCGGATCTTTGCCATGTTTCCGCGCCTGCGAGAACGCCGCTACCAACGGGCAGGCACCTTGTCCGGCGGGGAACGGCAAATGCTGGCGATGGGCAAGGCGCTGATGCTGGAGCCGTCGTTGCTGGTGTTAGATGAGCCGTCGGCGGCCCTGTCGCCGATTTTGGTGAAGGATGTGTTTGCTCAGATCAAGGCGATCAACAGCACCGGCACTTCGATCATTTTGGTGGAGCAAAACGCCCGCAAGGCCTTGGAAATGGCTGATCGCGGCTATGTGTTGGAAGCGGGGCGCGATCGGTTCACGGGGCCGGGCCAAGACTTACTCAACGATCCCAAAGTGGCGGAACTCTACCTCGGCGGCGCGGGCCACTAAGGCGGCTGCATCGGTAGCGATTCGCACCTAGCCAACTTGCAGGCGTTGCAACATGACCGATCGCGCGCGATCAGCTAGGCAATCATCCAACCGCTTCAGCATGACTGATTCCCCTGTGCGGCGGGCGATCGCCGTTTGGATCATCCAATCGGCCAAAAATGGATTCTTGGGCAGCAGCGGCCCGTGGGAATAGGTGGCGATCGCATTCCGATAAAACGCGCCTTCAGTTTGGTCTTCGCCGTTGTTGCCAAAGCCGCGCACCACCGTCGCCAAGGCTTCCGTTGACCCCAATCGCGTCCGGCCGCCGTGGTTTTCAAACCCGATCAGGTAGGGCAGCTCCCCTAACATGGCCCGCAGTTCGTGGGCTAGCCGCTCCGCCGTCACTTGCAGCACCATGTTGCCAATGCAGCGAGGCGCGTCGGGCCCTGGATGCACCGTCACTAAGTCCAACACGCCCAGCCCATCGATCCGTTGGCCCAAGCCCGGTTCGTAATAGTTGCCCAGCAGTTGCGGCGCGCCACAGGTGAACACTCCCGGCACACCCGCTTCGATCGCTTCCTTCAGGGCCGCTGCTTTGGCCCCCTGCAAATCGCGCATCACAATTTCCTGTTGCCGATCCTGCGCGCCACCGCCCACAATCAAGTCCACTTGGGCAAACTGCGCCGGGTCGGTATCGCGATGGAGCGGTTGTATCTGCACCGGAATCCCTCGCCAATCACAGCGCCGTTGCAAACAGGTGACATTGCCCCGATCGCCATAGGTGCTCATTAGCTTTGGGTAGAGCCAGCCAATCACCAAGGGTTCGGACAGGTCGGAAGGGTTCACGGGTTGCGCGGCCGAATCAAAGCCGAATTAAATCGGAGTCAGTCTAGCGCGATTTTTGGGGCGATCGGGTTAGGGCGATCAGATTTGATCGCACCTGGGCCAAGGGCGCTGACCAGTCACCGGCCTGGGTTTGCCGAAACAGCCGCATGGTCGGATACCAGGGCGTGTCAGGGCGATCGAGCAGCCACCGCCAATCGGCCGCGAAATAGAGCAGCGTCCACACCGGTTTGCCCATCGCCCCGGCCAAGTGGCAAATGGCCGTATCGACCGTGATCAGCAAATCCAATCGATCGAGCCAAGCGGCCGTATCGGCAAAATCGCGAATCTGGGGCGCAAGATCGATGATCCCCAGTTCAGCCAGCCGGGCCGCATCGGCTTCCGAGCGATCGACTTGCAAGCTATAGAGCTGGACTTGGGGCAAATTCAGCGCCGCTGCAAATTCTGTGAGATCTGCTGACTTTTGGCGGTGGACTTCTTCGAGTCGATCGCCCGCTCGAAACCCGCTGGCCCAGACGATGCCCACCCGCAACCGCTGGCCGCTGGTTCGGGTCAAGGCGGGATGGTCGGGAGCGATCGCCCGATCGCCTGGTACGAACAAATAGGGAATCGGGGCCGGCACGCGATCAACTGTGGTTTGGGCCAAGCGCGGCAAACTCGACAGGGGCACATGGGTGTTGAAATTCAGGGTGTCGCCCGCCCCATCGGTCACATAAGCTACACCGGGAGCCAATTGCATCACCGACACCAGCGCCTTTTGGCACATGAAAATTACGCGATCGCACCGTTCGGTCACCCAAGCCAAATAGCGCGCCCATTGCAACGAATCACCAAATCCTTGATCCGCCCAAATCAGCACCGTCCGTCCGGGGATCAGTGTGCCGTCCCACTCTTGACCGGGCAAATCTTTTTTGGTCATTTGCCCAGATTTCCACTGCCACTCGTTTTCCGCAAAGCCCTCTGCCCAACGCCCCAGGGTGAGCAAACAGAGGGCGCGGTTGTGGCGCAGGGTTCCATGGTCGGGCCAGCGATCGCAGGCGAGATCCAAAGTGGCCAGGGCATCGGTTAATCGGCGCTGTTCGGCCAGAACGATGCTGAGTTGGATATGAGGCGGCTGGTAGTCGGGATCATCGGCGATCGCCTGTCGGAGCCACTGATCAGCCCGATCGAGTTCCCGATCAAAATAATGCTTGAGGCCATGCCAATAGCCGATTTCCGCGCGATCACTCGGGGGCAGGGTGCGCCAAGTCTCTGGCAACGGGCGCGATCGCACCCAATCCATCAGCTCGGGGAAGTCGTCGCGATTGTGTAGCCGCTGACCCACTAAGCAGTAGAGGGGTGCACAGGTGGGATAGCGATCGAGCAGGCTGTGGCAAGCGGCGATCGTGGCCGGGCGATCGGCCCCATCCAGCAACCGCAGCCAGTTGCGCGGCCCAGCGGATTGCAGCGGATCGAGGGCGATCGCCTGTTCGCAGGCCCGGCGGGCGGCGGGCGCATTCCCCAATCCATTCAGGGCGGCCGCCAAGTTGATATAGATCCCCGGAATTGTCGGATCGAGTCGCAAAGCCGATCGGTAGCCCTGGGCTGCGATCGCCCATTGCTCGGCTGCTAAGGCTTGGTTGGCCGAGCGAGCCAGGGCGATCGCTGGGTCTCGTAGGCTCTGCATCGGGTCAGCCTCCTACAAAATGCCTCGCCCCGTCAGAATTTCCCGCACTTCCAACATGGCGGAATAGGTGGGCAACAGATACAGGGTTTCGCCGGGGGGCAGGCGATCGAGCGCCGTCCGAATCGCCGCTTTCAGGTTCGGCTCCACAGACAGAGTGGCGGGGCCGGCGGGTCGATCGCCGCTGCTGTAGGCCAAGCGCAGGGCCATGTCATAGGCCCGATCGCCACTCACCACCAGCGTCGCCCCCATTGCCACCAACGCTTCCGTATCCGCATCCCAAATCCAAGACACATCCGTGCCATCGGGCGCGCGATCGTTCAACACCAGCAACACCGTGGGCGGATAGGGGCGATCGCGCGTCAAATCCACCACCGTCCGCAGGGTTTCGTTCGTACCCACCGGATTTTTGGACAACAAAATCTGCACCGACTTGCCCGCCACCGTCAGGGATTCCGCCCGCCCAAAGGCCGCCTGAAAGTGGCGAATTGCATCGCGGATCGGCTGCTCCGGCACGCCCACCAGTTGGGCCGTGGTGGCCGCCGCCATCGCGTTGAATTGGTTGTAGGTTCCCACCAATAATTGCGGCCAATCGCGGCTATTCAGGGCCGGGCGCGATCGCTCAAAACCACAACTGGGACAGTGATAATCCCCCAGGTGGGATAAGTACACACCTTTGTAATCTAGGGAATGGCCACAGCGAGGACAATAGATCGAGTCCACCGCGTGGGGGATTTCCGCCAAAAACCGCTCCGGCTCACTCAAACCGAAGTAGCGCACCCGCGACAGATCTTCCCAAGCTGCTTCTAGTTGCTGCCCAAAATGGCAGAGAGTCGGGTCATCGGCACTCAAGACGGCGGCCGTTTGGCTCAGGGGTTCGATCGCCCCAATCCAGCGCCGGGCGATCGTGTCCACCTCACCGTAGCGATCGAGCTGATCCCGAAACAGATTCATCGCCAGCAACACCCGCGGCCGAATCTGCGGCAACACCTTGGGCAGCACGTTTTCATCCACTTCCAGAATCGCGAAATCGCAATTCAGCCGCCCGAACCAGTCGGCATCGGCCAACAGCGCCGCCGTTAACCCGTTTTCCAGGTTGGCCCCGGTGGCGTTGTGGGTCACCCGGTAGCCTTGGTTTTCCAAAATGCTGCGGAGCAACAGAGACGTGGTGGTTTTGCCGTTGGTGCCGGCCACCAAAATCGCGCCCTGCTTAATCTGACGGGCTAGTAATTCCAGGGCTTGCGGCTGGATTTTGCGGGCAATGCTACCGGGCAGCACGCTGCCGGCCCCGCGCCGCAACAGTCGCACCCCCAGGGCGATCGCCCGGGCCGCCACCACCGCCGCTGCTAACCGTAAAGTCTCGATCGCGCCCGCCATGCCCTACCGTCCGCCAAATCCCCGCTATCCTACCACCCGGCCTAGGGGATGGCTGATGCAACCGATCGAGCTGGTGAGCGCAACCCCTGAAACTGCCCGTCGCGCGATGGCTATAGTGGAAATGATTGAAGATGTCGTCTGAAATCCGGCTAGCAACTGCTCAACCAGGCAGGGAGTCCCGAGCATGATTGCCGCAAGAGAAGATCAGT
>RDXB01000053.1 GCA_004292515.1 Oscillatoriales cyanobacterium
CGCTGTCGTTGGGGGGCAAGGGGCTTAAGCCCCTTGTCTGGGTGGGCTGGGGTTGGTAGTGATCACGGAATTGTTGCAGCGCCCAATCGGTGATGTTTTCGCTGCGGTTGCCGTCGCGATCGTAGCGATAGATCGGGAAGCATTGAGAGCCACCAGCAGGCATCAAGTCAGGAATACAGTCAATTGCTAGTGAATAAAATGGGATTGCAGAACCACATTTGATCCAAATAGCTTTTTCATGCTCTTTATGACCCATGAAAATATCAGGAAGTTGATAAGTCCTTCCATTGAAGTGCTTGTCAAAGTACAGCCAGAATCGAATATAGGGTCGGTACATTGATATTTGAATCTGTTTTTTGTCATATTTCTTATGAATTCCTCTCTTGATATAAGAATCAGTTTCATGATCCCATTTTATTTCCAGTTTTTGAGTTGAAATATCCCCACGAAGGCGTTCTTGATAGGCGGCGATCATGTATTTGACTTTCTGCTCAAGATTTTCTTCACGCGAAAAGTCATAAACCCACTCATCGCGCTGAGTTTTGACACCGGATGAAAACAAACGAAAGACACATTGATCGCCCCGGCCGGCCTTCACTTCCTTATCTACCAGCGGCAACAACTGATCAAAATCGTTATCCGTCTGATTAATCCAGTTTTGTTTTGCGTCTGGACGAATTCGCTCAAAGTCAATATCAGCAAATTTGGTTGCTTTCAAATAATTGAGCTTTTCAGAACGCAATGCATGAATATGAAACGGATGACAATAGAACAGTTTGCAGCCGTCATGATTACCGCGTTTCTTGACTAAAAAGCCAATCACAATCCCAGTCATCGCAGAAATGCCAAAGATCGTATGCTCTTCGCCAATGAAAACTCCATCACGTCCCGAAATTTCGCGGACATTGCCACCTAAATCGAGAAAATAAGCATAATCAAATTCTTCTTGAATGCATTTACGGAACCCATCAAAGGCTTTTGAATCCAAGAATGATGAATTGGTGATGAAACACAAAACACCTTCTGTGAGCCGATCCGATGCCCAGCGATAAAACCGCACATACATATCGTAAACAGCGATTTTGTTTTGGGCTTTTCCCTTTTTGACATAGGTATCCTTCAAGCGCTTATCAATTTCCCCATAAGGACGATTGGCATTGCGGAGATTAAAATTCTCTTGCCAAGCGTTATAGGGCGGATTGCCAATAATCACCGTCAAATCTTCCGCATTTTGTCGCCGAATCCGTTCCGTGTTCTTTTGCTCCTCCTTCAGCCCCGCATGATCCAGCGTATCCAAAAAACAAATATTGTTGAATTCCTCATAGCTTCCCGTTTTCTGCTGATAGCAATATTCAATATTCAAATTCGCAATGTAGTACGGCAAAATCGCCACCTCATTGCAAAACAAATCCTCGCGATATTTCTGCTCCAGCGATCGCGCCGGTAAATATTCAATCAACTCCGTAATAAACGTGCCTGTACCCGTCGCCGGATCGAGAATCTTCACGCCCGGATCGGACAACAGCCGATCGAAATGCTTCTCCAGCAGGTAATCCGTCCCCTGGATCATGAACTTGACAATTTCCGACGGTGTATAGACAATCCCCAGCCGATCGGCCGCCTTCGGGTTATAGGCTTTGTAGAAATTTTCGTAAACCGACTTCAGAAACTCTTGCTTCTCGTGATGATCCGCGATCGCCGCCGACTGCTGCCGAATAATCCCGTAATAGTGGTCGATCGACTTCAGCACATTTCGCCGCAACCCACCCGTAAAGAATGTGTCCACCACCGATTGCACTTGCCGCGCAATGTTGTTATCTCGGTGAAATTGCGCATCATTAAACACATTCAGGAAAATATCCTCAGACAAAATGTGCTGAATCAAAATTTCCTGAATATCAAATAGCGTAATCTGCGGATTAATCGAGGTTTTGCAGGTTTCCCAGAACCGATCGCGCAACTCCAAAAATCGCTGATTGCTGGATTCTTCTTGGGCGATCGTTTCCCGCAACACCTCCACAATTTGCGGCAAATCCTCCCGAAACTTCTCGATCGCCTGCCGGAATCCCTTCACCTCCGGCCGCTCATAATCCAAAAACTGATTCAGGCAACGATCCAACGCCGCCGCATCCGCTAATTCAATCCGAAACGCTTCCTCACCGCTTTGAATGAGAACCGCCTTTTCGGTATTTTCAAAAAGAATATTGTCGTTGGGATAGCCCTTTTCAAATTTGGCCACAATTTCCCGATCTAAATTGTCTTTGGTGTCCTTCGCTTCCCAATAACCCAAATCGAAGCGCAGGGCATTTTTCACCACCCCATCAAACTTAATGATGTTGCCTCGGGCGGTGCGGGTCGAAATTTCTTCCACCAATCGATAGTTGCGCGGCCGGCAATAACTATCGAGCAAATTGGCAAAGGATTTTCGCAAATTACTTTCATTATGCTGTCCGCCATATTGCTTGCAATCAGCCAAATCGGCATAGTAGCGATCGATTAGCAGGCGTGACATTCAGCCTTCTCCTAAACCCAAGAGCTATTTCGATCATAGTTCGATCGCGCAATGAGTGAGGAACCCTCAGCGATCGAGCCGCCGCCTCACCTCTGCCACCCCACAGTCGATCGCTCCCCCCACCAGTGCTAGTAGGTTGGGTTGAGGCACAAAACCCAACGCCTGCAAGGGTTACACGAATGACTTGGGAGTTTGCAAGGCTCAACCCGATCGACTTGCATGGGCACTGATCGATCGGGCTATTGCTGGCCGCGCGATCGAATCAATCGTTGGACGGCGGCAATCGTTTGGTTCAGCTCGGGGCCTTTGCGATCGGGATCGGCCTCGAACGATCGCTGCTCCTGCTCCATCATCAACACATCCTGTTCCACCAAGCCTTCTAGCAGTTTGCGGGCCGCGTTGAACATCCGATCTTTCACCCAGCGGCGGAACCCGACGGGCAACTTGTGCAGCCGCCAAAAGGCTTGCAGGGAGGTGAAATGCACCAGATAGGCGCGGGTGCGGGTGGGGCTGACGGGACAGAACAGGCAATAGATTTTGAAATCTTGGCCCAAGCTGGAAGCCCAGTGGGGATAGACATAGCTGACTAGTAGCGGCTCCGGGTGCAGCTTGCGCATGGCGGGGACAAAGAGTTGCGCCACTGACCAGATTTTGTCGATCCGGTAATAGCTCTGGGCTTCGTAGAGGGCATCGACCCGCTCAGGGGTTTCGGTCAGTTGCTCCAGCTTGGCGGAGGCCCAGGCTTGGTAGTCCTGATGGAGATGGCCGTGATACATATCCATCAGGTTTTCGATCAGGAACGAAAAATGCCCGCGATAGTCGATCGTGGTCATGGAGGCGATGTAGTTCAGGTGCTCCCACTCGGGCAGCCCCATCGGCTCTGGCAGGGTTTGGCCCGCAGCCACTTCGCCGGGCCAGAGCCAAATAAACCCGTCTAGCTCCCGCACGGGATAGGTGCGAATCCGGCAGGTGGGCAGTTTTTGCTGCTCGCTCAGGTAGGGCACATCGACGCAAGCCCCGTCTCCGTCGAATTGCCAGCCGTGGTACATGCATTCGATCCGATCGCCCACCACGCGCCCGTCGGACAGCTTCACCAGCCGGTGGGGGCAGCAGTCTTCCATGGCCTGCACTTGCCCTTGGCTGTCACGATACAGGACGATCGCCCGGCCCCACAGTTCCACGCCTAGGGGTTGCCCGGTCACTTCCCGATCGTTGGCCACCACATACCAACAGTTGAGGTCAATGTCACTGAGGCGCAGGTGGCGGGGGGCGGGGCGATCGCGCGTGGGCGTAGATTTAACCACGGCGGACATCGGAGTAGCGGTTTCGGGAGACATAGGCAGCTAGGAATCTCTAGGCGATCGCCACCCCAGAGCGCGATCGAAGCTCGGGCGATCGGGGGCGGCGCTTTAACCCTAACAAATCCATCGAAACGGTCAACCAACTGGGGCGATCGCGGGGCCACAACCCACGGGCACGGGGCGATCGCCATGCTAGGGTGCAGACGGGTTGCGCGCTGATCCCAAACCCGCACAGCCTCATGGTTTGTAGTCCAATCGTCTGAAACCTTGATTTCACCGTTGCCAGATCGTGGGGCAGCAAGGGGCTTAGGGGGTATCGTCATTTCGCCCCAAACCCTGCTTCCACCGCAAACGGATCGTTAGGCAGCAAGGGGCTTAAGCCCCTTGTTATGGCGGTTGGGGTCTAGAAAACCAACTGTTTTGGCCTGAGTCCGAGATCAGGACAACCCGCTCTAACACGCTCAGAACTTTAGCAGCCATGCCGACATTCGCAGATATTGCCAACCATTGGGCCCGGTTGTTCGTCGAAGGGCTGGCCGATCGCGGGCTGATTAGCGGGTTCCCCGATGGATCGTTCCAGCCCGATCGCCCCTTGACCCGGGCCCAGTTTGCGGCCCTGTTGGTGCGGGCGGTGAATCGGCCGGCCCAGCGATCGCCCCGCGCCTTTCGCGATATGCCGGCCAACCATTGGGCCCGAGGCGCGATCGCCCAGGCCTGGGAGCGGGGCCTGCTGAGTGGCTATCCCGATGGCACGTTTCGGCCCGATGCCACCCTGGTGCGAGGCGATGTGTGGGTAGCCCTGGTGAATGGATTGGGGCTGACCGGCGGCGATGGGCTGGAGTTGGGGAAATTTTTTGACGATGCGGGGACGATCGCCACCTATGCCCAAACCCCCGTGCGGCGAGCGCTGCATAACGAGGCGATCGTTAATTTTCCCAACCTGCGGCAACTGCGCCCCAACCAAGCGGCCAGCCGGGCCGAGGTGGCGGCGACTTTGTACCAAGCCCTGCGCCGCACCAACAATTGGCTGGCGATCGACTCGCCCCAGATTGTCCAACCCAGCGAGCCACCGCCTGCCACCGTCAGCCTGTCCCATCGGCGGGAGTTCCGAGCCGCTTGGATCGCCAGCGTCTGGAACGTGAACTGGCCTTCCAAGCCGGGTCTATCGAGCGCCCAACAGCAGGCGGAGTTGGTGACTCTGCTCGATCGGGCCGCGGCCGCTCGGTTGAATGCGATCTTCTTGCAAATTCGCCCGGAAGGGGACGCGCTCTACGATTCCAAAATCGAGCCTTGGAGCCGCTGGCTGACGGGCACTCAAGGCAAAGCGCCCAATCCTTACTATGACCCGCTGGCCTTTGCGATCGAACAATGCCGCCAACGCAACCTAGAACTACACGCTTGGTTTAATCCCTACCGCGCGCGCACGTCCCTGAATGCCCCGGCCGGCACGGGCAACCACGTAGAAGCCGTCTATCCCCAAGGGGTCTACACCTACGGCACTCAGCGCTGGATGGACCCTGGCTTACCGGAAATCCAAAACCGAGCCGTGGAGGTGATCCTCGACGTGGTGCGCCGCTACGACATCGACGGCATCCACCTCGACGACTATTTTTATCCCTATCCCGTGGAGGGCCAGGACTTTCCCGACCAGCAAACCTATTGGTCTTGGGGCGGGGGCAAAACCGTGACCGACTGGCGACGGGACAACGTGAACAAGCTGGTGAAACGCCTGTCAGAGCAGATTCGATCGCTCAAACCTTGGGTGAAATTTGGGATCAGTCCCTTTGGCATCTATCGCCCCGGTCAGCCGGCGGGGATCGTGGGGCTGGATCAATACGATCGCCTGTTTGCCGATCCCAAATGGTGGCTCAAAGCCGGTTGGCTGGACTACGTGGCCCCGCAGCTCTATTGGCGAATTGACCAAACAGCCCAAAGCTATCGCACCCTGCTGAATTGGTGGGTGCAGGTGGCCAATGGGGCCCATGTTTATCCCGGTAATAACCTCGACAAGCTGGGCAGCAGCAGCGCTTGGTCAGCGGCAGAGTTTGAACGGCAAATTGCTCTGACTCGGGAGTTGGCGGCCCAGCGCGCCCTCGGGAATGCGTTCTATAACATTGAGCCGATCGCCGAAAACCGCCAAGGGTTTACCGATCAACTGCGCCAAGACCTCTATGCCCAGCCGGCCCTCGCCCCGGTTTTGAAAAGCGGCAACCCACCGAATCCGCCCACCGGTCTGCAGGCTAGTGGCGGCGAACTGACCTGGAGCAGTGGGGGCGAAGGCCTGCGCGGTTGGTCGCTCTATCGACAGCAAAGTAATACTTGGGTGATCGATCGCCTGTTGCCGGCCGGGGTGCGATCGATCCGGTTGAACGGGGGCACCTACGCCCTCTGTGCGGTGGATCGATCGGGCCGTGAAAGCCAAGGAGTCGTCGTTCGGCTATAAACAATTGAACCGTTAGAAGGAAGAGCCAAAATTCATACAAGGCTTGCCCCAGTGATCGATGGAAACAAGGGGCTTAGGGGGTGTCATCAAATCGTCCAAAACCCTGATTCCACCGTTACGAGATCGTGGGGGGCAAGGGGCTTAAGCCCCTTGTTACGACCATTGGGGCATAGAAATCAGCCATTTCAGCCCCAATGGATCGAATTTGATGACACGCCGTAAGCCCCTTGCTGCCACAACTATTGGTACTTGGCTCGTGCCGAAATATACTTTTCAGAAATCCTCTTAGGATTAGAACCATGACTGAAGTGGATTCACTCTTCGATCGGGATAAGTTTCTGCTGCGCCAGAAAATCAGAATTACTGCCCAATACGATGTTTGTGATGAGCAAGGCAACAGCATTCTCTTCATCGAACGGCCGACCTATCTAATGCGAACCCTTTTGGCAATTTTGGCAGGATTTGGCGTGGCGATCGTGTTCACGGTGATTCTGATTTTGGTGATCATGGTGACACCGGAAGTCGCCCAACCTGTGATCGCCGTGATCGGTGGATTGCTGTTATTTGTGGCGATGTTGGCTGCGATGTTTGCGGTCATGAAAAACGCCATGTCACCATCTATCGTGACCCTAGCAAGCAAGAACCCCTGATCAAAATCTGGCAGGACAGTAAATTTCTATTTCCCATCACTACCTATACGGTGCGCGACGGGGAAGGTGAACTTGCTAAGTTGCAAAAGAACTACCTTTATAACTTAATTCGCAAACGTTGGAATTGTTATCTGCCCGATGGAACGCTGCTGTGTGTGGCCCAAGAAGACTCGATTTGGCTATCGTTATTACGGCGCGTTCTGGAGCCGGTGATGTGGATTTTGCGGACGAATTTTATTATTTTGCAGGGAGATAGCGATCGGCAAATTGGGGAATTTAACCGCAAGTTCACCCTGCTCGATCGCTACGTTTTGGACATGAGCGCCGACCCCCATCACCACATCGATCGCCGCATTGCCCTGGCGTTGGGGGTGATGCTCGACACGGGTGAAGGCCGCTAGGATGTTTGCCGTCCACCCAGCCGTGGCTTGCCCATGACCCCGCGTTCCCAGAGTTCCGATCGCCGATCGACCGCTGCCCAACTGGGAGAAGCCGGTGAAGCCCTGGTGGCCGCTTGGTTGATTCAAGAGGGCTGGACGATCGAGGCGCGGCGGTGGCGCTGTCGGGCCGGCGAGCTGGATCTGGTGGCCCGATCGGCTTCGGGTTTGGCCTTTGTGGAAGTGAAAACCCGCAGTCCCGGCAGTTGGGATGGGGGCGGGGCTTTGGCGATCGGCCCGGCCAAGCAAGCCAAACTGATTCGATCGGCCTTGACCCTGTTGGCAGAGCGATCGGACTGGGCTGAGTTGCCTTGGCGGTTTGATGTGGCCTTGGTGGCGCGGGCCCGCCTGGCCGGATCGCCCCCACTGCCCGATCATCCCCCGGAGTCGATCGCCCTGGGTCAGCCCCTCTGGTTCCAAGGTCAAGCCCTGATGATTGCTGAATATTGGCCCGGGGCGATCGAGGGGGATTAGCGCCTGTCGTTGTTTAGCCCGAAACCCCAGATCTGCCGTTAGCGGATCTGTGGGGGACAAGGGGCTGAGGGGCTGTCATCAAATCTTTGAAACCCTGACTCTGGCATCATCCCCATTTCGATTGCCAATGCTACAAATAATGCTACAAATACTGACCTGGAATCCTTGCTGGCTCTAGATCTTGCGTAGCGTTAATTCACAAAATTGGTATTACTAGGTCGTGAGAGGCAAGGGGCTTAAGCCAATTGTCTAGGGCGGTTGGGCTAGGAAAATGGGTTGTTTCATTCCCAATCAAGCTCATTTGATGACACGCCCTAAGCTCTTTGCTCCTCACGATCTAGCCACGGTGGATTCAGGGTTTCAGGCAACTTGACCACCCTAAGTTCCTTGTTTTCTTAGCTTGTTTGCTTAGTATGAGTAGGCTCCCGCAAAGCTATAAATCAAGCTGCCGAAAACGATTGAAGTAATGGCGAAATAGAGCCAATCTTGCTTGCGTAGAAAAGTGATCCAAGATAGGGCTACGCGGACAATCGGGGTGGCAATGAGCAACATAATACCGACTTGAATCCAACCGCGTCCTCGACCCGCCCATGCCGCTTGTAGTGCGCCGATCGGGGAGCATAACTCGCGCGGTTCTCCCAGAAAGACTCGAAAGCTGGCCGGCTCGCTGCCATGTCGCCAAATGTAGATTGCGCCGCCACACAGCACGATTACGCTAGCGATCGCCATGCCCCATTGCAACACATAACTCACCGCGATTTCGAGACCGCGATCGGCTGCTTTGCGTTCAGCCAAACTCACGGGCGGTTTCCCGAAGGAGGACAGGCGATCGGTAGCTGCCGTTAACACAATGGTGCGATCGGAAGTCTGCGGCTCGTTCATGCACAATCTCCAGCGGCACTAACAGCAATTCAACACAACAAATAACCAGACTCAAGCCAACATGAAACAAAAGTAATTCATTATTAATTTTTCAACTTAAGTCGCAACGAAGTCAATCCTTTCAAGGACTTGATCAACTGAACGAAGCCCAACGGCTACTGCTAAGGTGATCGCCAGAATTGTTCGATAGACCTCTTGCATCAATCAAAACCCTCACCCTAAATCTCTCTCCCAAGTCGGGAGATGGACTTGTAGATCCGAAACGGGATCGCTGAAAACCTCAAGTTCTGGCTCCCCTTCGCCCAAGATGGGCGAAGGGCGAAGGGAGATGAGGGGCTGCTGGCTGATTCACGTAAGAGGTCTAATGATTGGGTTAATTATCGGGATACCTCATCTCAACACAAGGTGCTGTTGATGTGGATTAAGGCGTGATTAAGCCGCTGATTGAGCCTATTGAGGAATCACCCCAACTGGTCGCTTAAGTGCCCACCAAGCCGTTGTAAATCATCTTCAAAGCCAGGGCGACTAAGACGAGGCAAAATAGCCAGCGCAACCACTCGGGCTTGGCTCCAATCAACACCTTGGCCCCGACCATTGCCCCCATCAATACCCCCAGCATCACGGGCATTGACAATCCTGGGTCTACATAGCCGCGCGCCAGGTAGACTCCCGCCGACATGGCCGCCGTTACCCCGATCGTGAAGTTGCTGGTGGTGGTGGAGACCTTAAACGGCAGGCCCATCACCCGATCCATGGCCAACACCTTCAGCGATCCCGAGCCGATGCCCAACAGCCCCGACAGCAACCCCGCAACGGCCATCAGACTAAAGCCCGTGGGTACCGATCGCACCTGGTAGGCGATCGTGCCGTTGCCGTCGGGCGTGGGGTAGCAATTGTCGAGCTGTAGGCGTTCTGCTAGTGATCCCGGCTCCGCTACGGGGGCATCTTCAGTAGATGGCTGCTGGGCTAAGAATGCCGAATACAGCAGCACCATTCCTAGCACGGCGGTCAGGGCTTTGACGGGAACGACGGTGGCTAAGGTCGCGCCCACAAAGGAGCCGAGGGTGGTGGCTACTTCCAGAAACATCCCCAAGCGTAAGTTGGCAAATCCTGCACGAATGTAGGTGGCGGCGGAACCGGCGGAGGTGGCAATCACCGAAATCAGGGAGGCCCCGATCGCATAGCGAATGTCCACCCCAAACACTGAGGTCAGCAGGGGCACAATCACCACACCGCCACCAAGGCCCGTCAGCGCGCCCAAGCAACCGGCCGCAAAGGAGCCAGCCCAAACTAAGCATGAAAACTCGAGTACATTCACCCTGCCTTGTCCTCGCGATGGCTGTGTGGATGGGAGATGGGGGTTGGCTGGGGCAGCCACCGGGCGAGGGCGATCGCGCTGACCAGCGCCAGCGACTAGCCCCCCATAGTGTCGGTGAGGAAGTGTAGCCCCAGGTAGAGTCGTGTCCAGGCGATCGCAATCACGAAACTGCCGCCCAGCAAGCTGATCGCCCAGGTTGTGGCCCCACGCAGTCGAGGTGGGATTACGACCGGGCACAGAACCCAAAGGGCGGCGACCAGGGACAAACTGGCGGTGGCATGGCCACTGGGGAACGACCAGTCCGTGGGGTAGCGATCGGGGGGCAACAGGGATGACCACAGCTTGGGCCGGGGACGCTGCCAAAGCTCCCTCAGGATCGCCGCTACCAAGGCTGTCCCGCCGATCGTTCCTACCCAGTAGGCTAGCTTGCGCCACTGACGTTGCCCAGTCCAGAACAGCGCCCCGATCGCGGCGATCGGCAGTGTGCCCCAGCGCGTCCCCCAGCCGGTGAGCCACAGGGCGCACTGATCCAGGGTTGGGGGGCCGTGCTGTGGAGGTGGAGCAGCAGTTGGGCTTCCCAACCTTGCCAGCCGGTGGGCGGACTCAGCAACACCAACGCAGTACAGCCCAGATGAGCGATCGCCGCCAACCCCAAACCCCAGGGGCGATCAAAGGGCGATCGGGACGAGTGAGCAAGGACTGGCGAATCGTATGGATCGATGCGATTGATTTGATCGGTCTGATCGGTTTGATCGGTCTGATCGGTTCGATCGCCCATTCCTGCATCCCCTTCGCTGCCTAGCTTCACTGCTCGATCGAGTTCAGACGCGCCCATGAATCCCTTAATCGCCCGTGGTCAGCGTTGGTGCATCCAAGGGACGACGGTCGATCGCCGCCTGCGACAGGCTGGGGATCGGCCAATTGGCTTGGGCAGTGTTGACGGCAACTGTGGGCGCAGTGCTGAGGGTGAGCTTGCCCGTGGCCGCATCGCGTCCCACCGTCACCTGCGTGCCGTCAGCCACCTTCAGCGCGGTCAAACCGGCAAAATCTTGGTTTTGACCATCTGTGAGCGTGGCCACCGCGCTGGCATCTTTGGGAATCAAAATCCCTTCGCAATCCCACTCGATCGCCGTGGTTTCACCATTCGCCAAGAAGTACAGCCCCGTGGCATAGCGGTAGTTATCCGCATCATCCGGCTCGGGCCCATAAACGCCCACCACTTGGCCGCTGGTGTTTTCGCACTGTCCTGATGGACAGTTGGTACGCCAGCCGGAAGCTGATGGCGCTGATTGACCAATTGGGAAAAATCTACTACCGCCCCCTCAAGAGCAATCGTCTCGTTGATGATTCGGCTGGGCAATTGCCCTACCGGCGGACCGATCACCTGAGCTGGAGTGACCGGGAACTCACCAGCGGTAAGCTGATCAAAATTCGCAACTTTCCAGCAGACAAGAAGGTGAAACTCTTCCGGGCCACGGTGTCTTTCCACCGGACGGATTTTGTCGTCACTAACGACCAAACTCAGGATTCCACGCAGGCCACAACAACCATCTGTGGGGTGCGTTGGCACATTGGGGTGGTTCACCGAGAGCTGAAGCAGTTAACTGGCATTGAATCCTGTCAGTGCCGCAAGGGGCGGATTCAGCGTAATCACATTCACTGCGCTTTGCTAGTTTGGGATTTCCTGCGTCGTCAGCCTCACGAGCGCTCTGTTTCCCTCTATCAAGTGGCTTATCAACCCCTATCTGATTTTCTGCGACAACAACTCGCAACACCCTCTCTGGCCTTTTCTCTTGCGTAAGTCCTGTGAAAATTGCTGACTTTTGGTGCAGCTCAAAAACTGATGTAACTGAAGATGCAACAGATGCAACTGAAATTGATGCAGCTAACACGGCTTAAGTTGAAGTCGGTGGGTTATCCGCAGTGCCACTGGCGGCAGCATTAGGCAGGGGCAAATGATCCCAGGGCTGTTGGCGCACCTGATAGCCAATATCCCGGCGATAGGCTTTGTCGGGATAGTCGATCGCCGCGATCGCCTCATAAACCGTGGCGAAAGCCGCATCAAAGTCCGCCCCGATCGCCGTCACCCCCAGCACCCGACCACCATCGCTGACCAGGCGATCGCTCCCATTGCCATTGCCGCGCACCAACCGAGTGCCCGCATGGAACACCATCGCGCCGGTCGCCTCAGCCGCCTCCAAGCCCGAAATGGCCGTGCCCTTGGCAAAGCTGCCTGGGTAGCCCTGGGCCGCCACCACCACGCAGCCTGCCGCTCCTGGTTTCCAGGCGATCGGGGGCAAATCACCCAGCCGTTGCTCCACACAGGCCAGCAGCAACTCATGCAGCGGTGTTTCGAGCAGGGGCAACACCACCTGGGTTTCTGGATCTCCAAACCGACAGTTAAATTCCACCACCCGGGGATCGCCCTCGGGCGTAATCATCAACCCGGCATAGAGCACACCTCGGTAGTCGATGCCGCGTGCTGCCAGGGCCGCCACCGTCGGTTGCAGCACTTCCGTTTCAATTCGGGCCATCAGCTCGGGAGTGACTAGGGGGGCGGGTGCATAGGTTCCCATGCCGCCGGTATTGGGGCCCGTGTCGCCTTCCCCGATCCGCTTGTGGTCTTGGGCCGGAATCAGGGGACGGACAGTGCGGCCGTCGGTCAGGGCCAGCACCGACACCTCGCGCCCTTCCATGAATTCTTCGATCACCAAGCTGGAGCCAGCGGAGCCAAACTGCCCACCCAAGATCGCTTCTACGGCGGCGATCGCCTCCTCCAGGGTCATGGCGACGGTCACACCTTTGCCGGCCGCTAGGCCGTCGGCCTTGACCACGATCGGTGCGCCCGTTTGCTGGAGGTAAGCTTTGGCGGCGGCCAATTCCGTGAAGGTGGCAGAGGCCGCCGTCGGCACGCCCGCCTCAAACATCAAATCCTTTGCCCAAGACTTGCTGGCTTCGATTTGCGCGCCTGCTTGGGTGGGGCCAAACGCGGGAATATGCCGATCGCGCAGGAAATCCACAATACCCACAGCCAAGGGTGCTTCGGGGCCCACCACCACCAGGGAAATGCCGTGGGTGCTGACCACGCGGGCGATCGCGGCAAAATCCGTGGCGGCAAAGGCAAAGTTTTGGCAGCGGGGGTTGATCGCCGTTCCACCATTACCCGGGATACAAAACACCCGCTCAACCTGCTCGGACTGCAACAGCACATGGGCGATCGTATGCTCACGGCCGCCATTGCCAACCACTAAAACCTTCACAGAAACCTCAACTCGGAGTCATAACAACACCAGACCGTCGGATCGATCGGGATCGACTTTACCCAGCGATCGCCCTGCGCCTTCGACGGTCTGGCGCGGAACGGCCAAAGCGGTTCCCCAACAGCAAACGATCGCAGTGACTTTCCAACTGTATTACCATCGTTGAAACCTGAGCAAGACTATCGTGTGCTATTGACACGCTATTGGTTGGTGCAGCCAGGTATGGTTTGATATCGACGGGCTAGCCTGCGGCAATCTCGCGGTCAGCTCGCGGCTGCCACTGATCGGTTGTGGGGCTGCAAACCAGCGACCCAACTCCCTTCCCCAGTCGATCGTCCCCTTTTTCGAGCAGTCCCTAAAGTATGCGCACCACCAGCATCGTCACCGGCGTAGCGGGCTTCATTGGCTCTAACCTTGCGGAAGCTTTGCTGTTGAGGGGCGATCGGGTGATTGGCATTGACCACTTCAACGACTACTACGATCCCCGCCTCAAGCGTCGTAACGTCGAAGGGCTGCTGACCAACGAGCACTTTCAACTATTAGAGGTGGACTTGCGGGCGATCGATTGGGCCCCGTTGCTGGCCGAAGCCGATGTGGTCTATCACCAGGCGGCCCAGGCCGGTGTGCGCGCCAGTTGGGGCAGTGGCTTTCAGGACTACACCGATCGCAACATCACCGCCACCCAACTGTTGCTAGAAGCGGCCAAACAGGCCCCCAATCTGAAACGGCTGGTCTATGCTTCCACCTCGTCGATCTACGGCGATGCGGAAACCTTTCCCACCAGCGAACTGGTTAGCCCCAAGCCCGTTTCTCCCTACGGCATTACGAAATTGGCGGCGGAGCAGTTGGGGCGGCTCTATTGCAATAATTTTGGCGTGCCCTTCGTGGCCCTGCGATACTTCACAGTCTATGGGCCGCGTCAACGGCCGGATATGGCTTTCCACAAATTCTTTAAGGCGGCGATCGCCCGGGAACCGATTCCAATCTATGGCGACGGTCAACAAACCCGTGATTTCACCTACGTCAGTGATGCGGTGGCAGCCAACCTGGCCGCTGCGGCAGCGCCCGAGGCGATCGGGGAAATCTTCAACATCGGCGGCGGCAGTCGAGTCGTGCTGACGGAAGTACTCGATGTGATGGATGCGATCGTAGACTACCCGATCGCGCGCAACCACCAAGATCGGGCGATCGGCGATGCTCGCCACACCTCGGCCGATGTGACCAAAGCGCAGCAAATCTTGGGTTATCAGCCAGCCGTATCGCTGCAAGCGGGTTTAGAGCGTGAGTGGGAATGGATTCAAACCCTGTACGCGAGCTAAGGGGATGTCTAAAAAGCCAAAATTGATACTCTGTATGCTCCATCGATATGCTCCATCGATCGACGGAAACAAGGGGCTTAAGCCCCTTGCTGCCACGACTATTGGTGCTTAGTTCGGGCCGAAAGATACTTTTCAAATATCCTCTAAGGGGCGATCAACACCCTCTAAGGGGCGATCACCACAGGATCAACCCCAACTCCCACGAAGCGACTGTCCTGGGAGCTGGGTTGATCCCCGCTTAAGTTCGTAAAAAATTATTGCAAGGAATTGCCAAAACCCCTGACAGCCATCATCTTGACAGCCTCGGGCGAATCTGACCTAAATAGGGCTGGAGCGTGCTTTTGCGCGTCAAGGATTATTAACTGACAGGATCAAAGGCTATGAAACGGTTTGTCTCTTGGGCGATCGCTCTTGTTGCGGCGTGGTTGAGCTTGACGGGAGTGGCTCAAGCCGCTGACTTGGACAATGGTGCCAAAATTTTTAACGCCAACTGCGCGGCCTGCCATGCGGGTGGACGCAACGTGGTGAACGCCGCCAAAACCTTGCAGAAGGATGCCCTGGCGCAGTTTGGCATGAACTCAGTCGAAGCTATTAAAAAGCAAGTGACCAACGGCAACGGCGCGATGCCGGCTTTTGGGGGCAAGTTGAGCGCTGATGACATCGAAGACGTGGCCAACTACGTGCTGTCGAAGTCCGAAGCGGGCTGGTAAGGCGTTGCTTCCCTGGCGATCTATCAAGCAAAGCCTAGCTCAGTGGACCCGATCAATCCGCATGATTGCGTCTGAACTCGATCAAGTTCAACGTTGGGCAAGCGCTGGGTTATGGGCTTTGCTCATTGCCCTTTTGGTGCTGGTTGACGTGGCAGCAGCTACTGAATTGAAGCCGGCTCCAGTGCCTGAGGGTTTTCCGATGGTTACTGGAGCGCAGGCCTTTGAGCGAGGTGATTACGACTTGGCGATCGCCGCTTTTTCCCAGGCGATCGGCCAAGCCGATCGCCCCTCTGGTCGAGCAGCCGCCCATGCCAATCGTTGTCGGGTTTACCTGGCCATGCAGCAATGGCCGGCCGCGATCGCCGACTGTACCCAGGCGATCGCGGGTCAAGCAGATCCAGCGCTGGCCTACCTGCACCGGGGTTTGGCCTACCGGGGGCTGGGAGATTTGCCCCGGGCCGATCGCGACTTCAGCATGGTGCTTGATCTCACCCCAGTCGATGGTCGTGCTTGGTATAACCGCGGCCTGG
Source organism: Oscillatoriales cyanobacterium (assembly GCA_004292515.1). Classification (GTDB taxonomy): domain Bacteria; phylum Cyanobacteriota; class Cyanobacteriia; order CACIAM-69d; family CACIAM-69d; genus CACIAM-69d. The sequence continues at coordinate 15,837 of RDXB01000053.1, forward strand.
TGCGGGCTAGTCAAGGCCAGTCAACCGCTGCGATCGCAGACTTTAACCACGCCTTGGTGCAATTTGGGGCCATGACCCTGCCGGAATTGGTGCAGGTTTACTACGATCGGGCGATCGTTTGGCTGGAGATGGGCAACCCCACCCAAGCCCTACGGGATCTCGATCGGGTGGTTCGCTACGATCCGCGCCACGCCACAGCCTTCCATAGTCGCAGTCGAATCTGGCAAAGCCTGGGGCAAATGGATCAAGCCCGCACCGATTTGGATCGGGCGATCGCCCTCGCGCCAATGGCCGGCGGGCCATACCTCGAACGCGGCTCGCTGAACCATCGGCTGCATTGTCTCGGAGCAGCGATCGCCGACTTGGAATGTGCAGCTCGCTGTTTCCACGACTGTGGAGATTTGGCGGCCTATGAGTCTGTGGTGGCGCTGATTCGCCAACTGCAATCGCACCAAACCGAGATTGGCTAAATCCTGTTTTGTCCCGGCTTCATTCCGCTCGGCTGGCGGAACGTGCCCAAATGCCTGAAACCTGCTGCAATTTTTTGGAAATTGAAGCTCGCTATGCCTACTCGCTACAGTTGCCCGAATACTAGCCCGCGTACTAGCCCGCGTACTAGCCAGACAGGATTGATCCCACCGATCTTCAATTGCTCAACTCTGGCTCAAGGACTTCCCTGGCGCTGGAGCTTGACCGGTTTGGGAGCATTGCTATGGGGAGTGGCGATCGGGTTTGATCCAGCGATCGCCCTTTCCCAGTCAACCTTGCTGGCCCAACACTCGCCCCAGCCCCAACACTCGCCCCAACACCAACACTCGCCCCACGGGTCAGGCCCAGCCGCCCATAGCCATGGCCGGTTTGACATTCCGGCCGGACAACCCGTGCCCCAAGTGGCGATCGCCGTGCGTCCCGACCCGATGAAGGGCTGGACGGTGCAAGTTCAGGTGCAAAACTTCCAATTCGCTCCCGAGCAAATCGATCGCCCCGGAGCTTGGAATGCAGGCCACGCGCACCTCTACATCAACGGTCGCAAGCTAACCCGGCTTTATGGCCCTTGGTACTATCTGGATGGGCTACCGAGGGGCAACCACCAAGTGACGGTGACGCTCAACACCAACAGCCATCAGGATCTGTACGCCAACGGACGGCGGATCGAAGCCAGCGCTACGGTCAGCGTGCCGTAACACCCACCTGCTGTTGAAATCTCAAACCGTAGGGCCTGTCATCAATCCACATGGGGTTCGCGAGAAGCAATTGCTTCACTCACAGTTTTTGCTTCAAATGATTGGTACGTCAGATCACAGATGCTATGAAGCTGTTAGTGGGTGGGCACTGCCCACCCTAGAGACTGCTGTAACTAATAGCTGTAACTAGTAGCCGTAACCAATAAGCGAGGTAAAGGCTGTATCTCGTCGCTGGCCCCTCCCTTTTTCAGCGCCATCCTCCCATCGCTCAATCTGCACCAACTGCGATCAGGCTCGGCTGAGAGTCAGCCCCTCAGCCAGGTTGTGCCTGATTTTAATCTCTCTACCTTGCGCCTAGGGTGGACGATCGGCAGGCCTAAGTAGCCGGCTCAAACGTCAGAGCGCGACCTCGCGCGGCTTCGTTGATCTGGCCCTGCTCATAGGCCACCTGTCCACCAACGATCGTGTAGACCGGCCAGCCCGTCAGGTTCCAACCCTCAAAGGGACTCCAGCCACATTTCGAGAGCATCTCCTCCCGCAACACGGGGCGGTAGGTCTTCAAGTCCACCAACACTAAGTCCGCATCGAGTCCCGGAGCGATCGCCCCCTTATTGGGAATGCCAAAGCCCCGAGCCACATTGCTAGACATCCATTGCATCACTTGGGCCACCGTGCAGCGTCCTTGGGCCGCTTGGGTCAACATCAGCGGCAGGGATGTTTGCACCCCCGGCATTCCGCTGGGACTGTTGGGATAGGGTTGGGCCTTTTCCTCTAGGGTGTGGGGCGCGTGGTCGGTGGCGATGAAGTCGATCACCCCATCGAGCAGCGCTTGCCACAAAATTGCACAATCCTCGGGCGATCGCAGGGGCGGGTTCATTTGCGCGAACGTGCCGATCGTTTCGTAGGCTCCCACATCCAGCAACAAATGTTGGGGGGTAACTTCACAGGTCACCCAAGCGGGCTTCTCCTGACGCATCAGGATGGCCTCATCCCCAGTGGACATATGCAGGATGTGCAGGCGGCGGCGGTGCTTGCGCGACAGCTTCAGGGCCAGTTGGGTGGCTTCCAGGGCGGCTTGGTTGTCTTGAATTTGCGAATGGATTGCCGGATCGGTGATCCCGGCAAACTGTTCGCGCCGCTGGCGAATCCGCGCCTGGTTTTCCGCATGAACGGCAATCAGGCGACCGTGACCGGGCCGATCGGGATCTTGCCCCATGCCAAAGAGGCGATCGAGCACTGGCTCTTCATCCACCAGCAAATCACCATGCATCGACCCCATAAAAATCTTGATCCCGCAAACCGGATTCGCCGTCAGCAAGTCCGGCAGGCCTTCCGCCGTGGCCCCAATGAAGAAGCCATAGTTGACCACGCACTTACTGGCAGCGCGATCGAGCTTGTCTTGCAAGGTCGCTTGGGTGGTGGTCAGGGGCTTGGTATTGGGCATTTCCAAGAACGACGTGACCCCGCCCTTGGCGCAGGCATGGCTGGCGGTGCGGAGGTCTTCCTTGTACTCCAGTCCCGGCTCCCGAAAATGCACTTGGGGATCGATCGCCCCCGGCAATAGGGTCAATCCCGTCGCGTCGATTTCGCGGGCGATCTCGCCAACGTCTGTAGCATCAATTTCCGGCGCGACCCGGTGAATGCGATCGCCATCAATCCAAACATCCCCCTGCAAAAATGTGCCATCGGGCAGCAGAATCTGCGCATTCCGAATCAAAAGGGCAGGTCGATCAGTCATAGAAAACGATTCATCCTTCGTGACAAGCACAGTAATTAGCCCATGGAGGGCATTTTCCAGCTTGGCATTCTTGATTGAACCGCTGACCTAAATGTTTTGTTGAATTCAGATTTTGGGCATTTTGGGCCTTCGGGCTGGATGCTCGATGGTTTCAAGCCTTACCAGTGAAGGGCGATCGACTTTGCCATGCAACTGGCGATCGCCCTTCACTGAGTTAGGTTCTCTAGGTTAGGTTCTCTAGGTTGGGTTCAGGGACAAATCCACAATCGCTGACGATTAAGCACGCTGCCGGAGCGATCGCGCCCCCAAAACCCCGATCACGAGCAACCCCGTCAGGGCGATCGGCTCGGGCGTAGACTCCGTAGGCGGCTTCACCTGTTTCAAGCTACCCACTGTCATGTTGTCGAAAGCAAAAACATCCCCCTGCCCGATCGTCATTGCAAAGGAGATGCTGCTAAAGGTTTCTTGAATCGACTCTGCGATTAATCCAAAGAACAGCACCGAGCCATCTGTGCTGCCACTGCGGCCGACCGTGTTGGGAACCATAACCGACTGCGTTTGCCCCCCTGAGAGGTTCAGCACCAGTTGTCCACCAAAATCGCCCAGGTCAACCCCATAAAAACCAAAAGCTGCCACTGGATCGCTGAAGTTGACTGTAAACATCCCATTGGCGCTCACTTCCCAGAACTTCTGACCGGAAATGGCATAGCGCCCCGTCCCATTGGTCTGGCCCGATGTGACGGCCGAAATCCTGCCCGGCCCAGTCAGGGTAGCGGTGCCAGCGCCTGGGAAGGTGAGGCTGAGAGGCCCCCCTGCACCGTTGGGCAAACCCTCAAACGTCTCGGTGCCAACGCCAATTAGGTTTGACAGAAAACTTGCTTCGGCGCTGTTGGCATTTGGTGTGCTCAGTAGCGGTGAGGTGGCGCTGTTGTTGGGGTCTTCGCCAAAAAAGACTCGGTAAGCCTGGGCAGATGGGATTGGCCCCAAGGCGCTTGTGAGAATTGCCGCGCCGGTTGCCATCAAACTCAAAGCAGGTTTTAGGAAAGCCATGATGAAGCGATGGGTCGATTTTGTGGAGAAGATGCGAGAAGTCGCCCTGCTGTTCTGACCATAGCCCCTTGATCCCTAAGTCGGTCAAGCGCCGCGATCGCACTTCACCAAAGATTCATATTCAGCTTCATCACATCCTCATAATTCTCACCACAATCCTCATCGATCGAGGTGGGATTCGGTATTCTGGGGAGGTGTTTTGTGGGCTGGGAGATCCAAGGGGCATGGCAACAAAGCCACCCAAATCGGGCGGTTTAGGACGTTTTAGACCACGATCGCGATCGACCCCGGGTCGATCGCTCCAGACTAAAGCCAACACCCCACCGCGCTGGCCGATCAACCTTCAGCAGTGGCGATCGCGCCTGGCCCAGGGCTGGCCAGCCTTGTGGCCTTTGCGTCAACCCAGGGCTTGGGGGTCGGCGCTGGTGGTGGTGGCCACTATGGGGTGGTTGCGCTGGAGTGTGGTGGACTCTTACGCGGTGACCTTGCCGACGATGGCCCCCACTCTGGAGCTGGGCGATCGCCTCCTAGTGGATAAATGGACTTACCACTGGCGCGAGCTGGAACGCGGCGATGTGATTGCTTTTAGTGCGCCCAAAACAGGCCTGTTGTCGGGGGGGGTGTTGGTGAATCGGGCGATCGCCCTGCCAGGCGATCGGGTGGAAATTCGGAAGGGGCAAGTGCTGGTGAACGATCGCGCTGTGGAGGTCAATCGCGCTCCCCAGACTGGGGCGATCGCCAATACCCTCAGTGATGTGGCCCCGGTGCGGGTTCCGATCGAAACTTACTTTGTGATGGGTGACAATCGCGCCGCGCCGCCCTATTGGTTCCCCTATGGCTATGTGCCACACCAATCGGTTGTGGGGCGAGTTTGGGGGCGGTTTTGGCCCCTCGATCGCTGGCAAATGCCCTTGCCCCAGACCCAGCCCGTAGGTGCACCCAAACAGACCCCTTCCCCCATGCCGTCTCCCTGAGGTTGCCGCCGCTGTTGTCGATTGCTCCTAAGATTAAAAGCACCAGATTAAAAGCGCATGTTTGCAGCAGCGTGAACTCAAGGCTGATTCACTAGCCAATTGTCAATCTCCGATGAATCCCGTTCCCTGCCGCTGCTGCCTGTCCCTTTCCCTGCGATGCTTCGGTATCCACGCTGCATCCCTGCGGACGCTCTACTGCATTTAGGATTTTGCCCCGTGACCGATCGACCCATTGCGCCACGCAACGAGCCATCCAAAACCACCAACCCCGAAAACACCTGGATCGAAGCAGCGAAAACCGTTGGACTGAGTATTATTTTGGCCCTGGGCATCCGCACCTACGTGGCCGAAGCGCGCTACATCCCCTCAGAGTCCATGGTTCCCACCTTGCTGGTGAACGATCGCCTAATTGTCGAAAAGCTGAATTACCGATTTGGGGGAGCACCCAAGCGAGGCGACATTGTGGTGTTTATGCCCACGGCAGAACTGCGCCGCCACAACCTGAAGGACGCTTTTATTAAGCGCGTGATTGGCTTGCCCGGTGAAGTGGTGGAATTGCGGGATGGGCGGGTTTACGTGAACGGCCAAGTGCTGAATGAACCCTACGTGGCCCGAGATGCGATGCTCTCGCCGTTGCAGTCGGCTGGCAATGGCGCTGCACCGACCCCGGCGGCTCCGGCCCAGCGCACGGAAACGAATGTGTGTGTGGGCGATCCGCAGCCCTTTTTGGCGCGGCCGGTGCGGGTTCCGCCGGGGTCTTATTTGGTGATGGGTGACAATCGCAACCGCAGCTACGACAGCCGCTGTTGGGGGGTGGTGTCTCAGGATTTGATTGTGGGGCAGGCGGTTTGGCGGTTTTGGCCCCTCAATCGGATGGGTGGCTTGTAGTAGGCGGCTAGGGATTTTTGGGGATGGGGTTGATCTCGCTGCTCTGCATTTCAGACTGAGGCCAACGGGATCTTTAGTATTTTTGGGAGCTTTAGGGAGTTGGCCGGTGGCGATCGAGCGCATCGATCGCGTCGCCAAGGGCGGTGGTCAAATCATAGCGAGTTCGTTCGTGGGCCGATCGCTCGGCTTGCAAGGCCCGCACCAGTTGAGCCATCTGCTCCCGTAGTTGTCGGCATTCAATTTGGGCTTCGGCCAGGGTGGCCGGATTGGCGGCGGGCAGGCTGGTTTCAGGGGTAGCGGGGTTTGCTGTTGGGCGATCGGGTTGCTTGCTGAGTTCTTCGAGCAGGCTGTCAGGATTACCGCGCAGGCGATCGACTTCGGCCCGTAGGCGATCGAGCTGTTGTTGAAACTGGTCGCGATCGGCTCGGCGCTGTTGGGCTTCGGTGGTGTAGCGAGCCTGCCAGGAGTCGGCCGCTGCATAGGCCGCGTCGCGATCGCGCTTCAGATCCGCCACCTGTTGTTGCAAAGTCTGAATCTGTCCGATCCATTGGGTAACTTGTGCGTGGGACAACTGACCCACCACATCCGGCGTTAGCTCGCTCATGGGTAGTGACTGGGGAGAACGGGTACTGGGGAGAACGGGTTACGCAGTCGCCAAGGTCGTAACCCGCCGAGCAATCGATCGATATCGGTCGATATCGATCAATATCAATCGATATAGTGCTTCATAGTGCTTCATAGTGCTTCTAGCTTTTCTAGTTCTTCAGCAGGAGATAAAACAGCCGCCCGCGCGATCCGGTTACGCCCGCACGGTTGCCCGCGATCGGCCCTGTGCCCATGAAGTAGTCCACCCGGCCGGGGCCAATCATGGCGCTACCGGTGTCTTGATCCAAGACAAACCGGCTGACGGTGCGATTGGTGGTGGTGTTGCGGCCGCTGGGGTAGGGCAGGGTGGTGTTGACCAAGGCCAAGGCTCCGGCGGGCATTAGGGATCGATCGGTGGCGATCGAGCGATCGGGTGTGACCGGCAACCCTAAAGTACCGCTGGCCGGTGCGCCAAAGGTTTCTCGGAAAAAGATGAATCGCGTATTGCGCGGTAGGTAGTTATCCAACTCCTGGGGATGTTGCCGGAAGTAGCGAATCATCACCGGCAGGGTCAACCCTTCAAAGGGCAATTTGCCATCTTTGGCCAGTTCGCGGCCCACGCTGGTGTAGCCATAGCCGTTGTGGTTGGCATAGCCGACGGTCATCACCTGACCATTGGGCAGTTGCAGCCGGGCCGAGCCTTGGATATGCACCAAGAAGGCTTCTAGGCGATCGCTTAACCAAGCCAATTCACGGCCACGCAAGGGGCTACTGGTGCCTTGGCCGTCTTTGCCTTCGAGCACTTCCCGAGTAGGCATGGGTCGGGGCCAGCGATCGAGGTCGGCCGGTTCCGCATAGATCGGGTATCGATAGACGGCCGAAGGGGTGCGGCTGGCGCGATAAATCGGTTCGTAGTAGCCCGTGAAAAACACATCGCCGTTGCCGTCGCGGCCGACTGACTCATGGAGCATGAATTCCTGATCGACCAGGGCCGTGAGTTCCCGAGCCGATCGCGCCTGGGTCAGCAGTTGCCGAAATCGGCGCAGGCTCCGTTCCACTCGATCGCGCGTCACCCCCGGCACTGGGTAGTTTTGATAGGCCGTCGTCGCCGCCGGTGTCCGCAGATATTGCAAGCTGTAGTCGATCGATTGCAGCAGGTTGCGGCGATCGCCTCGGGAGCCAAACAGTTGCTCATCGAGGCCAATCAGGGCGCTGATCGACCGGGCCGTCACGGGGCGCAGGGGCACGCGCTGCTCTCGCGGGTCGGTGGGTGAGTTGCCTTGATGCAGGGTCGGCGGTTCCGGGCGAGGCGAGGGGCTTTGGGGGCTTTGGGCCCAGGTGGCACAGTTGCTGATTAGGCCGGAGCCGATACTAAAAACCGCCCCGCACAGAGCGGCGCGGCTAAAGCGATTGAGGCGCGATCGGGTGGAAGTGGCGAGCAACGGCCAAGGGGAGGGAAAACGCATTGGATTTGGGTGGGGTGAGGCGATGAAGCGAACTCGATCGATGGGCCAAGCGGCTGGAGCGCAGGGGATCGCATTGGGGATCGACCGACTATTGCTACCAAATGATTGGGCGATCGCGCAAGCCCCCAACGCGATCGCTCCAACCCCATCAACCCTAGGGACGAAGTTTGAAACCTGCCCCTACTGCACTTAGAGGACGTTTCGAGAACGTTTCGAGAACGTTTCGAGTGTGAATCTCAGCACCAGCACCAGTAGGGTGGGCAGCGCCCACCAGTCCCCCATGAATAGGAATCGACTAAGACCATCGTTCCTGATCTGGAATATGGTCACGTTGCCTTCGTGGCAGTTGGTGGGCATTGCTCACCCTACTAGTGCAGCAAGCTGATTTTGATTGGTTTCGTTACTCAATCATTAGGGAGCAAGGGGCTTAAGCCCCTTGTCTAACACGATTGATTTCGCACAATTAACCCAGTGAATTAAAGCAGTTGCGCCACTACAGTTGCTACGCGATCCACCACCCGTCGAATCAGGGTTTTGGGCGATGTTTTGGGCGGTTTGCCGACCAGCCCTAGAACGAGCGATCGATGCTGGAGTTAAACACCGGCTCCACCCGGATGCCAATCACCTGCGAAGGCCGCACCACCATATATTCCCCTTGCAAGTTTTGGATTGGCACGCTGATAAACGCCGCCGAATCTTGCTTAGGCACCAGATCGGTGCTGTACCACTTTTGGAATTCTTGGATCGTACGGAAGCGAACTTCCTCGCGGTGGCCACCCGCCATGAGGATATGCACCGCAAATTCGTCGGGTGTTCTCGGCATCGGCTTGGAATCCTTCTAAAACGAATGACGACTAAAACAACTAAGGCTAAGGACGACGGACAATTGCGCCCCAATCACAGGGTGGTGCTAGCAACGGTCAGACAACCGGGCGATCGCCTCAAGGGTTGCTGCGGGGGCGAGAGGTTGCCCAGACTTTAGCACCAAATCCCGTGGCTTCTGGGATGGGCGATCGTCCGTCGCTGCCCATCCCGCTCGAATTTTAGCCGCTGATTAGCCCTTGAAGATTAGCTTTCGGGCCACAGGCGCAAACGCCGCAAATTGCCCATAAGGGTTGTCTGGAGTTGCGATCGCAGGGCAGGATGATCGCGCCAAATTCCATGTTGATGGCGGGGCAAATCAAAGGGAAATGATCCTCCCAAGTCCGATCGCCCCTGTTGCATCACCAAAATTTGCTCCGGTTTCTTGACCCCCAAGGCATAGCCCAAGGTCAACCCAATAGCAGGACTCAACAAGGCGCGATCGGCAGCGCCCACCGCGATCGCTGTGCCATCGGCAATGAATAACAAACTACGCCGAATTTGTCTCAACAAAACTGCATTGGGGCGCAGGGAAGCACCGGTTTCTGGCAACAGTTCCGTAATACTGAGGGGAATGCGCGATCGCGAATTAATCTCTTCCAGTAATTCCGTTACGGCCTGTCGCAAAGCCAGACTTGACTCGGGGAAATCTGCCTGCAAAGCCAAGAAAATGGTTGGGTCTAATTGCGCTGCTACGTCGCGTTTTGTGAAGTAGATTTCTTGGCTATTTAAATCAATGTTGGCGATCGCATAGCCGCCACTCCCTTCGATGTAAAACTCAACCGTTTCACCATCCAAATAACGCGCAAACCAGGCTGATTGCTTGACCGTTGCTAGATCATCCAAAAAATCCGCCCGCAGAGCCGATTTCAGCAAGCTATTTTTGCTGAGGCGCAGGTCATGGGGCCGCCGTTCCAACTCCCGCAACGGTTCGTAGGATTCGAGATACCAAGCACGCAGGGCAATGATTGCCATGGAACTCCTGCCTTGTTGACTCAAAACCTACTGATCATAGCAAGGGCAATTCCCCCATGCGTTTCTCGCCGACGTTAGCTGTTATGTGGGCGGCGGTGGGGCTTAGGGGGTCTGGGTTTGAGGACGATCGCGGGTGGGGCGGGGTCGATCAATTCGATCGCGTTCATTGCGTCGGGGCGATCGGGTGAGCTGAGGCGATCGCCCTGCCATAAATTCAAATGGCGCAAATCTAACTGGCGCAAATCTAACTGGCGCAAATTGCAAGTTGCAGATTGTAGCGTTCTAAAGGCAAAACTTGGGCTGGCGGGGCGAACGATCGAACAGTGACAATCCAGCACGATCAGTTCAAGGGATTCCAATAGTCTCAACGCGGGTACGCACGCCCGACCAGCCGCCTTGGGCCAACCCTTAACAACGAGAATGGCATCCAATCAATGGACTTGCTTCTGTTCTCCTCTAATATGACGATCCTTAGCAGATTCGGCATCGATTATAAACTAATGAGACCCATTAACTCGTAATCGAAAACTGCCATTTGCGGCAGCACAAACCGAAATTCCCTGGAATAGTTAAGTTGAGGAGAAATGAGCGTCTCAGTAGGATGCCATTACTCGGTGGTTATGCAAAACAGCGTTTCTTTTAAAGACCGATAATCCTAACCGTGAGTTGGTCATTAGGAATCGTTTAGAAGCTGTTTTTAGGGTTGAAGCTTTCTGGCTTCATGCTGTTAATTTAGCACCCCCCAGATCGGGGCTGTCAACTGTGTAATCAATGTTTACCAAGATTGGGTTTTGGGGTAAGAGATTGTAAAGAACAATCGAAAATTGGTGAATTGAGCGCGATCGCACGTAACGGTTTTTGAAAAAATCTGCGAGTTTCTTGTCAAATGTCCCCCAATAGCATCTCAAATCATGCTCAAATCACTCCCTAACCGTTGCTGTCCCCGGTTGATGGAGCCGTCATTTGCAGCCGATCGCACCCATTCCACCTAGGGATCACAGCAACAGCCCGATCGCACCCCCAAGGAGATCGCCCTGTAAATCGCCCTGTAAATCGCCCTGTAAATTGCCCTGTAGTTGGAATCCCATCTTGCGGTTGTGATGCCACTCCCGACCCAGGAGCTATCCGGTTTCGGTGTAGGCTGAAAATCGTCCTTGCCCTTGAGATTGGTTGCACCCGTTCCTATGACTGCTACGCCCGACCAAATTCGTGATCTCTTAGTCTCGGATAACCTGAGCGATCGCCTGCGAGCGGTCAACGATATCCGCGCTCTGCCCCCGGCTGAGGGATTTGCCTTAATCCAACTGGCGCTCAAGGATGCCAACACCCGCGTGCGCTATGCGGCCGTGAGCCAGTTTGACAGCCTGGGTGGTCAGGATTTGGATCGATCGCTGTTGCTGTTGCGAGAACTGCTGTCTGATCCAGAACCCGATGTGCAAGCGGCGGCGGCCGACTGCCTAGGAGCCTTGAAGCTGAGGGCGGCCTTTGAAGATTTACAAGCTCTGTACGACGCAACCCCGGAATGGCTGGTGCGTTTCAGCATTGTGGCGGCCCTGGGTGAGCTGGGTGATCCGCGTGGATTTGATCTGCTGCTGCGGGCGCTGGACTCAGACAACGAACTGGAAACCCTTGGGGCGATCGGGGCGCTGGGCGAATTGGGCGACGATCGCGCCGTGCCCCACCTAGCCAAATTTGCGACCAGTAGTGACTGGCAGGTGCGCCACCGCCTCGCCCTGACCTTGGGCCGCCTGAAATCACCCGCCGGTCATGCTATGTTGACCGCCTTGGCCCAGGATGCGGTGGCCCAAGTGGCCGAAGCCGCCACGGATCAGCTCCGAACCCTGGAAGCAGCGGACTAACTACATAACTACAACTGTTCTGAAGACCGTCTCAGGATTTCAGCACTGTTCAACCCGTTTCCGCAGTTCAACCCGTTTCCGCAGTTCAACCCGTTGGCTTCCGCAGTTCAACCCGTTGGCTTCCTCAATAGAGACTTTAAAGACTGCCTCAGCGACTGCCTCAGCGACTTCCTCCGCAGAGGTTAATCAACGGCTTTCTCAGTAAAGGCTTCCTCAAGCGTGCGGTAAACTCGGTTAGCGTCGCCGACTCGCGAAGCTATGGGTTTCGTTAAGGTCGGCCGTGTTGAGCCTGGAGACTCGGATGCCGCTCGATCGCGCGTTCAATGCTGGTTTTACGCTCTTTTTGAGCCTGATCGTTGAGGCGTTGCCTTTCCTGTTGATGGGAGTGCTGTTTTCCAGCGCGCTCATGCTGTTTATCAACGAAGGGCGCTTGATTTCCCTGCTGCCGCGCAATCCTGTCCTGGGTGCGCTGGCGGGTAGCGTGATGGGGTTTCTGTTTCCGGTCTGTGAATGTGGCAATGTGCCCGTGGCGCGGCGATTGTTGATGCAGGGCATTCCGGCTCCGGTGGCGGTGGGCTTTTTGCTGGCGGCTCCCACCGCTAACCCGGTGGCGATTTGGGCGACTTGGACGGCCTTTCGCGATCGCCCAGAAATTGTGGTGTTGCGGGTGTTGTCGGCCTTGGCGATCGCCATGATTGTGGCCTGTGTGTTCGCCGCCCAAAAAGATTTGCGCCCATTTTTGAACCCCAGCTTGGCGCGATCGATGCTGCGGACTCGGGAGATGACAGGGATCGAGCGGATGGCCCAAGAGCGGGGCTTATTGACTTCGGGAACCTATTGGCCTGGGGTCAGCCAGGGTCGTCCCTTGGAAGCCTCCCTCAGTACCATGCAGTCTTTGACGGTCGATCGCTCGCGGGAAAACTTGCCCACGGGCGATCGCTGGCGACTGTTCATCGACAACGTGGTGCGAGAGTTGCGGGAGCTGGGCGGCGTGTTGGTCATTGGCAGCGCGATCGCAGCGGTGGTGCAGGTGGCCGTGCCGCGCGAGGTGGTGCTGGGTTTGGGTCAAGGCCCCGTCAGCTCGATCATCACAATGATGACCCTCGCGGCGGTGATTTCGATTTGTTCCACCGTGGATTCGTTTTTTGCCCTGTCCTTTTCGGGCGCGTTCACCACCGGCTCTGTGTTGTCCTTTCTGGTGTTTGGGCCGATCATTGACCTGAAGGCGATCGGGCTGTTGCTGTCAATCTTTCGGCCGCGGGCTGTGTTGTATATGTTCCTGCTCGCTGCTCAGTTGGCCTTTTTGGTCGGTCTGGCAATCAATTTCCAAACGGGTTGGTAGGGTGATGGCAGGGCGATCGCGCCGTTGGGTCTGGTGCTGGGTGTTGGTGGCTTGCCTGTGGTTCGGAGGCTGGGGTGCATCTCCGGCCTGGGCCGGCCCCTTGGTCGATCGCGTCACGACCTATCCCTATTGGACTCAGAAGCCCCCCACCCAACCGGCCAAGGGCGATTTGACCTATCCCGACTGGATGGCGGGCACTTGGCAAGTCACCAGTGAACTGTTGGGATTGTCGGCTCCCTTCGCGCCGGAAATTGTGACTCCAGGTTTTGAGAGCAATCGATCGCTCCTGGGGCAACCGATGGAATTCACGGTGCGGTTTAGCCCCCAAAGTTTGGCTCCGGCCCTGAGTGCCTTTCCGTTGCGATCGCGCCCTAGCCTTGAGCAACGGGCCATTGTGGCCGATCGCGCCTTCAACGGCCTGAATATTGCCGCCGCCTATTTGGGACGAGAGGCGATCGCCGGCATTGTGGCTGACCCCGGCGACCCCAACCACCAAACCCTGCAACTGAAGGGGCAACGCGAACTGCGATCGGAAGTGACCGGCCGGGCTAGCGAGCGCCCTGGGGTCAATCGATTTGTGGCCACCGAAACCAGCATCCAATCCTTTGGCGGCGGGTCGGCGACCGTGGGGCGATCAGTCTACCGCAACCTAGTGGAAACCACCACGGACTATCGGCTAGGCGAGGGCGATCGCGTCACGGCCGACCAATTCACCGCTATCTATTTGTTGTCGCCCGATCGCTATGCCTCCGTGACGCGCGATCGGCCCGTTGCCCTCTACCACTACCGCCTCACCTTGCAGCATCCAGCAGATCTAACCCCCAGCTCCAATTCCTAGCGATCGCTTGAGATTCAGCCAGGATTTGCTCAACTCAAGTCAAGCCGGGAAAAGAGTCAACAAACTGAATTTTTAGATCGGGAAATGAAGTTACAAACTTAATTTTTAGATCGGGGAATGAATTAACAAATTGCCACTCACCACAGGAGTCTGGAAACGAGTTGACTGGCTTAACTTTTAAGTTGGGAAATGAGTCAACCACCTGCACGGTGAGATCAGGAAAAGATTCCACAATTTGTACCTTGCCATAGAGGGGATGACCATCCTGTTGGCAGGCGGTGCGATCGATGGTTTTGGCCGTGACTCGATCGCCCCACAGTCCGATCGCCACCGCCGCCAAAAATCCCAAGGCGATCGCCCTTCTCATCCAAGACCAGATTGTGGGTTTGTGGTGGCGCTTCACGGCTGTTAATGACTCAAATAATGACTCAAAAATGGAGCGATCGGACTGAAGGCTTAATCGACCTTTTGCATCAATCCAGCCAGTAGCGAGTAGTAGTGCCACTAGATTAATATGCTGGATTTATGCACCGTCACTAGTCGCACGTGGATTCTCGATCTGCACTACATCACAGATTCGTTTATTTCCAAGATCTTGGTAGGGGCAGGGGCAGGTTTCAAACCTGCCCCTACGATCATTCGTCGGGTCTATCAACTTCCGAGCCTGATTCGTCTGGCTTTCGGATTGTGCTGACCCAGCGTATTAGTCTAGTAGTACTACTACTACTTGCTCAACCTACTTGCTCTTCAATCCTCAAGGGCTTTCTGAAGCTAGGTTAATTCCAGTTGCGGCACGGCCACATCGGCCAGGGTAAACCCCATTTCGCATTCATAACAAGCGGGTTGGGTGTTATTGGCTGGGCGGGTGGCATGGGCACAAAATAACCGACCGTTACGCCACCGGGGCTGACCGGCGCGATCGGCCAACAAACAAGTTTGACAAACCGATCGGGGAGGCAGCGGGCCGCTATCCAAGAACATGACCAACATAGGGACACCTTCTGAAAGGACGAAACCAACGCCAAGTGCCGCAATCCAAGGGAACAAACCTCAGCAATCTTCCGGCTCTCAGGGAACTTCTGAAAGCGAATTTGTTGAAGATATTTCTAAAGAGTTGAGAGCAGTTCTTTGGGGTGGCTTAGTTCTTATTTTACGCTGAGTCTTTGGCAACCGGGGAGCGATCGCCCCTGGCCACCCGATCGCTATTGGAACCCGATCGCCCCCAGCAGACCGATCGCCCCCACCAACCACCCCAAAAAGACCGATCGCGTCAACCCCAAGGCCTGTTGGATCACCGCTGGATCGATCGCCCGTGTGGCTTCCCCCAGTAACGGCTTGTGCTTCACCTGGCCCCGATAGCGATTGGGGCCGCCGAGCTGCACCCCCAGGGCCGCCGCGTAGGCACATTCGCTCCAGCCAGAGTTGGGGCTGGGATCTTGGGGGCTATCGCGCCGACAAAGGGCCAGCACGCGCCGGGGCCGGCCCGACCCCAGGGCGATCGACCCCACAGCCAACCGACAGGGCAGCCAAGTCAGGTGATCTTCCAAGCGGGCGCTAAACCAACCCAAGTCCCGATAGGGCGGGTCGCGGTAGCCCACCATTGAATCGAGGGTGCTGGCGGCTTTGTAGCTCAGGGTGACAGCCGCGATCGCCCCCGGTGGCCAACCGAGCCAGCCCGTGCCGATCGCCCCCACCAGGGCCCAAAACAGGGGAGCCAACACCCCATCCACGGAATTTTCCGCGACGGTTTCGAGGATGGCCCGCAGGATTTCTGGGCGATCGAGTTGTGCCGTTTCCCGGCCCACGTAGCGACTGAGGTGCGATCGCGCCTGGGTCAAGTCATTGGCAGCCAAGGGGGCCAACACATCCTCGGCCGCATCCCGCAAACTGCGCCCCGCAAAACAAGCCGCCAACATCACCACTTCGATCGCCCCACCCAACAGCGGATGTAGCAGGCTAACTAGCCGCGCGATGCCGAGGGCGATCAGACCTGTGCCCCCGATCGTCGAAAGGGCCAAGCCCACACCCAACCAGCGCTGGGCGATCGGAGATTCCCAGGTCAAGGCCCAGCGTTGGTAGCGATCGATCCAAGCGCCGATCGCCTGTACCGGGTGGGGCCAAGTCCAGGGATCGCCCAAGAGTCGATCGAGCAGGGCCGCCGCTAGCAGCAAGCTGATCGATCGCCCCGGCTCCCCACCGCTCAGGATTGTCCCGGTGAGCTGTTGCAGAATTGCCATCACGATCGTTGGTAACGCATTCCTGGCAAGGACAGGACCAAGCCCAGAATCTCCAACTCTGTGAGCGCGGCCATCACGTTGCTGGTGAGCAAGCCACTTTCGGCGACGATCGCATCGAGGGACGTGGGGGTGGGGTCGATCGCCGCCAGCACCTTGGCGGCATTGGGTGACAAGTCCGGTGGCGGGGCTGTGGGGGCTGTGGGTGCTGCCAACTCGATCGGACGGGCGGGGCGATCAGGCGCGGGGTCAGCCGTGGCCTGAGCGGGGCGATCAATCTGCGGCATAGACCCAAGGGACTCTAGCAATTGCTCCACACCCAAAATCACCTGTGCACCCGAGCTGATTAACTTCAAACAACCTGCTGATTGCTGCATATCCAGCGATCCGGGCAGCACATACACATCGCGCCCATACTCAGCGGCTTGGTTGGCCGTAATCAGTGCGCCGGATGTTGGCCCGGCCTCAATCACGATTGTGGCGCGGGAAATGCCGGCCACAATGCGGTTGCGGCGCGGGAAATGAGCACGCTCGGGCCCCGTGCCACTGGGATATTCGCTGAGGGCAAAGCCTTGGGCGGGCTGATCCGGTGCGCCAACGATTTGGCCATAGAGCGATCGATGGTGGCTGGGATAGACCCGATCGACCCCTGTGCCCAACACGGCGATCGTCCGGCCGCCCGCTGCCAAACAGGCCCGGTGGCATTCTCCATCAATCCCCTCGGCCAGCCCCGACACGATCCCGAATCCCGCCCGGGCCAGCTCGGTTGTCAAAGTCCGGGCCCAGCGCTGGCCATATTCTGTGAGGTGGCGCGTCCCGACGATCGCGATTAAGGGGCGATCGCCCGATAGTTCCTCGGGTTGCGGTTGGCCTCGGTAATACAGCAGGGGCGGAAAATCAGGAATTTCCAGCAACAGACGCGGGTATGCCGGATCGGCTGGTGTCCAAAATTGGGCATTTTTGCGCGTCCAGTCTGCCAAAAGCTGGGTTGGTTCGATCGCCGATCGCCCTTCCACAATCTTGCTCAAGCGTTGGGGGCCAATGCCTTCAACTTCACTTAACTCCTGGGCTGGCACTGTCCAAGCAACGGCCAGGGAACCAAAGGCCTGTTGCACCCGCCGCAACAGCACCGGGCCCATTTCTGGCACTTGCGACCAAGCGAGCCAAGCGGCCCGCTCACTGAATGTCGATGGCGGTTCAACTAGCCGATCGAGTTGCGGGTTAGACGGCGGTGGGAAAGCGGTCACAGAAAGACTCTCAAACCATCTGCAAAGAACTGGCCGCATCAATGGCCCTGGCGAATTAGCCCCATCCATTGCCCCGACAGGGAATCGATCAACCGGGGGCGGCGAATCCGCGATCGGACTGGTATCATCCGATTGGTATCATGGAAGCGTTGTTGAATGCGACCCGATCGCTCGGGCCCCGGCCGCTGCGCGATCGCCCCCAACAATATTGCAGGGACTCAGCATCGGCGATGCCATCATGGGCAAGTGACCCAGAAGCTGTCGCCGCCGCCCCCGCCCATCACCCAAGCTGCATCCTTATATTCGGAGCAATCCCAATGCTGGCGCTTAAAATCACTGTATACATTGTTGTGCTCTTCTTCATCAGCCTGTTCGTATTTGGCTTTCTGTCGAACGACCCGGCCCGGAACCCCAACCGTCGCGACTTTGAATAAGTCTCGCACCCCGAAATCGCCATGGAGAAGCTGGTTGAGACCGCTTCTCAGTGACGTGGTTTTGCGAAACTCAGCGATAGCCCTTGACTCGCTACGCTGAGTTTTTGTTTGGGTTTTTCTGGAAATTCTGGCGGCGGCCGTTGGGTTCGAGGGGTTGGGGGCGTGATGGTGGGTGGCGCGGCTTGCCCCGCAGGGAATGGCGCATTGTGCTGTGGCCATCTCCCATCGCGATCGAAGCCGACCCGGCGCTATCACCCTTACAATTGACCACACCGAGACCGAATTAATCCGAATTGATCGGGTGGGCTGATTGGCCCAGCAGCTCGTGATCGATCGCCCCATCGGCGCGATCGCCTGGCCAATTGTCGTGTTTTTTGCTCATTGGACGATCGACTTATGCCCTATCCGGTGCTGCCGCCTGAAATGCCACCCGTGGTTCAGGAGGCTGCTGTTTCCCAATCGTCGGAGACCAGTGCCCCCGAGCCGACGGCTGCCCAGGGTGATCGCCCACCGGAGCCAGCCCCTGGCCCCCAGTCCAACCCCCAGTCCAATCCCCAGCCCAACCCCCAGTTCAACTCAGGGCGGCCCATCGCCCCGTTGCCCCTGCGTCGCCTCAGCCGGATTCGCCCGGGCACCCTGCGTGATTTTCAGCAGCAGCGATCGGCTGCCGCCACTGCCCACGAACTGGGTCAGCATCGCGCGCTGATCCATCTGGGCAGCCAGGGGAACATCGGCACCGTCGAGTCGAGTCCTGATCGCCCCACCGCTTCAGGGCGATCGCGCTCCCTCGAAACCCGCAGCACCGATCGTTCCAACCCCGCTAGCAGTTCCCCCAGCAGCTCTGACAATGGCCCGCGCAGCCAGGCCAATCCAGCAGGCGATGACCCCCTAGAAAATGTGCCGCCGCTGACGGAGCCGGAGCCACGCGAGCCGAGCCGCCTGCCCGCTCCTGGCACGGCCACCGAGACTCCGGGGGCAAACTCACCGACCCCCACCGGGCCACCGATCCCCACCGGGCCCGATGTCCGCAACCCCGACCTGGTGACCCCGCCCGATCCGGCGCAATTGCCGGAGCGATCGGGGCCCGAGTTGCCGGAAGATCCCGTTGCGCCCACGGAGCGACCCCCCGATCGCGATCGACCACCCCAACCGACCAACGCCACCGATCCAGCCGATCGCCCCACCCCCACGGCCCGGCCCGGTGGTTCCCGGCCGACGCGCCCGGAACTGCCCAACCTACCGCCCGATGCGATCGGAGCGATTGAAGTCACGGCCGATCGCCAAGAGTTCGACTCGATTCGGCAAATTTTCATCGCGATCGGCAATGTCACCATGCGCTACCAGGGCGCTGTGATCACGGCCGATCGGCTGCAAGTGAACCTCGACACCCGCTTGGCCCGCGCCGAAGGAAACGTGGCCCTCGTGCGCGGTCAGCAGACGATTCGGGGCGCGCAGATGGACTACAACCTGATCCAAGGGGATGGATCACTCTACACCGCCTATGGGGAAGTGTTTCAGCCCACGGCCGGCGAAGACTTTGCCCCCGCTGAGGTGATCACCGCTGGCCCCTACAACCCCGCCCTCGATCGCCCCCTGAGCGATCGAATTTCCGCCAACGAACCCCTGCGGGAAGTGCGCCAAACCGGCCAGTTTGCCTTGCAGGTGGGGACTGGCAGCTTTGGCATTGTCGATCCGCCGCCCGGCCAGGTGGGCGAGGTGCAAAACTTCCGGTTCCAAGCCGATCGCGTGGACTTTGACCCCAACGGCTGGGTGGCCCAAAACGTGCGGATCACCAACGATCCCTTCTCGCCCCCCGAATCGGAAATCCGCGCCGATCGGGCCCGGTTGCGGCGACTGTCGCCCCTGCGCGATGAGCTGATTGCCGATCGCCCCCGCGTCGTGTTCGACAATCGCTTTAGCCTGCCCCTGTTCGTGCGGCGCACGGTGATCGATCGCCGGGAGCGGCCGCCCCAACCCTTTGAAATCCGCTTTGACAGCCAAGATCGCGGCGGACTCTACATCCAACGGCAATTCGACGCGATTCGCACCACCCGTGTGCGGCTGCGTCTGACCCCGCAGTACCTGCTGCAAAAAGCCTTTTTTGACGAAAAAGCCGACGGGCCGATCGGTCTCGATGTATTTGGGCTGCAAGCGCGCTTAACGGCCCAGTTGTCGCCCACCACCTCCCTGTTGGGGGTCGCCCGGTTCATCACCCTCGATCCCGATCGCTTTGAAGACGACTTCCGGGGCAGCCTCCGCCTCAACCAAATCATCCCCACCGGCTGGGGGCCCCACTCCCTGACGCTGGAATATAGCTACCGCGATCGACTCTTCAACGGCTCCTTTGGTTATCGCACCGTGCATCGCAGCATCGGCGGCGTGTTCTCCTCGCCGATTATTCCCCTCGGCAAGAGCGGCTTCCAGCTCAACTACCAACTGGGCTACCAAAACATCAACGCCCAGTCCGACTTCGGCCGGCTAATCGATGAACCCAGCCGCAACAGCGACGATCGCATCACGCTCGATCGCACCCAAATGGCCATTGCGATCGCCCGCCCAATCGTGTTGTGGCAAGGAGAGGCCCTACCCGCCACTGCCGAAGCCGGCCTGCGCTACAGCCCCGTGCCCTTGCGGCCCAACATCCGGCTGATCCCGCGCCTACAGATGGTGTGGCAAAACTACAGCAGCGGCGACTACCAACACGTGCTCACCGGTTCGATCGTCCTCCAAGGGCAGTTGGGCCACTTCTCGCGTCCCTGGCTAGACTACACAGGCTTCACGCTGGCCTACATCGAAAACTGGCGCAGGGGCGAGTCGCCCTTCCTGTTCGATCGCGTGGGGGATGCCCGCGTGGTGGTGGTGGGCCTCACCCAACAGATCTATGGCCCCTTCCGCGCCGGATTCCAGCAGGTCTACAACGTCGATCGCGGCGAAATCATCGACAGCAGCTACACGCTGGAATACAGCCGCCGCACCTATGGTCTGTTGCTGCGGGTCGATCCAGAGCGCCAATCGGGTTCCTTGATCTTGCGGATCACCGACTTCAACTGGACTGGCAGCGGCCAAGACTTCGGCGAAGCCAGCGATATTTAGTCTCGGCTGCGATGGATGCGCGATCGCCGTGGGACAGTGAATTTGTCACTCAGTATCGATGAATTCGCCAAAGGGCAGGTCAATGGCGGCAAATTCTTGGGCATCACTGCGGAGGATCTGATGCGCTAGATCAGCCTCTTCCAGTTTTTCCAAAATGGGCACAAGTTCGCTGAATGATCGGACACCAAGCTGTTCAAGATCTTCGATTTCGATCGTTTCATCGGACAGTGAACCACGTTCCTGTAATCGGCTGCGAACGCGCTCTTCTTGGAAGTTAAGGGCAGCCCGCTCTTGCAACTTGGGAGCTGCACTCTTCAGACCGGCTTGAAGCACTTCGGGGGTGATTTTGTCGGCTTGCAACTCAGCAGCTCTGTTCAGAACGATCGTACCCAAGCGGTTAAATAGGCGGGGTTTACCTTGGGAAACTTGGCAAAAGTGGCGGGCAGTTTCCGGGGAAAAAGGCAACACACTGCGTGGATCTGAAGGATCGGTGCAGTGATCCTTAATCCGAACGCTGTCGAGATAGTTCACCAGCATTTGGTAAGTAGTTTTCTGATCCAGTTCTTTCAGTTCAATTTGCAGGTCAAACAGGCCACGTTCAGTGGTGAGCAAATCGGCCGTGATGCCGGTGGGATGGCCGGTGAGCATGAACCAGGCGCGACCCTTGAGAATGCCTTGGGCATCGTGCATCAGTTGGCGAACGCGGGCGGGGTTTTGCTTGTCGAGATCATCGATCGCAATCACCACGCCTTCGGGATATTTTTTGAGGGCGCGATCGATCAGTGTATCCAGGGCAGCGGTTGGATATTGCAGTTTGCCTTGGGGGGCGCTCTTTTCGCTCATCTTTGCGCCAAAGACTACATTGGCGCTTGCTTCTGTGGTGCGTTCTTTAATGGCTTTGGCTGTGGGAATCCCCATTTGATGCAGGGTGTTTTGGGCCCAATCATCGTCGGGTAATTCTTGCGCCAGGGCAATAAGCGCCGCCGTTGCTAAGTCCAATTCAGCCGGTAAAGCGGTGTAGGTAAAAAGTTTTCTGGGCAAGTTTCTGCGTAAGGTGGCGAGGGCTTCGAGCAAGAAGGCACTTTTGCCGATGCCAATTCGGCCGTAGATCAAAATGCGGCGACGCTCCAGACTTTGAAAAAGATTAAAAACTTGACTTAGCTCGTTTTCACGGCCGGTGAAGGTGCGATCGAGCTGGGTGGTGTCGTCAAATCCCGTGGGGCTTTCGGTGAAGGGAATGGCGGACAATCCTAGGCGGCGAATGTTGTTTTTGGACTATTGAAATAGGCTGTCAGCACTGGCCATAGGTCAAGTCTGGGTGAGGTTGTTTGGCGAGGACGCATTCGACGGATTGATAGAGTTTATCAATCTCCGAAACTTTGTCGGTTCGTGCGAGTTTGGCGTAGAGTTCGCGGGCTTGGGCGAGTTCAACCAGGCTTCTGGCGAGGTTTCCTTGGGTGGCCAGGACGTTTCCTAAACCCTCATAGCTTTTGGCCATGCCGGGATCGTCTTTGAGGTGTTTGTAGAGGCGGAGGGTATCGCGGTAGTAGGTGCGGGCGTTGTCCCAGTCGGTGAGGTGTTCGTGGGCTTTGGCGGTTTGGTAGAGGGCGTTGGCGTGGGCGAGTTTGTCGGTGCTTTGGCTCAGTTGCCGGTTGCTGTCCCGCAGGAGTTGCAGGCCCTGTTGCCACTGGCCATCGCGCACCAGGCGGCTGCCCATCACGGATTGGATGGCGGGCAGGGCGTTGCGATACTGCTCGATGTCGTAGTGTTCGGGGCTGATTGCCTCTAAGGCAGCCCGGTAGGCCCGTTCGGCGGCTCGCAGGTCATCGAGATCTTTGCTGCGCTCATGGCGTTGGGTCAGAGCATTGCCCAGGACGTATTGCGTCGCAATGAAATCTGGACTCTGGGGCGTTGCACCTGTGAGGGCATTTTGCAAAAGCTGGATGGCGGATTCTAGGTCTTCTGGGGCGTTGGTCAGTCCAGATCGTTTGATCAGCGTTTGGGCTAAGTGACTCTGGTTTCTAGCCCATTTTTCTGGAAAAGCATCACGAGTAAAAATTTCTGCGGCATTTTGATAGGCCGCAATGGCCAACTCCAGGTTAGCTAGTGGTTCGCCTTGAATACGATCACGGTAGGCATCTGCCAGGTTGTGTTGGGTCGCTGCCCAATCTTCGGGAAACGCCTCGCGGGTATAGACTTCCAGAGCTTGTTCGTAGGCGGCGATCGCCCGTTCCAGGTTGTCGGCCCGCTCTCCTCGGATGCGATTGCTGTAAGCAAGTCCCAGGTTGTTTTGGGTCATGGCCCAATCTTCGGGAAACGCCTCGCGGGTTCTGACTTCCAGGGCTTGTTCGTAGGCGGCGATCGCCCGTTCCAGGTTCTCGGCCCGCTCCCCTCGGATGCGATCGCCGTAAGCAAGTCCCAGGTTGTTTTGGGTTCCTGCCCAATCTTCAGGAAACGCCTCACGGGTTCTGACTTCCAGAGCTTGTTCATAGGCGGCGATCGCCCGTTTGGGTCATTGCCCAATCTTGAGGAAACGCCTCGCGGGTCAAGACTTCCAGAGCTTGTTCATAGGCGGCGATCGCCCGTTCCAGGTTGTCGGCCCGCTCCCCTCGGATGCGATCGCTGTAAGCAAGTCCCAGGTTGTTTTGGGTTCCTGCCCAATCTTCAGGAAACGCCTCACGGGTTCTGACTTCCAGAGCTTGTTCATAGGCGGCGATCGCCCGTCTGACTTCCAGAGCTTGTTCGTAGGCGGCGATCGCCCGTTCCAAGTTGTCGGCCCGCTCCCCTCGGATGCGATTGCTGTAAGCAGTTCCCAGGTTGGTTTGGGTCATTGCCCAATTCTGAGCCGACTTCTGACGGGTAAAAACCTGAAGCGCCAACTGCTGACAGACCCAGAAAATTTCTAAATTAAGCTGCCGATTTCCCACAGGCACTTTGTACAGTCCAATGCCAAACATCGAGAACAGGGCGGCAATTTTTTCCTGCTCTTGTCGGGATGGATGCTTCGTCAGCTTCTTGAAAATTTTAGGCAGCGCTTCCCCCAGAAAACTGCGCTTTGAACTTCAAAATCAGCTTCTCCGCAGGCGGGCTAGTTGCCTCCTGCGCCTGACCAAATCCTTTCTGACTCATAACCACTCACCACGCACAACCCACATCCCCAGCCTCAACAACCCCAAGTAGGGTGGGCACTGCCCACCAACCGCCACAAAAGCAACGTCATCGTACCCAAGATTAGGAACCATAGTCTTACAGTCGATTTCTATTCATGAGGGAGTGGTGGGCAATGCCCACCCTACTAGCTTGGCTATCATTAATCAACTTTTTCTGATTACTCCTTACGACTGCTGACATTATATTTAGACCCCTTTGAAGCACATTCAACTTACCCAGCGTGAACCCCCATGGTTGCCAATGCTGACCCGAAAAATCCGTGGACAACCGCCGATTTAGCACTCTTCCCCGACACCGGCGATCGCTACGAAATCATCGACGGAGACCTATACGTGACCCGCGCCCCCCACTGGAAACACCAGCGAGTCTTAACGCGCCTCTGTCGATCGCTCCCCACCCAAAACGCAGACGACCGCACCGGAGAAGCCCTACAAACACCGGGGTTGATTTTGACGGGAGAAGCAAATGTCATCCCCGATTTGATTTGGATCAGCGATGAAAAAGCCGCAACCTGTGTTGATGAAGCAGGGCATTTCACAGCGGCTCCTGAGCTAGTTGTTGAGGTAATTTCCCAAGCGCCCCAAGATATTGCGCGCGATCGCCAAGTAAAACTCAAGCTCTATTCCCGAGTCGGTGTGCGGGAATATTGGATCGTGGATTGGCAACAACAAACCGTGGAGATTTATCGGCGATCGCAAGCCCGTTTAGAGCTGGTCTCTACCCTCTTTGCTGAAGATGAATTAAGCTCGCCGCTGTTTGCTGACTTCGCTCTCAACGTTGCCGATCTATTCAGTTAAGTTGTTGCCAATAGATTGTTGCTAGCCCGATCACCTCAGCACTGATCAGCACGGTCAAGTCGCAACCCGTTGTGGACGGCAACCTACACGCTAATCGGTTTGGCGATCGCCCGATCGCAGGGGACAGCTCGATCAAACAAACTGCCCAACACCGCCGCTGGGCGATCGCGGTGCGGCCAGGCAAAGGCATGACGAAACGCCGCGTCTTGGCAAACTTCTAATTGATCAAAATCGATCACATCCAAGGTCAGCAAGGTTTCATACTCAAAGGGCAACCGCACATTATGCAAGCCCGCATTATCGGTGCAAATGGCAAGATCAACTCCTGCCTCAAAGCAGCGATCAAATACTACTTTCAACTCGCGTAAATCATCCATCGTGCCGGTTTTGAGATAAGTCGTTGGGCACACTTCCAAACATTGCCCCCGCCGGGCCAACTCTGGCAGTAATTCGGGATATTGCAAGGGAATTTGAATTCCGTGGCCAATTCGCATCAACAGGGGCAGTAATTCTGGACAGTGACCGGTGGGGGTTTCATAAACATGACCCGTGGTTTTTAGACCCAGCGATCGCGCCAATTCATAAAGCTCCATCCATTCATGGAGGCGATCGCCATACAAGTCATCACCACCGGCCAGGTCGATCGCACAAACATAGTCCCGCATTTGGGCCGCTAGCTGAACGATCGCCCGATTCACCTCGTAGGGTAGCTTGACATGCAT
>RDXB01000054.1 GCA_004292515.1 Oscillatoriales cyanobacterium
TCCCAAACCCCAATTCCAAGCGTGACGCGCAACACCGGCATGGCGAGCTAATGCGGTGCGTTGTTGGTTGTTGAGCTTGAGTTGAGTTTTGAATCCGAGTAGCATCTGTTCAGTGTATGACAGCCCCTAGGATGGATTCGCATTTTTCAGAGAATGTGAGGAAATAACAGGAAATCAATCACTGTTGATTAACCCCCCACCCCTGCTCCCCCCACCGCTGCTCAACTGCATATACCGGATATACCGGATCGGATTATGCCCAATCGAAATGCCGCCACTGACCGCCCCGAATTGCTGACCGAGGCGATCGCCCCCATTCAGGATGCTGAGACCCCCACACAGCGGCCCCAGCGATCGTGGGTTGATCGGGTTGGCTTTCAGCGCGATTGGGTCTGGCGAGGCTGGCAAACGCGCTACACCTTTTTGCCAGGGCCGGCGATCGACCCGGGGCCGCCGATCCTGCTGTTACACGGTTTTGGTGCGTCGATCGGCTATTGGCGCAACAATATGGAAGCCCTAGCCGATCGCCACCCGGTTTATGCCTTGGACTTGGTGGGCTTTGGGGCCTCGCGCAAGCCGACGGTGGCCTACGATGCCTACTTTTGGGCGGAGCAGGTGCGGGACTTTTGGCAAGAATGGATTGGTGTGCCGGTGGTGTTGGTGGGCAACTCAATCGGCTCGGCCGTCGCCCTCACCGCTGCCGATCGCTATCCTGGGCTGGCCTGTGGGGCGGTGGCCATTAGCTTGCCCGACCCATCAATGCGCGATGAGTTGATTCCACCCCTGTTGCGCCCGATCGTCTCGGGTCTAGAAAGCCTGGTGGCTTCGCCTTGGTTGTTGCAGGGGCTGTTCTATTGGGTGCGACGACCCGCGATTGTCCAGCGTTGGGCGGGAATTGCCTGGGGTGATCCGGGGGCGATCGACGCGGAATTGGTAGACATTTTGGCGAATCCGGCGCGTGATCGCGGGGCGGCTCGTACCTTTGCTCGCATCATTCGATCGATGGCTAGTAGCCGATTTTCACCCCCCATCCGCCGCCTGCTGAGTACACTGCCGCTGCCGGTGTTGCTGCTGTGGGGCACGCGCGATCGGCTGATTCCCTTTGCCATGTCGGAAAAGTTTGTGGGCTGTTCACCTCAGTTGGAGTTTGTGCCGATCGAGGGGGCGGGCCATTGTCCCCACGATGAAGCGCCCAATCAGGTGAATCGGCTGCTGCTAGATTGGCTCGATCGCGCAGTGCCAGCCTCCCTTGAAAGGAGTGATTTTAAGTCCAGTAATCTGACGGGGTTCAAGCCAGGGTGATGGACTTCAGTGGCGCTGCCCAAGATGGGCATGAACCTGAACCTGAACCCTTCAAACTGTTGATTAGCCCTCTGATGGACGATCGCCCGATCGCGAATTTTCGACAGGACTGCTTAAGCAGCCGCTACTGCCGCTGTTGCGGTCGATCGCGGCACATGATCCACTTGCGCCCAACCGTTGAAGAGCAATCGATCGCCATTGGTTTCCAGCTTGTTAATCCGCAGGGTTACGCCGTCGAGATTAAAGCGATCGAGATCAACCAACCCATCCAGCAGTTGGCCCAACCGTTCGCTCGCCATCTGTGACAGGTTTTGCAGGGCATCGGTTGAGAGGCCAGCCACCGATAGCGCGTCTGTCGCAGGGCGATCGCCCTCCGGTAGCACCGCCGAGTCATACTGACAATTCAAAAATCGCAGGCGACGACGACGCTCCACGCTCAAGGTGGCTTGCAGGGCGATCGGCACCGTCGGCCCACCGGCAAACGCCGCAATGGCCTGAAGCGCCACCCGATTTTGGGGCAACAAATTCACTCGAATCTGTTGAAACGATACCGACTCGCAGGGTGTGGTCAGGGGTAAATCTGGCCAAGGATCTAGGGATAAATTCTCTAGCTTTTGGGTCACCAAAGGCGCTTGAAACGCTTGATTGATGTCCGCTTCTAGCAAGGTGACACGGGCGATCGCCTGGGTTGGCTGCCGCAACACCAATTGGCCCTGCAACAGCATGGCAAAGTCGATCGAGACCGCATCGGTCTCAAACTCCATGGCCTCGGTGCGAAAGGCTTGGCGAATTACGAGGCCACCACCAGACATTTGGAAGCGATCGAGCTGTCCTTGTAACAGCTTGATCGGCGGCGCGCAGTCCACTTTCACATCCACGCGATCGCTGGCAGTGAACAAATGGCGAATAACTTGGGTTGCCACCACACTGAGCAACTGCTCGCCCCAATCTACGTTGGGCGCGCCTGGGAACTTGGTTGGAGATCCAAACATGATTCTGGAGACGATCGAGGGTTGCGATCTGAGGTAATGAGGATCATCGCGCCAGAGATTTCAGCCGCACAGCAAGTAAGCAATAGTCTAAGGCGTTTCGGCGATTTAAAGAGCATCGGCAATGGGTGGGTTAGCCGCACATCGGGTTGCAGCACCCTGTCATTGGCGGGCCGCCATCCAGGTGATCGCCCCCAGCGCGATCGCTTGCACTCCCCAAAACGCCTTGAAGCCAAAGCCCTCTCCAATGCCCCAACCCTAAGCGCCGTCAGCCATCCAGAAATTTTTGAAGAGTCAGCTTCAAGGCCAGACTTGAGGCCAGTGGTTGCCCCCACGGTGCTTGTCTCCGGCCGATCTGCCGTCATTTTTATAAGTTTGGCTTATTCAGCAAGTCAAAGACGTGAACAGTCTGCCGTTGATTAACCCTCAGTGAGTGGTGATTCCTGCCGCCCCTCCGCCCACTAGATCGCCAACCCACTAGCCAACTACACCTCAGGGGATGTCTGAAAAGCCAAATTTCTGAAAAGCCAAATTATTGATACTCTGTACGGCCCCATCGACCGACGCAGACAAGGGGCTTGAGCATCCTGCCCCCACGACGATTGGTGCTTGCCCGGGCCAAAAGATATTTTCCAGACATCCTCTCAGGCTGATAGAAACGCTCCAATCGCCTGGATCGCTTGGTCGCGATCGTAGTCCAACGTCAGAATGTGGTCAGAGCGCTCCAGCCACACCCATTGCTTATGGGCCGAACCCAGGGAATCTAACAGCACCTTGGCCGCCGCTGGATCTACCACCCGATCGCGACGGGGCTGAATAATCAACGTCGGCACTTGGATCTCTCCTAACCGGGGCCGAATCTGCGCAATCAGCTCTAGGGCGCTTTGCACTGCCCCCAAGTGAAAGGTGCGATAGGGAGCCACCCGATCGGCCGCATCCCTGGCCACGCGATCGGCGATCGCCAGGGCCGTTCGATGCACCGTTTTCAGCCAAGGCGCAACCCAGGGCACCAGTAGCTCCGCCCGTGGCAACCAGGGCACCGGCCGGGCGATCGCCATAAACGGACTCAACAGCACCAACGCCGCCACCGATCGCTGAAGCGCCAAAGCCAGAGCTAAGGGGCAACCCGTCGAAAAGCCCACCACTACCACCCGATCAAACCGAGCCGCTAACCGATCAAAAGCCTGCTCCGCCGCTGCATACCAAGCCGTCCACTCCGAAGCCGGCATTTCCGGCCCCGGCTGGTCGTGACCCGGATAGATAATTGCCTCCACCGCCCAGCCCTGGGTTTGCAGCAGGGGCAGCAAGGGCCGCATTTCATAGGGAC
This sequence comes from Oscillatoriales cyanobacterium, assembly GCA_004292515.1. GTDB lineage: Bacteria > Cyanobacteriota > Cyanobacteriia > CACIAM-69d > CACIAM-69d > CACIAM-69d. The sequence goes on from RDXB01000054.1 coordinate 3,619, forward strand.
CACCCCCCAGTCCATGCAGGCAGAGCACCGCCTGGCGACAGCCTGTGGGGCCTGGCCAAGTGAAGGGTTGGTTATCGAGATGATCGAGACTGATCGGCTCCAGCATTGCCCAATCCATAACGTTTGCGGATGTCTCTGTCGCGCTGCGTTGCCTCTGGCCCATCCATGGTTCGCCATCTAAGAGGATGTCTGAACAGCCAAAGTTGATACCCTGCGTGTCCCAGCGATCGACGCAGACAAGGGGCTGCAAAGCTTTTGCTTTTGTTGAATGGAGCTGCCACCGATCAACCTATATCCCACCAGTGGGCGATCGACTCTAGCTCTTGGTCAGACCATGTTCTAGGGCAAAACGCACCAGTTCCGTACGGCTGTTGGTGCCTGTGCGGCTAAACAGGCGGCTGACATACTTTTCCACGTTGCGAACACTGGTTTCTAGGCGACGGGCAATTTCTTTATTCATCAACCCTTCCGCCACTAGGTTCAACACGCTCTGTTCGCGTGGGGTGAGATCCACCGCGATTGGGGGTGGGGTGGGCGTAATGCCGCCGCGTTGGGTCAAGATTGCTTTAATTTCGGCGATTTGGCGGGCCAAGTCGGCAATGTCGTGCTCACCGTCGCCCACGGGGGCGATCGCCGCTTCCCGTCGCTTCAACAAGTTCTCGACGATCGCCACCAACTCATCGGGGTCAAAGGGTTTCGACAAATAGGCATCACAGCCCGCCGTGTAGCCCTGGATTCGATCGCCCGTCATCCCCTTCGCCGTCAGAAACACCACCGGAATTGCCCGAAAGCGATCGTCCCCGCGCAACTGTTGCAAAAACTGGTAGCCATCCACTTTGGGCATCATCACATCGGAAATCACCAAGTCCGGTGCAAACTGCTGCACCATTTCCCAGCCTTCCGTGGCATCCCGGGCCACACGCACGTTGAAACCGCTGTCTTCGAGATAGGCTTGCACCGCCTCGCGGAGACTAGGTTCATCATCAACTAACAGCAACTGAGCAGACATGGGATGACACCGAAAAAGGGCACAGGAGATCAGCGGGGCAACGGGGCGGGATCGGTTGCCTCCAGCCGGGGGATGGGGCCACAGCCCGCGCACCTCTAGGAATTGTGACGCAGGTTGGGGGAGCCTGGGCAGCGCAATTCCCGCCTAGCCAATGCTGGATAGCCGCAACTGGACATCGGCGGGCCCTGACCCTGGGGTCGATCGCCCGGAGCGATCGACCAGGGCCGCCAGGGTGGCTTGGTCGGCGATGCCCGTGACTGGCAGGGAGCGATCGGCTTGGAATCGACCGACTGCGGCGGCGGTGGCCGGGTCAAAATGACCGGTAATTCGTTGATCAAACCAACCCCGACAACGGAGCCGGGCCTGGAGTTCCGCAACGAGGGGGCCACGATCGCCCAATTGCAGCAGAGATCGGGCGATTGGACTGCAAGGCACGGGGCGGGGGACAGGAGTGGGGCGATCTCCTTGGGTTTCCACCCAGCGCCAGACCCGCGCATCGGCAATGCCCGTGGCCGGTTGTCCCCACTGGTGTTGGAGTTTGCGTACAGCGCGATCGGTCAGGGGGCCGTAATAGCCCGCTTGGTATGGCCCACCGAGCCAGCCCCCCCTCACCAGGGCGGTTTGCAACTGAATGACTCGATCGCCCCGCTGGCTGGGATAAAGCGTGGAACGATCGGGCAAGGGGCCCAAGGGCGGCCGAACCGGTGAGGGGGTGATTTGGCGATCGCGCGCGACGGTTTGGGCCAGCCGATTAACGGCTCGGTTGGCGCTGTCGGTTGGCTCGGCTAGGCGATCGGGGCGATCGCTCACAGCGCCGTAGGGCAAGCCCCGATAGCGCAAGGGCACGGGCCAAACCGCTCGCAACCAAGCGGGAAGGGGGGGCAAGGCCCGAAAGGCAATCGGACAGCCACGGTAAACACCAGTCGCCACCACGGGAGACCGATCACCGTGAGCCAAAGCAGGGGGCAAGGGAGAATCGCGGCGATCGTGGGCCACGCCCCGATAAATCAACTTCATGACTTGATTAAATCCAATGCTGGGCGCTGCTGCCAATGGCGGCCCTAGAATCCTGGCCCCGGTTGGCTGGGGCCGTCCGGCGGGTCGGGCGGCAGTTCCCGGGAAATATCCTCGATGATCACGATCGCCCCATCCACAATCCCAAAGGTCATTTTTTGCAGCGATCGCGTTCTTAATTGCTGGCCGTTGGCTCGGGCCGTTTGCACAAGTTCACAGGTGAGTGTTGCCGTGGTTTGGCTGGGTGCAACCAGAACTTGCTGACCATAGGCAATTATCCCGGTGATCGTCATTTGGGGATAAGCCATCTCCAACAGGTCGCGAAGCTGCTGGCGGCCGTTGAGTCGAATGGTTTGGGGGCCCAAGCCGTCTATGTCCACAGTGGCTTCAATTTTGGCGTTGGGCGCATAGAGCTGAACGATCTGATCAACGTTTTGATCGAGAATGGCGCTCGTTAATTGGTTAAACCGTTGCTCAATCAGGATTTCCGTCAGGCGCTCTACCGGGGCGGGCGGCCCTGGGTGAGGGGCGTTCGGCGCTTGTCCCCAGGGAGCATTTTGGGGCTGGGATGAGGTCTGGGCAACGGCGAGATTGATTGCTGGGCCCGCTGCCACGCTGCCCCACAACCCCAGGGCGATCGCGCCGCCCGACCACAGCCAGCGCCCCCAATGTCTAGCCTGCTTGACCCTGGGGCAACTGGGGGCCGAAGCAACTAACCGAGTCGATGAATTCATAGGGGCCATAACCGATCGAAAATGTCCCAAACCATGCACACTCTTTAGGTAAGGATTGCCGGCAAGCCAGATTGGGTGGTAAACAGCGGACGATCAGCCGTTGGGCATTGTGGCCATGGAATCGGCCATGAGTCTCCCGCTCTACGATTTGTGAATAGATAATTGGCGAACAGACAAGCGTATTTGATAAGGACAGGCTCTAGACGATGGTAACGCTGCAAGCGGCCCAGGCCCAGATGGGTGCAACGCACAGTTCTGCCGTAGCCGCAGGGCTAGTTCCGGCCAGTTTTGGGAATGATGGGGCGGCGATCGCGGCGGCCCGAACGGGGGTGGCGATCGTGGATCGATCGCACTGGCATCTGCTGCGGCTAACGGGCGACGATCGCGCGAGTTTTTTGCACAATCAAAGCACCGCTGACATCAAGGCCCTGCAACCGGGTAGCGGTACTGACACCGTACTGGTGACGGCCACAGCCCGGATGATCGACCTAGCCACCGTGGCGGCCACCGAAGCCACCTTGGAACTGGTGGTGTCGCCGGGGATGGGGCCAGACCTCTACCGCCGGCTCGATCGCTACATCTTCCCGGCCGATCGGGTCAAGCTCGCCCAGATCAGCAACGACTACGCCATCCTCAGCCTGCTCGGCCCCGCAAGTGCGGCTTGCTTGGCCCAAATTGGTCTAGATCCGGGGAATTTAGCTAACTTTTCCCATCGATCGGCGGTGTTGCCTGGAGCGATCGACCTGGTGGTACGGGTGCAAGCAGGTAGCGGCCTGGCCCTGCCGGGTTACACCCTGTGGGTGGCGCGCGATCGAGCCGGGGAACTCTGGGAGGCGATCGCCCAGGCTGGAGCCTTGCCCCTGGGTGAATCGGCTTGGGAACAGTTACGTATTGAGCAGGGCCGGCCCAAACCGGGTTGTGAACTCACGGAAGACTACAACCCCCTGGAAGCCTGTCTGTGGTCAGCTGTGTCCTTGAACAAGGGCTGCTACATCGGCCAGGAAGCGATCGCCCGCCTCGACACCTACAAGGGGGTCAAACTGAATCTTTGGGGCTTTGCACTCGCGCAGGTGGTGGACTGTCCAGCACCCATTCGCCTAGGCGAAGACAAGGTGGGCACGCTGACCAGTTGTGTGGCAACGGAGTTGGGGGCGATCGGGCTGGGCTATCTGCGCACCAAGGTTGGCGGTGCGGGCCTGAGTGTCACCATTGAGGGACAGGCCACCGAGGCGATCGATCTGCCCTTTGCCACGCGCGATCGCATCCACTAACTGATAACTGAGTCCATTGACTTGATTACTTGGTTAATGGATTAATTGGTCGAATCTAATCGAATCCAATCCAATTGAATCCAGTTGCTCTCGCTACTACGGCTCAGAAGTGCGATCTCGGGCCTGTCGCCCATTAGCCCAAAACCCTGATTTCACCAGGATGAGATCTCGGGGAACAAGCAGCTTGAGTATCTCGCTACGACCATTGAGGCATGGAAACGATGATTTCAGACTCATTTTGGGAAATGATGACAGTCCCTAGTCGATCGTTTTAATTGATTCGATCGCCTGCCAAACAATCACACCCGTAAACGCCAACACAAACACCAACTGAAAAATGTACAAACCGGGGTAAGTCTCAAAAGAAATCATGATTGCCGTGATTGAAAGAACTGCCGGGAAAAATCGTCGTGGATCGTGGCTGGCAACGGGGCTGGGTCGATACTCACAATTACCCATGCTGGCTCCGTGATCTCAACGATACTCGATCGGTTGGGGTGCTGGGGAGCGGTCACGGCCGCAGTTAACGCCGGGTCGCGCGCAATAGTACACTAACCAAAGAATCTGGGATGTTCGGATGATAAGCGCTACCGTCATCGGCCACCCCACCCGTCGCCAGATCACTGCGGCAGGTCGATCGCCCACATCCTGACTAGATGCTTTTTCGCCGATCGCGCCGCCTCGGTTTTGCCGATCTGGGGCGATCGCGACTCGCGTTTTCAACAAACCAATCTGCACTGCTACAAACCGATGGTTGCTACGCCTGCTGCTCGCCCTCAAACGACTCAACGGCCTTCTAGTCTGCAATATTTGCCGACCACTACCGAGGCAGATCCGTCACCCAATCAGTTGCTGATGCCGCTGACAGCCCGCGTGAACGATCGCGATCATTTAGAAATCGGCGGTTGCGATGTGGTGGAGTTACTAGAGCAATTTGGCTCACCGCTCTATATCCTCGATGAGGCAGGTTTGCGCGCCACCTGTCGGCACTATCGCGAGTCCTTTATCACTCACTATCCTGGCCCAACCCAGGTGCTCTATGCCTCCAAGGCCTGGAGTTGCTTGGCCGTTTGTGCGATCGCCCAGACCGAAGGCTTAGGGATCGATGTGGTGTCTTCGGGCGAAATCCTGACGGCACTGCGGGCGGGTGTGCCGGCCGACAGGATCTATTTACATGGCAACAATAAGTCGCGATCGGAGCTGGAGTTGGCGGCGCGATCGGGCTGCAACATCATCACCGACAACTGGCTAGATTTGCGGACGGTGGCTGAGTTGTCGGCGGCGCAACCAATTCGCGTGATGGTGCGGATCACCCCCGGCATTGAGTGCCACACCCACGAATACATCCGCACGGGTCACATTGACAGCAAGTTTGGCTTCGACCCCACCCAAGTGGACGAAGTCTTTGAGTTTTTGGCCGGCCAAGCCAACCTGCACTGCATTGGTTTACATGCTCACATCGGGTCGCAGATTTTTGAACTGCAACCCCACAACGACCTAACCGACACGTTGGTGCAGTGGTTTGCCAAGGCCCAGCAGTTGGGGCTGCCGGTGACGGAGCTGAACGTGGGCGGCGGCCTAGGCATTCGCTACACCGAGTCGGACGATCCGCCGAGCATCCAAGACTGGGTGAAAACGATCGCCCAAGGGATCGTGGCCGCCTGTGAGCGCCAAGGGGTCGCCCTGCCAAAGCTGCTGTGCGAGCCGGGGCGATCGCTGGTGGGTTCGTCCTGCATCACGGCCTATCGCGTGGGCAGCCAAAAGACCGTACCGGGCATTCGCACCTATGTGTCTGTGGACGGCGGTATGTCAGACAATCCCCGCCCGATCACCTACCAGTCGCTCTATCGATCGGTCGTGGCCAACCGGATGAGCGCGCCGTTTACGGAAACCGTGACCGTAGCGGGCAAGCATTGCGAATCGGGAGACGTGTTGATTCACAATGCCCAACTGCCGGCCTTGGAAACCTCGGATGTGCTGGCGGTACTGGCGACGGGAGCCTATAACGCTAGTATGTCATCGAACTATAACCGGGTACCTCGGCCGGCGGCGGTGCTGGTGCGGGATGGCCAGGCAGCCCTAATCCTGGAGCGGGAAACCGACGAGGACTTGTTGCGCCTAGACCGTCTGCCGCCCCATTTGCAAGCCTAGAACGGGCGCGATCGCCCGGTGGCGATCTGCTAGCTCATCCCCTGGCTGGTTGATCCCGTCAGCGGCGATCGCTGGGTGTGCCCAAGGCTGGCGGTGGGTGTGCCAAGCGTAACCGCCGTCAATGCCCATGCGGTCTGGACAGGGGCCATGCCATATTGGAGACAGGTCAAGCTCTCGACGCGATCGCGGCCCCTAGGGCGAGACCACTTTGGGGCCCCTGACTCCGACGGGTGACACCGGGGCGTTTTTGAGAGTGCGTTTCTGAGAGTGCGTTTTTGAGAGAACGCTGACATTTTTGGTTTGCCTGCGACTTTGATTTGCCTGAGACCCGCTGTTGCTGCTGCAAGCGATCGATATCGGCCTGGTTTTGCTCCTGACGTATGCCTTGTTGGCGTTCGTTGGCGAACGACGAACCCTATGGATGGTTCGGGGGTTTGTCGTGCTAATGCTGTCGGCAGCAGTTACCCAGCGATCGGGTCTGGCGTTGTTGAGTTTCTTTTTAGGCAACTTAACCATTGGCGCGGCCGTGGCTATGGCGGTGATGTTGCAATCGGAATTTCGCCGGTTGCTAGAAAAGCTGGGCCGCGGCCAGGTGGGGGAGCTGCTGTCGCGATCGCCCGATGCCAGTCCGGGCGCTGACAGCACGATTGACGAGCTGGTGGACGCAGTACGCGAGCTGTCCCAAAACCGCACGGGAGCATTGTTAGTGCTAGAAACTAACGGCACCGTGGATGAGCGGGACTTTTCGGTGCCGGGGGTGCGCCTGGATGCGGAGGTCTCGAAAGAGTTACTGCAAACCATTTTCCAAACTTCGACCCTGCTGCACGATGGAGCCGTTTTTATTCAAGGCGATCGGGTCACGTCGGCCGGCGCAATTTTGCCCCTCTCCGATCGCCAGGCATCACGCCAGCTTGGCACCCGCCATCGAGCGGCCATGGGAGTAACGGAGCGGATGGCCAACTGCCTCTGTGTGGTGGTTTCTGAGGAGACGGGATCGATTTCGGTGGCAGAGCGGGGGCAACTGGAGCGGCCGATCGCCAGCAGTCGCCTGCGGGAAATTCTCAAGGAAAAACTGGCCGCACCGGGCGATCGAGAACAGCGGGTTACATCACTCCGCCACTGGCGGCGCAAACTATTTTCACGGTCTTGGTTCAGTCGCAGGCAACACCCCTAAACAGTGCCTCTCAACCGATTCCTAGCACTGCGATCGCCCCCTTTTCTAGAATTTACGGGGGAACAGCCGAGGGGAGTGTTGAGTTGCGATCGTTCGGGTATGCTCATGGGAAGCCAGCAACTTTTACCTCTGCGCGCTACTCTGAACGAGACTTCGGTTGCTGTGCCACCCAAGCGAATTGCGGTGGAAAATTCCTTCTCGCGTCGATCGATATGACCGCAAAACAACTCCTATCTCGTGACTTGCCTGCTGATCTTGATCGCGAGCTGTTGCCCAAACACATTGCCGTGATTATGGATGGGAATGGTCGCTGGGCCAAACAGCGTGGTTTGCCCCGCGTGATGGGCCATCGCCGGGGAGTTGACACCCTCAAAGACCTGATCCGCTGTTGCAAAGATTGGGGGATTAAGGCACTGACGGTCTATGCGTTTTCGACGGAAAACTGGGGACGACCAGCCGAAGAAGTGGACTTTTTGATGATGTTATTTGAAAAAGTCCTGCGCCGAGAATTAAAAGAATTAATTGAAGAAGCGGTGCGTATTCGATTCGTAGGAAATATTCACGCGCTGCCCAATTCGCTGCAAAGTGAAATTGCCCATGCTTCGGACGTGACGCGCCACAATGATGCTTTGCACTTTACGGTGGCGACAAACTACGGTGGTCGGCAGGAAATTCTACAAGCTTGTCGGGCGATCGCAACTCAAGTTCGGAATGGTGACTTGACCATTGAGGCGATCGACGAGCGCCTCTTTGAGCAGCATCTCTACACATCCGATCTACATGATCCAGATCTGATCATTCGCACCAGTGGCGAAATGCGTATCAGCAACTTTTTGCTGTGGCAAATTGCCTATGCAGAATTGTACGTTACCGAAACTCTTTGGCCCGAGTTTGATCGCACGGCATTTCACAAAGCCCTCTCAGACTATCAGAAGCGCGATCGACGCTATGGCAAGGTGCGTTAGGGAATAATTGACTGCACTAGGAACGATCAATATTAACCAGGAAATAAATTAACTAGGAAATAGGCCGATGCAGAACGGCGCAGTCTGATCACCGCACATCATAGTGCCGTGAAGCCACGGGGGTCAGGGGCCTGCAAAAATGGCATCTTCTAGATCGCGGCGACTGAGGGAATATTTGAACGATCGCTGAATGGTTCCGCCCTCCGCATCGGCCTGCAAATAATTAACCGTCAGACGATCTTCTTCCAAATAAAGGGTGGCTTTCCAGGTTGGGTTTTCAAGATGCCAACAATGTAATGATTCACGATCTTGCTGGCAACCTTGAGCGAGTAGCCAAGATTCAATTTGAGGGAGAGGATGATCGTAAAGGGGAGCGTCGTCAGAGGTTGTTGTCATGCGCTGGAAAATAGCGAAGGGATCGAGGCTAAGGGATCGAAGGATCGAAGCGAAGGGATCGAAGCGAAGGGGTCAATCAGTTGCAGGTTTGTTGTGACCCAAATGGCCCAAGCGATCGCCCAGAAGAGTTGCAGAAGAGAGTTGCAGAAAGCTGGGCTGATTCCACCTGCTCTACTCCGAGGGGCGATCGGGAACAAGAGCGATGTCTTGCATTGTATAGTCACTAGGACTGGGGGCGATCGGGGGTGGCGGCTGATTGTCGATCCAGAAGCTGCCAAACTTGCGGGGGCAGGGTCAGCACTTGGGCGCTGATATGGGTGAGTGGTAGTGGTGTGACCGATGGGCTGGCAGTTGGGCTGGGGGCGGGTGGTTGGGCGGTCGGTTCCGTTGCGGTGGGTGACGGTGACGAAGCGGCAGGACTAGGGGCGATCGCGGGGAGACTGGCGGGCAATTGCAACCAACCGGTCAAGCGCTGGTAGTGATCGAAGAGGGGCCAGCCACCCTTCGCGGGCAGGGGAACCGGTGGCGTGCAGAACTGGGCCGCCGGGCCGAGATGGTCTGCTTGGGAGCCGGTGGTCAATGTCGCTGCATAACTGGCCGGTAGCATTGCCGTCGTCAGGGGAGCTTTGGTGAATTGCTCACTGCCAGGCCATGCTTGCAGGCCGATCGCCGTTACAGTTGCACCTGCGCGGGTGCTGAGTCGTCCGAGCTGCACGGTTTTGTAGAGACGATGGCTGCGAAATTCAACGAGGGTTAATTGATCCTCTGGCCAAGCTTGGGTCACTTGGGCTGGATAGGTCTGCCCTTCTGCTGTGACGAGATCGGCAAGGCTACCTACTTCCCAATGGTTGCCTGAGAGCAACACCCGATATTGGTAGCGCCGATCGTCTTGGCGCTGTTGAGTCAGGATTACGCCAATCGCCATGGTTTGACCAATTTGAACTCGGGCGATCGCTGCTAGCGGGGTGGTCGGCCAGGCGATTCGTGCACTGCGGTTGGTGGCCAAGAGTGATCCACCCACACTTGAGCCAATCAACCGTAAACCAGCCTCAGTCACCCACTGGCTGCGGTTGGCAGCTTCAGCCACGGGATCGGTCGTTGGGCAAGGATCACCCCATTGCCACCCGGCGATTGATTGCAATGTGGGTAAAACCGTGGATAAGGGGATTGCCCAGCTTGATCGAATCAGGGTTGCTTCCTCTTCAGCCGCCGGCCGCGAGCCATCTTTATAAACATAGGGGTTACCCCAAATCGGATAGGCATGGCGACCGTTAATCCCCACCAGGCAGCCCTGCCCATTGACTAGGGGGCCACCACTCATGCCCTTGAGAACAAGGTTGGTGTAGCCCACTTGATAGCCCTGACGAAACTGCCGATCGACCACGCGCGAAACCTGGCCGGTTGTCAGCCAAAGATTACCCGGCAAGATGCGTGTTTCCCCAGTGGCTCCGGCGGCTCCGGTGACGGGCGGCGACTCATTGGGGCGATCGAGCTTGTAGTCAAATGGAAACCCAGCGGCGGCAACGGAAGTACCTACCTCGGGGGGTGTGACATCCCCAATCGCTGCCAGGGGGTAGTCATGGTTCGGGTCGGTGAAGGTCAGCAGCCCCAGGTCTTGGCCGCCAAACTGGGCAGCCGGAAGTAAGACTGCCGGCCGCTTGAGACCATCGCTGGTCTGAATTTGATAGCGCTTGCCGATATCCAGCACGTGCTGATTGGTCAGGACGGCGTAGCGATCGCCCGATCGCCCAATCAGGATACCTGAAGCCCAATAGTCGTCAACCCAAACCTTCACGACAATGGCTTGCACGCTTTGGTACAAGCTAGCCGATAGGGCCGGCAACACCGACGGACAAGGAGCAGGCGAATTGGATCGAGCTGCTACAGACCAAGCTGATGGCCCAAGACCGGCCATCATCAATCCCACTACCCAGCCCCATCGCCACTGCCATCGATCGCCCACGCCCTGCGTCCTACCTGATTCGCCTACTCGATCGACTATCGCCAGTTCTGTCCAGAATAGCCCTGTCGCGGATGGGCTGTGATCCCAGAACAACTCATGAACTCAACACCGATGTAAGGCATGGGTGTTCCGCCCCGATCGCGCTCAGTCACACTTGATAGATTCTCGTCACTCCAGAATCATTGACCACTTCATTGACCACTTTATCGCTCACTGGTGGGATCGCCTCAGACTGCCACCGGCTGAAAAATTTCGGCCTAGGCTTAATCCCGACTTGATTGGTTAAGCCGACTGAGGCGACGCATTCCTCGCGTCAATCTCACCTGGTTTACCAGGCTGATGTGCCTGCGGGCGACGGCATGGTGTTCAAAAAACCGTAGATGTCGTAGTACTCAACAATCCCGGATGAGGGGGTTTCGCCACCCGATTGCAGGAGGGGCCGAGCAACGGCTCCACTACCCAAGGGCTTGAGCGACTGCAAGCGTTGGCGGGCATGATCGGCTAACGACTCGCCGGAGTTGGGATCGAATTGCAGCATGAAGACCTGTTCTTCGCAGGCTTGGCTAGTACGGCTAGACACGGTGCAAATGACCGGATGGCCCTTCATATAGCCAGCGGCCAAGAACCTTAACCGACCGCGGCTTTGCAAATCTTGCAGGGTGGCGGAGACGCGCTCACAACGATTTTGAGGAGTCCAACCCGATTGGCTAAAATGCTCCGACTGCCAGACAATCACGGGGTAGTCAGCGGCGGCAGTGCGGGCAACGGTCATAGGCTGACCACTTTCATTCATCCCGCAGACAAAATTCGCACCACCTCCAGTGCCGGTATATTCCGAGGCGGTAGCGGATGAAGCGACGGCACCGGCGGCGGCGATCGTCAAGGCAGCAAGGGAGAGTAGTCGCTGGTTCATGACGCGAGGGGTAGAGCTAGGTGGGAGTTTGATAGTCTCTCTAGCTTAAGGGGTCTGAGCCGATTACGCTAGGACTTCACTAAAACTTCACCCATGGCCTGGTGTTTATGAAGAGTGGGTCAAAACTGCACATTTCAGAATTCCGATGCCGATAGCAAATAATGGGCGTAGTGGATATAGATGTAATGGGTGCTAGCCGCTGATGCGATCGCGCCCATCTGTCCCAAAGTGGTCAATGATAAAGACTAGCGGAGCAGCACATTTAGTGGAGTCAAGGCCATGGAGCTTGGGCTAGCTTGTTCCCCCACAACCAGTATCTAGACAACAGGGTAATGGGCCAACGTTAAGGGATCGCCCAGGGCCAACCAGCGATCGCCTGCTCTATCGTCGGCGATCGGGGGGATTTGGGTGTTGATGGCGAGCCGATAAAAATGATTGAAGCGTGATCGTTCAGCCCAAGTAGGCAAACTGGCTTGGCGGTGGGCGATGAAAGTTTTCTGAAACTGGGGTAGCGATTCGCCCGTTTGGCTGTGGCGGGTGGGCACAATGCACCGCTGACAGGGATTAGTACCCAGCAACTCAACTGCCCCAATGCGAAAGGGAACGGGCTGGTTCGCTAGGGAGTAGAGTTGTTCTTCCCAAAAGGGTTCCGGCACATCTAGATCCAGATTCGTGCGCAACCGACGGCTTAACTCTGCGGCTGACATGCCTTCAAACCAATGGGCGACGGTGTTCAGGGTGGCGGTTCCAATCAGGGTGGGGCCCCAGGATTTGGGGTCATCGGGAAATCCCAGCGCCACATTTTGGATGATTGTGATGGGTTGCCGAAAATAGTCACTGAACCAGGCCGCTAGGTCGGTGCGATCGCCGTCGAGGGCAAAGGTGGCAGGGGCGATCGCGTCGTCTTGAACCCAGAGGGTGACGCTGCGTTGATCCAGATCGAAGGTCGAGCGAATCCGATGGATTGCGGCGTTTCGCTTGCCGTTAAGCCAATTCCCTTGGGCATCGAGTAGGGCAAATTCTCGATCGCCTGCCAATGCTCCGGCCGCCGTCAAGCGAACGCGATCGACCGAAACTCCATCCAGGGACTTGATCGGAAAGATCGTAATCCGCGCCAGCCGAACACCTAGGGCAACACCCACGCTTTGGCTCCCCGGTTGCATTGTCTTGGAGGATGTCTGAGAGGATGTCTGAAACGTATCTTTTGGCCCGGTCAAGTACCAACAGTCATGGAAGGGTCATGGGGGCAAGGGCCTGAAGCCCCTTGTCTGCTTGATGACAGCGCCTAATGCACAGCGCCTAATTCACGGTGGCGGGCTGGCGGTCATAGCCATAGAAGTCGATGCGATAGTCTGTGATCCTCACACCAGTTTGCTGCTCAATTTGGTCAATGAGTTCTGGCGGCAGGGTGATGTGTACATCCACGATCCGACCGCTGTCGAGGCAGTTGATGTGGCTGTGAGGATCGCTGATGTTGCCGTAGAGCCGACCATCGGCACGATCGATACATTCCACAATGCCGTTGCGGGCCAGGGCTTCTAGGTTTTGGTAAACCGAAGTGTGGCCGATATCTTTGCCGCGCCGATTGAGCCGATCGTAAATTTCTCGCGCCGATAGATGTTCGCGATCGTCCCACAGCAGTTCCAAAATGAAACGGCGCTGGCGACTCACACGCATGCCCAGGGTTTGGCAGCGTTCTAGGGCATCATCGAGCGATCGAATCGGTTTCACGGGCGGTTCTCGGCGAAACGGGTTAGGGAGCCGGGATCGAGCAGGGGCGGGAAGGACGCAGATTGGCGCGCCTGAATTTCCATAGCATAAAGGGGCTATCTCATACCCGGACTGATTTGATTTTAGCGCACCTCTCGAAATCGGGTGCTTGTGCCCGATCGCGCCGCCTAGACCGGGCCGATCGCCGCTACAGCCGTTTCCAGGGCGATCGCCGTGTGAGTCCAGTGAGTTCCCCCTTGGAAATAGGCCACGTAGGGCGATCGCAACGGCCCATCGGCCGACAATTCCGAGGTGCTGCCTTCGATGAACGTACCGCCAGCCATCACCACTTGGTCTTCATAGCCCGGCATCACCGCCGGCACCGGGTCCACATAGGAATCGATCGGGGAAGCCTGCTGAATCGCGCGGCAAAATGCGATCACCTTGTCCGCACTGCCCAACTTAATTGCTTGGATAATGTCACTTTGCAGCGCATCGGGCGCGGGATTGACGGGGTAGCCCAAATTGGCAAAAACCCGCGCGGCCAAATAGTTAGACTTCAGCGCTTCCCCCACCATTTGGGGTGCAAGGAACAGTCCTTGATATAGTAAGCGATGTTGGTCAAACGCGGCTCCCCCTTCAGACCCAATGCCCGGCGAAGTCAACCGACAGGCCGCCTGCTCCACCAAATCAGCCCGCCCCGCCACATAGCCACCGGCCGTGACGATCGTGCCGCCGGGATTTTTGATCAGCGAACCAGCCATCAAATCAGCCCCAACGGCCGTGGGTTCGTCGTCTTCCACAAACTCGCCGTAGCAGTTGTCCACAAAGCAAACAGTGTTGGGGTTTTGACCCTTCACGATCGCCACGATCCGCCCAATATCGGCGATCGACAGGCTCGGCCGCCAGTCATAGCCACACGATCGCTGAATCGTCACCATCTTGGTTTCCGGGCGAATGGCCGTTTCCAGGACAGCCCAATCCACCTCGCCAGTCGGGGTCAGGTCTAACTCGCGGTAGGTAATGCCAAAGTCCATCAAGGAGCCTTGGCCGGAGCCACGCTTACCGATCACCTCCTCAAGGGTGTCGTAGGGCTTGCCGACCACCGACAGTAGCTCGTCGCCGGGCCGCAGCACCCCAAACAGGGCACAGGCGATCGCATGGGTTCCCGACACAATTTGCACCCGGACGATCGCCGCCTCAGCCTGCAAGGCCCGAGCCATCACGCGATCAAGCGTGTCGCGTCCCAAATCATCGTGGCCATAGCCCGACACCCCAGCAAAGTGGTGTGCCCCCACCCGCTCGGCCCGAAACGCATCCAACACCCGCCGCAGTTTGCCTTGCACGGCGCGATCAACCCGGGCAAACGTTGGCGCTAACTCATCCACCGCCGATCGCACCAATGCCGCCGCTTCGATCGTCTCCACCCTTTGCCCCTTACCCATGACCCGCCTCAATTACTAGCCCCACTGCTCCCGCCATCACTGGCGACGCTTCCACTCCTTTACTCTCTGTTAAACCAATCCGCCAGCCCTAGAACTGGGAAATTACCTAACGATCTGGCCTTGAAAGCTTTTGGGGACTGTGAAGAAATTCAAATAGGAAATGATACGCTGATTTAGCGCATCGATGACATAGGTAATTGAATGACTGCCGCAACGTCCGCACAGAGCTTGCGCCCAGACTGGGGCGTAATTATCTTCATGACGGCGATGCACATCGCAGCCGTCGTGGCATTTCTGCCGCAAAACTTTAGCTGGGCAGCCGTTGGCCTGATGATCTTTTTGCACTGGGTCACAGGCGGACTTGGAATTACGCTTGGGTGGCATCGCCTCGTCACCCACCGCAGTTTTGAAGTTCCCAAGTGGCTTGAGTATTTCTTCGTTTTCTGTGGAACCCTGGCTTGCCAAGGCGGCCCGGTTTGGTGGGTAGGCCTGCACCGTCACCACCACCTGCACTCCGACACCGATCCCGACCATCATGATTCGACCAAGGGCTTCCTGTGGAGCCACATCGGCTGGATGATGTATGAAGTGCCCGCAGAAACTGAAATCCCTCGCTTTACCAAAGATATTGGTGACGACCCGTTCTACCAGTTCTTGGATCGCTACTTCTTGCTGCTGCAAATCCCGCTAGCCATCATTCTCTACCTGATGGGTGGTTGGTCGTTTGTGCTCTGGGGTATCTGTGTTCGGATGGTCTCCCTGTGGCACTGCACTTGGTTGGTGAACAGCGCCACCCACAAATTTGGCTACCGCACCTTTGAGGATTCTGGCGATCGCTCCACCAACTGCTGGTGGGTGGCGCTGATGACCTACGGTGAAGGCTGGCACAACAACCACCATGCTCACCAGTATTCCGCGCGTCACGGGTTGCAATGGTGGGAAATTGATGCCACTTGGATGACGATCCAACTGTTGCAATTCCTAGGGTTGGCGAAAAATGTCAAGCTGGTCAAAGCTGAATCCTAGAGATTTCTAACCAGACCCCCTAACCTAGTTTCAAACCAAGAAAGCAGTGCACTGGTTGCACTGCTTTTTTGTTGTGATGCTGTTGAAGATGTGGACAGTCTACAGATTGGGGCCTGTCATCATTTCCGGGTTTGCAAGCTGAAACAGTTGATTTTCCTTGCCCCAAGGGTCGCAATCAGGGACTGATACCCACCGATTTGGGTTCCCCTCGCCTGAGACTTGGGAGAGGGGCGAGGGGTGAGGGTCTCAGAAAATCCTGCGTCAGTCCTATGGATGGCAGGCCCTAAGGTCTGTCATCCAATGAGCTTGATTAGGGCTGGAACAACCCATTTTCCTAGCCCAACCGCCCTAGACAATTGGCTCAAGCCCCTTGCCCCTCACGATCAAGTAACGCCAGAATCAGGGTTTCAGGGATTAGATGACACCCCCTAAGCCTCTTCTTGTGTTCTCGTCACGGTCGAATCAGGGTCGAATCAGGGTCGAATCAGGGTTTAGACCTCTCGCATCAATCCAGACCCTCACCCTAAATCCCTCTTCTAAGTCGGGAGAGGGACTTGGAAACCTGCCATGAGATCGCTGAAAACCCTGATTTCTGGCTCCCCTTCGCCCCCCTTGGGAGAAGGGGTTGGGGGATGAGGGCTTCTAGTGGATTTGCGCAAGAGGTCTTTTGAGACGATTGGACGACAAGCCCTAATCGTCCGGATCGGTCGGCGGTTGGTGATTGGCAAAGGCGCGCCGATCGACTCGCAAGAGCTGATAGGAACCGGCCGCCGCGATCGGCTGACCCACTTGATCCAGCTTGGTTTCTGCTAACTTTTTGCGATCGCCCAGCAGCAGGGCCGTTGCTGGCTTAGGACTGGGATTAATCCGCAGGGCTTCCCGTTCGCCTTCAATCAGCGGCGTGGCCCGTTGGGAAAAGTTGACCACCTGTTGTGTGTAAAACACCAGGCTCGGCTTGGCAAACCCCACCATCATCAACTCCTCATTTGGTTGGCGCACCCGGATGATCTCCGCCGACAGCATCCGCAAGGGCAATTGGCGCTGGGAGTCGAGGGCAAACATGACCGGCATGATCGTCCCTGCAAAAAACACTACACCCGCCACCCAAGTCACCAGCCACAGCCACCGATAGCGCCGCCAGTAGACGATCGCCGCGCCCAAGGCCGCCGCGATCGCCCAGTCGATCGCCCCCCGCGTGATCGCGCCCGAGGCTTCTAGCACTTCTCGAATCCGGGGCATTGTTGGATCTTTAATCAGCGGCAGCCATAGATTCTGTAACCCCAGGGCGATCGCCAAAATGCCCATCACAACCACGGCGGCGATCGCTGTGCGGTGGAATCCTGGCGAAACCAAGTCTTCCGTGGCGATCGGTGGTTTGCTCAAGCCCGGCCGGGGCATCGATCGCCGGGGAGCCAGATCGCCACTTAACAAGTCCCGCCACAGCAGCGCCACCAGCAACCCACCGGCCGGCATCAACGGCACAACGTAGCTGGGCAACTTGGTGACGGCAATCATAAAAAAGCCAAACACGCCCAAAAACCAAGCGCCCGCAAACAAAGGCAACCGCTCCGATCGCGATCGCCGCAGCCACCACTTGCGCCGCCAAATTTCCAGCCGGCCCAGGGCGATCGGCAGATACACCGACCAAGGCGCAAAGCCCCAAGCCACCACAATGAAATAGAAAAACCAGGGAGCCGAGTGCTGGTTCACCACGCGGGTGAAGCGATCGATGTTGTGGTAGCCAAAGAAGGATTCAACGTAGGCATCTCCATTGGCCAAAATCACCAGCACAAACCAGGGCATCGACAGCGCCGCCACCAATAGCAAGCCCCACAGCGGCTTCGCTTCCTGCCATAGCTGCTTAAATTCGCCCATATAGAGGGCAAAGGCCAGCACAATCCCACCTGGCAGCACCAGGCCCACCGGCCCTTTGGTCAGCACAGCCAAGGCGAGGGCCACATAAAACCCGAGATACCAAAGACGCTTGACCCGAGGGCGATCGCTGGCATAGCCCCAAAAAAACGCCAGCAGGGCCGTGCTGATGTAGCCGGTGAGCAACATATCGGACACGCCGACCCGACCCCAGATGATCATGTGGGGCGAAAAGGCGATCGTTCCAGCCCCGATCGCCCCGACTAACCAGGGTCGCCAAGGCGCTTGTTGGCGCGCTTCGCCAGTTACAGAAAACCGCCAGAGGGTCGCAAAGCTAAAGCCGATCGTCGCCAAGGCTGCCAACCCCGAGGGCAACCGCACGGCCCACTCGTTCACGCCCAAGATTTTGTAGGCGATCGCCGTTAGCCAATAGATCAGCGGCGGCTTGTCGAAGCGGGTGGCTCCGTTGAAATAGGGCGTGATCCAATCGCCAGTGACGGCCATTTGGCGGGCCGCTTCCGAAAACATCGGCTCCGTTTCATCCACCAGCCCCACGCTGCCCGAGTGCCAAAACAGGGCGATCGCCCAAACCAACAAGACCCAAGCCAGGCCCAGCCAGCCCCGCCCCCGATCGTCCAAAGCCGCCAGCCGCCCCATCCAAGAGCGCAACGGCTCCGGCAGCGATCGAGTTAAGCGCAAGTCCAGCATAGGGTTCCGAAAAAGTGGGCCAAGCAAGTCGAGCTTTACTTTAGCGCCGTGGGGAGTCGTTGCGTGTGGATCGCCAACTTTGCCAAGCATCGGCCACGCCCTGAAGCTTGGCGCGCGATCGGGTCGGTTGCCGGGGCCACTGGGCGATCGCGCTGATCACAATCCGCGCCAACCGATAGACCAACGCCCAACGGCCGCTGTGAATCGCCAGGGCCAACAGATAGCCCCCGATCGACCAGCGCAGTTTTCGATCTGGCTCGCGGCCCGTCACCGTCGAGGTGGCATGGATTACCCGCAGGCTGGGGGCGATCGCCACCGAATAGCCTTGGCGGGCGTAGCGACGGCAAAACTCAAAATCTTCGTAATACAAAAAGAAGCGGCGATCGAACTGGGGCAAGACTCGAAACGTCGCCAAATTGATCAACAAACTGCAACCACTGACCCAATCAGTCGGTTGGATTTGGGCAGCGGTGGGGGCTTCTTGGGTAATTGGCTCGATTAGTCCCGATCGCCGATCGAACCGGCCACCGCGAAACTCCGGCCGGCCATCGGGTTGATTGATCGCCGTGCCCAAAATTGCCCAATCGCTTTGGCTCAGGAGCGATCGGGCCGCCGCGATCGTCCCCGCTGGCAGCCAAGCATCGGGATTAATCAGCCAAACGATCGCCCCTGGATCGCGATCGGCCACCCAGGCGATCGCCCGATTGCAAGCCCGCCCAAACCCCAAATTCTCGCCGGTTTCTAGGATCGTGCAATGGGCAAATTCAGCGCTGAAGGCCTCAAGCGATCGATCCTCTGGTGAATTATTGACAATCAGAATTCGGTAATTCTGATCGAGGCAATTTTGGGGGAGCGATCGCAATAATTGGGCGATCGTTTCCCCACACCAATAATTCACAATCACCAGAACAAATAGTTCTTGTTTTTGATTTTTCATTTTAGTAAAAACAGTTGACTCACAGAAATTGTCGGATTATAATTTACGAGAAAACGATTTCTATGAGACAATGACTCTTAGTAAGAAATCACTTACAGGATCAAGCTTGAACTAGTGCATCACTACTGAAACGCAGTACTACCATAAAAGCTACAAACCATGCCTACATTAATCCATACTTTTCCGTCGGGTACTGTCAGTCTGTTCGATGAGGTGACGGGTGGCATCACATCAGTCAGTACTGGACTACAGCTAACTGATATAGCTCGATTTCCTAACGGAGATGTTTACGGCACTACGTTTGGGTCTCTTTACCGGATCAATGTATCCAATGGCACATCAACACCAGTTGGATC
This sequence comes from Oscillatoriales cyanobacterium, assembly GCA_004292515.1. Taxonomy (GTDB): domain Bacteria; phylum Cyanobacteriota; class Cyanobacteriia; order CACIAM-69d; family CACIAM-69d; genus CACIAM-69d. The sequence continues at coordinate 23,263 of RDXB01000054.1, forward strand.
ACATGGACTTAGCTTAAACGCTCTAAGTACAGGGCCTGGTGGGTTTCTATATGGGATACCGAGTGGGGGAGGAGCAGTCTATCGACTAGACCCTAACACCGCCAAAGCAACTCTGATTGGTAATCTGAATGGATTCCAATCCAGTGGGGATCTTATATATGACGATAGAAGCTCTCAATTTTTTGCCACAGCAACTGGTAGCAGTACCAGCGATAACCTTTTTGCTTTTCAACTGACACCTTCCGGCCAGGTTTCGTCTTCCCGACAAATCGGAAGCGTTGGATTTGAAGATGTTTGGGGGCTATCGATTATTAATGGAGTCCTTCGTGGATACACTGGAGATCGAGAAATTAGCATCGATCCAGGTACAGGTCGAGGCTCATTTATCCGGCAGATTTCTGGGTTATCAGCATCTTTGGGGGGTGCTTCAGAGCAACTAGGTGGGTCAACGCCCAGCAACTTGTCAGTGTATAGAATTTTTGACTCTGTAACCGGCACACATATCTACACAGCTAGCGAAACAGAACGAACCTCTCAATTCAAGGGATCACGGTATCGCGAAGAAGGAGCAGTGTTTAAATCGGCAGGGCCAAACTCGGTAGAGCGATTTATTAACACCAAAACAGGAGCTTTCTTCTACACTATTAATCCCAGTGAGCGAGATCAGCTGATCAGAGCAAACGGTGACTTTCGTCTGCAAGCTAACAGCGGCTTTCAAGCTTCTTCAACTCCTCAGGCAGGATATACACCTGTGTACCGCTTTTTCAATACTGGAGCAGGAGTGCACTTCTACACTGCAAACCCTAGGGAAGCAGATCAAGTTCTACTTTCATTGCCCAGTTTCCGATACGAAGGAATTGGTTATTATGCGCTACCAAACCAGTAGTGTCTCTTGATCGCGGGGACACCTAGTACTAGAACATCAGGCAAACCTCATAAAATTTGGGATGGCTACGGCACAAGATCCTTGTGGATTTTTATGCCGTAGTTCTCTATTTCTAGTCAGGATGCTAGGTCAATTCGATGTGGGAGTCGTCGCCGATCATGAAGCGCAGGGCCTTCGGGCGTTTTGGCCCCACGTGGAGCTTCACCCGTTGACCAATCACGCTATCAATAATCCGCTCCGTGACCCCGACAATTTCCGCCCCTTCCAAGACCACGCTGTGATCCAAATCCACATCCACCAAATGGGCGCGATCGCTGATGCTGCTGTAGGGGCCAATGTAGCAATTCTCGATCGTGCAATTTTCGCCAATCACCGCCGGGCCGCGCACCGTGGAATTGACCACTTTTGAGCCTTTACCAATTTCTACCCGCCCGATAATTTTGCTCGATTCATCGACTTCGCCGTAGTTCCAAGGCTGCAAATCGGTGTCAAGAATAATCCGGTTGGTTTCTAGCAAATCATCCTTTTTACCGGTGTCCAACCACCAGCCTTCAAGGGTGCAAGCCTCAACGGTTTTGCCCGTGTCAATTAACTTTTGGATCGCATCCACAATTTCCAATTCGCCTCGGGCTGAGGGTTGAATTTGGGCGATCGCCTCGTGAATCACCGGCTGAAAGAAATAGATCCCCACCATCGCCAAATTCGAGGGGGGATTTTTCGGTTTTTCCACCAACCGAATCACACGCCCCGCCGCATCCACTTCCGCCACCCCAAAGGCACGCGGATCGGGCACTTCTCGCAAAATGATCACCGAATCCACACCGGGCTTTTTGAATTGGTCGATAAACTGTCCCAAATCCGCTTGGATCACGTTATCGCCCAAATACATGATGAATGGCGAGTCACCGAGGAACTCTTGCCCCACCGAAACTGCATGGGCTAGCCCCGACGGATGCTCCTGTAAAATATAGGTAATGTTGGCTCCAAACCGACTGCCATCGCCAGTTTTTTCGCGCACTTCGTCGCCGGTTTCCGGGCTAATAATAATCCCAATATCGGTGATGCCTGCCGCCACAATTCGCTCAATGCCATACCAAAGAATTGGCTTGTTGGCCACCGGCACGAGCTGTTTTGCACCCGTATAGGTCAGGGGTCGCAGGCGGGTTCCTTTGCCACCCGAAAGAATCAAGGCTTTCATATTATTAACTCGCTGCGATCGCGGTTGAGTAATCGTTGGGGGCAAGGGGCTTAAGCCCCTTGTTTGGGATTGTCGAGGTGAATCGGTTGAGTAATCGTTTAATCGTTGGGGAGCAAGGGGCTTAAGCCCCTTGTCTGATGCTGTGGGAGTAACCTAGCGGTTCAGCAGTTCTGGCAGCATTTTGCGGAGGCTGGCCCGCCAATGGGGAGCCGGACTGCCGAGTAAGGCCGCCAACTTGCCGCCCCACAGCACCGAATAGGACGGGCGCTGGGCCGGAGTTGGGTAATCCTCCGTGGCGATCGGGACGATTCGTTCCACCGCAAGTTCCAGCCCCAGGGCGCGGGCCTCTTCAATGATCGCCACGGCAAAGTCATACCAGCTCACGGCCCCACTGTTGGTGTAGTGGTAGACCCCGGCGGTTTCCGCATCCAGGCGGCCGGCGAGCTGCCCGATCGCCCCGGCCAAGTCCCGCGTCCAGGTGGGCGAACCGATTTGATCCGCCACCACCCGCAGCTCCGGGCGATCGGTCGCCAGCCGGATCATCGTTTTCACAAAGTTGCCGGTTTTGCCTGCGCCATAGACCCAAGCGGTACGGACGATCGCGCTCTGGTTCGGGGCTGTGGCCAAAATCGCCGTTTCCCCCGCCAACTTCGATCGCCCGTAGCTGCCCAGCGGATCGGTGGGGTCGGTTTCCCGGTAGGGTCGCCCCTGCTGCCCGTTGAACACATAATCCGTGGATACATGGATCAGCCGCCCACCCAAATCCTTGGCCGCCTGGGCCAAAATTCCGGGAGCCTTGCCGTTGACGGCCATCGCCAAGTCGGCTTCGGTTTCCGCCTTGTCCACGGCCGTGTAGGCGGCAGCATTCACGATCAAATCCGGCTGGAGCGCCATCACCGCGTCGTAGAGCGTGGCGGTGTCGGCCAGGTTGACCCGATCGCGCCCGGCCGCCGTCAGCTCCCCGATCGCCCCCAACACCGGTTGCAGGGCCTCGCCCAACTGCCCCTGTGCGCCCGTCAATAAAATCCGCATGGTTCCGCGATCCTAGATTTGCCCCTAGATTTGCCCGTATTCAAACAGATCCGCTTCCGCCAACAGCTTGGCCGCCTGGTCTTTGCCGGACAGGATCGGCTCACCGTCCAGGTTCCAGGCAATGTTGATTTGCGGATCGTTCCAGAGAATCGATCGATCACCCGCTGGACAATAGAAATCCGTCGCCTTGTAGAGCAATTCCGCCGTCTCGGTCAGGGTGACAAATCCGTGGGCAAATCCCGCCGGAATCCAAAGTTGACGCTTGTTTTCGGCACTCAGCTCATAGCCCACCCATTGGCCGAAGGTGGGCGACCCACGCCGAATATCCACCGCCACATCAAAAATCGCCCCGGCTCCGGCCCGCACCAATTTGCCCTGGGGTTGTTGCACCTGGTAGTGCAGGCCGCGCAGCACATTTTTCACGGACTTAGAGTGGTTGTCCTGCACAAAGGTCACATCCAAACCAGTCTTGTCGGCAAAGGTGCGACTGTTGAAGCTCTCATAAAAAAAGCCGCGATCGTCTCCAAAGACCGTCGGCTCAATCAGCAAAACATCGGGAATTTCGGTCGGCGTAACGTTCATGGCGCTGGGATCGCTCAAAACCGGCCTGAGACTACCACAGACCGGCAACAGAACCGATCGCCAATTCCTCTGATCGTCCCGATCGCCTAGGATCTGTCATCCTTTCTCGGGTACAGGCTGAAACCGTCGATTTTCCATGCCCAAGTCGTCGTAACAATTGGCTCAAGCCCCTTGCTGCCCCACGATCTCGTCACGGTGGCATCAGGGTTTTGGGCGTTTTGACGACAAGCCCTAATCCCATTTCACCGATCGATAAATCTTGACCAGGGGCAGACTCAAGCCCCCCGTGGCGATCGCCAACGCCTGCTCCAGTCCCGTGGTGCGTTTCCAGCGCCAATCGCCATCGTCACCCAGCCAGAAGCGATCGATTGCCGCCTCATCCTGAGACACCAGCAAATATTCGCGAAACTCGGGAATCGAACTATATTTTTCAAACTTTTTGGTGCGATCGTACTCGGCCGTGGAAGGCGACAACACCTCAATAATCAGGGTCGGGTTCAACACTTCATCGGTGCGATCGGGTGAAAAGACCGGATTGCCATTGATCACCATCAAATCGGGATAAGTCCCGTGATTGTGGGCCGGCAACCAAAGGCGCATATCCAGCGCAAACACCTGATAGGGCGGCTGCAAATCCAGCAAACGAATCAGATTCAGACTGATTTGATTGTGGCTGGAGCTGCCGCCGGTCATGGGAATTTCTAAGCCGTTGTTGTATTCGTGGCGCTGGTCGCGTTGGCTTTCGCGGGCGCGATAGTCGTCCGGGGAAACGCGGTGGCTCGGGGGTGGGGCGATCGAGGTGGCAATCATGGCAGTGGGGGGCAAGGGTCAACAATCGAACCAGCCAGCGATCGCACCCTAACCCGGCTTTTTCTGTTCGCTTTGGAACCGGAGCCATTCCGCTGCAAAGGCGATCCCCCCCGATCCCAACAGCAACAGCACACTCAAGGCATTCACATCGGGTTTTACCCCCGTGCGAATCCGGCTGAAGATTTCCATCGGGAGGGTGGTTGCGCCGCCGCCGGCCGTGAAGCTGGCGATCAAAAAGTCATCCAAACTGAGCACAAAGGCCAACAAGCAACCGGACATGATCCCCGGCACGAGCTGCGGCAACAGCACTTGGAAAAACGACTGCACCGGCGTGGCTCCCAGATCAAGGGCGGCTTCTTCCAAATAGGGGTTTAGATCCGCCAAACGGGTGGACACCGCCAGGGCAATGTAGGCCAAACAGAACACGATGTGGGCCGCCACAATTGTCCAAAAGCTGAGGGGCACGGTCAAGGCTGCCAAAAACACCAGGGTGGCCACGGCGATCGCAATGTCCGGCACGATCAAGGGCAAATAGGACATTCCCAAATAGAGGCCCTTGCCCCAAAACCGATAGCGGGCCAGCCCCACGGCCATCGTGGTTCCCAGCACTGCCGACACCAGCACCGCCACGAAACCCACGACCAAACTGGTTTGCAGCGCACCCAAGATTCGCCCATCACGCAGCAGCTTGGCGTACCATTCCAGCGTGAACCCTGTCCAACCGGCGCTATAGGGCGATTGGTTGAAGCTGTAGACCGTCAGTACCAGAATCGGCAGGTACATCAGGACAAACATGATTGAGGTAAATGTGCCCTGCCAGGTGAGGCGAGGCTGACGCGATCGAGTCATATCGTCTGCGAGGGCCTCCTGTAAATCCGGTGCAACGGGATTGGGATCGGGCATGGGGCGATCGAAAGGGGCAGTTAAGGGGCGCGTCGAGGAATTCAGAAACTCACGGCAGGGGTTAGGCAGCGGGTCGGCCATCACCGTAGCGAATCAGCAGGGCAATGCCAAGACTCACGGCTAAGATCATCAGCATACTCAAGGCCGAGCCAAAGCCCCAGTTTTGGGTAGCTCCCAGGAATTGGTTGTAAATCAATCGCGAGGCCGTCATGCTGGAAGCGCCGCCCAACAGCTCGGGGTTAACAAAGTCCCCCAAACTTGTGATCGCTACTAGCAGCGATCCGGCAGCAATCCCTTGCAGGCTTTGGGGTACGGTTACTTTCCAGAAGGCTTCGATCGGGGTGGCTCCCAAGTCGGCGGCGGCTTCCAACAGGCGGCGATCGAGTTTTTCCAACGAGGAATACAAAATCAAGACCATGTAGGGTAAGAAGCTATAGGCCATGCCCAACAACACCGCTGGCGTTTGGTTCAAAATATCCAGCCCCGGCAACCCGATCGCCCCCAGCAAAGAGTTCAGCACCCCCGTTGGTCGCAAAATGGTGATCCAGGCATAGGATCGCAGCAGCGAAGAAGTCCACAGGGGCAGCGTGAACGCCACCAATAGTAGGTTTTGCCAACGCTTGGGGGACATCAGGGCCAGCCAGTAGGCTACCGGAAACCCTAGCAGCAGGCAAATGATGGTGGTGCCGATCGCGTAGGACAGCGTCCGCCCAATCACCTGCAAATAGACAGGCTGAAACACCAGCAGGTAGTTATCAATGCCCGATGGGTTCACCAAGTCGCCGGGTCGAATGCCAGGAACCAGGCTCAACTCAAAGATCACCAGAACCGGCAACACCAGCAGCAACAGTAACCACAGGCCCGACGGCCCCAAAAGCGCCCAAGGTCCCACCCAGCGGCGGGGCTTGGGAGGGGTGGCCTCAGCGGCGGGGGCGATCGGGTTGGCAGGAGTCATAGGGCAGAGGCGAAGGAATCGGACGTAAGCGGTGGGCAGTTCGTTTGGGTTGGCTCGTTTGGGTTGGCTCGTTTGGGTTGGCTCGTTTGGCGCGATTGGGCTAACTGCTGATCCCTAACCGCTGGTGAGCTGAGTCCAGTAGCGATCGTACAGCGGTGTCGCGGCTCCCACGGGGGCAATCCCTTCGCAGCGATCGAGGATCGCTTGGCTGGGAAACAAGCTGGGATTTTGGGCCAAGTCCGGTGGCAGGAGGTCGATCGCCCGTTGATTAGCCGTGGCAAACTTCAGCCGCGCCGTCATCCCGGCTGCCACCTCCGGTTGCAGGGTGAAGTTAATCCAAGCATAGGCCGCTTCCAGGTTCGGTGCGCTGATTGGCACGGCCATTGTGTCTGTCCAAAGGGACGAACCACTAGCGGGGATGGTGTAGCCCAGTTGGTCGTTTTCTTCGATCGCCTCGATCGCATCGGCCGAATAGCCCATTGCGATCGACAAGTCCCCCGCCACCATCCGGTCTTTCCAGCCATCGGTGGTGAACTGGGCGATCGCCGGTCGCAGTTCCTTCAGAGCTTCGTAGGCCTGGCGAATTTGCTCAGGGTCTTGGGAGTTATAGGAATAGCCCAATCGCCGCAGGGCCAAGCCCATGGTTTCCCGTTGGTCATTAAACAGCGTCACCTGTCGCTTGAGCCGATCGCGGTTGTCCCACAAAAAGCCCCAATCCTTCGGGGGTTCCGGCACGCGCCGCCGGTTGTAGATCAGCCCCGTTGTCCCCCAAGAGGCCGGTACGCTGTGGACATTATTCGGGTCATAGCTGGGATTTTGGTAAGGCTCCAGCAGATCTTTCAGGCCCAGTAGCCGATCGCGATCGAGTTCCCGCAGCAGGCCCCGTTCGCGCATCTGCCGCACCATGTAGTCCGACGGGTAAATAATGCTGTATTGGCTACCGCCACCCGCTTGCAGCTTGGCCAGCATCACCTCATTCGAGTCAAAAATATCCACCACCACCGACAAGCCCGTGGCCTGCTGGAAGCGGCTAATCAGTTCCTCATCGGTGTAGCCGGCCCAAGTGTAGATGTAGAGCTTGGTGCGATCGCCCACCGATCCAGGCGAGGGGCGCACCTGGGCCAAACGCCAACCACAGCCCGTCATGGCCAGGCCGGCCGCCGCGATCGAGGTGCGGCGCAAAAAGTCACGACGAGAAAAGGCAGCAGCAGCCATGAAGAATCAAAGCACTATGCGGAGCAAGATCGAAGCGGGCTTCATCGGCTAGCAGATGGGCGGTTGGTCGGTGTTGAGCAGGCTAGTGACGAGGCCGCCAGCGCTCACCCAACCCCCCTAGGCGGCCGACATGGCCAGCGCATCTGCCGTTGACCAATAGGCATAGATCGGCGTGTTGAGGGCCGGCAATTCGCCACCCACATTCACCTGCATCACCGTTAGGCGATCGCCCGATCGCAGTTCTACCACGTAATGCACATGGGTTCCCAGATACATCACGTTCTGCAACCGCCCCTCAAAGCAGTTCACCGACAAATCCGGCGGATAGAGACTGACCTGCACCTTTTCGGGCCGGACGCTGACGGCAGCAGCTTCCCCAACACTGCCAGCCCAATCACCGCTGGGCGTGGCCACCAGTTTCAAGCCGTTGTCGGTGACGATCGCGCTGCCGGTGCGATCAAACTCCGAAACGCGCCCTCGGAACAAATTCGTGTCGCCAATAAAATCCGCCACAAAGGGTGTGCGCGGCGACTCATAAATCTCGCTGGGGCTGCCGATCTGCTCCACCCGCCCTTCGTTCATCACCGAGATCCGATCGGACAGGCTGAGGGCTTCCTCTTGGTCGTGGGTCACCATCACAAAGGTCAAGCCCAATTCCCGATGCAACGTGGATAGCTCCATTTGCATCTCTTTTCGCAACTTCAGATCGAGCGCCCCCAGCGGCTCATCCAACAACAGCACTGCGGGTCGATTCACCAGGGCCCGGGCCAGGGCCACCCGCTGCTGTTGGCCGCCCGAGAGTTGATTGGGATAGCGACGAGCAAACTTTTCCATCTTCACCAGGGCCAGGGCTTCGTTCACCCGTTCCTCGGTTTCCGCCTTGCCACAGCGCTTAATTCGCAACCCAAAGGCCACGTTATCCCAGATGCTCATGTGCCCAAACAGGGCATAGCTTTGGAACACCGTATTTACGGGGCGCTGGTAGGGCGGCACATTCAGCATCGATTGGCCGCGCACCAGCACCTCACCGGCCGAGGGCTGCTCGAACCCGGCGACGAGGCGAAGGGTTGTTGTTTTGCCGCAACCGGACGGGCCCAGAATGCTGAAGAATTCGCCGCGTCCGATGTGGAGATCCACTCCGCGCACGGCAGTTTCGCCGTTGTAGACTTTGAAAACTTTGCGAAGCTCGACATCGAGTTGGGTGTCGGTTTCGATCGCCTGGCTCGCTCGGACTGCGGTTTGGGACATGGCCGGTGATGCTGCCGGTGGGGTAGTAAGGCTCAGGAGCAAGGTCGCGGTAACGATTTTGACTCCGTAGCGCGATCAAATTCTTGCCCTATTCTATGCCGACTGTTCGGGGTTTTGGGATCAGCCAGATGGTCAGCCCCCTCCAAAACCGGGATGCGGCAACCGTTACCGGGCGATCGCACCGGACTGGGAGCGATCGCAACGGGCATCCGAGGGGGCGATCGATCCGGTGAATCGGGCCGGAACCCGCGACATTTAATAATATTGGTTAATTGATAGCCGGTTTGAGGCGCACTTTCGCCTATCACTGGGCTAGGACAGGGTTCCCATCCGCCCAGCGATCGCCCCGGGGCGGGGCCCTGTATGTCTGACTTGAATTTACCGCCCTTCCATGTCGCTATCGCCCGCTTCACCGCCATCCCCCAAGCTTGACCAGCAGCCGGAACGTACCATTGGCCGGCGCTATCAGCCCTTGGGGTGCTTGGTGGTGGCGGTGTTGCTGTTGGGGGGCATTGGCGCGCGGTTGGCCTATTTACAACTCGTGGAAGGCCAGCGCTATCGGCAATTGGTGGCGGCCAATCGGATTCGGTTGATGCCGACGCTGCCGACTCGGGCCCAGCTTTTAGATCGATCGGGGCGAGTGCTGGTGGACAATCGACCCTCGCTGTCGGCGATGGCTTGGCCGATCGCTCAGTCGCCAGACCAGTGGCAGGCATTGTTGCCCAAGTTGTCGCGCGTGTTGGGGCGATCGGAAACGGAACTGAAGGCCCGGCTGGGGCAGTCGGGGTGGAGGTCGCCTGTGTTGGTGCGGTTGGCGCGGGGTCTGTCGCCGTCGCAAATGACGGCGGTGGCGGAGTTGGCCACCCAAATTCGGGGCTTGGCGATCCAACCGGAGTCGGAGCGCGACTATCCCTATGGTTCCTTGGCGGCGGCCATTTTGGGTCAGGTGGGTGAAGTGAGCGCTACCGAAGTCGATCGCCTCGATCCGCTGCTGGACTATCGATCGGGGGATGCGATTGGGCGATCGGGTTTGGAAGCAGCCCTCGAACCCCAATTGCGGGGGCGATCGGGCGGCGAGCAGGTGGAATTGGATCGCTGGGGGCTGCCCAGTCGGGTGTTGGCCCGCAAGAGCACCGAGCCGCCATCGCCCGTGCGCTTAACGATCGATTTGCCGCTCCAGCAGCGATCGGAAGCGTTGGCTGCCTCGGTGGAGGGCGCGGCGATCGTGGCGATCGATGCGGATAACGGGGCAGTGCTGGCCATGGCGGGCCAAAATCGCAATCCCGCCGATCGAGTTTCACCGGGACTAAAAGCCGTGCCGCCTGGGCCTTTGTTTCAGTGGGTCACAACGGTGGCAGCCCTGGAATCGGGCCGCCAGCCGCCCCATCGACGCTTGGCGATCGACCCGCGCGATCGGCTCGGTGGGCTACCCTGGGCAGAATTTTTACGCGCCGACTGGCCCCATCGCACCAGCTTGGGATTTCGAGAAGCCCTGACTCGCCCCGGCCAACGAGACAGCGAATCGTTTTTTGAACAAGTGGCGCTGAATCTCGACAGCACTAGCGTGATTGCCTGGGCACGGCGGTTTGGGTTTGGCCAGCGATCGGGCATTGAGCTGGCCCAAGCAGAAGAAACGGGCCCGAGCCTAGAGGAGCTGTGGAAGCGGGAAGCAGTGCAGTCACGCTGGTACCTGGGCGAAGGAGTGAATTTTGCCCTTGGGCGCAGCGGTATGAGCGCCACCCCCCTGCAAATGGCCGTGATGGCGGCGGTGGCGGCCAATGGTGGCTATCGGGTGCAACCCCACTTGCTCCAAGACCGCACACCACGGGTGGGGCGCGAATTTTTAGGGTTGCAGCCCACCACCGTCACCACGCTGCGATCGGCCTTGCGGTTGCGTCGAGCGCCCGTGGAGTCAGCCAGCCAAGCGCGATCGCCCCTGACCGCAGCCGCGCCCCTGTCCTGGCTGGCGATCAGCAGCAGCGCCCTCCAGGACAATCGCCCCGTGGGTGTGTGGGCGGTGGGTTGTGCGCCCACCCAAAATCCCAAGCTGACGATCGCGGTGTTTGTGGAATTGCTGCCCGATCGGGTCTGGCCAGCGGGGCTGTCGGAGTTTACCGAGGATGCCGATGACGATCGCAATTTGGCAGCGATTGACGACTCGGGCTTGTCTGATCTGGCGCGGACTCAGCGTTTGGCCGACCAGATGCTCGGCACGCTGGTTTTGGATTATTTGCGATCGCCTGTCAATGCTTTTAACTAGCCCATCTAGCCCGTCTGCTCGCGCCCCCGTCTGCCCTCGCTCCTAATAAACCAGCACCGATCGCACGGGCACATCTGGCAGGCGATCGCGCCCCCGCAACGCCAACAGCTCGATCAAAAAGCCATAGCCCACCAAAGTGCCCCCCGCTTGGGCCACCAGTTGCCCCGCCGCCGCCGCCGTGCCCCCCGTGGCGATCACGTCGTCAATCACTAGCACCCTAGCCCCCGGATGAATCGCATCGCGGTGTATCTCTAGGCGATCGGTGCCATATTCCAAGTCGTAGTCGATCGCATGGGTGGCCGCCGGCAGCTTGCCCGGTTTGCGCAGGGGCACAAAGCCCGCCCCGATCGCCACAGCCAAGGCCGGCCCAAACAAAAACCCCCTCGCCTCAATGCCCGCCACCAAATCCGGCCGTAGATCATGGCACTGGTCGTGGAGGTGCTGAATGGCCTGTTGGAGTCCCGATCGATCTCGCAATAAAGTTGTAATATCGCGAAAAACAATTCCCGGCTGCGGAAAATCGGGAATTGCCCGTACCAATGCTCGCAAATCCGCGTCCTGATTTAGCAATCCCATCCTGATGATCCCTCCGGGGCTGTCTCCGAAAACCTGTGTACACTGATTGAGCCATCATGCCCGATTCAGCTCCTGTTCTCGCCTGAGTGGCCTGTTTGTTCGATCGCCTATGACTACCGACTCGTCCGCTTCCCTACCCGTTTTGGATCGTCTGCCCGATCCCCCCGTCAAAGACGGCGAATGCCCTCGACGGGCTAGGCAACAGCTTGACCTACTGTTGTTGGCGATCGAAGCCCTGGATCTCAGTGGCTCAGAAGCTATCCTCTATTGCGCTCGCGACTTGGAGCTAACCAGCATCATCGGCAACCGCGTTAACCTCTGGCGCTTACGGGCTACCAATCCCCTGCGCCGGGCCGTGCAGCGACGGGCCCTGAGCCTAGCCGAAGCCAAGGCATTGGCAACCATCACCGTCTACCTGGCTAAGCGCCTGACTGTGTTGATTCGTCAGTTGTTGCTGGCCTGTGAGCGGCTAGAAGAGCAAGGCCTCTCGACCGAACACCACTTTCGCCTATCCGACTATCTGGAGCGGTTTCGATCGCACTTCCGGGCCCGGATGAACCCCCGGCGATCGGCAGTCACGGTCTACAGCACCGACGAAGCCCTCAACGCCCTGGCCATTAACCTGCTGCAACAGTTGCTCTATTGCACGGCCACGGCCGGTCTCGAACGATTCTGGATTAGTTTGTTTGACGGAGAGGTGGCATGACCATTCAACGGCAATATAGTTTGCCCAATTGCGTGTTGACGCTGGAGGGCATGGATTCCTTGGCGGAATTGGGAGACGCAAGACCCACCCTGTCGGTGCTGCTCAAGGTGACCTGTCAGTTCCCCGCCCACAATTTCAGCTTTGCTTGCGATCGCACCTTCTTTGAGCAATTCGCCCGGGTGGTGAGCCAATACGCCCAGTCGGGCCTCAGTGGTATTCGATCGCCCCAACTGCCCCTGACCCTCGATACCCACCAGCCCAATATCACCCTGATGCCGGCCGAAGGGGGCAAGCACAAGCTGCTGTTGGTGCCACCGCCCAACCCCGAGGGGCCCGACGAGCAAACGGCCCGCCCAGGGCAAGTGACCGAGATCCTACTCACGCCGCTACAACTGTTTGATCTCGTAGAAACGATCGACCAAGTGTACGGCGATCCCAAAACCCTGCCCGACGCACAGCAACTATTTGCGCCCGTCTCACGCCATGACTTGGCCAATGCGGAACCCCTAGTTCAGCGCGCAGCACCAGTTGCCGTTGGGGCATCGGGTTTGGCTGTGGCAGCGGGGGTATTGTTCCTGTTGCCAGTGCCCAAGGTGCAACAACCCAAAGACGTACTGCGGCCCAAGCCTACCCCCACGCCCCAATCCCAAGCCAGCCCCCAACCCCAAGCCCAAGTTCCCCCCAGCCCCAGCCGGCCGGAGCCAAGCGTGAAGTCGATCGCCCCGGCTAGCCCGGCCGCGTCGCCTGTGGCCGTGGCATCTCCCGCCCCCAACCCCAACCCCAACACAGCCAGCCCCAAAACAGCCAGCCTTAACACAGGGGAAATTATCCCAACGGCCAAAGCCCCCAGCACCACGGCAGGCAGTCAAGCGGCCGATGCCTTAATTGCACCGGCCAAGCCCATTACAAACCGCAGTCAGTTGGCAGCCCTCGAGCGCTATCTCTACGGCGAGCTAAACAATGCCTGGAAGGATCGCCAAGCGGCAACGATCGCCCTCAACTACCGGGTCAGCGTGGGTGAAGACGGGTCGATCATTGGCTACTTACCCGAAAATGTCTTGGCCCAGAGCGCGGTGAACCAAACGCCGCTGCCTGAGTTATTGTTCACGCCGCTGGATCGATCGCGTACGGGGGAGCCAACGGCTTCGTTCCAGGTGTCTTTTAGTCAGGCTGAAGGGGTGCAAGTGACCCCCATGAAGTCCGTGAGCAGCGGTGACGGTGCGCCCCAACAGGTGCAGTCTCCTCGGTTAAACGATGGGTTGCTGCGTGCTGAAGCCCGTACAAGCCTTGAGAAGTCCCTGAGATCGGCTTGGAGTCGCGATCGGGCCCCTAGTATGCCCCTGATGTATGACGTGCAGGTGAATCGCACGGGCGAAGGGGTGAACTTTAAAGCTGCCAACCGTAGCGCCGCCAGCAAGGGTCAATTTCCATTGCCCCAACTGTTAAAGCTCTCCAATAGCGTGATTAAGGGTGCTAACGGCAAGATTCAACTGGCTCCGCTGGCGGAGTTTCGGGTGATCTTCTGGCCTGATGGCTCGATCGATGTGCGTCCGTAGCGTAGAGCAGTGGTTGGACTCAGGGCGATCGGGGTGAATGGCAACTCGCGAATTCTAGCGATCCGGTGCAACTGATTCAGTTTCAGTGCCAAGGGGGCGATCGCCAACATCTCCGCCGACACCGACATCCCTCTCTGATTTCAGAAAAACGCAGAGCGTCCTTGCGGCAACGATCGGTACACCACATCCCAGACACCATAAAGCAGTGAGTCGGTGAGCATTGCCCACCCTACTGGCTTGAGGTCACTGACAGGGCGATCGCATGGCACGATGTGCGACTTGTTACGATCAAGCCATGCCCAACCCAATCAACCATGCTCGCCACCGATCCGCTCTATATCAGCCCGGCTGACTACCTCGCTGCCGAAGAAGTTAGTCCCTTTCGCCATGAATACCGCGATGGTGAAGTCTTTGCCATGACCGGCGGTACACTAAATCACAACGCGATTATTGGCAACTTAGTCGCTATCTTCAAAAATCATCTACGTGGCTCTGGTTGCCAAACATTCTCCGAAAGTATTAAGACCCGTGTAGAAGCAAAGAATGCTTACTATTACCCAGATTTGGTTGTGACCTGTGATGATCGCGATCGTCGTCCCCAAAGCCATTACATCGAATATCCCCGCTTGATTATCGAAGTGCTTTCGCCCAGTACGGCCCGGTTCGATCGCACCGAAAAATTTGCCGATTACCGCAC
>RDXB01000055.1 GCA_004292515.1 Oscillatoriales cyanobacterium
TCGACCGCTTTTCTGAGAGGGATATATGCCATGAAACCATCATGGCATCTTGGATGATCTTTAAGCGTTTTTGAGGAAAGTCATCACTGTTGATGAACCTCCTAGCCACGATCGGCGCGTTTGGTGCGTTCTACTCAATTATCCTCAAAACCATTGACGATTTCGCACCGTTTTGGCCCACAACTTCAGCCCGTTGATGAACCCCGATCGCCCGCCACTAACCGAATCCCCAAGGGGCAATCAAGTCGGGAGAATCAGTCGGCTGGTATCCTGAGAGCGAGCATTCTGCACCTTGCCCATGACCAGCGCCACAAAAACATTGCTTTTGGTCGATGGCCACTCGCTGGCCTTTCGTGCATTCTATGCCTTTGCCAATGGCCGAGATGGGGGGCTGCGAACCTCAACGGGAATTCCCACCAGTATTTGTTATGGGTTTATTAAGGCCTTGCTCGACACGATCGCCCTCGAAAAACCCCAGGCGATCGCCGTGGCCTTCGACACCCGCCAACCCACCTTTCGCCACGAAGCCGACGCAACCTACAAGGAAGGGCGACCCGAAACACCAGAAGACTTTATCGAGGATATCCAAAACCTTGAAAACCTGCTAGCGGCGTTGGGTTTATCAATTGTGAAAACGCCGGGATTTGAAGCCGATGATGCGATCGGTACACTGACTCAACAAGGGGTAGCGGCTGGATATCGTGTCCGAATTTTGAGTGGCGATCGGGATTTGTTTCAACTAATTGACGATCGCTTAGATGTCAGCGTTTTGCACTTGGGGGGGCGCGATGCTAAATCCTCTCGATATAGTGAATGTCGATCGGCGCAGGTGGTTGAAAAATGGGGGATTTTGCCGGAGCAAGTGGTGGACTTCAAAGCCCTCTGCGGCGACAAGTCCGATAATATTCCCGGCGTGAAGGGCATTGGCGAAAAAACAGCAGCCCAACTCCTGCAAACCCGTGGCTCCCTTGAGGGGATTTATGGGGCAATCGACAGCCTCAGCAAAGCTGTTAAAACCAAGTTGATTGCCGATCGCGATGCCGCTTTTCATTCCCGATTTATGGCACAGATCAAGTTAGATGTGCCCTTGGAAACGGCGATTGAGACCTTTGATCTAAATGGGTTTGATCGCGATCGGCTCGTGCCCGTTTTGCAGCAACTGGAACTCAACCAATTTTTGAAGCAAATTGAGCGGCTACAAACTCGCTTGGGTGGATCAGAACCGATCGCCCTATCCACAAGCGCGACGGGGCGATCAGCTCCTGCTGCAACCCGTTACGAATCTGAAGAAACCTGGTTTTTTAGTGCTGCTGACACGGACGCACAGCAAGAAACCCAGGCAACTGAGGCGATCGGCCCGGCTGAGTTTACGCCGCAAATTATTACCCAACCCAACCAGCTTTCCCAGCTAATTTCGGCGCTGTTGGCTTGTCAAGATCGCGAGTGGCCCGCCGCTTGGGATACAGAAACTACTGATCTCGATCCACACAAGGCTGAATTGGTGGGAATTGGGGTTTGTTATGGTCGCGAAACCGAGGTGACGGTGGCCTATATTCCGGTGGGTCATGCCAATGGTGAACAACTCGATCGCGCCAGCGTCTTGGCAGCCCTCAAGCCCGTTTTGGAAAGCGAAAATCACCCGAAAGTGCTACAAAATGCCAAGTTCGATCGGGGAATTTTCCGGGCCCAGGGCATTCAGTTGGCGGGTGTGGTGTTTGACCCAATGTTGGCTAGCTATGTCTTGAATCCAGAAGCCAGCCACAATTTAACGGATTTAGGCCGGCGCTATTTGGGTGTGAGTGCCACCAGCTATCAAGATTTGGTTCCCAAGGGTCAAACGATCGCCGATGTGGAAATTTCGGCGGTGGCGAATTATTGCGGAATGGATGTTTATAGTGCGTTTCATTTGGTCAAAATTCTGCGATCGCAACTGGCCAGCGAGCAAGATTTGTTACCGCTGTTTGAGCAAGTGGAACTGCCATTAGAGCCGGTATTATCGGCTATGGAATATCGCGGCATTCGGATCGATACGCCCTACCTTGCTGGTTTTTCAAAGCAACTAGAAACGGATTTGTTGGCGATCGAGCAGCGGGCCTACGCGGCAGCGGGCGAGACGTTTAATTTGGGATCACCAAAGCAACTGAGTGAATTGTTGTTTGATCGCCTAGGTCTGGATCTCAAAAAGTCTCGTAAAACCAAAACCGGCTATTCAACGGATGCGGCCACGCTCGAAAAACTGAAGGATGATCACCCCGTGGTCGAGGCGATTGTGGAGCATCGCACCCTGGCTAAACTAAAGTCTACCTATGTGGATGCATTACCCCAGTTGGTGTCAGCCAAAACCCACCGGGTGCATACGGATTTTAACCAAGCAGTGACAGCTACCGGGCGGCTGTCATCCTCAAATCCCAACTTACAAAATATCCCCATTCGCACGGCTTTTAGTCGGCAAATTCGTCGTGCTTTCTTACCTCAAAATGGGTGGTTGCTGGCAGCGGCTGACTATTCGCAAATTGAGCTGAGAATTCTGGCCCACTTAAGCCAAGAACCCGTTCTCATTGAAGCCTATCAAACGGGCAAAGATGTCCATGCCCTGACGGCACAACTCTTGCTCGATCGCCCAGAGGTGACCGCAGAGGAACGCCGCCTCGGCAAAATCATCAACTTTGGTGTGATCTATGGGATGGGGGCCCAGCGATTTGCCCGGGAAGCCGGGGTGTCGCGTCAGGATGCGAAGACTTTTATTGATCGCTTTAACGAGCGATATCCACTGGTGTTTGCCTATTTGCAACAAATGCAACGGGAGGCGATCGCCCTGGGCTATGTGCACACGTTGCTGGGGCGGCGGCGCTATTTTCAATTCATGAGTCCATCGTTGAATCAATTGCGCGGCTGTGATCCTGCCGAAATTGACCTCGATCGCCTGAGGATCAACGGTCAAAATGATGCGCAATTGTTGCGAGCGGCCGCGAATGCACCGATTCAAGGATCGAGCGCCGATATTATCAAGATTGCGATGGTGCAGCTTCACCAGAAATTGCGATCGTGCAACTCCAGATTGCTGTTGCAAGTGCATGATGAATTGGTGTTTGAAGTGCCACCGGATGAATGGGAAATGACCCGGGCGATCGTACAAGAAACGATGGAATCAGCCGTGACGCTTAGTGTGCCCTTGTCTGTCGAAGTGCGGGCGGGTCAAAACTGGATGGAAGCGAAATAGAGCCTGTCGCCAATTAGCCCAAAACCCTCATTCCATTGTTAGGAAATTAACAAGGGGCTTAGGGCGCGTCGTCATATCGCTTGAAACCCTGATTCCGCCGTCACAAGATCGTGAGGGACAAGGGGCTTAAGCCCCTTGTTACGACAATTGGGGCACGGAAAACTGACCATTTGAGATCCAGTCCATCGAATTTGATAACACCCCTTAAAACCTGCCCCCACGATCCCGATCGCTCCTGTCATCAACACCATCGCCAACGCGATTACCCAAATTTGTGCTGAATTTTGCCAGCTACTTTTTTGCGCCGGGGGGCTGGGGCACCCATGCGCGATCGTTCGCGGGGGCGCTGCATTGCTTAACCCCGATCGCCCTTGACCATTGGCATCCTCCGCAAGTATTGACCCACCCTGAAACCGGGGTTGCTGAGATTTTGGCGGCCAATTTCAGCCCTGACACAACTGCACCGACGATCGCGATCGTGCCCGGTGCCAAGATTCCGCCGATGGTGGGTCGCTACAAAATCGGCTTTTTTGTGTGGGAAACCAGCCATATTCCCCAGCATTTTTGTCAAGCACTCGATCAGTTTGATGCCCTGTGGGTGCCGTCCCTGTGGCAGCGGCAGGTGGCGATTCAGTCGGGCTTGGCGGCCGATCGCATTCAGGTAGTGCCGGAAGGAGTTGACCCGCTGTTATTTTGCCCCGCCGATCACCCAGTCCATCAGTCAGTTAATCGCCCAGTTAATCGCCCAGTCCATCAGTCAGTTAATCGCCCAGTTCATCAGTCAGTTCATCAGTCAGTTCATCAGTCAGTCCATCAGTCAGTTAATCGCCCAGTCCATCAGTCAGTTAATCGCCCAGTCGATCGCCCGACTGATCCCGATCGCCCCTTTCACTTCGTCACTGTCGGCAAGTGGGAACGGCGCAAGGGCATTGATTTGGCGATCGCTGCCTTTGCCAGGGCCTTTGGGCCGCGAGATCGAGTTGAGCTGGTGCTGCACAGCCACAACGGCTATCAACCCGGATTTGAGCTACGGGAGGCGATCGCCCGCGCGGCCCCAGCTTTGGGAGCCGATCCCAGTCGAATTCGGCCCAGCTATCCCCAAGGGCGATCGGGATTGGTGCAACTGCTGCGTGGGGCCGATGCGTTTTTGTTGCCCACCCGGGGCGAGGGCTGGGGACTGCCCATTTTGGAAGCAATGGCCTGTGGGCTGCCCTGCATTGTCACGGACTGGAGCGGTTTGCGCGCCTATGCTCATCCCGGCAACAGCTATCTAATTCCGGTGAAAGCACTCGTGCCGGTGGATGATCCCGCGTTTTTTGACCCGGCGCTCAATTGGGGCTGCTGGGCAGAACCGGATCTAGAAGCAATCGTGGCGCTGATGCGACAGGTCTATCGCGATCGCGCTGGGGCCCGTCAGATTGGGGCGATCGCCCGTGCAGAGGCGGCTGAGTTTTGGACATGGGAGCGGGCAGCCCACACCGCCATCGCCCACCTATCGCAACTTTGCCCCTGTTGAGAAGGTACGGGCGTGGGTATGTCCATTAGCTACCGAATTGTGACTGTACGGTGACTGTTCATTAGCCCCACAGCACAATGGCTGCTTGAGTTTTACATCGAAACCTACGGTGGAATCTTACTGCAAAATGGTGATGCCGCTC
The DNA here is from genome assembly GCA_004292515.1 of Oscillatoriales cyanobacterium. Taxonomy (GTDB): domain Bacteria; phylum Cyanobacteriota; class Cyanobacteriia; order CACIAM-69d; family CACIAM-69d; genus CACIAM-69d. Next base: position 4,879 of record RDXB01000055.1, read on the forward strand.
CGGTGGTCGATCGCCTAGACCTCCTTTGGCCTCAAGCGACCAGCCCGATCTCCCCAAACGGCCAACCCAGCGCCCCACCCACCAACTCAGACCAAAATTTCCGCTAGGATATGGGTCGCTTACGCCCTTTTTCTAGCCTTCGCCGTGCCAGCCGCCGCCAGTCATTCCGCCAGTCACCCCGCCAGTCCTCTTGCCCGCCGCCCGATCGCCATTGACCTGTTTGCCGGAGCGGGGGGAATGTCCCTTGGGTTTGAAATGGCCGGATTTGATGTGGCCGTGGCGGTGGAAATTGATCCGATTCACTGTCTAACCCATCAATACAATTTTCCGCAGGGGGCGGTGCTCTGTCGCAGTGCCGCTGAGGTGACTGGAGCCGAAATTCGTCAGCAGTTGGCGCAGGTTTTGCAGGGCGATCGCTCGCAAATCAACCCCGATCGCGCCGGTTTGATCAAATCCCCAGAATTAGCTCAATTACCGGGATTATTTAAATCACCAGAATCACCAGAATTACCAGAATTACCAGAAATTGACGTGATCTTTGGCGGCCCCCCTTGCCAAGGATTTTCGATGATGGGGAAGCGAGCCTTTGATGATCCGCGCAATGCCCTGATGTTTCACTTTGCGCGACTGGTGCAGGAGCTGCAACCCAAATATTTCGTGATTGAAAATGTACGGGGCATGACCCTCGGCCAGCATCGACAGTTTCTGGATGAATTAATTGAATTATTTGCGACGATCGGCTACCAAATTGAAGCCAATTATCGGGTTTTAAACGCGGCCCATTTTGGAGTGCCCCAAGATCGCCAGCGACTGTTTTTGCTCGGTGCGCGATCGGGGTTGCCCCTGCCGGCCTATCCCGCGCCGATCACTCGTCGGCCGGCCCTTTCCAAAAGTGCCAAACGGGACAACATTTTAGGTGACTTGCCCCGTTGCCCCACGGTGGCCGAGGCGATCGCCGATTTGCCCAACGTGGATGCCTATGAGAGTTTGCGGGAGTCAGACTGGCTGGCCACCGAGCACCTAGGCGACCCGACCAGCGATTATGCCCAACAATTGCGAGGGCTGCTGCGGGATTCGGCAGACTTCAGCTACCCACGCTCGACCACCCGATCGCACCTGTCGGGTTGTTTGCGCACCGACCACGGAGCCACCTCGATCGCCCGTTTCCAAGCCACTCCTTGGGGCGAAGTCGATCGCATCAGCCGTTTTTTGAAGCTACACCCAGACGGCATCTGCAACACCCTGCGCGCCGGAACCCCCAGCAATCGCGGTGCATTTACCTCGCCGCGCCCGATTCATCCCCACCACGGCCGCTGCATCACCGTGCGAGAAGCGGCGCGGCTCCATTCCTACCCCGATTGGTTTTGTTTCCACGGCACGAAATGGCACGGGATGCGCCAAATCGGCAACTCTGTGCCGCCTTTGCTGGCTCGGGCTGTGGCCGCCGAGGTGCGATCAGTCTTGGGCAACCCACCCACCCAACCGGAGCGGGCGATCGCCCCATTCGATCGCGCCTGGTTAACCTACACCATGGGCCAAGCCGCCGACTTCTACACCGTCAGCCGCCACGCGATCGCCCCACGCCAACGCCAAACCGCCAGCCCATCATCCTAGGGGCGATCGTTCTTCAGGCCAGGCAATCGGCTTAGACGTTGGCCTCAGCGATTTCTATACGGATAGTTTTGGGCTGACGGTTGAAAATCCGCGCTTTCTCCGTCAAGGAGAAAGACGGCTAAAACAGGCTCAAAGGTGCGTCTCTAGACGTGTTAAGAGGTCTAACAATCGTGGCAAGGCTAGAGTGATTCTAGGGAAGCGCCATCTCAAGATAAGTAGGCAGCGTAAAGACCATGCCGTGAAATTGGCAAGGTGCGTGCTCACATCTAACGATGTTGTCGCCTATGAAGACTTGAGAATTAAAAATATGGTCAAGAATCACTGTTTAGCCAAGTCGATTAACGACATATCTTGGTATCAGTTTCGGTCTTGGTTGGAATACTTGGGCAAGGTATTCGGAAAGATCACCGTTGCCGTTCTACCCAATGGAACGAGCCAGGAATGCTCTAGCTGCGGGGCGATTATCAAAAAGTCCCTATCAACTCGCACTCATGCCTGTCGGTGTGGGTGCGTGTTAGACCGAGACCACAACGCCGCTAGAAACATCCTGAGTCGAGGATTGGCTACCGTGGGGCACACGGGAGCTTCATGCTAGACATGAGCAACGCTTTAGGAGAATCGTCCTCTACCTTGGTTGGAGTAATCCTGTCAAAGCAAGTCGGCTCGTAGATTAAAGAATCCTCGTGCATTTACGCCGGGGAGTGTCAATAGCGATCGAAGGGAATAGCGATCGAAGGGGATAGCGATCGAAGGGGATAGCGATCGAAGGGGATAGAGAGTTTTTAACAACAGGCTGACTATTTAAAACTTTCCATCCTCTCAAGAACCCGATAGGATGAAAACTTCCCGGAAGCCTTCGATCGCTTCCCCATTACCACCCCGATCGCCCCTTGCCCCTTTGCTGGATCGCATGAGTGCCTCCTTGCCCCGCGATATTCCCAATGCTGACTATCGGTTGCTGGATTCTGAGAAGCTGACCCCGATGATGCAGCACTACGTTGCCGTCAAGGAGCAACATCCCCAAGCGCTGCTGCTCTATCGGGTGGGAGATTTTTTTGAGACGTTTTTTCAGGATGCCTGCACGATCGCGGAAGTGCTGGAACTGGTGCTAACTTCCAAGGAAGGCGGCAAGGAGGTCGGGCGCGTGCCCATGGCTGGCGTGCCTCACCATGCGATCGAGCGCTACGCGGCGCAACTGGTGCAAAAAGGCTATGCCGTCGCCCTTTGTGACCAAACCCAGGATGCGGCAGAGGCCCAGGGCTTGGTGCGGCGGGAGGTGACGCGGATTCTCACGCCGGGCACGGTGATCGAAGAGGGAATGTTGGCGGCGCGCAAGAATAACTTTTTGGGGGCGATCGTCCTAGAGCGGCGGCATTGGGGCTTGGCCTACGCAGACATTTCCACGGGGGAATTTTGGGCCACCCAGGGCGAGGAGTCGGAAGCGCTGGTGCAGGAATTGTGGCGGCTGAGTCCGTCGGAGGTGTTGGTGCCGGTAAATGCGCCGGATTTGGTGGGGCTGTTGCGGCCGGGCGAGAGTCGATCGAGCCTGAACGGGCGCGGCTTTCCCGACTGGTTGCCCGCCCAGTTTTGCTATGCGTTGCGACCCCAATCGCGGTTTGGGGCCACGGAGACGCGGCAACGGTTGTTGGAACGGTTCCGGTTGCGATCGCTGGAAGGGATCGGCTGCGATCGCCGACCCTTGGCGATGCGGGCGGCGGGCGGCCTGCTGGCTTACCTGGAAGAAACCCACCCCAGCAGCGAGGCCCAAACCCGCGAAATTCCGCTGCAACTGCTGAAAACCTATGAAATTACTGATTATTTAATTCTTGATCACCAAACGCGCCGGAATTTGGAGATTGTCCAGACTGTGCGGGATGGGACGCTCACGGGGTCGCTACTCTGGGCGCTCGATCGCACTGTCACGGCCATGGGCGGGCGGGCCCTGCGGCGCTGGCTGTTGCAACCGCTGCTAGATCTCGATGGGATCACTGCGCGTCAGGGGGCGATCGGGGAACTGATCGATCGCCCCGACCTGCGCCAAGATTTGCAACGGCTGTTGCGGGAAATGTATGACCTAGAGCGGTTGGCCGGTCGGGCCGGGGCGGGGTCGGCCAATGCGCGGGATCTGGCGGCCCTGGCAGATTCCCTCGGGCGGTTGCCGGAGCTGGCCCGAGTGGTAGCCGACGGACAATCGCCCTATTTCCGGGTGTTGCAGCAAGTGCCGCCGGAACTGGAGCAACTGGGCGATCGGCTGCGGGGCGCATTGGTCGAAGAGCCGCCACTCTCGGTGACGGAAGGGGGCCTGATTCGCGACGGTGTCAACGGCCAGCTCAACACCATGCGCCAACAGTCGGCGGGCGATCGGGAATGGCTGGCAAATTTGGAGGCGATCGAGCGCCAACGCACGGGCATCAACACCCTGAAAGTGGGCTACAACAAAACCTTTGGCTATTTCATCGGCGTGTCGCGGGCCAAGGCCGACCTCGTACCGGACGACTACATCCGCAAGCAAACCCTGGTTAATGAGGAGCGCTACATCACGCCGGAACTGAAGGAGCGGGAGGCGCGGATTCTGTCGGCGCGGGATGACTTGAACCGGCTGGAATACGAGATTTTTTGCGAGTTGCGATCGGCCACCGGTCTGCTGGCAGATCAAATCCGCAGGGTGGCCTTGGCGGTGGCGGCGATCGATGTGCTGGTTAATTTGGCAGAGTTGGCGATCGCCCGGGGCTATTGCCGGCCAACGGTCGATCGAGGGCGGATGATCGCGATCGACCAAGGCCGCCACCCCGTGGTGGAGCAATCCTTACCCGAAGGCTTTTTTGTGCCCAACTCGACGCAGTTGGGCTATGAAATTGTCAACGGGGAGCTGGTTGATCCTCAAGCAGAGTTCACCGATCCCCAACCAGATCTCGTGGTGCTGACCGGACCCAATGCCAGTGGCAAAAGCTGTTATTTGCGGCAGGTGGGCTTGATTCAACTAATGGCCCAGGTGGGATCTTATGTACCAGCCAAATCGGCCAGGCTGGGAATTTGCGATCGGATTTTCACCCGCGTGGGAGCCGTGGACGACCTAGCCACGGGTCAATCAACCTTCATGGTGGAGATGAACGAAACGGCGAATATTCTCAACCATGCCACCGATCGCTCCCTGGTATTGCTCGATGAAATTGGTCGCGGAACGGCTACGTTTGATGGGTTGGCGATCGCTTGGTCAGTGGCAGAATACTTAGCCAGTGAGCTGCGATCGCGATCAATTTTTGCCACCCACTATCACGAACTGAACGAGCTAGCCACCCTGCTAGAAAACGTCGCCAACTATCAAGTTGCCGTCAAAGAACTACCCGATCGAATTGTGTTTTTGCACCAAGTCCAACCGGGCGGGGCCGATCGCTCCTACGGCATTGAAGCGGCCCGCCTAGCAGGGTTGCCCCCCAGCACGATCGCCCGCGCCCGTGAAATCATGGCGCAAATTGAAAAGCACTCCAAAATCGCCGTTGGTCTCCGCCACTCCAACAGTTCAGGAACTAAACCCACAACCGCGGCCGGCGTGGTTACACCTGATCCATCCTTGTCCTCTTCAGCGGCCCAGCTTGATATTTTTAGTAAGAAAAATTAGTAAACACCTGGAGATTACTCGCAAAAAAGCAAAGATTTTAAAATAATTGTTACTTGAAATAATAAATTATAACCAGTCACTGAAACGACCAACCATTGCTCCAATGGGTCAGGTGAGATAGTAGCAATCTCTACAGTCCTCAGTGTCCTAAGATCGACAGTTAACAAACGGGATATCATTATTAATGGCTAGATTAATGGCTAGCTCCCATCCCACGAAATTCGCACTGGATCGACTCAGAATGGCGATGAATGACTGAGAATCAGAGTCTCCTTAAACCACATTCCAAAATGGCGATCGCTGAGTCATTCAAACTGCATACCCCAATCACCACCACACACCACTGCATACCATCGCTCTTAGCCTAAAACCCGCACAATTTGGTAGTCACCCATTTTGAGATCAATTAATTTTGAGATCACTCAATCGAAAAGATCAATAAAGAAAGATCGATAAAGATCACTCAATCGATCTAGATTGATATTGATCCAAATCGCCCAGAACACAGGGAATCACAAGGGAATCACAGGAGTTGGAAACCCAAATTGATGAATAACTCTTTGTCTGTCTCGTTCAATACACCCCTTGATAGTTTGTATTAAAACCCATGAACGGAGACCTGAGAGAATATCTGAGCAGCCAAAATTGATACGCTGCACGCCCCAGCGATCGATGTAGATATCAATGTGGATATCAATGTGGATATCAATGTGGATAGGGGACTTGAGCGCCTTGCCCCCCAGACTATTGGTGCTAGGCTCGTGCCAAAAGATACTTTGCAGACAGCCTCCAAATTTAGGGGCCGATCAATACCAATCCACTGCAATTTCCCACAAGAGCGAGGTCTCCGACTATTAGCTAGTCCGGTCTGTAGTAAGGGGTACAGATGTAAGCAACGAGTAAATCTGGTTAATCCTTCAGTCCTGACCACTGCGCCTATTCTTAACCAGCGCTAGCATTAATCTTCGCGGACAGTCAAGCCACTGGCCAGGGATCGTTTGCTCGTCGATCGCCCCACGCCCACCACAGCGCATAACCATTAATGCCCATGCCGCAGAATCGTGAATGACTAACCCAGTAACCCTTAGGCGGTGGTGAATACTCTATTCAATGCCAGCAGGCAATTGCAATCTGACAATTTAGTTACCGCCTGTGATCTCCCTCGTTTCTAGTCCTAAAAACACTCGATTTCTTGAGCAGAATCATGGCTTTCTCCTGCCACGATCCCACAGACTGATGAGCAGCCAATCTTCATCACAGTCATGGCCAATAACATGGCAGACCGAAATAGATAGGGTATGAATGAAGTGGAACAGTGATTGCAGCTCAAGGGACATTCAGAGGCGATCGCCTTTGGCTCAGTGGCATCTGGAGGGGCTGCGCCGAAAACCCATACCTAGCCACACCTCTAGGTTTATGCGTATACAGTCCACTCATTTTGGGTGATCAAAATTACTTCAATTAGCATCGATGGATTGGTGATGGTATCCCCAAGACTGGGTTATCTATTTCTGCAAGGTTGTTGATTTGTCCCCACATTTAACCCCAGCCCCACTCCACTGACCCGCTCCACTGACCCGCTCCACTCAACTGTCATCCTCAGGGTTGCGATCGAGGGGTCTAGCACCAACCCGTTGTTGATTATCGATTGCGCGCGATCTTCGCACTCACGTAACTCTCCCGCTCTCTGACAACCTATGACGGAAGCATTTCGCCCCTGCCCTCCCTTGAACCAATCTCCATTGCAGCTTTTTAACCAATTGCAGTGTCCCGTTTGGGTGATCTCCCTTGAGACCATGAGCCTGCATTGGTCAAACCACGCTGGTCAAAAACTATGGCCCCGATCGAGCCTGCGAGCCTGGATCAAACATGCCCAACAGGGACGTAGCGATCGCGTTTTGTCGCGGGTCGATCGCGTCCGCCAAGCCCTCGCCGAACAACAAACCTGGACGGAGCAATGGACGTTTTATCGCCAGGGGGAGCTGGTGTCGATGCCCTGTTTATGTTCTGCCTTAAGTCTGGATGCCTGTCCTGAGGCGCTGTTGTTGGTGGAGGGGCTGGATGAGCGCCTCGAACCGGCTTTGGCGCGGGCCCTGCGGCTGACGGAAACGAATTTGCAGCAACGGGATGCCACCATGCTGGCTGTGGGTGAGGCCATGCGATCGCTCTTGGGAAATGCCGATAGTGATCAGGCAATTAGCCATGCGTTGCAGCTACTGGGCAGCATGACCCATGTGGATCGCGCCTATATTTTTAAAAATCATCCCCACCCGGTGACGGGCGATTTGTTAACCAGCCAACGCTGGGAATGGACTTACGACCGGGTCACCACCCAAATTGATAACCTGGAACTCCACAATATTTCCTACCAAGCCCTGTCGCCGGAAGATTGGCTAGACCCCCTCCGCAGTGACTGCTGCGTTAGTTTTCGGCTCCGGGATCTCCCGGCGGGTCATCCCCTGGTTGAGTTTTTGGGGGCGCAACAAATTCAGTCAATTTTGGCGTTACCTATTCTGTTGCAGGGGAATTTTTGGGGCTTTTTGGGGTTCGATCGCTGCCGCACGGATCAGCTCTGGACGGAGGCGGAACAAAACCTCTTGCGACTGGCGGCGGCGGCGATCGGTTGCACGATTTTGCGTCACCAAAGTGAGGTGAAGCTGGCCAGCTTCAACACTCAAATTGAAGCCCTGGTGGAGCAGCGCACCCTGAAGTTGCGGGCGGCGGTGCAACAGTTGCAGCAGGAGATTCACGAACGCGAGCGGGCCGAGTCGCAACTGCGCTACAACGCCTTGCACGATCGCCTGACGGGGTTGCCGAATCGGGCGTTTTTGATGGAGGAGTTGGGCCGGACGATCGCCCAGTTGCAAACCACCGATAGTTTGGGGTTTGCGATTCTGTTTGTGGATATCGATCGGTTCAAGGTGATCAACGACAGCCTGGGGCACCAGGTGGGCGATGAGCTGTTGGTGGCGATCGCCCACCGATTGCGCCGTTGCTTGCGGCCGGTGGATTCGATCGCCCGGTTGGATGGCGATGAGTTTGCGATTTTGCTGCGGGATGTGGGCACGCGCACCCAGGCGGAGCAGGTGGCAGAAGCGATTCACCGATCGTTGGCCCGGCCCGTCACCTTGGGCAGCCAGGAAATTTTTACCAGCGTCAGCATTGGGATTGCCCTAGGATCGCGGGAATATAACTGCGCCGAGTTGCTGTTGCGGGATGCCGATATCTTTATGCGACGGGCGAAGGCAATGCGATCGCGCCACGAGGTGTTCGATCGCGCTGTCCATCAACAGGTGCTCACGACGCTGCGGCTGGAATATGACCTGCGCCGGGCGATCGCTCAAATCGAGGAGATGGGCATTGAGCAAGCCAGCCGCCCCGAGGTGGATTTGCCCTTTAGCCTGCGCTACCAACCGATCGCCGAAGCCGCCACAGGGTATATCTACTCCTTTGAGGCCCTGCTGCGGTGGAATCATCCGGAACTGGGGCCCGTCGCGCCCGATCGGTTCATTGCGATCGCCGAAGAAACGGGGCTGATTGTCACCTTGGGGCTGTGGACGCTGTACCGCGCTTGCTACCAACTCAGCGAATGGCAACGGCTCTATCCCGAACTCGATCGGCTGCGGATGGCCGTGAACCTGTCGGCCAAGCAGTTCTCGCGGCTGGACTTGATTGAGCAAATCGACCAAGTGCTGCACCGCACCGGCATTCATCCCGGAACCCTGAAGTTGGAGATTACCGAAACCACGATCGCCGATAACTCCGACCTGGCCGAAGCGACGATGCATGAGCTGCGCGCCCGCCGGATCACCATTTGTATGGATGACTTTGGCACGGGCTATTCCTCCTTGAGTTACCTGCACCGGTTCCCGCTGGATGTGATCAAAATCGATCGCTCCTTCATTGCCCAATTGGGCGGCCGAGACAACACCCAGGCGATCGTCCGCGCGATCATCACCCTAGCGGAGCACTTGGGAATGCAGACCATCGCTGAAGGTGTCGAACAGCAAGAGCAGCTTCAATGGTTGGCCGGGCTGGGCTGCACTTACATCCAAGGCTATTGGCTAGCCAAGCCCCTCAGCGCTCGGGGGGCGGGTCAACTGCTGGTTCAGCGAATCTCAGAAGCCGAGACCTTGCGCCAAACCTGGCCCGCCGCCTGCCCCGACAAGTCCTTGCCGGTAGCAGCCATTGCCACTCAGCCGCCACAAGGGTAACGATCCTGCGATACTGGAGGGCGATCGAGGGCGAACCTGACTCAATCCGGGCCAACAATCGCAGTAGATCGGTCGATTTATGGTCTTCGGGGGTGATTGCAAATGGGACGCTACCTAATCAATCGCGTAGGCATTGCGATCCCCACCCTGTTGGCAATTAGTGTGATCATTTTTGGCATTTTGGCCCTGGCTCCCGGTGACCCCCTCGGGGAATTTGCCGCCAACGGAGCCTTATCACCCGAGGTGCGATCGCAAATTCGCGCCGCATTTGGGCTAGACCAACCCATCTATGTGCGCTACTTCAAGTGGCTGTCGGCCTCTCTGCGCGGTGACTTCGGCTATTCCTTCGTTAGTCGCAGCCCCGTCGGTGAGTTAATCACCCAGCGCTTGCCCACCACCCTGGCCGTTGTGGGCGTGGCCTATGGTGTCAGTGCGCTCTTGGCATTACCCCTGGGGTTGATTGCCGCTATCAAGCGTCACGGTTGGGTCGATCGGACCGCCACCATCGTCACCCTAGTGGGCTTTTCGCTGCCTCCTTTCTTTACGGGTTTGTTAGCAATTTTGCTCTTTAGTGTGCAATTGCGCTGGTTACCGTTCATCTACGACAGCAACCTCCAAGTCACGGACTGGGCGAGCTTGCTAGCTCAACTGCAGCAATCGATCTTACCGATCGGGGTCTTGGCCCTGTTCCAGTCGGCCGGGCTGATGCGGTTTACCCGGGCCTCGGTGCTGGAACAGATCCATCAAGGCTATGTCCGCACCGCCCGGGCCAAGGGACTGCCCGAATGGCTGGTGGTGGGCCGCCACATTTTGCGCAACGCCTTGATCCCGGTGGTGACACTGATGGCGCTGGATGTGCCGTCGGTGTTTACGGGGGCAATTGTCACAGAGCAAGTGTTTCGCGTGCCAGGGATTGGTTCCCTGTTGGTAGACTCAATTCAGCGCAGTGACACCCCTGTAGTGATGGCGATCGCCTTTATCTACGCCATTTTGATTGTGCTGTTTAACCTGATTGCCGATATTCTCTACGGCTTGCTAGATCCGCGCGTGCGGCTTGATCGGTAACTCGATCGCCCAGCACCTAGCCGCCGACTATCGCCGAATATTCGAGAAACTAGAAATCGAAGCGGCTGGAAATCTACACTGTCTCCGCAATCCACGCCCTCAACCTCAACTTCACATCATCAATGTAGATGTACAGGAATATGGATGCACAGGCCGCGCTGTATTTAGGATTAATCTTGGTGGCGATCGTAGGGGTGGTGGGCGCACTGATCCCGGCGATTCCGGGGCCGAGTTTGGTTGTTTTGGCCGTAGTGGGCTGGGGACTGGTCAAGGGCTGGGCGGTGGTGTCCGTGGCCCTGTGGGTGTCGATCGCCGTGTTGATTGCCAGCCTATTGATCGACAATCTGGCGGGCATTGTGGGTGCACAGAAAGCCGGAGCCAGCAAGTGGGGACAAATTGGCTCGATCGTGGGGCTGTTGCTAGGGTTTTTTGGGTTGCTGCCCGCGCTGCCGGTGGGCGGGCCGCTGGTGGGTATTTTGCTGGGGCCGGTGTTGGGGGCGATCGTAGGAGAAATGCTTTATCGCCGCACCATACCGCTGATTCCCCGCCTGCGAGTCTCCATCAAAGCAGCCCTCGGGATTCTGTTGGGGTCGATCGTGGGGAATGCCATCCAAGGGTTGCTGGCCCTGGGCGCAACGATCGTCTTTGTGGGTACCACCTGGCACACAGCATTTTAGAGGCTGTCCCTGGCGAGACCATTGGGGACACGGAGGGCTGAGGGGTTGTCGCTGAATCGCTCGAAACCCTGACTCCACCGTGCCGAGGTCGTTGGGGGCAAGGGGCTTAGGGCCTGTCATCCATTTAGCTCATCAATCGGAAAGATCAACGAGGTCAACGAGATCAACGGGTCAGGCTAATGCATTGCCGGTTTCCCTCAACCCAACCCCTCTTCCGACTTGGGAGAGGGACTAATCTGGCTCTCCTCCGCCCTTTTTGGACGAAGGGGCTGGGAGATGAGGGCAACCCGGATCTAACGGTCTAACGGTCGTCCAAGGGTTTTGGGCGAGGGTTTTGGGCGTTTGATGAAAGTCCCTAAGCCTTTTGTTACGGCGATCGGAGCCTGGAAGATCAACCCTTTCAGCTTGCCCCTAGGAACCGAAGACGCTCCCAACAAGCAAGGGGGCTAGTCGTCTGCACGCATCAGTCGGCAGGGCTGGCGATTGCAGGCATAGCTACCCTGCCCCAAAACGACCCAATTACCAGGAATTTAACCAATTGACGGCCAATTAACGGCAATTTTAAACGGACGGCTGTTGATCTCGGCAGCAATCAACGGGCTAAACATCAGTTGTTGAGTTTGGGTTGGTCTGAGGGGTTTAGCTGGGGTCGGATTGCAGAAACAGCGAGTCCGTGAGCCATTTGAGTTAGTCGTTACTCCAGTCTTCTTGGCCGAGCAAATCGCCAACACAATCGCGCAGCAAGTAATCGCAACGTTCAAGCTCGAATTCTACGCAAGTCCATTCCCGAGGCGGAATGAATTGGCACAACACGTAAAGGGGCTGGTGGCGATCGATGTCGCCTTTGTCCACCAAGTGGCGGGCTTCATCTCGGATCTCATCGATCGAGTAGCGCAGTACAGTTTGCAGCATCAGAAAAGCCCTCTTAACAACGGTCAAAGTCTATTAGTTTGTGTTCAAAACCATCGGTTCGGCAGTATCCGAAACGGATGCACCCAGGGGAGCGCACCACTCTGCGCTCGCAGGTTTGTCGGTAGCCAACAATACTGAATTTTTACCTATTTTCGTCCGACTGTCGGCCCCCACACACACTATAAGCGGTTAAAAATTCATACAGAATGAGGCGATCGCGCAATCGTGAGGCTGCTGAATCGGTTGCTCTTCAAGGCAGCAATGGCGCGATCTCCCTTTGACTCGGGGATTGAATGGGTGGATTTTCTGTAAAATCTTCACAAAAATTCAGGATAGCGCGAGCAAGCACACATTTGGGAAGTTTTGTATTGATTTAAGGGTTAGCGGGCGATCGCCTAGGGCTTGTTGGTGGGTTTAGCGGAACACTGAAACCGTTGATTTTGACTGCCTCATGTGCATGTTGCGCTCGTTGTGATTGAAGGATTGAACCTCTAGCTCCCAACCATCTCGCCACCGCGAAGTCACGATGGGGGTGGCAAGCGATGGGACTACCCCCCCCTAGGACACCAATGGCGCAGGCACAAACACCACCAGACTGTTGGGCAGCACGCGAAAGAGCGCTGGCGTGCGGGTCGAAAGCTCGCCGTCGGTGTTGATGGATTTGGGGTGATGGGTGGTAACGCGGATTTCGCGAGCTTCGATCGTGCGGACTTGGGCCTTTTGGCTGAGGCGGCCCGCGTGCATGGCTGGCACTAACGGTAGCATTTGCCACCAGTGAGCAATTTCCAGGCTGTATAAATCGAGACGCTGATCATCGATCGTGGCATCCCAGGCCACGCTGAGACCGCCGCCATAGTAGCGACCGTTGCCGACGGCGATTTGCACCGTTTTGACATCGATCGCCTCACCGTTGGCCTCGATGGTGGCCGTAAAGGGCCGCGATTTCCACAGGGCTTGCAGGGTGGCGATCGCGTAGGCAAAAACTCCCCAACGTTTTTTGATTTCGCCGCTCAGTTGGCGGGTGATGCTGACACTGAGGCCCAGGCTGGCTACGTTAAAAAAGTAGCGATCGTTCACTTGCCCCACATCGATCGCCTTGGTTGCGCCCTGGGCCACCACTGCACAGGCCTGCCTCAGATCTGCTGGGATGGCTAGGGTGCGCGCTAGATCGTTGGCGGTTCCCAGGGGCAAAATGCCCAGGGGTAAGCGGGTTTCCACCAGGGCTGGTAGGGCTGCATTCAGGGTGCCATCGCCGCCACCAATGATCACGCAATCAACCCGGCTGGCATATTGCTGAATCAGGTCTTGAAAATCACTCGATCGCTTGGTGCTGCGGAAGATTAGCTCGAACCCCATTTCATCCAAGATGGCGATCGCCCGGCCGAGCAGTTGCCGTCCTCGGCGCGATTGGGAATTCACCAGCAGCAAGGCCCGCTGAGGAGCAACGGAGTCCATAATGCACCCGTGATCTAGATAACGCTTTGGTAACGCTAACAGTCTTTGACGTGACCTATCAAAATAAGCTTTCCGTGCTACTACAGCCAATCGATTTGTTCAAAGGTGGCAGCTTGGCCATAGGGTTGACCGGCTTCATCCAATAGGTTCAAAATCAGACCATCGAGGATCCGAAAGCGGCGACCTGTTTTGGAAATTCGCACCCCTTGATAATTGCTGATATAACCCCGATCGGCTGCTTCTGCTAACATTTTGGCGCGCTCTTCTCGGGCGATCGGCTCGGCGCTCAACCGGGATGGCAGTTGCACAAACTCATCCCAACTCAGCTCCCATAGGTCGATCGCCCGTTGGTTGGCATAGTTAAAAATCGGGTCGGCTTCCGTGCCGTGGGACACCACCACAAAAGGCGCGTGAAAAATCCGGCGCGATCGCTCGATCGGGTCGAGATCTGCCGGTAAATCTCCGAGCGATCGCCCCACCACCCGCTGGAAACTGACCGAGAGGCGATCGACATGGCGCACCACCGCCGGATCTTGCCAAATTTCGATCATGTCGCTCATGTCCACCACCCGATCGCTCACGAAGTATCTCCCAAACTGGATTGGCAGTGGGGGCAGGTGTCGAGATTGCGATCGACCGGCCGACCACAGGCGCGACAGATTTGATGAGTCCCCGGTTGCAGGCCGTGTTGCAGCGCCACCCGCTCGTCAAACACGAAGCATTCACCCTGCCAGGCGCTTTCCGCCGGGTCAACGGTGGCTAAGTAATTGAGAATGCCACCCTCCAGTTGGTAAACCTGCTCGAATCCTTGGGCCAGCAGGTAGGCCGAAGCCTTTTCGCAGCGGATGCCGCCCGTGCAGAACATGGCCACTTTGCGATCGCGCTGGGGGTCGAGCAACCGTTCTACCGCTGCGGGAAAGTCTGTGAAGTTTTCGGTTTCCGGGTCGATCGCCCCCTGAAATGAGCCGATCGCCACTTCAAACTGGTTGCGCGTGTCGATCAGCTTCACCTCTGGATCGGCGATTAGCGCGTTCCAATCGCTGGGGGCCACGCGGGTTCCTGTCTGCTCCGTGGGGGCCACGGGTTGGTGGAACGCGACGATTTCTCGCTTCAGTTTGATTTTCAGCCGTTGGAAGGGCATGGCCGAGGCGATCGACTCGCGGGCGCTCAAGTTGGTGAGGGCCGGGTGCGATCGCAGGGCCACCAACATCTGGTCGATCGCCTCCCGAGTACCCGCGATCGTGCCATTGATTCCCTCTTGGGCCAGCAGCAACGTACCGCGAATGCCCAGGGTTTCGGCCCGATCAAGCCACTGCGATCGCCAATCGGCCCAATCATCCACCGCCACAAACTGATAGAGCGCGGCCACCACCACCGTCATCTTGTCTCTCCGTCAGAAATCCAGGATCTAATACCTGTCGTCATTACCTAGCGTGAAGCTGAAATGGTTGATTTTTCATCCCTCAACCGTTGTAACAAGGGGCTTAAGCCCCTTGCTGCCCAACGATCGCGTAACGGGAGGATCAGGATTTCAGGCGATTTGACAACATCCCCTAAGCATCCAAAATCAAGGTCACTGGGCCATCGTTCTCAATTTGGACTTGCATCATTGCGCCAAACCGGCCGGTTTCCACGCGCAGTCCACTGGCTCGCAACAATTCCACAAAGCGATCGTACAGGGCCTCGGCCCGATCGGGCGCGGCAGAGCGATCGAAACTGGGTCGCCGCCCCTTGCGCCCATCGCCATAGAGGGTGAACTGACTAATCACCAGCAGTTCGCCGCCAATCTCACGGACAGATCAAACCGAGGATTAGCCGCCGCCGGATCGGGAAACAGCCGCAAATCCAGACATTTGCGCGCCATCCACTGCAACTCCACTTCTGTATCGGTCGCGGCGATCGCCACCAACAGGTTCAAGCCCCGGCCAATTTGCCCGACGGTTTCCCCCCCCCGATCGCCACGCTCGAAGCCATCACCCGCTGAATCACCACCCGCATCGTGTCGCCGTCCTCGTAAATGATCACTGTCCCAATCCAGGACAAGGTTAGGACAAGGCGCGACGGCGATAGCTTTCCACCGTGTTGGCCAGCAGCATCGTCACTGTCATGGGCCCCACTCCGCCGGGTACGGGGGAAATTGCGCCCGCAACATCGAGGACGCGATCGAAATCCACATCGCCCACCAGTTTGCCCTTGCCGGTTTCATCGGTGATCCGGTTGATGCCTACATCGATCACCGTTGCGCCGGGTTTGATGTGGTCGGGCCCCAACATCAGGGGCCGCCCCACCGCCGCAATCAAAATATCCGCCTCACGACAAACGGCCGCCAAGTCCGGGGTGCGCGAATGGGCGATCGTCACCGTGGCGTTGGCTTCCAGCAACATCAGGGCGATCGGCTTGCCCACCAAAATACTGCGCCCCACCACCACAGCCTTTTTGCCCGCCGGGTCCACGCCCGCATCCCGCAACATTTCCATCACACCCGCCGGGGTGCAACTCCGCAAGCAGGGTTCACCGCGCACCAAGCGGCCCAAGTTAGCCGGATGCAGCCCATCCGCATCCTTGTCGGGGGCAATTTCCAGCAACAGCGCATTGCCATCAAGGCCGTCCGGTAGCGGCAGTTGCACCAAAATGCCATCCACATTCGGATCATCATTCAGTTGGTGAATGATCGCGGTCAGTTCCGCTTGGCTGGCGGTGGCGGGCAAATGCTTGCCAAAGGAGGCAATGCCCACCCGCTCGCAGGCCCGCTCCTTGTTGCGGACATAGGCGGCGCTGGCGGGATTGTCGCCCACCATCAAGACGGCCAAGCCGGGGGCCCGGCCGCGATCGCCCCGCAGTTGGGCAATGTCTGCCTTGAGTTGGTCTTGAATTTTTTCGGCTAAGGCTTTGCCGTCAATCAAGCGCGCAGTCATGGGTTTGTGCGTCGTCGGTGAAGGGTTGCCCGTTCAGCCTATATCGATTCGTGAATGGGGTTCCGCAATTCCCGGGTCAAACTTCAAAATGCAGAAGTTAACCTTAAGAATGATCGCCAATCTTCGGGCGATCGCGTCACCATAACAGGCAACAGGGGTCTATCGAAAACCATACCGGTCATGTCCCAGCAGGCAATGTCTCAGCTGCTCCCGTTTCTATCCCTGATCACTCAGCGGGCTATTTCTCCGAGGACTTCCCAAAGTCGCTCTCTCAAGGATTCTCACCGTTTCTTTCAGGGTATTTTTCAGCGATGGCAGCCTTTTGTCTTAGGACTGGGCTTGGCACTGATGGGGGGTTGCGCTGCCCCGGTGTCGATCGCGTCGCTGAAGCAGCAGTCTAGCCAGGGGCTAAATGGTCAGTTGGTTTACATCGAAGGCAAAGCGGTCGATCGCGTGCCCTTGTTGGATGGTCGGGTTTATCGAATTGAGGATGGCACGGGCTGGATTTGGGTACTCTCTCAAGGGAAAGAGGACGAGATTACCCTCGGAAAAACCGTTCGGTTAAAAGCCGAGTTGCGCTATCAGGACATGGCCGCAGACCAAGAACCTGGGGGCAGTCAGCCTGGAGCCGACGAACTTTATGCTGTGGAGCGGCAGCGCTTGCCATGACGAATGATCGCACCGATGCGCCCGCGAATTGCCCGACTTCCAGAAGTAAGACCCTGGCTGATCGCACGTTTGATTGCACCACCGATCGCACCAATGATCGCCCCACCGATCGCCCCGTGGCCCCGCCGCCGAGATCGCTCCCGCACCACAGCGATCGCCGCAATCGTCGCTGGGTGGCGGCCCTGTCCTCTGGGTTTCAACTATTGATGTGGTGTTTGGTGGGGTGGTGATTCAAACCGTGGCCATGGCGTTGTTGTATCCACCCTCGCGCGATCGCTTCTTGTTGCAGTTGCGCGATGACTTTCCCCACATCCTGTTTCCGGGCTATTGGGGCTTGTTTGGCGGCCATTTGGAACCGGGCGAGACTCCGGAAGTCGGCCTGCGCCGGGAACTGGTTGAGGAAATTGGCTTTGAGCCGCCGCAGTTGGAGTTATTTCGGATTGACCATGCCGAGACCGATCGGGAGCGCTATTTTTTTCAGGGGCTGCTGACGGTCGAGCTAGATCAATTGCAACTGAATGAAGGTCAGGATATGGCTTGGGGATCGATCGCCGATCTAGAACTAGGGGAGTTGTGGTCGCCCCGTTTGCAGGAAATGCGCCCGATCGGCCCGCCCCATCGATCGGTTTTGCTGGCCTTGGCGGAATCTTTAATTCTGTAATCTCAGCCAGATTTCGACTATTTGACCATCCAACCCCACAAAACAGCGATCGCGCCGGCCCTTCAGGACACAGCGCGATCATGCTCATTTCTACAATTCAATCAATCATGAATTGAACAATCGCACGAATGATTGCTTGATTACTTGAATGATTGGACGATTGATTGCTGGAAACCTAGCTATCCAAATTAACGGCATTCACATCCACTGCGGCATCAGCAACCGTTGCCGAATTCGCTGATTTGACCGTGGGGCGATTTTTGAACCATTCGATCGCAATTTGTGACAGCTCTGCGATCAACAAGGTGACGATCGCCAAGTCATCCAACTGCCCCGCGATCGGCAAAAAGTCCGGCGCAATATCCAACGGACTCAGCAAATAAACCAATGTGCCCGCCACAATCCACAGCCGATATTTGGGGTTCCGAATCGTGTCGCGATACCAACCATAGAGGGCGCTGGGCGAGATATTCATGGGGCTGTCCTGGTGCGTCATTGCTCTCCATCTTGGCAGGGGCGATCGAGCTTCGTCGAGGGCAAAAACCCCACCGCCCGATCGCGAAACCCGCCCCCCCCCAGCCAATTCGGCAACTGGCGATCGCCCTGTTGTTTTTGCGGTTTTAAGGTTGCCTACCCAGCCGTTGGAACAAGGGGCTTCAGCCCCTTGCTGCCCCACGATTCGCTCACGGTAGCGTCAGGGTTTCAGGCGATCAAACGGCCTGACTGCCCACTGCTTACACCGCGTTGGCTCGATACCAGGCGATCGTTTGCTTCAGACCATCTTCAAAGCTAGTTTTAGCTGCAAACCCAAACAAATCCCGAGCGCGGGTTGTATCCAAACAGCGGCGCGGTTGACCGTTGGGCTTATCAGTTTCCCAGACAATTTCGCCGTCATAATCCATCAATTCACAGATCAATTCGATCAAATTGCGGATTGAAATTTCCCGTCCTGTACCCAAGTTCACCGGCTCCGAACTGTTGAGATGTTGGGTACCCAACACCAACCCCACCGCTGCATCTTCCACATAGAGAAATTCACGGGTGGGGCTGCCATCTCCCCAAACCGGTAGTTGGCGATCGCCCCGTTGTTGGGCTTCGTGAATCTTGCGAATCAGGGCGGGGATCACGTGAGAGCTGCTGGGGTCGAAATTATCGTAGGGCCCATAAAGATTCACCGGCAGCAGATAAATGCCATTGAAGCCATATTGATCGCGGTAGGACTGAAGCTGCACTAACAGGGCTTTTTTAGCCACACCGTAGGGGGCGTTGGTTTCTTCGGGATAGCCTTCCCAGAGGTCAGCTTCTTTGAAGGGAACGGGGGTGAATTTGGGATAGGCGCAAATCGTCCCGGCACAGACGAATTTTTCGACCCCGGCTTCGTGGGCCGCGTGGATCAGTTGCGTGCCCATCATCAGGTTGTCGTAAAACAACTCGGCGGGTCGATCGCGGTTTAGACCAATGCCGCCGACGTGGGCGGCCAGGTGAATCACGATTTGTTGGCCAGCCACGGCCTGCTGACAAGCGGCCAGTTGGCGTAGGTCACAATCATGCGATCGCGGCGTGGTGATTTTGTCAGGATTAGCACCAGCAGCGATTAGTTGTTGCACCACATGGCGACCCAAAAAGCCTGCGCCACCGGTCACGAGAATGGTTTTGCTGCTGAGGTCGAGTGCGGGATTGCTCATAGTTGCCAAGAAGGGTAAGGAATGGAACTCAGGGATGGCTGATGAATGCAGGCTGATCATGCCCATCGAAGCGGTTGATGCACCCGATCGCTCCCGGAGAATCCCGAAGAATCTCAGAGAATTGATCGATTAGGCGTTGTCTGGGGCGGATGGGACGGCGATCGCCCTGGAATCGACCGGGTGGCGGATGTAGCCGAGGATCGATTGGGGATTTAGCCAGCGCGATTGCGGCCCTAGGCGATCGATCAGCATGGCTCGCCCCCCATTCGGCACAATCCCGATCAACAGCAAGCCCAGAGCCGTTTTGCAGGCTCCACGCGATCGCCCAGCCGCTCGATCCAACTGCCAAGCCTGCCACCACAACCACCAGCCCAGTTGCCATTGGCGGGGCAATCGCCGTCCCGATCGCTGCCCCGATCGCTGCCCCGATCGCAGGGCCGCCGGATCTAAACGCGGAGCTAGATATTTATAGAGTAAGTATTTGGCAAAGTTTCCCCAAGCCACGGCCCGGTAGGCAGCTAAATCGGGATGGCGATCGAGTGCCCCCTGCAAACAAGCAAAGCCCGATCGCCCAATCCGAGCCACATCGGCCGATTGCGACCCCGCCGCCACCCGATAGAGCACTTGCACCCGAGGCACACAGACAAAGGGAAACCGCTCCGCCAACCGCAACCAGAGATCCCAGTCCTCCGAGGGCACTAGCTCAGGATTGAACGGGGCGATCGGGCGGGAATCTTCCATGGCCGGCCAACCTACGGCCGCCAAAGCCGCACGATGAATTAAGGGATTCGAGCCATTTTCCAAGAAATTCACTTGCAGCAGTGGCCACAGGACTGAGCCACTGAGCTGGACATAACTACCCCGATGCAGCCATGCCCCGCGATCGTCCAGATAATCCGTCCAACTGTAGGCCACCGCTGCGGCTGGCTCGGCTTCCAGAGCTGCCAACTGGGCCGCCAGCTTGTCGGGAGTCCAGCGATCGTCCGCATCTAAAAACGCAATCCAATCGCCGCGAGATCGGGCCAGACCGCGATTACGGGCGATCGCCTGGCCACCATTGGCAAACCGGAACGGCCGCAGCCGCTGATCCTGCTGGGCAAGATTCTGCAAAAGCTCCCAGGTGCGATCGGTCGATCCATCATCGATCGCCACCACCTCAAAATCCGTCAGGGTTTGGGCCAGCACTGAGGCGATCGTGTCGGCGATCGTGCCCGCCGCATTGTAGGCCGGAATTACCACCGAAATTCGCGGCCGCTTTCGTGCCCGTTCTGTCCCCATCACGGCCCCCACCGCCTACAATTCTGGCAATGTACTGACTGCCCATCCATGACGCGCCGATCGCCCGAAGGCCTCGCCACCACAAAGCTGCCTCTTCCCCTGTCTGACCAAGAGTGGCAGCAGTTCCAGCGCGTACGGACGATCGCCACCCTGCTGGACAATGCGATCGAGATTCCCATTCTGCGCTACCGCGTTGGCCTCGACCCACTGATTGGTCTCCTGCCGATCGGGGGAGACGTGGTGGGGTTTTTGCTCTCGATCTATTTGGTCGTGGAATCGGCCCGATTGGGGATGCCTGCGACCCTGCTGACGCGGATGACCCTGAATATTGCCCTTGAAACCCTGGCTGGCTCTGTGCCGGCCCTCGGTGACTTGGTTGATGTGGCCTGGAAAGCCAATGCTCAGAACTTGCAACTGCTGGAAGCCTATTTGAATTCGCCCAATCGCGACCCAATTCGGGTGTCCAAGCGGTTTATGTTGTTACTGGTGGGCAGCTTGTTGGCCCTGACGATCGCGGCGGCTGGACTCAGCCTGTGGTTGCTGAACTGGGCAATCCGGGCGATCGTTGGAGCCTAGGGGCGATCATCGTTTCCATCGCCGTGGGGGGCTTAGTTACTTGACGATCGCCCGATCAACATACCAACACCCAATACCAACACCCAATATCAAAAACGTCCGCGATCGCATGACGACCAACGGACGTTTTTAGGAATAACTCGTGCTGTAACACTCGAAGTCAAACGGACTCATCGCGCAAGAAGCGATCGCGCTCAGTGTTACTCCGACCTAAGTTGTCGAGATGCCCCCAACTCAAATTTACTGAGTTGTTTAACCCCCAGGCACCAAGGCAACCTAAGGTCATGATGCACCCGAACATGGTGCGGCCGATCGCCGACTGAGCTGACGAATCTAACGAGCCGCTGCCGCCACCATGCTCAGCGCGGGTAACTCCTCTTCCTGATCGCCCCAAAGCCGCAAGCTCGGGAACAGGAAATGGTTTTCCTCAACATATTGCGCGCCAAACAACCCCTTCTCTGCCCAAAAGTAGCGATCAGTGGTGTGTTCGTTGCGCTTCACCAGCACCAAAGCAGGGGGGTGAATTCCTTCTGCCTTAATGAACTTGCGAGCGGCCGTGACCGGCTTATCCTCGCCACATTCGATGCTATACTGTGGCACATTCTCAAGAATCCGTCGCCCTTCTTGCCGCCGACGGCTCTTGCGCTTGCGTCTCCTTGCCAACCTCCTTACCTCCCGTGCCAAGATAAGTGTAGTGACGGTTACAAAAGCCGTGCAAAGTATACCCCCTTTGAGCCAAAATTTCAACTTGTTTTAATTGATTGATACTAAAACAATGACTGCGGTTGGGATGGCAGACAAAAACAAGAGGGATCGAAGCTGAATCGCGGATAAAGGCAATAGGATCGAAGCGAGCATGGGTTTCATTCGATCTCAGTTCACCCTGGCTTGTAGGTAGTTTGACAGAGTATTTTGCCCCTCTATCGATAATTCTTTACAAAAAATTTATAATCCGACGTAATCGTTCGCGTTCGCTCACATCCCCGCGATCCCTCAGGCGATTGCTTGTGGGGACAACATTCTGGAATGGTTGGCGGCTGGCTGTCGAGCAATCGGGGAGCGATGTTAGGTGCGATCGCCCAAGGCGAAATCAGCTTGGAATGAACCCTGATCTAACCCCCCGAGGGCCTGGCGCAGGTTGGCACAGTGGGGTGCGATCGACCAGATCCCGATCAGTCCTTGATTAACTCCTCCTCAAACACCAGTTGGGCTGGTGCATGGCAAGGCATGGCAAGTTCAACATTTATTGCACTGTGCCAGGCACAACTAGCGTTGTTGGCGGAGATGTCGCATCTCCGCCGGGGCGTGGTGTACTTGGCACAAGACTGGGCAGGGGCGGCCAATGCGCCGTGGGTGCCGGTGCTGGAATATCCGATGCCCACGGGTGGCCAGCGTGCTTTGGGCGATCGGCCATCCCGGCTCTTGGCGGGGTCGCCGGAGCCGATCGAACCGGCGATCGAGGTCAGGAGTCCCGATGTACAACCCGGTCAGGATGGGCCATCGGCAGTCCAGGGGGGTCTACGCGCCCAGCCCATCACCCATCAAAACACCGCGCGATCGGGAACGGACTCGTTTGATCCCAATGGTCATCCGGGGCGGTTGGTGTTGCCTTTGGCCCGGGATGGGGTGGTGCTGGGGCTGCTGGTGCTCGATCGCGCCAAGCCCTGGAGCAATCGCGATCGGCGGCAGGCGGGCCAGGTGGCTATGACCTTGGCGGCGGCCTGCGAACTCGATCGCCGCAACCAACTTTTGGAGGCGGCCTATCACCAACAGCAGATGGCGCGCGATCGCCAAGGTGAATTGCTCCACGATTGGTTACACCAGTTCCGCAATCCGCTGACGGCGATTCGCACCTTTGGCAAGTTGGTGCTGAAGCGGTTGAGTGGCGACGATCGCACGCGCCAACATGTGGAAGGGTTGCTGCGGGAAAGCGATCGCCTGCAAGGGATGTTGATGGAACTCGATCGGGCGATTGATGCCGATGACTGGTCGGGGCGATCGCCGATGTCGGACGATCCATTGCCCCTGCCGACGGCGGCCTTGTCTGACCCGCCCACAGGATCTGCTGCTCCCTCCGCTCCGCGCTTGTTGTTGCAGGGGTTGGTGATTCAACCTTGGTCGGCGGCGGAGTTGACCCGCGATGCGATCGCGGCGGCGGCAGCAGTGGCGGCCGAGCGTGGTTTACGGTTTCGGGTGCAGTTGCTCGATCCCTTGCCGGTGGTGCTGGCCGATGGGACGGCTTGGCGGGAGGTGTTCAGTAATTTGCTGGACAATGCGATCAAATATGCCGGGGGCGAACCGGGCGATCGGGCACGGGTGCAGGTGCAGGCTCAGATTGGGATTTGGCGCGATCGCCCCGCAGCCGGAGCCGGCCTGGCGATCGCCGTGACCAACGAGGGGCAAAATATTCCGCCGGGGGATTTGGTGAATCTCTTTCAGCGCGGCTTTCGGGGGGTGCGGGCTGCGGGACCGATTCCCGGCACGGGCTTGGGCCTGGCGATCGCCCGACAACTGATGGAGCAAATGCAGGGACGATTGGAACTCTTTAGCCCCCCGATCGGCCTGGAGGCGGTGTTCCAGGGGCTGGAACCGGAGGTAGCCCAGTCACCTCAGCGATCGGCGATCGGCACGGGTGCAACAGCCGTGGCTTGGTTGCCCCTGGCCGATCCGTCCGGTGCTGCAATCCCCAGTGCTCCTCGCATAGATCATCAAGCGAATCACGGGGCGACCAGCGGCCAATCAGCCACCTAAACCGGTCGGATGCCAGCGGCGCTGAATTGAGTTACCCAAAAGTTCAAATCGGGATTGGGCAGTGCCGATCGCGCCGCGCGTTGGATCTGGTTTGCCTCCTCCTCTGAAGCGGCCAAGGCAAACACCGACGGCCCCGAACCGGACATCATCGCGCCCAAGGGAGCCAAATCATCCAACACCGATCGCAACTGGGCGATTTGCGGATGTTCCGGCAACACCACCCGTTCGAGATCATTGCGTAACTGACCGCGTAATTCTGCCAAGCCTGTACGATCTCCCGCCGCTAAGGCCTGGAGCGATCGAGCCATCGGCCCCGATTTGGCCGCCGTATGCCGAGCCGCCAGGGCCTCCGGGGTGCGGGCATAGTCCTGACCAAATTGCGATCGATAGGTTTTGTAAGCCCAAGGGGTCGAAACGCCCAAGCTCCGGTACTTAGCCAGCACCACCCACACCTGATCTACCCCCGCCAGCGGATCGAGCACTTCGCCGCGTCCGGTGGCCAAAGCCGTGCCACCCCCCACACAAAAGGGCACATCCGATCCCAGTTCCGCCGCCAATTCCTGGAGTTCGCCTTGGGTTAAACCCAGGCCCCAAGCCAAGTCCAGCCCCACCAGCACCGCCGCACCGTTGCCGGAACCACCGGCCAAGCCGGCCGCCACGGGAATTTGCTTATCAATTTCGATCGCCACACCACCGAACTTAGAAAAGGCCTCGGGAAATCGCTCGCTCATTAGGGAAGCGGCTCGATAGGCCAAATTGGTCGCATCGTTGGGCACACCTTCCGCCCCGCATTCCACCCGAATCACCCCCGGCATTCCCGATCGCACATGCACAATATCCGCCAGATCAATGCTCTGGAAAATCGTGGCCAGCTCATGGAAGCCATCGGGGCGATCGCCCACAATTTCCAAATACAAGTTGATTTTGGCGGGCGATCGGAGCGAGTAAGATTTCATGGGATCGGGCGCAAGTCAGGTCAAAATCGCCCCTATTCTCTCAGACAAAGGGCTTCAGACCTTTCCGAGCCGTCATTCTCCCGTCCACCCGAAAGGATCTCTGACCCGTATCTTGCGGCCCGAACCCAGCGCCAATTGTCGTAGGGGCAAGGGGCTGGAGCATCTTACGTTCGTTGATCAGTGGGGCGTGCAAAGTATTCACCCTGGCTGTCTAGAGATCCTCGGAGCGATCCGTGATCAGGCGATCGCCACTTTTCAAGGACAGCCGCAGGATCAACCAGGGTTTTCAACAGGTTAATTGCGGGCGATCACCCTTGACGATCGGAAAACAAATATCAGGATTTTGTACGAAATAAAAATGATTGTTGAAGAAGTCATTTTAGACAAGATTTGACTTCTATAACAGTCACCAATGATCATGACCCATTGATCAAACTAACTTGATTTAATCAATTTAATTTGGTTGATTCTCCAGCGAATTTATCGATACATGAACGAATGGATTGGTCGATCGCTGGATTCACAAATCAATTGATACTGGTTAGCTTGACCAAATCTTGCTCACGCAGCAATCAAGCAAAAATCACATCAACCGATGTTGAATAGGGACTTGATTTGCACGATAGCAAAACTGTGTCATCAATCTAGGGACTGTCGCCAAATCGCCTAAAACCTTCATAACGCCGTTGCAAGATCGTGGAAGACAAGAGGCTTAAGCCCCTTGTTACGACGATTGGAGCATGGAAAATCAACCAGTTCAGCTTGCGACAAAAAATGACGATAGCCCCTAGGATTCACGCACTAATCCGATTGAATGCTGATGGGTGCGCATAGAACTCAATTACTAGCCATGTTCTTACTTTTTTTGGTGGGTGCAGCGCTCTTTTTGGCCTATGCCAATGGAGCCAATGACAATTTCAAAGGGGTAGCCACTCTGTTTGGCAGCCAAGTCACCAATTACCGCCGCGCCATCACTTGGGCCACCGCCACAACGATGTTGGGGTCGATCGCGTCGGTAGTTTTGGCAGCGAATTTGGTCAAGAACTTTTCGGGCAAGGGGTTGGTTCCCGATCCGATCGCTGAGGGATTGGGTTTCCACGGTGCGATCGCCCTGGCGGCCGGGATCACAGTGATTTTGGCCACGCGGTTGGGCTTTCCCATTTCCACCACCCATGCCCTAACCGGCGCGCTGGTGGGGGCAGGCTTGGCAGCTAGTGGGTCGGCGGGCGAGGCGCTGGTGAATTTTGCTCAGTTACGAACAGCCTTTCTGTTGCCGTTGCTGTTGAGTCCTCTGGTGGCGATCGGTTGTGGGGCGATTCTCTATGGTTTGCTGCACCAACTGCCCAGCCGGTTGGGATTGGCGAAAGCACCACTACAGGAGGCTTGTGTTTGCGTTGATCCAGGGGCGGCGATGGTTACAGCCAGCGGCCCAGACCCCACCGGGGCGATCGCGCTGTCCGTGAACCCTCAGCCCACCGTGGTGATTGATCAGATGGCTCGCTGTGTCGATCGCTATGGGGGCCAACTCTGGGGCATTCAGGTGCAACCAATTTTGGATGGGGTGCATTTCCTGAGTGCGGGTCTGGTCAGTTTTGCGCGCGGCTTGAACGATACGCCCAAAATTGTGTCGCTGATGTTGGTGAGCCAGGGGCTGTCGTTGCAGATGAATGCGTTGATTGTGGGCTTGGCGATCGCGATCGGGGGCTGGCTGAATGCGCGGCGGGTGGCGGAAACCATGAGCCAAAAGCTCACATCGTTAAATCCTGGTCAGGGGCTTTCGGCCAACCTGGTGACGGCTGCTTTGACCATTGCGGCCAGTCGTTGGGGGCTGCCCGTTTCCACCACCCATGTGTCGGTGGGGTCGATTTTTGGGGTGGGAACTGTGGCCCGATCGGCCCATTTGCGCGTGTTTGGTCAGGTGCTGTTGTCGTGGGTGTTGACGCTCCCGATCGCGGCGTTGTTGAGTGGTCTGATTTACGCCGCAATGTTGCCATTTCCCTCGCTGCATTAACCGCTAGGTGCTGCTGATCTGGGGTTGCGATCGGGTTAAGTAGGAACTCTAGATCACCTTGACCTTAAATGATTGGTATGTCAGATCGCTGATGGTATGAAACGGTTCATTGGTGGGCATTGCCCACCCTACAGGTTGCTGCACTACAGGTTGCTGCACTTATTAAACACTTATTGAGAAAGGTAAAAAAGGTAAAAGCTGTGGCTCCAACTATTTCAACTCATTCATGGGCGAATTGATGATGAGTGAATCCATCAATAGTGAATCCATCAATAGCGAATTCATCAATGCTGGTGAGTCGATCGTGCAGGATTGGATCGTCCATACAGGCGGTTGTCATTGTGGTCGAGTGCGGTTTCGGGTGTTGGCTACCCCGGTGTTGATTGTGCAGTCTTGTAATTGTTCGATGTGTGATCAAACGGGCTTTTTACATTTGCTGGTGTCGCGATCGTGCTTTCAATTATTGAGTGGTGAAGATAACCTGACGACCTACACCTTTAACACCGGAACCGCCAAGCATTTGTTCTGTAAAACCTGTGGTATTAAGTCGTTTTATATTCCCCGATCGCACCCCGATGGTTATAGCGTGAATGCACGATGTCTTGATCCAGAAACGATCGAACGGCTAGAAATTGAACCCTTTGATGGGCGCAACTGGGAAACCAACATCGATGCGCTGCGGGCAGCCACGGCCAAAGCGAGCGACGGGACAACTTAGCCCCTGCCCGATTTGCTCAAAAATCGGTTAGACCAGTGGACATTGGCGCAGTTTTCGACAGTGGTTCGGGGGCGGCGCTGGATTTGTTCTCAACCGCGATCGAACGCAACCCCTATGAACGACGAGCCACGATCGAGCCGCTCTATCCTTTGGCGACAGGTGCTGGGGCTGGCGGGTTTGCAGGGGGCGATTTCCCTGGCCTGGGTGCTCTATCGGTTTTATTTGCCGCAACTGTTGGCGGGGGTGGGGCTAGCCGGAACTGACCGACTGGTGACCATGGCCGAAGATGCGTTGGCGGCGGTGTTGGAACCGGCATTGGGGGGACTGA
This sequence comes from Oscillatoriales cyanobacterium, assembly GCA_004292515.1. Taxonomy (GTDB): domain Bacteria; phylum Cyanobacteriota; class Cyanobacteriia; order CACIAM-69d; family CACIAM-69d; genus CACIAM-69d. Next base: position 32,983 of record RDXB01000055.1, read on the forward strand.
GCGATCGGGCCCGGCTGCGGGTCGGCAGTCGCTATCCGCTGGTGGTGGCGGGGGTGCTGCTGACGGTGGTGCTGTTTGGGGTGATTGGCGCAGCGGGCATGAGTCAAGGCAGCTTGGCTCAGGGAATTTTGGTGTCGGGGTTGTTGCTATGGGCGGTGGCGATGGCGATGTTTCGATCGCCTGCGATCGCCTTGATTGGGCAATATGCGATTTCGACGCGGCTTCCCCAGGCCTTTAGCGTGCTGGTGTTGGTATCGGGTTTGGTGGGAGCTTTGACCCCGGCCGCCCGCGATCGAATCCTGTCGGCGGGGCCGGGCTATGCCTTTGGGCTGGGATCGCTGGTGTTGATGGGGGCGGCGGTGGTGCTGAAGTTGGCAGGGCCCGATCGGGTGTTGGGCGCGGGGGCGATCGCCGCCGATCTGCCCAGCCCGATCAATTGGCGATCGTTTATCCAGCTCTTTGGTTTGGGGATGTGTGTTTGTTGGGGGTTGCGGCTGTTTTTTGCGGCCGTGCCGGTGGCGGTGCAAGCTCAACTGCCCCAAGTGCCAAGTGCCACAATCAGCCTGGTTGTGGGGGTTGGGGTGGCGCTGATGGCGGTGATCATGGGGGCTGCGGCCGGGCGCTGGGGCAACCAGCCGGTGATGTTAGGGAGTGCGATCGCCTTGGTCTTGGGACTGCCATTGTTGATGAGTGGGGTGATCGAGGCGATCGCTGGCCCCTTGGCGCTGGTGGAGATGTTGGCTTGGGCGGGCCTGTTCAATGGGGGCATTCCCCTGGCGATCGAACTGATGCCCGATCGCGTGGGGCTAGGCATTGGCTGCTTTTTTGGCGGCTTTGGGGCCACGAGCGCCATTTTGGGGCAAACGGGCCTGGCAATCTCGCCTTGGGCAGCGGCGATCGCCTTTGGGTTAGTAACGATCGTGCTGCTGGATCTGCGGTTGAAGGCTCATCAGCAGGCTACCAAGGCCGCCGACCCGTCCAGTTCAGCACCGTAATCGACAACAGAGCGATCGCAATCGACAGACCCACCCACAGTTGGGCGCGGTTCCAGTCCCCCGCTTCCACCGCTGCAAACACGGCGCTGGGAATGGTTTGGGTGCGATCGGGAATATTCCCCGCCAACATCACCGTGGCTCCAAACTCTCCGAGCGATCGGGCAAAGGCCAAGATCGCCGCCGCAACTACGCCCGATCGGGCCAATGGCAACCGCACCCGCCAAAAAATCTGCCAAGGGTTCAGCCCCAAGGTACGGGCCGCCCGCAGCAGGTCTGGATCAAGTTGCTCAAAGGTACTCAGCAGGGTGCGATAGGCCAGCGGTAACGCCACCACCGTTGCGGCCACCACCGTGCCGGCCGGTGCAAACACCACCGAGAGACCCCAGCGATCGAGCCATTGGCCCAGCGGCCCCGATCGGCCAAACAACACCAACAACCCAAACCCCACCACAGTTGGCGGCAACACTAGGGGCAAAGACAGCAGCGTATCGATCGCACTGCGCCAAGGTTCCCGCAAAGTCAACAAACCCCAAGCGGCTAACAGCCCCACCCCCGTGGCTAGCACAGTGGCAATCAAGGCCGATCGCAACGACACCCCCAAGGGCGACCAATCCACGGAGCCGGTCGCTGCGATCACTAGCTCTACGATCACTGGGGCGGGCCGCTGGGGGTGGAAGGGGGCGCGATCGGCCGGAACCCGTAGCGCTGAAACACTTGCTGGGCCGCCGGTTGTCCTAGGAAATTCAAGAGCGATCGGGCGGCGGCTGGCTGGCTCGATCGCCGCAACACCGCCGCCGAATAGAGGATTGGAGGATGGGATGCTTCAGGGGCGATCGCCACCGTTTGCACCGCCGCATTTTGGCGCGCATCGGTGGCATAAACCAAACCTGCATCGGCATTGCCCGTGGCCACATAGGCCAGCACTTGCCGCACATCTTGTCCCAACACCAACTTCGGTGCGATCGCCTGCCACAACTGCAACTGGGTGAGGGTCGCTTTGGCATAGCGCCCCACCGGGACAGTCGCCGGATTCCCGATCGCCACGAACTTCACCGCCGGTTGGGCCAAGTCAGCCCAGCCCTGCACCGGGCCACCGGGCCGCGCCACCAACACCAGTTGATTGCCCAGCAGATGGCGGCGCGTGGCAGGGTCGATCGCGCCGGTCTTGGCTAGCCTATCCATCGTCTCGTTGTCGGCTGCAATAAATAGATCAACCGGCGCACCTTGCAGGATTTGTTGCTTGAGTGCGCCAGAGCCACCAAAATTGATCGACAGCTTCACCGTTGGTTGCTGTTGCGCGTAGATGGGCTGCAAAGCCGTCAGGGCCGGTTGCAAGCTGGCGGCGGCCGAAACGGTGATCGTGGTGGTGGGACTAGCAGAGGGCTTAGGTGTCGGTGAACCCTGACAAGCCCCCAGAGCGATCGCCCCAAACAGAACGCTGGCCAGCCTAAGTTTCACCATTGCTAACTCCCGGATCCCTCATCCTGTAGGTTGGGTTGAGGCGCGAAACCCAACACCAGAGAAGTTTGCATGGATCGCGTTGGGTTTCCCAAAGCGCTACCTAACCGACTTGAATCGACTACTGGCCTCAACTGTTGATTAACCCCACTGACCGATCGCCCCTAATCGTCCAACTCCTCCAGGTCGATCGCCAGCTCACCCGATCCCGCATGGGCCGTTTTCACCCACTTCAGCCGCTTGGGCCGCACAGCGATCCGCAAACCCATGCTGGCAATCACCGGGAACCAATGCAGCATATACACCATGCCCAGGAAGGTTTTGCTGATTGTTCGCAGCCAACTGGTGACCCGATCGCCCCAATGGACGATCGGCTCGGTGGCCGCCGCAATCTGCCGCAACCCCAACACCATCCCCAAAGCCGATAGCAGCAATCCCGCCATCGCCAAGGGAGTGAGCACGGGCCAATCACCCCGCAGGCCGCTGATCACCCAATCGGCCAGCACCATTTGGGGCACAAGGTATTGGAACAGTAAAAACACCGCTAAATCCAGGGTTTTGGCCGAGCCGCCCCGGTTGCCTGCGATCGCCGTCCAGTAGTCCAAATAGCGCTGGTAGCCCCCCTCTGCCCAACGGTTGCGCTGATGCCAGAGCGATTGGGGCCCGGTCACACCCTCTTCCAACACAGCGGGGAACATCGGACATTCAATATCCCAGCCATAGAGGTGCAGCCGCACGGCCAAGTCCAAATCATCGGTAATGGTGGCTTCATTAAATCCGCCACAGCGCTCCAGGGCCGATCGCCGAATAAATTGCCCATTGCCACGCAGTTCGCCCACACCACCTTGGTTGGCCCGCTGGCCTTGGAGGTGGCTATCCAGGGCCATTTCTGCCTGCTGACCCCGCACCCAAAAATTATCGCGATCGGGATGGGGTTCCGGGCTGACCTGTTCTGCCTGGACGATCGCCTTGCGCAGTTGCACCGCCCCCAGGTTCGATCGCCCAAAGGCCGGGATCACTTGCCGCAACAAACCTGGCGACATCTGAGCATCCGCATCAAATACCACCAAAATCTCACCCTTGGTCAGGGGCACAGCCGCATTCAACGCACCGGACTTGCCCCCACCCGCACCGGGCAGCCGCCGCAGCAACCGCAATTGGGGATAGCTGCTTTGCATTTGTTGCAGCACTTGGGGCGTGCGATCGCTGCTGCCATCGTCAATAATCCACACCTCGTAGCGATCGGCCGGATAGTCGATCGCACAGAGCCGCGCCACCAACTTGCCAATCACGGCTTCTTCGTCCTTCGCCGACACCAGCACCGACACCGCCGGCCAGTCGGATTCTGTCGGAGCCGACCCCAAGGAAGCCGCCGGATCGATCGGGGCCGGCAACCGCCAGGCCATCGTGCGCAACACGTAGCCCCCAGCCAGCAGAGTCACAGCCCAAACCATGGCCTGGCCCCAGGCCGCGTAGTGCAAAATAGCCACCATCGACCACAGCACCAACAGGGCAGCCGCAGCCTTGCGCCGTCGTCCTTCGAGGCCACCACTCCAGTCCCAATCCGGTTCGGCGCGATCGACCGCGGCCTTCAGAGGTTCCTTGTCAAAAACGGGTTCCGTCATAGAGATGCTCGGGTGACAAAAAACGACGCGGAAAGATGTCGAAAGCCCCAGTTTTCAGCAGAAATTCACTGGGGATTTTGGGGCAAGCTGTTGATCTACCCGCAAGGGCAGTTCAACATAGCATTAGAGCGCTTGCAGCTCGATCGAGCAAGTAGCGCACCGGGGGATGGTCGGCGATCGCTCCGGTTGACCCCTGAGTGATGCTGATTTGACTTTGATTTGACTTTGATTTGATGGCATGTCCCTAGATAAGTTGGAACCCGCTCCGAAAGGGGCTGTTGGCGTGTATTTACCCTATTACCAAGGCAATAAGCGCACGGTGCTGCCCTTTGCGATCGGGCTGTACCAAAAAGGATCGATCGAAGGCAAGCGCCGGATTGAAGGGGGCGAACATATCCCATTTGTGGCCACTTGGCGGGTGTCGTCATTGCCAGCCGACTTAACCCGCTGCCGAGTGCAATTTGATGGCAATGCGGAACTGAGCTACGAAGTGGCCATGGCGAATTATGAGTTCATCAACTTTTTGATTGATATGTTGGTGGACTACAAAAAAACGCGCCTCACGGATTTTGCCAAGCCGTTCTATCGCAAGCTGCTCAGTCATTTGGAATAGGGAGCGGCGATCGCGCATTTTCTACAACCCCAGTCGCGATGATGGCTGCGCTGCGGTCTGGGAACAGGGGTGGGCTTTGAGCTTGGGCGACATCGATGCATCAAAGCAACCGCCCCCAAGCGCTGCCATGAAGTCGCCCATAAGCAGAGCGCATAAGCAGAGCGTATAAATTGTTACGATCTTCACGCTTCAGCACAAACCATGACAAACCATGATGACTGTTTGCAATCCCTGTAATACACATTAATGATTTAATTGCATTACAAAGATTATTAAGCCCGATCGTTGGCCGGGCGTTAACCGATTGCGCTCTCAGTCGATCCCTCAGTCGATCCCGATTGCGACCGAGTATCTTGCGACCGAATATTTGTCGAAAGTCCACAGCCATTGCTCGGTGCTGGATCCTGAAATTTTAGACTCCTTTGGATTAGCCCCGATCAATCACTTCCCAGCCTCGGCTTGATCGTGCTTTCTGGTCTACTAGATCCCGCTCGATTCCTCCGCCGAAACCGGTTAGTTTCACCCAAGTTTGTTGCGCAACATAGGAGTTTTAGCGTGCCGTTTCGTCCCAGGCATTTAATCGTCGGTTCCACGGAAGAATACAGCGGCAAATCAGCCGTGCTGCTGGGATTGGCTCACCAATTTGCAGCTCAGGGCATCAAGCTGGGCTATGGCAAGCCGATCGGGGGAATCATGACCGCCGTGGATGGTGAAGACGCGGATGTGCGACTGATGCGCGAGACGTTGAATCTGTCGGGCGATCGGTTGCTGCCAACCCTGGTGCAACTGAATTCTGAGGCGGTGCTGAAGCGGCTGCAAGGTGAAGACACCACTGACTACACCGCCGCCCTAGCAGGCTATCGCAACACCAGTGCCGAGCTGGCCTTGGTCGAAGGGGCTGCATCATTGCAGGAGGGCAGCTTGTTTCAACTGTCCCTGGCCCAAATGGGTCAGTCCCTCGATGCGTCGGTGCTGTTGGTTTGTTCCTATGAAGCGACGGCGACGGTCGATCGCCTGTTGGCGGCCCGGGCATTGCTGGGCGATCGGCTCGTGGGCGTGGTGTTGAATCGGGTCTTGCCCCAAGAATTTGATGCGGTGCACAATGTCACCCGCCCGTTCCTGGAAGCCCAAGGCATTCCTGTTTTGGGTCTGCTGCCACGAAATGCCTTGTTGCGTAGCGTCAGCGTGGGTGAACTGGTGCGCCAGTTGGATGCCCAAGTGCTCTGTCGGCGCGATCGCCTGGAACTAATGGTCGAAGACCTGAAGATCGGGGCCATGAATGTCAACTCGGCCCTAAAGTATTTCCGCAAAGGCAACAACATGGCCGTGGTGACGGGGGGCGATCGCGCAGATATTCAGTTCGCGGCCCTCGAAACCTCCACCCACTGCCTGATCCTGACCGGCCAAGTGCCGCCCGACCCGACGATTATTACGCGGGCCGAAGAGCTGGAAGTGCCGATTCTATCAGTGGATTTGGACACTCTGACCACCGTGGAAATTGTCGATCGCGCCTTTGGTCAAGTGCGTTTGCAAGAACCGGTGAAGATCCAATGCGCCCGCCATCTGATCGAGGAGCATTTCGATCTCGATCGGCTCCTGGCCCGTTTGGGCATGGAACCCGCCGCCGTCTAACTCAAGGGAAAGGATCGCAATCGTGTCCGGCAGCGAACAGAGTGAACAAATCAGCCTCTTTGATCTGGGCGGCCTGGCTGCTGCACCCGGCCCAGTACCCACGCCACCGGCCATGCCTCCAATCGCCCTCGATCGCCTCCCCACCGATGGCCGCCTGCCCATTCCCCCCGGTACCTACGACAACCTAGAAGCCCTCTTCGATCACTGCCGCCAATGTCAGCGCTGCGGCTTGGCGGCAGGACGCACCAATGTGGTGGTGGGGCGTGGTTTGCCCACCGCACCATTGATGATCATTGGCGAAGGGCCGGGCCAAACGGAGGATGAAACGGGCTTACCCTTCGTTGGCAAGTCCGGGCAACTACTGGAAAAAATCCTCGAATCCGTCCGCATTGACCTGGCCAACGAGGTCTACATCTGCAATGTGGTGCGCTGTCGTCCCCCCGGCAACCGTGCGCCCACCCCCGAGGAAATTGCGGCCTGCCGTCCCTACCTAATGGAACAAATCCGGCTGGTCAATCCCAAGATTATTTTGCTGACGGGGGCCACGGCCGTGCGCGGCGTAACGGGTCGCAAAGATGGCATCACTAAAATTCGTGGCCAGTGGATGGATTGGGATGGACGGCTTTGTATGCCAATTTTCCATCCCGCCTACCTGTTGCGAAACCAGTCGCGAGAAAAGGGCAGCCCCAAATGGTTGATGTGGCAAGACATCCAAGGGGTGCGATCGAAACTGGATGAGCTGCTGGGGCGATCGAGCAGCGAAGAGTTTTAAGGCATTGATGATTTCAGACTCATTCTGGGCAATCATCACACCCCCGAACCAGCTCTGTCTTTCCTTTGCTTCTTTATATCCCAAACTGAAGTATGCAAAGGTTAATCAACAGTGATTGATTTCCTGTCATTTCCTCACATTCTCTGAAAAACGCGAATCCATCCTAGGGGCTGTCATACACTGAACAGATGCTGCT